>JALOTY010000006.1 GCA_025457665.1 Akkermansiaceae bacterium | reverse complement strand
TACAGCGGCGCTGTCACCGTCGGCGTGGACCTCAGCGCCAGCGGCACCGCTTTCACCTACAGCGGAGTCATCGCCAACCCCTCGGGAAGCACCAGCCTCGCGCTCTTCAAACTCAACGGACAGAACCTCATCCTCACCGGGGCCAACACCTACTCCGGAAAAACCATCATTCACGGAGGTTCCATCATCGTTACCTCAATCGGCAATATCGGCGATGCCAGCAGCCCGCTCGGCACTAACAGCACCATTGATTTCCTCAGCACGGGAAACCTCACCTTCACCGGCACCACCGCCCAAAGCAGCAACAAGATCCTCAACATCGCCGAAGGCGGGGCCACCCTCCGGGCCGACGGAACCGGCGCAGGCACGATCGATTTCACCGCCGACATCAACCCGACCAGCACGTCGAACAAAACCCTCAGTCTGTTCGGAGGCAACACCAACGCCAACACCATCAGCGGCGACATCTCCAACGGAGCGGGCGGCACGCTTTCCATCGCGAAAAACCTGACGGGCCGATGGGTACTGTCCGGGGCCAACACCTACACCGGTTCCACCACCGTGACCGCAGGCACGCTCGCCCTGGGTGCCGACAACACCCTGCCAAACACTTCCGCCATCTCCATCGGCGCGGCCACTCTCGACGCCGCGACATTCACCGACACCGCCGGCACCCTTGCCATCACCGGTGCCGCCACCATCCATCTCGGCAGCGGCGCAGCCCTCTCTTTCGCCAATAGCAGCGCAGTCTCCTGGCCCGGCACGCTCAACATCACCGGCACCTTCACTCCCACCTCGCTGCGTTTTGGAAACTCCAGCTCCGCCCTCACCCAAGCCCAGCTCGACAAGATCACGGTCAATGGCTCGGGACTTGGCGACTACGAGCTGAGTGCCTCCGGCTATCTGGTGAATGGCAACGCCCCGGCGGATGCCGATGCCCCCACGCCGAACCCCATGACCTGGGCCAGCCCTCCCGCCGCCACGGGGGCCAATGCCATCGCGATGACCGCCACCAGCGCCAGCGACGCGAGCGGTGTGGAGTATTATTTCGATGAAACCAGCGGCAATCCCGGCGGTGCCGACAGCGGTTGGCAGGACAGCCCGACCTACACAAACACCGGACTCAACCCGTCCACCACCTACACCTACACCGTCACCGCCCGCGACAAGAGCATCGCCCAGAACGCGAGCGCCCCTTCCGCCTCTGCCGCCGCCACCACCACGACTCCGCCACTCACCACGGTTTGGAACGTCCAATTCGCCAGCAACTCCGGCAACCAGATCACCACCACCGAGAATTTCATCGGCGCTGCCACGGAAAACACCGCCAACAGCACATGGAACCGCGTCGCCACCCTGCCACAGACTGCCATGGCCTTGAAGAAATCCAATGGCGAAAACACCGGCGTCACCCTCGATTTCACGGGGGGAAACATCGGCACCCAGAATCTCATCAACGGTGCCAAAATCTTCAACAGTCGCGTCGGTGGCGGCACGACAAGCACCCTCACTTTGAAAGGTCTCTCGGTCGCGAATTCCTACGACCTCGTGATATACTCCGATTGGTGGTGGAAAAATGGCGATAGCCTCCCGATCACGCAAACTGCCGGAACCGGTCTCACAGGAACATTCTTCCTCAACCGTGTCCTCAGCGGCACCAATGGCGAGGTGCTCGCGTTGACGCAGGACACCAATCCGGCAAACGTCACCTCCGGGGCAGGCAATACCGGCAACTGGATGCGCGTCAACGGCCTCACGCCGACCCTCGCTGGCGAACTCGCGTTCAGACTCACCGATGGCAACAACACGCCATTCAACGGCTTCCAATTGATCGCCACTCCCATCGCGCCCAAGGCGGATATCTTCAGCATGAGTCTGGCTTCGAATCCGCCATCCATCCGGGACGCCATCATCGGTGAAAACACCATCACCCTCACCGTTCCCTTTGGCACCGATGTCACCAACCTCGCTCCCACCTATGTCTTGTGGCCAGGTGCCACCTGCACCACCCCTTCCGGCACGGCGAGAGACTTCACAAATCCGCAAACCTACACCGTCACCTCCTCGGATTCCCTGGTAACAAAGAACTACGTCGTCACCGTGGTCGTCGCACCGCCCCTGCCGGAATTCACCCTCTCCGCACCCGCAACTTGGGACGGCCGCACCACCATCACCGTGCAGCCCGTCATCTCCAATCTGAGCCTGCTGCAAGCGAACAACGGCACTAACTTCACCTACCAATGGAGCACCGGCAACCTTGCCGTGACCCAAACGACCTCGCCTGCCATCATGACGCTGACCCGCTCGCAAGGCAGCGGGTCGTTGCTTGTCACGCTCACCATCAACAACGGCACGGAGAACGTCACCCGCAGCGCCAGCATCGTCGTCGAGGAACCTGAAACCGATCCCTGGGTGGAACGCAGCCCGCTGCCGAATGAAAAACCGGTCAATGGCCAGTTCTTCGCCCGCAACCCCTTCACCAACCTCGGCACCCTCTACTATCGCGGCACCCAAAGCGGCACGCCGGACACGGTATTCCTGAAAATCTATCAGACTCCATCCGGCGGAGCCGAAAGCCTCCACGCCACCCACCGCCAGGCACTCACGGGCGGAGCCTATGACTTCACCGCCACCCTCCCCGCCGGCCTCTTCACCTACCGCGTTGTGTACGGCACCACGACCGGAGGGATCGATACCGATCTTTCCACCGTCACCGGCATTCTCTGCGGGGATGCCTACATCATCGAAGGTCAATCGAACGCCCAGGCCACCGACAACTCGGAACCGCAGGCGGACATCGGCAATCCCTGGATCCGCACTTACAATGCCTCCCTTGGATGGGGACCCGCATACGCGAAACCCACCAGCCCGAATTGGGGCAGCAAGGTCGGCTTCTGGGGGATGATCCTCGGCGAACGCATCGTCACCGACCATCAAATGCCGGTCTGCATCATCAATGGCGCGGTCGGCGGCACCCGGATCGACCAGCACCTTCCCAATCCCGCCGACCGCACGGTGGGTGCGGGAACCTATGATATCTATGCCAATCTCCTCAACCGCATCATCGCCGCCCGCCTCACCCATGGCATCCGTGGCCTCTTCTGGCATCAGGGCGAAAGCGATTGCGCCAACTTCGGCCCGATCCTCGAGCCCGACTACACCACCTATGAGCAGAACTTCCTTTCCCTGAGTTCCGCGTGGAAACAGGACTTCCCCAATCTTCAGAGATACATCCTCTGGCAAGTCATGCCCAACCCATGCAGCATCGGCCCCTATGGCGATGAACTTCGTGACGTGCAACGCCGCCTGCCCCGCCTTTTCTCGCGCATGAGCATCCTCAACACGCTGGGCATCTCCGGATACGAAGGCTGCCATTTCTCCAAGGCCGGATATGATGCCATGGGCAACCGCATTGCCCCGCTCATCGCCCGGGATTTCTATGGTGTGGGCGCCGGAAGCCATGTCACCGCGCCCAACGTCAAGCGCGCCTGGTTCACCTCGAATGCCCGCACCGCAATCGCCGTGGAATTCGACCAACCGATGCAGTGGGAGATGTTCGCGATTCTCAACTTCCACATCAACGGCGTGGCCGATCAAGTCAGCTCCGGCAGCGCCAGTGGAAACGTCGTCACCCTGCAGCTCGCCGCTCCAGCCGACGCGAATTCGACGCTCACCTACCTCAAGGACGAATGGAATTTCAACGAAGCGAATTCCTCGCTCCTCAGAGGCGCCAACAACCTCCCCGCCCTGACCTTCAACGCCCTGCCCATCGAAGCCCTCAGCCCTTTTGATTCATGGGCCGCCTCGAAAAACCTCAGCGGAAGCGCGTCCGCGGGAGAGGCGGATCCGGATCTCGATGGCATGAAAAACGCGCTCGAATTTGTTCTCGGCGGCGAACCGAACCCAAGCTCCCCGCAAGCGAACTCCTCTGCCCTGCTGCCGTCCTCGTCCCGAAATGAAAGCGGTGCCTTGGTCTTCATCTTCGCACGGAGGACCGCCAGCATCGGCGCGGTCACCCTCAAATTCCAGTGGTCCACCGACCTGACTTTCCCGGGAACCAACGAACTGAACATCGGCTCCTCCAGCACAACGATCGATGGCATCAGCATCGCGCTCAGCCCGGTGGATGCGGAGACCGAGAACGTCGTCATCACCGTCCCTTCATCGAAATCCCAGAACGGAAAACTCTTCGGCAGACTTCAAGCCCTGGTCCCATGAGGCCTTGAGTGAAACCCGGTGCCGCGCCCCTCACCTTTGGGATTGAAGCCGCCGGGTTTTCAGCGCATGGATTTGATTTCGGTCAAAGCCCATCGCCGCTCGTTTCGCCATGAACCTCCGATCCCTTCTGCTCACCCTTGCCACCTGCCTTCATTTCATCCTGCCCGGCACCGCCGCTGAGAGCGGGATCGAAAGCTTCGAGATCCAAGGTCACAAAGCCTACCTCAAGGCCGCTCCCCAAGCTGCAAAGGGCAAGCCGTGGATCTGGTATGCGCCGAATGTGAAGGGAGACTTCATCATCCTCCGCCACCGGAGATACGTCGATGCCTTCCTGCATGCCGGCATCGCCATCGCCAGTTGCGATCTCGGAGAAGTGCGGGGTGCTCCGGAAAGCACGGCGAAGTTCGGTGACTTTCACACCGCCATGGTCGCACGCGGCTACTCCCCAAAACCCATTCTCCTCGGTCAAAGCCGCGGCGGACTCATGACTTTGGCATGGGCCGTCCGGAACCCCGAAAAGGTCCGTGCCTGGGTCGGCATCTATCCAGTCTGCAATCTCACCAGCTACCCGCTGCGTTCGTCGAAGGCGGAGACCCTGGCCGATTATGGAATGAGCGAGGCGGAACTCCGCAAAAACCTCGACGAATTCAACCCCGTCTCCCGCCTCGAAGGTCTGGCGAAACTTCGGGTCCCGCTTTTTTCCGTCCACGGCGACAAAGATGTTCTCGTGCCCTTCGATGAAAATACCGGTCTGCTTCAGAACAACTACAAGGCCCTGGGTGGCCCCTGCACAGTGAAGGTGATCCCGGGAGGCGGCCACGAAATCAGCCCCGCTTTCTTCGAATGCGAAGAACTCATCGATTTCATCCTCCAACACGCCGCCGCCGCCGTACCTTGAGCGAAAAGACCTCCAGCCTTCGCCATACCCATGCCACACGCTTTCCATCGCTCACGTTTCACGAAATTGAAAGCCCTCTTCGGCCGCTTCGCGCTTCTGTTAGGTCTTACAGCAGGTTCCCTTCATGCCTCTGCCGGACCGAATGTGATCGTCATCCTCGTCGATGACATGGGCTATGGCGACATTGCCGCGCATGGCAATCCGATCACCCGCACGCCGCATCTCGACAAGCTTCATTCCGAGTCGATCCGGCTTACCGATTTTCATGTCGATCCCACATGTTCGCCCACTCGCGCGGCCCTGATGACCGGCCGCTATCCCCACCGGGTGGGAGTCTGGCACACCATCGCCGGAGGCAACCATCTCCGTATCGGCGAGATCACCATGGCCGATGTCTTCAAAGCCAATGGATACCGCACCGGCATGTTCGGGAAATGGCATCTGGGATCGAACTTTCCCTATCGTCCCATGGACCGCGGCTTCGATACCTGGCTCGGTCAGGGGGATGGCGGCACCGGCTCCACCGATGACATGTTTCTCAATGACCGCGTGAACGATCATTATCTTTCCCAAGGAGAATGGAAGAAGATCGATGGCTGGGGCGAGGAGGTCTTTTTTCATGCCGCCATGGACTTCATCCGTGACTCGAAGAAAGCCGGGAAACCGTTCTTCACTTATCTCTGCACCTATTCGCCGCACACACCGATCACCCTGCCGGAAAAAAATCCGCCCGCACCCCATCTTGCGAAGATCGACAGGGGCTCCGCCTTCTTCCATGCCTCCATCGAGAGGATCGATTCCCTCATCGGCAAACTGCGGAGTTTTCTCGATGACGAGGGGCTCGACCGTGACACCATGATGGTCTTCCTCACCGACAATGGCGGAACCATGGGAGTCTCCCGATTCAATGCCGGCATGCGTGAGCGGAAAGGCAGTGTTTACGAGGGCGGCCATCGCGTTCCCTGCTTCATCCACTGGCCCGGCGGCGGATGGGGGCAGGCGCGCGATGTTTCCTCACTGCACGCCCACATCGATCTCCTGCCTACCTTCGTCGACCTCTGCCAACTCAAGCTTCCCCACCCGGTGGATTTCGATGGCCGGAGTTTCCGTGATCTTCTAACAAATCCCGCCGCCCAGGCTCCGGAACGCACTTTGATGGTGGAGGTGCAACGCACTTATGTTCCACAAAAGAATCGTGCCTATGCGGCGATGAGCGCCCGTTGGCGACTCATCAATGGCCAGGAGCTTTACGACCTCAAAACGGATCCCAGGCAAAATTTCAATCTTCTCTACCAACATCCGGAAGTCGCCTCGCGTCTCATGGATGAATACGAGAGATACTGGTTGGAAGTCTCGCCCGGTGACCGGGAGAGACCGATTGCCATCGCCGGTGACCCACGTGACCCCGAAACCTTCCTTCACAGTTCGGACTGGTACCTTCCCAGCCCGCCATGGAACCACCAGTTGGTGGCTCAAGGACCCAGGCAATGCGGCACCTGGTGGATGCGCGTGGCCAAACCGGGCAACTATGTCTTCGAAGCCCGGCGCTGGCCCCGGGAAGCCGCCGCTCCCCTCGCGGGTGTTCCCGAAATCCGCAAGACGATCGATTCCTGGGATGCACGCGGTGGAAAACCGGGGCTGATCTACGGCGGGCCCAAGCCCGAATTCAAAGCCCTGCCCGTGGCATCCGTGCGGCTCACCGTGGGCCGCAAGGTCCTGAGCTGCCCGGTGACGGCGGAGGACGATGCGGCCCGTTTCGAGATCGAACTTCAGGAGACCTCTCCTTTTGAGGTCAAGGCGGAGTTGCTCGATGCCGATGGCAAGACGCTCGCCGGGGCCTACTATGTTTACTGTAGAAAGCTCGACTCCTGATCTCGCCATGCCCGCCAGAGGCAAGTCCGTGGTCGGATTGTGCAAGCAACCGGCCATGACAGGACCTCTCTCCCGCCGCAGGGTGGGATCATCCCGATTTCCCCATGAACCGTCGCCAACTTCTCGCCCTCTCCCCGGCGCTCTTCATGCCTTCCTGCAGGACGGACGAGAGTGCTTCATCTCCCAAGAAAACGGAGCCATCGCCCCCCATCGTGGGCAAAAAAGGCCTCTGTCTCTCCGCGCGCCAGCGGGCGCCGGAAAAGATCCAGCGCTTCCTGCGCGCGGTGGAAGCGGACTGGCTCTACAATTGGGACATCGAAGCCCCCGCAGGACATGCGGCGGAGATTGCCTTCACTCCGATGATCTACCGCGTGAGCCCGGTGCTCGACGAGCGTCTCGCGAAACTTCAATCCCTCACCGTCAGCCGGGGATACCGCGAGCTGTTAGGTTACAACGAGCCGGATTCCGAGTCGCAGGGAAACACCTCGGTGGAAGCCGCACTTGAGGCATGGCCGAAACTGGAAGCCACTGGATTGAGACTTGGCAGTCCGGCGACGGTTCATCCTGACAACGAGTGGATGCTTGCTTTCATGAAAGGCGTGGAGAAGCGCGGGCTGCGAGTGGATTTCATTTGCATGCACTCCTACGGTGGACCGGGGGTGGAATCGATGATCCGCAAGATCGAGAAGGTTCATGATCTTTTCAAGCGACCCATCTGGATCACGGAGTTTGCGGTCGCCGACTGGGAGGCGAAAAGCGCGGGTGAAAATCGTTTCCCCGCCGAACGTGTCGCCGATTATGTGCGGGAACTGCTGCCCCGCATCGAGGCCATGGACATTGTCGAACGCTACGCCTGGTTCCATGGCGGTGTCAGCGGTGGCCCACTGGCAAGCTCGAAGCTGTTTCATCCCGATGGTTCCCTCACCCTCGTCGGTGAGGCCTATCGCGATGCGCATTGACCTGGCAGACACCCCTGGCTAAGGCTGGCCTCGGAGAGGGTGGAGGATGAATGAAACCCGCCATCTCCGCACGCCACCTTGAGCAAGATGATCGACCGCGCTTACCTGAGTCTGCTTGCGACCGATGATTTCCTTCCCGGCATCCTCGTCCTCGCCGAGTCTCTCAGAAAAAGTGGAACCCGCATCCCCTTGCAGGTGCTGGTGACCGAAAACGTAAGCACAGCCACCCATGCCGAATTGGCACGACAGGGGATTGAGAGGAAAGTCATCGAAGCCATCCCCGTCCCCGAGGGGAGAACCGTGAGGGAAAGCCGCTGGATCCACATCTACAGCAAGCTGCGGATCTTCGAGCAGGTCCAGTTCCGCAAGGCAGTCTATCTGGATGCGGACATGATCGTGTGCTCGAACATCGATGAACTCTTCGATCACCCTCCCATGAGTGCGGTCAATGCCGGTGGCCGACTCTGGGTGCATTCCCATTGGACCGGCCTGAATGGCGGCCTGCTGGTGATCGAGCCGAGTCGCGAGCTTTTCGACCGCATGCTCGGTCAGATCGGTATCCTCGATGACCGTGGCGAAGGGGATCAGGGCTTTTTGAACTCGTTTTTCCCCGATTGGCCGGAGCGTGCCGAGCTTCACCTCGATCACCGCTTCAACCAGCTTCACCTGTTCCTCGATGCCCACCGTCTGCGCTTCGGCTACCGCGTGCCGCCGGCCCTGGGATTGCCGGAACATCCGAAGCGGATCAAAATCATCCACTACATCACCGGGCGGAAACCCTGGACGGATCTTGAGGCGACACGCCGCAAGATCCGCCGCAACCGATGGTTCCAGCCCGAGCTGGCGGGGGCGCTGCAGCTCTGGCTGGATTGCTACGATGGACTTCGTACTTCGCAGCCGGATTGATGTCCCGCCTCAGGCGCAGGATTGGGCCCGGGCGGCGGCGGCTTGGGCCTCATCGGCTGCCTGCGCCGCTTGCTGGCGGAGGGATTCGAGTTCCTGGATGATCTGATCGACGTTGTCGCGTGCGGCCATGGCAGCGGATTTCTCCGCCTCGATTTCCTGTGCGGACTGCTGGGCCTGGCTCAGAACGTTCTGGCTTTCCGATGCGGCTTGCTGGGCAGTGCTGAGTTCCTGTTCGGTCTGGGCACGGAGTTGCGAGGCCACTTCCATTTCCTGTTCCGCCTGGGTTCGGGCCTGGGCGGCCATTTGGAGTTCCTGCTCCGCTTGGGCACGGATTTGGGCGGCCATCTGCATCTCCTGTTCGGCCTGCATGCGGGCCTGATTGGCAATCTGCAGTTCCTCAAAAGTTTGTGCCTGATACTGCGCCGCCGCCTGCGCGGCCGCATCGGAATCCTGGGCGGCAGCTCCGGCATATTGTGCGGCGGCATCCGCATCGTGCGCGGCCACTCCGGCATATTGCGCGGCGGAATCGGCTTCATTCGCGGCCGAACCCGCATACTGCGCAGCCGCATCCGCATCGTGCGCGGCCACTCCGGCATGCTGCGCGGCGGCATCGGCAGCCTGGGCAATGGAGGCGGCATCATCCGCCACATCGCGCGCATGCGCGGCAGCCGCAGCCGCCTGATCGCTGGCATGGTCTGCCTGACGCGCGGCACTGGTGACTTCATCCGCAGCCTTTTCCACCTCATCGGCGGCCAGACGCGTCTTGGCGTTCTGTTCCTCCATCGCCAGCATCGCTTCTTCGACCTGCTGACGGGCGGTGCCGATTTCCTGAGTGGCCTCGTCGGCAAAGCGCGCGGCTTCATCGGCCACGCGGGCGGAAGCGGCGGCTTCATCGGCAGCGGCGGTGACATCGCGGGCGGCATCGATGGCATCATCGGCCGCACTCTTGGCCTGAGTGGCGGCGGATTCGGAATTCTGAGCGGCCTCGGCCGCAAGGTTCGCCGCGGCATCCGCCTGGCGAAGGGTGTCCGCCGCTTGATCGGCGGCTTGTTGGGCCTCTTGGGCGGAAGCGTAGGCGGCTTGGGCGGCTTGATGATCGGTGTTCATGGTGGGGGTCGGTAGGCGGATTGAAGAAAATCGCGGATCGCAAAAGGATCACGAGGGAGGATTGATACGGGACGGAGAGGGAGGAACGGTGGGAACGATGCGCGAAGGTGACGGGGCAACCGCACCCGCAGAAGGCGTCAGCGCCGGGCGGGCCGGAGCGTTCAGGCCGCGCAACCAATCAGAGAGAAGCCTGCGGATTTCACCCACCGAGGTTTTCAAGCGGGCGAGTTCGGTCCGCTGTTGGGTTTTCTCGCGGCTGCGTTGTTCGATGCCCTTGTTGCGCTCGCGGGCACGACGGGTTTCCTCTTCCCGGGCGCCCTTGGCCTGTGTTTCATGCTTTTTGAGCAGCTCTGCTGCCTGGCTGTTGAGCTGCTTGGAAATCTTTCCTAACAGAGCCGCAATCTGTGTGGCCTGCACACGCAGGAGTTCGTTGGAAACCTTTCGCAACTCGGAGAGCACGCCCTCACGAAGACGGTCGAGTTCCTTTTCCAAGGTGATCCGATCGCGTTTCTTCACGGAAACGAAGGTCCAGATCAGGCCGCCTACCAGTACGGGAATCATGAGTGCATAGAGGCCGACCTTGATGGATTTGAGCGTCTCGGCATCGACGAATGCCTGGAGACCGGTGAGCAGGCCGCCTGCGACCATGACGAGCGAGAGTCCGCCACGTGCCTCGGAAAATCTTTTTCCCATGGTGACGATGGGCATTTCCGAGCGATAGCGGATTTCGGGACGGGCAAGGCTCACCACCGATTCCCACCAGGCTGTCCGGTCGAGCGGATCGAGATGCAAGCGGGTGCGCAGTCCCAGGGTTTTTTCCAACTGCCCTTCGAGTTCCTCGCGCGTGGCTGTGACGGTCTCATCAATGACCGCCAGATCATTCATGACGATCGCCCGCATTTCATGGCGCAGGGCATCGGTGATTTCATTCTGCTTGTCCTCGGACAAGGCGAGCTTGATGACGGTTTCCTTCGGGGTCTTGTCGATATCATCGACGCGCAGGCTCTCGCTGATGCGATGAAGGCTCTTGTAGAGATCTCCATCGACAAGCAGGGCCCGCTTGGCGGCGTCCTCGCGGTTCTTTTTGATCGCATCGAGGTCCTCCTGGAGGCGGTTTTTCACTTCTTCACCAGCGACACGGGCATCGAAATCCCCGGGAGCAAGCGCCGCACCCGCCACGCCGGAGTCCATCAGGCGCATGCGGTTGGCGAGCTGTTCGAGCTCGGCTTGCAGGGATTCATCGAGCAGGCTGAGCGTTTCATCGATCCGCGCGGTGCTTTGTTGGGCACCGAGGTAATCCCGGAAGCCGGCCTGCGGACCATCGGGTTCGAGGAATGGAAGGAAGGCCGGGGAATCCGCCGCGGAAAGGAAATGGGCAGGGAAACCGAATGCCTGTCCGGGCCAGGAGAGCCAGCCGATCTTGGATCGATCCCCCGGCGGCACCGGAGCTTCATCGGTGACCACGCATTGATACCCGGCAAGGTTTTCAAGCAGGCTGTTGAGGGTCAGCTTCGAATCGGCATCAAGCGCGTGATCCGACCGACCCGCAAGCACCAGAAAGGAAGCGCGCGTGGCGATGATGGAAAGAAGGGCGGGCTTGTTCGACAAGCTTTCCAGACTTGTGGGAATGAGCAGGACCACCCCGGCGCGCCCGGCAGGAGCTTTGAGCGAAACGCGCATGGGATCCCCGAGGGAATGCGCATGGGAATCGGTCGAAGACCGGGTTTCCTCCAAGGCCTTCAGAAGGCTTTGCGGTTGATCGAACTCCCGCCTCTCACTGCCGGATTCAAAGATGTATCCACTTTCACGAAGATGCACCTCGGTATATCCCAGCCGGTCCGGCACGACCACGCGGCAGAGCGGGTATTCCTCGCCTAACAGCCGGGAGAGAACCAGCGGAACGCTGTCATCATCGAGTCCGACAAGGGCGACCTCGACAGGCTCCGCCTTCCTGTTGTTCCGGAGTTCCCCGAAGAGTTGAGTCAGCGGAGTTTCGCTCATCCCTGCCTCCTGACGCGAGGCGATGTCCTGCCCCTGAGCGGCAAGTTTCTGGATGCGGTCGGTGACGTCGTGATTGAATTGCATGGCGGATCGAGGGGGTCAGGACTTCGGCACGATGAAGGAGAAAGTGCCCCCATTGCGGAGCGTTTCGGTGAGTTCGAGACCTTGATCGGTCACTTGCCCGGTGTAGGTGTTTTTGAATCCATTCGAATACGGCGTGCCCTCGGCAGTGATGATGCCCTTGGTCCCCACACGGCCGCTGATGTTTACCCGCAGGCTGCCATCGGCGCTGGTATAGGAACCGGTGAGTCCGCCATCCGGGGCGATTGTGAATTCGTATTCGAAAGCGGCGTTGTTGGTATCGACGACCGAGATATTCACATAGGTTCCCGCATAGGCCGCCTGAGGGGCTTCAGCGGGAAGTTCGCGATCCTTGACGAGCTTGAAAGTGAAGTTTGACTCGCCGACCTTTTCGTTAAGTTCGATTTCCCCATCCGTGATCGATCCGCTGTATTGGGTGTCATCGGAACCCGTGGCTTGGAGTGTGCCATCGGCCGAGACACTGCCATTGAGGGTGACGGCATCCTGGCTGTCATCGGCGATCTGACTGGTGCCGGACAGGCTGCCGTCATCGGCGATGGTGACATCGAAATCAAAGATCACCTTCTCGTACGTGATCCGGTTTCGATAGACCCCGGCGTGGGGGGAAAGAGTGATGGATTCCTTCTCGCCCTTGGTCAGGCGGATCATGAAGGTGGCGCCGTCGGGCAGGGTTTCCTCGACGATCATCTCCTCGCCATCCACCGAGCCGGTGTATTCGATCACGTCGCCATCGTTGAGATCGTGGGTTGCGGTGAACTTGCCCTTGGTGTTGACGCGGCCTTCGAAGGTGACGCCGGCTTCATTGGTCAACTTGCGGGAATGGGCGGTGACATGGCCGTTGGGTTCGACCTCAAAGCGCATCTCATACTTCCCGGCGGGGTATTCCACGGAAGGATTGTGATAAACTCCGGCCCACTCCGCCTGGGGTGGCTCGGCGGGCAGCTCAAGGCCGCGGGTGAGATTGAAGACCACGGCATCCGAGCTTTCGAACTGCTCTTCAAGCTCCATGTCGTCTCCGCGGATCTGGCCGATGTAGCGGGACTTGTCTTCACCGGTGGCGGTGAGCTTGCCATCGGCCTCGACCTTGCCGGTGATTTTGACGGGTTCGATGTTCTTGTCCGCCACCTGATTGGTCCCGGTGATCTCGCCGTTCTTGGCCACGGTGATCGAGTAATCATAGACCACCGAGTCATAACTGATCCGCTTGCGATAGTCCCCGGCGTAAACGGCCGTGGCCGGATCACGCAGGAGAACCATCGCCGCACCGATGAGGACCAGAGCGGCGAGGGCGATGCCAATGGCCTTTACCGGCAGGGGCTTTTTCGGCGCGGCAGGGGCCACCGGAGCTGGAGCTGGAGTGGGTGCCGGAGCTGGTGCCGGAGGAGCAGGTGGGGCGGCGACCATCGGCTCCGGCGCGGCCGGGCGCAGAGGCGGAGGGCTTGCCAATTCGGAAATTTCAAGTGACGGAAGATCACAGACCTCTTCCTCTTTCTCCATCACCTCACGGGCAAGCTTCAAGCGGTCCATGGCCACGCGGTACTTGTTTTTCAGCGCGGCGGTGGCGGCTTGGGCGATTTTTTTCTCAAGCGCTTCGAGCTTCTCGGCATAAGCACGTTCGATCTGAGACGGGCTGGCTTCGCGGCTCACGCCAAGCAATTCCGCAGCTTCGGCGGGTGTCATATCTTCGGGGGCGTTCATGAAAAAGGGAGTCGTGAAGGGATGGAGAATCGCAGGATCAGGCTTTGAGGGGCAGGGAGCTGAGATGTTGATAAACTTCCGACCAATCTTCGGTCTCTTCGGCAGAGATTTCCCGTTCGATGCGGGCGGAGGTGCGACTATCCTTGGCAATCACCGTGGTCCGACCCATGGCACTGAAGCCGATTTCGACTTCGATGGGATAATTGATTTCCGCATTCGCCAGAGGGCCAAAAGTGAACTGCCCGAGAGTCTCGGGAGGCTCGAAGTCATTCTTCCGCTGCATCAGCTCCAGCGTGATGCTCTTCTGATCGTGACGGTGGGTGTAGAGGGTCTGCTTCACCGAAACCGGCACGGGCACATGTTTTTCGATGAGGGTGCGGAAGACCGGCTTTTTCTTCACCGGGTCCATCACGCGGAGACCGAGTTCATTCGTCGTCACGGATTGCTTGAGCGGCGGCGCAATGGTTTCCCCTTTTCCATAAAGTTGCTCCGCCAGCAGTGCCGCCCCATAGGCCACGGCAGCATGGGGCTGCTTCCGCTGGATGCGTGCCGCCGGCAGCTTGCTGATTTCACGGACTTTCTGCTCCACACAGGGCAAAAGGCTGCTGCCTCCGGTGAGGATCACGTGGTCCATGTCCTGCCATGTGAGGGAAACCGCATTCAAAACCCTCTCGCAAACTTCCTCACATGCTTCAAGAAGACCCTCGCAGCCGAGGTTGAAATGACGTCGATTGAAAGTCACCTTCATCGGCTTGCCTCCGAGAATCAGCGTCTTGTTCACGCTCTCGCTATCACCGCTGTTGACCTCGATCTTCGCTGCCGTGGCGAAACTGCGGAGTTTCTGCATCGACTCCGAGTCCTTGCGAAGGTCGGCACGATGAAGGGTCTCATACTGCTCGCGCACCATGGCCATGATGACTTCATCGAAATTCTTGCCGCCGAGATTGTCGGAACCCTCCGTGGCGAGGACGTAGAGACCTTCCGGTGAGGATTGGAGAATCGTCGCATCCAAGGTGCCACCGCCAAGGTCGAAAACGAAAACCGTCTCTTCCTGGTTCGTGGCCTCGATTCCGAAGAACGCGGCCGCAGCGACAGGTTCCTCGACCAGACCCAGAACAGGCAAATCTGCCAAGCGGCCGGCATCGACCGTCGCCTTCCGCTGCGCTTCATTGAAGTGTGCGGGTATCGTGATGACGGCTCCACTGATCGACGCATCGAGATGCGCCTCGGCATCCCTCATCAGCTTTTTCAAGATCAAGGCGGAAACCGCCTCGGGGCGATAGGCGAGATCCTGGTATCCCAGATAGACCGGATCCGGCTTGCCCATGCCGAGTTTGGCGAAACGGCAGATGTTCACTGAGGGATCCTCGGTGACCAGGGCCTCGCACAAGTCACCCACGACCGCTCCATTCGGACCGATGTGAACGACAGAAGGAGTCTGAAATCGCGACGGATTCGTCCGGTCCGGGCAAAGCGCCGGTATCCCCTTGGCGTTGAGGTAGCTGATCAGGGAAAAGGTGGTGCCCAAGTCAATGCCGACGACCATAGGAATCTTGAGGAGGAGGGGGGCTGAGAAGGGAATGGACCAAAACCACAGGGTGGGATGAAAGGCACAACCCATTCGATCTCAAACCTTGTGGACTGGAGAATCGACCGTCAATCTCCAAAAAAGGGAGGATCATGTTAGATCGACCGCCGGAATCCGCCCAACCCATCGGCTTCCGGGAGACATCCGGGAATCCGTCATGGCACACCCGGCTCAGGAAACCTTGGAACCATGGAAATTCGTACGCCAGGATTCCCTTTCCCATGAACTAGGGCGCAGGTTTCAGGGTGGCCGATGCCACCCCTTTGGGATCGCGGGACAATTCAATTCGAAGCACTCCCTCGATGGCCTCGGCTTCGTCATCCTTCGGCATTTGGGCAAGAAAGCGGATTCGGATCGATAGTGGATCTGTCACCGTCGCACTGTTTTCCGGGTTCTCGAACTCGAGCAATTCGTAGCCGATTTCATATGCCTCCGGATCCGCGGACCGGGCGGTGATGGCCTCCTTGGAAGCCCCATCCAACAGGGCTTTCATGCTGGTGACCCGGGCTTCCTCGCCATCGATGTTCACGAAGAAGATATCCTGACATCCCCAGCGACCACTGTAATTGAGGACACCGTAATGCCAACCTTCCTGGCTTGGTCCCCAAAGTGCGGCGAGTTCCACATTCCGCAAATCCGGATAGTAGGCTTGGAAACCAGGCTCGGCGCTGGCAATGACTCCAAGCCTTTTCTGATCCTTCAGCGAAACGATGGAATTCTCCGTCGTGCATTCGTCGAGATTCACCTCGGTTCCGAGGATGGAAACGCCATCGACAATCGATGGCCAGTCGGCTGCGCCCAGACCCTTGCGTCGAGCACTGAAAAGCAGGGAAATCTCGCCATCGTCGGACCCATGATCCTCCAGGAGCACGGCAGGTTCGAAGCCTTCCTTGAAAAGTCGATCGAACTCCGCTTCCGCTTCCTGAGCCCGAAGCGTGGCAAGCGGTAGAAGGCAAAGGGCGACGATGCTCCGGCCGAAACGGAGACCCATGGGGAAAATGGCGAACATGTTAGAGAAGGGGAAAATGCTTGGGAAACGGGCGAACACTCAGCGGCTGCAACCGAAATACATGAGGGCTTTTTTCACATGAGCCCCCGGGGCATGCTCCTTGACTTGCTCCACCAGCTTCGCCGCATCCTCGGGACTTTCCGCGATGCTTGCCACGCCCATGTAATGGCCCGGCTCGAAACCCTCGTAACCCGATGACATTTCCACGGAGATGAAACTTTCCATCGTCTCGTCTCCCTCCGACCAATAATTGTTGCTGCGTTGCACATACTGACCGGCAAAGACCTCATCCTCGAAATCGTCGGGATAGCGCAGGCCCTTGCTGTCGAAAATCATATCGCGGAGAGTGAAATGGACTTGAATCGCCTCCGCGACCTTCATCGCCTCGGCCTTGGCATCCTCGAATTTCTTGTGGGTTCCGAGAATGACCACCCAGCGGTCTTCATACATCGAAAGCTCGGTGCTCTGGAAGAGGTCGGACTCCAGTCCCGCACCGCAGGCATCCGCCGCGTAAACGAGATTGTTTTGCAACTCACTTTGTTCAGCCCGAAGATTTTCGTTCCGGGCGGTCCATTTCTCATCCGTCAGTTGGTTGGCCATCCATTCCATGGCTTCGGCATCATCCTCGGGAAGATCCTTGTTCAGCTCCGCTTGGGAATCGATGTTCTTCTTCAAAGCGGCGAAGGGCTCGGAAATCTTCGCTGGCAGACCCTCGGTCGTCACTTTGCCAAGTTTCTCGGACAGCAGGACGGGGATGCGATAAGCACTGGCCTCGCTGGCATGGGCGGAATGGACCCATTCCTCAAGCCAGGTGCGGATCGCCATCATTTGCTCTTTGTAGAGCTCCACTGCTTTGGCCTCCGCTTCGGTGAGCACCACCTTCTCGGGCTCCTCCGCAGCCTCTTCCACCACCTCCGCGGCCTGCCCGGGGTCGCTTTCCTCCGGGCTGCTTTGGGCGCGAAGCCCGCCCAGACAAAGGGCCATGGCTAGGGCGAAACTGAAAAGTCGGGGAGTCTTCATGAATGTTTTACGAGGTCAGCGAGGTCCGTTGGCAGCATTCCCCGGACCAAAGTTTGTCGCGGGCGTGGGAAAACCACCACCAGTGAGCCATGCACCTATCCGCAGTGAATCGGATGACAATCAAATTCCGAGCCAACGCCAACCTTGGCCGCTCCGGCGGCCCGACTTAGGGTCGCTTTTGTCCTCCTGCCAACCCTCCAGACCGCATGCAGCCGATCTCTCAGGGGGACTCGATGTCCGAGTCCAAAGTGATCCGCAACAGGGTCACATGAGGGGTTTTCCCATACTCCACGCCGCGGATGCTCACCGTCCCGTTGGCGTTTTTTTCCCAAGGGAGTTCTTTCCCGGTGAAGAGGTCGGTGACAGATTGGACCGACTTGGATCCGATGGAATGGGTTTGGAAGGTGCCCGCACCCCGCTCGCGATAGCCGGAGAAAATATGGGCGTAAATGTGGTTCTCGCGGAACGAAAAGCCATACTCGCCGAATTGCGGTTGCCAGGGCCCACCTCGGGTCCCGTGGATCGCCTCACCCACCTTGTCCATCCAGGCACCGATCTGTTCGAGGACTTCGATCTGGTTTTCGGGGATGACTCCTTCGCGGTCCGGCGTGACGTTGAGAAGGTAGTTGGCATTGCGGATGGTGCAGTCGGAGAGATAAACAATCACATCCTCAAAGGGCACGACAGGCATGTTGGGACGGAAGCCCCAGCCGCCTTTCATCAAGGACATGCATTTCTCGGTCGGCTGCACGCGAACCGGGCCGGCCATGGCTGCGCCGCCTTCCTCGCCATGGATGTCGCCCACCCAGCCGAAGCGTTCATTGACCAGCAGACGCGGTTGGAAATGGCGGGCCATCCCCATGATGCCGAGTGCCTTGCCTGTGGCGGGATCCTTGATGACATGCTGCGGCGATACCGGCCATTCGTTTTGCGGATTCTGAAACATGCCCGTGTCCCAGAAAAGGTCCTCCAGTTCACGATCCACCGATTGACCCAGCCAACCGCCGTCCCAGAACATGTAATCGATGGGCCCATACCTGGAAAAGAGCCGGCCCACCTGTTCATAAACCTCTTCCTTCATCACCCGGGCGTTCTCCTTGTGGTCGGGCGAGGTCTTGTAGCCCCAGACGTTTGGTTTGCAGTTCGTACCATAAACGTCGTAGTAGCCCGGATAGCGCCAGCTCATGGGCGAATAATACAGCCCGACATGCAAGCCCGCCTCGCGCACGGCTTCGACATATTCCGCAATCAGATCACGCTTGAGATGCTTGACGCTGGTCCAACTGTTCTCATGGCGGCTGTCGAACAGGGCATAACCGTCGTGATGCCGTGTGGTAAGAACCATGTATTTCATCCCGGCGGTCTTGGCGAGCTTTGCCCAGTCGGCCGGATTGTATTTTGCGGCGGTGAAACCTTTCTCCGGATCCTCCGCCCGCTGGCGATACACTTCGGGCGTGTAGGCCTCCTGATGCATGACCCATTCCGAGCCTTCGGGCATCGAGGAATACACGCCCCAGTGGATGAACATCCCGAATTTCGCATCCTGGAACCAAGCCAGCGTTTCGTCCGGTTGCTGCGCCACCCCACCCTCGGAGCGGATCGGGCGTTCCTCAAACTTCATGAAGTCCTGAATCACGGGCGGCGGCGCGTCTCCGAGACGGGTCAACACCACTTCATCGACATATCCCGTCCCGGGACCTCCCGGATGCATCAGGGTGATGAGCATTTCCCTGGCGGTATGGGCGGTGACAAACTCAAGGCTGATCCTGGTGTATTCTGTTAGAGCGCTGGAAACCGACAGTTTCTCGCCTCCGTATTCGCTGGCCATCATCATGACTTCCTCCGATCCAGCCTCGGTCCGCACGTAAGCGGAGAGTCGATAGAGGCTGTTCGGTTCGATGGGGACCTTTTGCGAACACATCGCGCGCTCCGGACCCAAGGCAACGGCCTGCTTTCCCGCATGGGCCTGGTCACTCACCTTGGCCTGGCGGATCCGCCAGTCACCCCAGTCCCTCAGTCCTGCAGCTTCGAATCCACCGTTGACGACCTTGCCCACCTCCGGAGTGGCGGCCTTCGTCTGGGCGAGGGCCACGGAAGGAAACACCACGGCGAGGAAAGCGATGATTGGACGAGGCATGAGAGTGTTCATCATTCAGCGAGTTTCAGGGATTGGAGAAAACCGAAAGGTCCCACTGGTCACGCCAGCGGATGACGGGTTGATCGCCCTCGAATTCGATGGGCAGCCAGATGTAGCCGGCATTGACCGGGTCTTCCGGCTTGTTGATGTCGAACATGGCGATCCACGCATCCTTGCGCCCGGCGACGGGATAAACGAAAGTGCTCTGGCCGCCGAAGGTCTTGTCGGGTCCCATGTTGTTGATGGGATTCACTCCTTGGCATGGGTTCGGGAGTTCCTTGTAGGGTCCGGTGAAGCGGTCCGCGACGAACAGTCGGGCCGCGTTCGGTTTCCAGCCCGAGGTCCCCGATCCGAGGAGGTAAACCTGATCTCCACGTCGAAAGAACGTGGGCGCTTCCGTGTGCTTGGTCACACCTTCCATAACCTTGTATTCGCCCACAGGTTTCAGTCCGTCCTCGGACAACCGCCCATAAACGAGCGCCTTGTCCGGCTTGCGAACAGCGACATGATAGATCGCGCCATCGGTATCCTGGAAAATTGCGAAATCGCCGGTGCCGAACTTGTTGTGATTGCCGAGGAAGTATCCCCGGTATTTGAATGGTCCGATGGGTTTGTCGGCAGTGGCCACGCCGACCCATGCATAGTCCTTGCCGCTTTTCCCTCCCTTCTCCTTGGGAGGATAGAGTTTGAAATAGAGGATGAAGGTCCCGCTCGCCTCTTGATAGATCACCTTGGGCCGATCAAGGATGAAGGCCTCTTTCAATTCGGCATGGGCATCATCGGCGAAAACGTCAAGGACCAGTCCCTGATCCTCCCAGTCGATGAGATTGTCGCTCACGTAGCAGCGCACTCCGGCTTCGTTCTTCTCATCCTCGGTCTTTCCTTCGATCTTGTGCGAGCCATACCAATAATGGCGACCGCCGAAATCAATGACGCAAAAACCGTGGGCATTGATCAGGACGCCGTTCGTATCAAGCCAGGGTCGACCGGGCCGGAACGCCGCCGATTTGGGCTCACCGGAATTCGTCTCCTGCGCGGTGACCATCGCTGCAAAGAAGCCCCACAGGGCGAGAAAGATGATGGATTTCATGATGTCGATACTCCTTTCCGCACTTCAATCGAGCTCGCCTGTCTTGGCATCCGGCCTGACGCGCTCGCTGAGAGGTGGCAGGGGTTTCGTCGGCAAGACCGCTTTTGTTTTCGCCGCCGCTTCGGCATCCGCGTATCGGGGATGCTGATACACACGGACGTAGTCGAACGTGGCCTGACTGGGAAGCCGGGCATCGTCCTGGAAGCGGTCGCCCTTTTTGCGTGATGCGATGCAGGAGAGTTGGACTGTGGCGGGGCCGTGGGGAAACAGGCGGGAATCGACTTCTTTGACCAGGCGTCCGTTCATGTAGAAACGGATGATTTCGGGGGTGAACTCCGCCGCGATGGTCACGAACTCCTCGACCATGTTGGGCGCATCCTCGACCACCCAGCGGCCGATGTTGGATGCGTTCCATCCTTTTTCGCGATGATTGATCAATCCGAGACTGAAGTAATGGGGATCGCCGCTGTCTTGTTCGCAAAAATCGATTTCCGTGTTTCGGAGTTCCTTCGGCTCATACTCCGGCATGGTCCAGAATGCTGTGTGCCAGCCTTCGGAGGCGGGGATTTTGAAACGGGATTCGTAGTAGCCGTAGACGAACAGGTCCTTGCTGATGATCCCGCCGCCGGTGTAGTGGTAAGCGCCCAGACGTTGTTTCCTTGCATGGATGATGAGGTTGCCATCCTCCAACTCGACGTTTTCCGACTCCTGAGCGCTGTCCGCTTTATCGCGGAGACGGTAATCCCACTTGGTAGGATCGAGTTGCTTGGAATCGAACTCATCGGAGAAGACCAAGCTGTATCCCGGAGGAGGGAGTGGGGTTGCGCTTTCCGCCACCTTGACCGGGATGTGCCACTGGCCGAAGTGCCGTTTCCTGGGGGCGACATGATGGTAGCCCGCGGGATAGGGATGGTTGCTCAGAATCACTTCATCCAGCAGCGGGGCGCCGGCCTGCGATTTCCCGGTGGACATGACGATGGCCAGGCGGGTGATGTTTGGGAGAGGACCGGGCAAGATCCGCTCCAGGAGGGGTTTGCCGGGTTGATCGACATCCGGATTGACCCAGACGGAAAGCGTTCGCCTGCCATCGCGATCCGCGTCCACATCGATGCTGCCCAAAACGACGGAGGTCTTTCCAAGAGGGAGGGCATTTTCGATTTTTCCGATCGGGGATGAACCGGAGACTCCCATCGAGAGATCGCTGCCTTTGGAGGTAATCTCGTATCCCGCTGGGATATCTTCCTCTGGAAGGAGCCTGATGCCGGCGGTGCCCGAGGGGTCTTGCGGTTTTACCAGAAAGCGGAACCAGACCTTGCCTTTCATGGGAGCGGCGAGGAGTCGAACTGCCTGGCTCGTGCCGGTGTTTCCTGCGACGAGAAGAGCGGGGTTGCCGCTTTGGGAACGAACGTATTCCCTGCCATCCGAGGCAGGCATTTGCAGGTCCTCTGGCAGGATGTGGATGTCACCTTGCACGGACCACGTTTCATCTTGCTCGAATCCTTCGCCACCCACTTGGTCAGCAAGGGGACCCGCTTGAAGATCGTTGAAAATGGCTCGGGCGTATCGCGGTGGCTGATGATCGGCCGGCAGGATGTGCCGTGCGTTCGAGGCTCCACCGATTCCCTTTGGCGTGTAGTTGAGGTCCGGAGTGAGGAGGAGTTTGTCGCAGCGGGCGTAGTATTGGCTGGAGTCGATCAACTCGATGCCGACCTCGCCTTTTTCAAGCCGAAAGACTCCGGCGTTTTGCCATGCCCAGCCATCGTTGCCATGGGTTCCCAGTTTTGCCGTGGAATCAACCGAGTGAATCGATACCCGGAAATCACGGGGCCGTTTGGAGTCTTTGCTGCCGTAGGCCCTGACCCACAGCTTGTAGGTTCCGGCCGCATCGACTTGGATTTTTGTCGATGCCGTGAGGTTTTGGCTTTTGCTGCTTTTCCCGCTCGTCCGCCCCATCAGCGCGGTTTGATTTTGTGCGCGGATCCAACCGCCCGGGGTCGTGAAATCCTCCGCTTCGATCCAGATGGGGCGGGGATTCGCCGATGTTCCGGAAGGAGCGCCAGCAGTCAAGCAGGCCAGCAGAAACACCAGAGAGTTCGGGAAGGCGTATCGAGTCACGACGATGTGGGGTGAACACCAAACACTCGAATGCCGAAGACGGCTGCAGGAGCGCCATGAGTGGACAGCACACGAAGGATGATGCGCCGCGCAGTGATGGCCACCGCGGGCTTCCATTCGTGGATCGCACCATGATGGTCGCGCACGGAATGCAGGACGGTCCCATCCTGATCCAACAGGTCGAAATCCTTCACCATGAAGGGCACCACTTCTTCCGGATGGGTCATGAGAACGGACTCCATGGGATGATCCCAATCGGGATCGAACTCGATGCGGATGCGTGCGATCTCCTGGGTTTCCTTCCAGTCGAGCCTCACCTCGGGCGCGGGATCGGAGGGATCGGCGACCCAGGCATGAACGGCATCGACCGGGCGCGCCGGACCGCCGATGACATTGGCGGGGCCGAAGAGATCGATGGGCGGATCAAAAGTCATCGCGAGGTTCCTGCCTTCCGGTCGGCGCTTGGGCAGCCAGAATTCGAAACGATCGATGCCGATCCCTTCCGGCGGTTCCTGCACGCTGGATTTCGCCACTGCCTTGTTGAAAGCGGTGGTGACGGCAAGCACCCCGGTCAACCTCGCATCGCTCACACGGACGCGGACCGAGGGGTCCTCGCAGAGTTTGATGAAATAATACGCATCGCGATCCACTCCCTTGGCGAAAGCGGCGCCAAGGCGTGATTCCCCTTCGCTGAATGGGATATCGAGCGCTTCAACGAGGACTTCCGGCGTGAAATTCCCAGCCTTCTCGGAGCGGCGCAGTTCCACACGAAGCACGCCGGTCTGTTCGGCATTGATCTCAAAGGAAACCGTGGGGCGTGTGCCGGCGGTGAGCGGCACGAGCATGGCCCAGGAACTGTCGAGCCGCACCCAGGCCTTGTTCGGAGTCAGCTCGCGGAGCACGCAGCTCGAACTGGCACTCGCGGCGGCCTGACGGGCGAGATCCGCGGAATCATCGATGACCCTGCCCGGCAGAAACTGTCCATCCCTCTGAAGGCGGAGTTGCAGTTCGCGGAGCAGCTTGCCGGAGGCAAGATCGGCAGGCTTGGCGGCCGTTTCCAGACACAGGGCGGCAGCGGTGCCTACGGCCTGTCCGCCAGCCGCACAAGTGGCCATCACGCGGGTGGAACCGAAGGCCACGTGGGTGGCACTGATGATCCGCCCGGCCAAGAGCAGGTTGGAAATATTACGACTGTAGTAGCAGCGCCACGGGATGCCATAGACCCCCTTCGAATGCCACTGCGTGCAGCCGGAAAGCTCGGAATAAACGCCATCAGCCGGATGCAGGTCCACAGCCCAGCCGCCATGGGCGACGACGTCATCGAAGATCGTCTGCTCGACCACGTCCTGTTGGCGGATGATGTAATCGCCTTCGAATCGACGGCTCTCGCGTTTCCCCGGAACATGGCCCACCCATTCGAGGGTCATCGTCTCCGCCTCGGGGAAACTGCCGGAGTTCTTGATGTAATCCCAGACCCCATAGACTACCTTCCAGAGTTCCCATTTGATTTCCTCGGACTGGTGGATGGTATCGAGCCGCCCCCCATATTCAAGCCACCAGAAATTGCAGCCCTGCATGTTGGTGTTGAACTGACGGTATCGCGGGATCTTGGTGATGTCCTTGAGCGCCCAACTGGGTGCCACGAATTTCACCGGGACGCCCACGTCCTTGGTGGAGAAATACATCGAGTGGCCTAACAACTGGCCATACTCGGCATCCGGCGCGAAGCCCTCGCCGAATTCCTCTTTCGACTCCGCGCCCATGCGGAAGGCAGCTCCGGCCATGAAGCCGACGATTCCATCCCCAGACGCGTCGCAAAACAAAGGCGCACGAAGCACGTAGCGGGTGGAGTTCTGCGAACAAAAGGCATGCAGCGCGGAGATCGTATCAGGGTCGCTTTTCTCGACCTCATAAGCGGCGGTGTTGAGGAGCAATGTTAGATTTTTCTCGTCGAGGCATTTTTCGAGAAGGATCGTATCGAAGATCAGCGCGTTGCCCTGACGGTTGCGATAGAGGTTTTCCTCAAGGATTTCGTTGAGGATGCCGCCCTCGCGCGACCAGCGGTTGTTGTTGCCGAGGTGGGAGGTGGCACCCAGCACCCAGAGACGGACCTCGCTTGAGGCGTTTCCGCCGAGCACCGGTCGGTCCTGAATGAGCACGGTTTTCACTCCGTGTCGGGCGGCGGCAATGGCGGCACAGACACCGGACAGGCCGCCGCCGACGACGATCAGTCCGGCGTCAATGGTTTCGGTCCTGAGGTTTCTGGATGCGGTCGGGCCTTCCTGGATCATGGTCGTTTAGTGGCGGGCGGTTTTCGTTCCCCGGAGAATGACCGCCCCGATGGCGGCGAGAACGAGGGCAAAGATGAGAATGATGAGGCGTTGATCGGGATTGATCGGGATAAGGCAGGCCATGGCGGCACCAAGGACCACCATGCTCCATGCGACAATCCGCGCCGGGGAATGGTCGGCCGGCCCTTCCGTCCGCGTTTCCACGGCGTTCTGTTCATTGATGCGGAGTTCCTCGATGTTCGCCCACAGGCGATCCACCTTGCGGGTTCGCACGTGGGCGATGAGCACGATGATCATGGGCATCACCACGCCGATGAGCGTCATCGATTGATTCATCAGCCAGTTGCCGAACGGCGTGCTGGCGTCCACCTCGATCCAGCGGAAATGGAAGGCAAGGCCCAGCGGAATGCAGGTTCCTGCGGTGGTCCAGAGCGTGGCCGTATTGATCCGGCGGCTGAGCAGGCCGAAGAGGATGGGGGCCAGCAAGGGCACGACCATCACCTCGGTCACGGAGATGATGACTTTCTCGGCACCACCCATCTTCGGAATGCACAGCGCGAGGGCGGAAATCACCGCTCCCAGCAGAAGAGTGAACCAGCGTCCGGCCGCGAGCAGTTGTTTGTCGGTCATCGCCTTGCGCAGCGGGCGGTAGATGTCCTGGGTGATGACGCTGGAGAACACGTTGAGCTGCCCGCTGATCGTGCTCGCAGTGGCCGAGAACATGGCGGCCATCATGAGGCCGACCATGCCGAGGGGCAGGACGTTCGTGCAGGATTTGATGTAGGCCTCTTCCTTCAGCACCCGGATCATTTCCTCGCTGGCCCCGTCGGGAATCGGGCTTTGCACGCGCCATAGCAGGGGCGGCAACAGCCAGAGGAAAGGCGAGAAGAGATAGAGGCCGCCGAAGAGCACCGATCCGCGGCGCGCGTCCCGCGCGGAAGGCACGCAGAGGTAGCGCTGCACGAAGGCGAACTCCGCACCGATCATGAAATAATGGATGGCCACCCAGCCGAAGAGGAAGAACCACGTGTACTTCGAGCCCGAGGTGAAGGCGAGGAATCCCTCGGGCATGTTCGCAAGAGTTTGGCCGATGCCGCCGATGTCCATCAGGATGAGCGGGATCACGAAGATGACCGCGAGGTTGAGAACGATGAACTGGATGACATCGGTCATCAGCACCGCCCACAGCCCGCCGATGACGGTGTAGATCACGACCACCGCACCGAAGATCAGGATCGCGGTGACCAATTCGGGAGGCATCCCCTGGACGGCGGACGGGGTGTTTTCGCCCCTCGTCACCGCCACCGTGAGGATGGCGATGGCGTAGAGCGCGCCCGCGCAGCCGACGAGGCGGTACACCATCATCGACCAGGTGTAGAAATGCAGCGCGCCTTTGCCGAAGCGGCGTTCGACGAACTCGGCCGGCGTCTTGATCCCGAGCTTTTTCCACTTTCCTGCCACCGTGTAGCCCGCCAGGAGGGCGGCGACGCCGTAGCAAAGGTTGACCATGATGGCCACGAGCCCGTGCTGGTAAGCCATGCCGCCCCACACCACGAAGGTGTTGGCGGAGAACATGGTCATGAAGGCACTCAGCCCGCTGGCCCACCACGGCGAGGCACCGCCAGCGGAGAAGAGATCCGAGGTGCTGCGAATCTTGCGTCCGAGCACGACGCCGATGGCGACAGTGCCGGCAAGGTAGGCGATGAGGATGATCCAATCGGCGATATGCATGACGTCTCAGGGATGGGATTTCGCCTCGTCGTGCGCGAGATAAGCAAGGCTCAGGCACCAGGCGGCACCATAGTTGACCCAGCCTTCGGCATGGCGGTATCCGGCTTCAGGGAAGAAAGGAAACATCTCGCTGCCCGGCGCGGCGGAAATCGATCCGCGGCACAACTCAAGGCGGGCGCACACGTTTTCCTTGTGACCAATGGGCCAGCCGCGCTCGATCATCGGAAAGCCCATCTGCGGTTTGTGGGGAGCCGCGGCAAGTCGGGGATTACGGCCGAAAACCGCATCGGCATGGGTGATGGCGATTTCCCGCATGCGGGCTTTGAGCGCGGGGTCCTCAATGACCCATGAGGCGGAAATCGCGATGCCCGGCGTGCCCACCCAGTTGCCCACATCGTTGAGTTTGGGAATCGTCCAGTGCTCGCCATCATCAAAGCGGCGGATGTCCCAAAGGTTGTCCGAACGCTTCGCCGCCACCTCGGCCCAAGCGGTGATCTTTTCCCGCAATCCAGCCGGAGCATGTTCGGGATACTTCGTCAGCAGCCAGACGAGATGGGGAATGGTCCGGTGCTCGCTCATCCGGTGGCCCTTGGTGGTTCGCGGGTCGTTCCAATCGAGGTTCTTGATGATCCACTCCGCCTGTTTCACCGCCGCGGAAAGGTAGCGGCCGGGATCGGCCAGGCCATCGCGTTTCGCCACTTCGTGCATCAGCAGGTTTGGAACGATGGAATGTCCCGGAGCATGGCGCCCTTTGTAGGGATGGAGAAGTCCGCCCATGGGGTTGTCCCCGCTCACTTCGGAAACCTTGAGATAGGTCCCTGGGCCCCACCACTTGCCGATCCCCAGCGATGGCTCCCAGTTCTGCTCGCAAAAAGTACGACATTTCTCGTAGAATGACTTCGGCAGCCATTTCAAAAGCTCAGGCCAGGCCCAGACGACATAGGCCACCTGCTCGACGGTCTGAGCATGGATCTGCCGCGGGTCTGGATCCTGGCTGGGATCCTTGGTGGCGGGATTCACGAGGTAGAAACCCGCACCCCAGTGGATGAGCTTGACCACATCCGGCGCGTCGTCGGCAGGGGGCTCGATCTCGGTGTAATACTTCCTCACCGCTTCCATCACGCCTTCGCTGCACGGGTTTTTCGCATCGAATTTGAAAGCCGGATCCATCACGCGCTTTTTGTCGGCATGCCAGTCGATCTGGCGCGGCATCGCGGCGATGCGCGCGGGATCGGCGCGATGGAAAAGAACCAGCGCGGGCAGGATGGCATCGTAGTAAGTCCCATCCCGCCACGGGCAGCCGCCGTAGGCACTCGGATGGGTGCCGACCACCGAACGGGAATCGATGAGGAAGTCCACCGCGGGCTGCCAGAAGTGTTGTTTCCAAAGATCCGGCTGGATGAAGAAGGGATCGCTGACACCGGGCTTGAGCTTGTCGTCACGGATTTCGATGACATATTCGCCAGCATCCGCCTTGATCGTGGAAAAATCACCGATGTGGTCCTGGATTTCTCCCTGGAACACCGGCTCGCCTCCCTTGGCGGGACGTACGATGAACGCCGTACCATTTTCCGTGAGCGGTGCGGTGAAGCGCATCGGCCGACCGACTTCATAGCCGATCTGGTTCACCGCGATCTGATGCACATCCCGCGGCACCGCATGGGCGGGACGCCATTCGTTTTGCCAGCGGATGACGGGTTTCTGATTTTCGAAACGCAGCGGCAACCAGATGTAGCCGGCCTTGATCGGTTCTTCGGGATTCCAGATGTCGAACATCGCGATCCACTCATCGGTCGCCCACGGCGAGGGCATCACGAAGGTGCTTTGTCCGCCGAATGTCTTTTCCGGACCGAGTTTGTTGTGGGGATTGATGCCCTCGCAAGGATTTCCCAGTGAGCGCCAGGGGCCGCTGAGCCGGTTGGCGATGAACATGCGGGCGGGGTTGGGTTTCCAACCCGTGCTTGCGGATCCCAACAGATAGTATTTCCCCTGGCGCTTGAAGAGGGCGGGAGCCTCGGTGGCGTGGGTGATGCCCTTCATCACCTCGTATTTGCCTTCCGGCCGAAGTCCGTCTTTCCTCATGCGTCCGACGACCAATGCCTTGTCCGGCTTGCGCACGGCGACGTGGTGGAAACTGCCATCATCATCACGGAAAACCGCGAAATCCCCCGAGCCGGATGGACTCTCCGCGCCCGCGAACTTGCCATCATACTTGAAGGGACCGGTGGGACGGTCCGCCGTGGCCACGCCCACATAGGCCACCTCGGTTCCCACCATGTCTCCCGCCGCACCCGGGGGGTAGAGCTTGAAATACATCACGAACTTCCGCGTGCCCGGATGGTAGATCACTTTCGGCCGATCGAGGATTCCCGCGTCACGGACTTCGGGATGCTGGCCTTCCGAAGTCACCGACAAGACCAGACCGGCATCGGTCCAGTTCAGCAGGTCCTTGCTGGTATAACAACGAACGCCTGCTTCGTTTTTCTCCGACTCCGTGCGGCCCGCGATCTTGTGCGAACCATACCAGTAGTAGATGCCCTCGGACTTCACGATCGCGAATCCGTGGGCATTGATAGGCTCGCCTTTGGTGTCCAGCCAGGGACGACCCGGACGGAATGCATCGTTCTCTGCCCGGAGTGAGCCAACAGAGACCACGCCAATCAGCAAGAGGCAGCAGCCGACGATCCGGCTCATCAAAGTGGGTTTTCGGGGTCGCATGGGTCGGCCGCGAATGTGGCACCCGCCCGGCCCGCTTGTCCGGGTTTTCCACTTGCATGATTTATACAATGATTTGCACATTCCGGGCATGCGCTTGACGAAACGTGGAGGGGGGAAAGTAGACTCGGCGCTATGGTTTATCGCAACTGGCTCAATCTGAACCTCCACCTGCTTTGGTGCCACAATCGACATGTGGCCAAAGGAACGGCGGAAACCGGGCCGACTCTGCGATTCACGGAATTCACCAACAGCGCCGCCTGGCTGGTTCGCGAAGGCTGGGCACAGGTCGAACAGGACGGACAGATCCACACCGCACGACCGGGCCAGTGGCTCATCGTCAAACCGGGTCGCCGCATCCAAACCTTTTCCCAGGACGCCCGCCTGCTATCGATCGCCTTCGAAGCCCGCTGGCCGGATGGCTCGCATCTCTTTCAGGAAGGGCTGAGTCTGGTGATCGAGGCCTCCGATGCTCCCGCTCTTGAGGAAAAGGTCCGCCCCATCCTCAACACCGTGATGCAGATCGCACCCGGCACTTGGGACCTGCGCGAACACAAGGCCGATCTCCGCTGTTTCCTCAACTTGGAGCGACTCCTCTGCGAGTGGCTGCTGGCCCTTTCCGATGTCCTCGAAAGCCGCGGCGTCAAGCACTCCGGACATTTCGGCATCGATGAACGGGTCCGCCAAGCCGTGGAACTTCTCCACGCCCGCGACCTCTCCGAACCGCTTTCCCTCGAAGCGCTCGCCTCCGTCGTCCACATCAGCCCGAACCACCTCATCCGACTTTTCCGCAAGGACCTGCAATCGACTCCGAACCAGTTCTGGGACCGCCTCAGAATCGAGCACGCGCTCAGTCGCCTGCGCCAGCCCGACATCCGCATCAAGGAAGTGGCCATCGACCTCGGTTTCAAACACCTCTCGCATTTTTCGAAATGGTTCAAACGCCACACCGGAAAACCGCCGCAGGCCGCGAGGCAATGAGCTTCGGTCCGATCGAAAAAGCGTGAAAAGGCCGGCGATGACGCGGATTCCGGCTCTCATGGCCCTGCCTGAGCCGGGGTGCGGTTGACGCTTTCCCGGCGCAGGGGGAAGATGACGGGAAACCTGACGCTGCCATGAAATCATTCTTCCGCCTCTTCCAGCTTTCCGCGCTCGCGGCGACCTTTGCCTCCTCTCTCCTGCCCGCGGCCACTCCGGGGGATTTCACCCTTGGGAAAAAGGAGTTCCTCCTCAACGGCGAGCCCTTCCTCGTCCGCGCCGGAGAACTCCACTACCCGCGCATCCCCCGCGAGTACTGGGACCATCGTATCAAGATGTGCAAGGCGATGGGGATGAACACGATTTGCATCTACGTGTTCTGGAATTTCCACGAAATGCGCGAGGGCGAATTCAACTTCGAGGGCCAGCGTGACGTCGCCGCGTTCGTCCGCCTCATCCAGGAAAACGGCATGCACGCCATCGTCCGCCCCGGACCCTACTGCTGCGCCGAGTGGGACATGGGTGCCTTCCCCTGGTGGCTGCTGAAAAAAGAGGACATCGGTGTCCGCACTTCGAAGGATCACTACTACATGGATCGTACCAAAAAGTGGCTCGCCGCCGTCGGCACGGAACTCGCCCCGCTCCAGATCCAGAACGGCGGACCCATCCTCATGGTTCAGGTCGAGAACGAGTTCGGTGCTTTCGGCAACGATGGCGTTTACATGACCCAGGTCCGCGATGCCGTCCGCGCCGCCGGGTTCGACAAGGTCCAGCTCTTCCGCTGCGACTGGGCATCGAATTTCCACAACTACGAAGTCGATGACGTCGCCGTGACTATCAACTTCGGCGCTGGATCGAATGTCGATGACATGTTCCGCAAATTCACCGAACTCCACCCCGAAGCCCCCCGCATGTGCAGCGAATACTGGACCGGATGGTTCGACCACTGGGGCCGCCGCCATGAAACGCGCGGCGTGGAAACCTTCATCGGCAGCCTCAAGGACATGCTCGACCGCCGCATTTCCTTCAGCCTCTACATGGCCCACGGCGGCACCACCTTCGGCCCCTGGGGCGGTGCGAATGCCCCCGCCTACAGCGCCATGGTCAGCTCGTATGATTACAATGCGCCGATCAACGAAGCCGGCCAGCCCACCGACAAGTTCGATGCCGTCCGCGACCTCTTGAAAAACTACCTGAACCCCGGCGAAACTCTCGCGCCCGTTCCCGCATCGCACCCGGTCATCAGCATCCCGAGTTTCGAACTGACCGAATCCGCCCCGCTCTTCGAAAACCTCCCCGACCCCATCGCCTCGGAGAATGTGCGCGCCATGGAATTCTTCGATCTCGGCTTCGGACGCATCCTCTACCGCACCACCCTGCCGGCCGATGTCGACCAAGGCACCCGCCTCATCATCAAGGAAGCGCGGGATTGGGCGCTGGTCTATCTCGATGGCGAACGCATCGGCAAGCTCGACCGCCGCCATGGTGATACCACCCTCAGCCTCCCCGCCGCCAAAGCCGGAACACGCCTCGACATTCTCGTTGAAGCCATGGGGCGCGTGAATTTCGGCGCCGCGATCATCGACCGCAAAGGCATCACCGAAAGCGTCACGCTGGCCCACAGCAGCGGTGAAACCGAACTCAAGGGCTGGTCGGTCTATCCGATCGATTTCGATTTCCCCCTCCATCAGAATCTCAACTACCGCCCCGGCAAGTCCGATGCCGCCGCCTTCTATCGCGGCAGCTTTGAAATCACCGAACCTGGTGACACCTTCCTCGACCTCCGCCAGTGGGGCAAGGGCATGGTCTGGGTCAATGGCCACAACCTCGGCCGCTACTGGTCGCTCGGGCCCCAGCAAACCATGTATGTTCCCGGACCATGGCTGAAAAAAGGCCGCAACGAAGTCATCGTTCTCGACCTCGAAGCCACCGCCTCACCCACCCTCGCCGGGCTCGACAAGCCCATCCTCGATGACCTCCGCCCGGATGCCTCCCTCCTCAACCGCAAGCCCGGCCAGCAACTCAAGCTCGATGCCGAAACGCCCCACAGCTCGGGCGATCTCGCTCCCGGCGCAGGTTGGCAGACGGTTACCTTTGATACCCCCGCCACCGGCCGATACCTCTGCTTCACCAGCACCTCGCCCCAGCGTGGCGATGACCCCTACTCGTCCATGGCGGAGTTCTATCTGTTAGGGGAGGACGGCCAACAACTTCCCCGCGAGGCCTGGGATCTCGTCTATGCCGACAGCGAGGAAATCACCGCAGGAAACCACACGGCAGACAAAATCTTCGACCTCCAGGAAAGCACCTACTGGCACACCGCCTGGAGCACCGAAGAGCGTGCGCCCTTCCCGCATTCGATCGTCATCGATCTCGGGAAATCCACCAAAGTCACCGGCTTCAAGGTCCTGCCCCGCACCGACAAGCAGACCAATGGCATGATCAAGGGATACCGGTTCTATCTCAAAGAAAGCGCCTTCGACTACTGATCTCCCGTCATCGCCCGGACCAGCGCGGCCACGTGTTTTTCCACCGCCGCGCCGTCCGGGTAATGATTGAACATCATCGCAAAATATCCCTCGCGCCCGCCCGCCATCGTCACCAAACCGGTGTAACAGCGCACTGCCGACATCGCCCCGCCTTTCCATTTCACCCTGCCTCCGTGCGCGGGGTTCAGACCGGACCGATACCCCCCACCTACGGGACCCGTAGTAGCAAGAAACTGCAAGGTCGCGAGGGTTTCGGCCGGAAGGTAGTTCGCGCGCGAAAGACCGGACCCGTCCACGATCCGGCAAGATCCCAAATTCAGCCCGCGGGCTTCCCAATGCTGCCGCAGAACCACCGCCGCGTCGCCGCCACCCTTCACACCCATCATACGGAAAAAACACTCGGCCTCATGGTTGTCGCTCGTCGCCTGAAGATGTCGCGAGATTTCTAACAGACTCGCCGATCGATGCGACATCCACCGCCGCAACCCCGTGGCGCTGCCAGCCATCGGCGGACGGGAAATCGTGATCCCGCGTTCGCGCAGCAGGCGGTCGAAGTGAAATGCCGTGAACCTTGCCGGATCCGGCACCGCCCCACCGACCTCGAATCGCTCCACCCCCGCAGGCACCGTCCCGGTCAGGCGGATCATCCCTGCATCCGGGCCGCCATAGATCATCACTCCGTCGCCCGACCCTGCCGGACCGGTCTTGATCCCGTTTTCCCAAGTCACCCCCGGCACCTCCGGCACCGCACCGATGAATCGCGCGGCATCACCCACCTTGCCCGGAGCGAAGGCCGCGCGGAAACGGTTGTGATTCAGATTCAATCCCGCCACCGGGCTGCCATAGGCATTTCCCACATCCCCCCAACCCCAGAAATCTCCCACAGTCGGCGTCGGAAAAATCGACGCATCCGCCAGCACCTGCCCCATGCTCTTCACCCCTCTTGCCTGCATCTCACCCGCCCACTTTTCCAGGGTCTCCATCGCCAGCGTGGGATCGCCACCACCACGAATCACCACCGTTTCCAAATGCGCCTGCCCCGGATCACCCTCCGCCTCCACCACGGTCTCAAACCGAAAATCCTCTCCCAGAGTCTCCAAAGCCCCCGCAACGGTTAGAGTTTTGAGAGTCGATGCCGGAATCATCGGCGTCTTCTCATTCCTCCCCGCGAGCATCCCGCCCTTGGAATCGAGCAGGCAAAACCCGAAGGCCGCATTCGCCAGCGCCGGATCCTCTTCGATTTCCTGAAACACCGCGTCGAGGGCCGGCAGCGCCACATCGATCTTCCCGCCCGACTCCATGGCGAGACTCGGTTCCGCTTTCCCCGCCGGAAGGGGAGCCATCTCCCCAGCGCGCCAGAACCCCAGCGCCACCAGAGCCACAAGCAGCGTACCAATGATGAAATTCTTCCCCATGCCTTCGCCCTCATTGCCTAGCCGATGCCGCCGCCTCAAGGCAACCCACGGAAACCCACCGGTCCAAAAAAATGGGGGCCGCGCACTCACGCGGCCCCCGGTTGTCATGAAACTAGGAAAGATTTTCAGGTTTTCTCGAAACCTGTCCCCGGGGTTGCCCCCTGCGGATAACTGGAAAATGCGCTTTCCCGACGAATCTGTCATGTCACCAATTTTTGGGACACGCTCAGCGCCCCTCCAGCCAGCGCATCCGCATGCGGAGTTTTTCCCGCCGGATCGGATCGGCCCCCGGATAGAGCACTGGATACCATGCGCACATCACCGCCGCCCGCGCCGTGAAACAGAGATCCAGCAAGGATTCATCGCAGGGCCCATAGCCCCGCAGGATCGCCTCCACCGTGGCCTCGTCGGCATCGAGAAATCGCGGATTCCAAAGGATTGACGCCAGATCCCACTCGATCGGTCCCCGAAACGCATCCTCCCAATCCGTCCACAACACCCCGTCCCGGCCCTGGAGGAGATTTCCAGCATGGGCATCCCCATGCAGCGCCTGTGCGGGCGCATCCGCAAGCCCTTCCAAGGCCCGCTCCAGATGCCCGATCAGCAGTCCCCTCTCGGCCTCCGCGAAATCCCCCAACGCCGCCCGCGAGTCCATCAGAGCCCGCGTTTCCCGCAGGATCGCCAGCGACTCCAGCCCGCCATCGTATCCGGCCAGATGCCGATGGCACGCCGCCAGCGTCGCCCCAATTTCCACCGGCTCCGGCGGCTCATCCACTGCTTCGACGTAGCGCCAGAAATTCATCGCATACCCCTGATGTTCGTGAGGTCCCGGCGGGATCCGCCCAAGCAGCGGGATCACCGGGGCACCCCGCTCGGCAAGATAGCGGGCCATTTCCATTTCCCGCCTGAACCACGCCAATCCCTGCCGCGGACCACTCCGGTCCACCACCACGCGGCCCACCAGATCCTCGGACAACCGCACCACCAGCGTGTTCGCCGCTTGGATCACCTCACGCCGATCCACCACCGCTCCCAGCCTCCCGGCCATCTCCACCACTGCCGCCATCGCTTCATCCATCATCCGCCGCCACCGTGAACACAAGATCTCCCGGAAAAGCAATCAGGAGAAGACACAAGACTTCAAGACGCAAGACACAAGACCAGAGAAACAGCCCCAGCTTGGCGCGGAGCATTTCAGCATTTCAGCATTTCAGCATTTCAGCGTTTCAGCATTTCAGCTTTTCAAAAACACCCCGCTCACCCGACCCTTCCCGCATGAGCCGAGCCATCCGCCTGACCCAACTCCACGCCCTGAACTGGTACGGCTACCGCGATTCCCTCCCGGTCCGCGGAAACCTCGTCCTCGCCGGCGTCACCGGCTCCGGGAAATCCATCCTCATGGACCTGCTCATGCTCGTCCTCGTCGGCCCCGAACGCGCCCACCACCACTTCAACCGCTCCGCCACCGGGTCGAAAAGTGACCGCACGATCAAGGGCTACTGCCTCCTCGATACCAAACGCGAGGAAAACGGCGTCCCCCAGTTCTTCCACGACAAGGGCGTCACCACCTACATCGCCGCCGAGTTCACCTGGCCCGATGGCTCCCGCGTCGAAACCTGGGGCCTCCGCTTCGAGTTCCGCTCGGCCGCGGAAAACGATGGCACCACCACCCCCTTCTACTGCCCCGCCTCCCTCCAGAAATCCGATTTCCTCACCGAATCCGAAGACGGCAAACCCCGCCCCAGTGCCCTCGGCGCCTTCAAGCGCATGATCGAGTCCCACGGCGGACGCCTCTTCTCCTCGCCGCGCGAATACCTGCGCGACATGGCCAACCCCTCCCATCTCAACTTCAACAAGGACGTCCTCCAGCGCCTCCTCCCCAGCGCGATGTCCTTCACCAACCTGAAATCCTTCGACGACTTCTGCCGCCAATTCGTCCTCCCCGCCGAAGCCGTGCCGGTCGAAGACGTCGTTTCCTCCTTCCGCGATTTCCAATCCTACGAACGCGAACTCGCCTCGCTCAAAGCCCAGCTCGACCGCCTCACCCGCATCCGCACGCTCGCCACCACCCTCCGCGAGGCCGAACGCGATCACGCCGTCGCCACCTACCTCGCCGCCGAGTTCGCCCACGTCCACGCCACCGAGGACGCGGAAAAAACCCGCAGCCGCCTCGATAAACTCAAGATCGACAACCAGGCCGATGAATCCCGCCTCGAGGAACTCACCGAACTCACCACCACCTCCCAGCGGAAAAAGGAATCCCTCACCGCCCTCCTCAACGAATCGTCCGAAGGCCGACTCTACAAAAAACTCGCCGACGATATCGCCAAACTCGAAGCCGAAATCGAACAACTCCGCGACCGAGCCACTCGCCTCGATGGCGGCCTCGGCAAACGCATCAAGTCCGCCCGCGCCTGGATGGAACAAGTCCACAAGGCACCGCTCGATCCCATCGTCGATACCACGAAACTCAAACACGCCATCGAGTTCCTCGACTCCTGCGAACGCGAGCAAACCGCCTCGTCCCTCTCGCTGCTGGCCGATGCCGCCAATGAAACCGTCAAAACCCTGCGCTCCCGCTTCGAGCCCGACCGCGAGGAACTGCGCAAGCTCCGCAACGAGAAATCCGACCTCCAGGCCCAGATCGATCTCCTCCAGCGCGGCGTCTCCCCCGGCCCCCAGCCGCTCCTCGCCGCCCTGAAATCCCAGCTCCCCCTCCTGCCCAACGAATCCCCGCCCCGCGCCCTGCGCGAAATCTGCGAGGTCACCGATGAATCCTGGCGCGCCGCCGCCGAAGTCGCCTTCGAGGAGAAATTCGCCGTCCTCGTCCCGCCAAATCACTACGAGGAATCTAGTAGAATCCTCCGCCAGATCCCCGCCGCAGACATCGTCCACGCCGGACCCCAGCGGCTCATCGATGTCCAAGCCATCCATGCCACCAAGCCCGCCGCGAAAAAGGGCTCACTCGCCGAACTCCTCGCCACCGCTGATGACCAGGCCCGCGCCTGCATCGATTTCCTCTTCGGCGACCTCATCCGCGTGGCCGATCCCAGCCAGCTCGACCGCCATCCTTCCGCCATCTCGCCCGATGGCCTCTACAAACGCCGTGGCGCCTTGGTCCGCCCCGCCCCTTACAATGGCACCCCCTTCATCGGCCAGGAAGGCCTCAAACGGCAGCTCGAAATCAAACGCCAACGCCTCGGTGAGATCGATGCCGCCATCCGCCGCCTCGAACCCATCGAACTCGAAGTCGAACGCCTCATCCGCGAACGCGCCAGCGCCATCCCCGAACACGAGGACGTCATCCGCGAACTCATCCGCATCGAGGACCTGCCGAAGAAACAGGAACAGCACGATGACCTCATGGACCAGCTCCAGGCCATCGCCACCGATCAGTTCGACCGCCTGCGCGATGAGATCGAAGCCCTCGGCGAACAACTCGCGAGCTACGATGCCGAGCGTACTTCCATCCTCCGCAAGGGCCGCATCCGCGAAATCCAGGACACCGAGAAGCTTCTCGCCCAGCTCATGGAAACCGCCAGCCGCCGCGAAGACGAATTCTCCCGCACCAAGCTGCGCATCGACATCCACGCCCACCACGAACGCTACGTCGCGTGGAAAAAGGAAGCCGCCGAATACACCCCCGCCCCCGACGTCCTCGCCAAGGAATTCACCAAGGCCGCCATCGCCGCCGAACTCGCCGCCAAGGATGCCACCGGCGAACTGAAGGTCGCCATGCTCGATTTCAAGAAGACCTTCGCACCGAAATTTGACGATCTCCCCGAAGACGGCACCGATGCCGCCCCCTACGTTTCACGCCTCGAACAAATCGAAGGCGCGAACATCCCCGAATACGAAAAGAAGTCCGTCACCGAGCGCAAACGCTGGGAAGCGCTCTTCCGCACCCAGGTCCTCAGCCGCATGCAGCAGGCGCTCAAGAATGTCGAAAACATCATCTCCCTCCTCAACCACCAGCTCAAGAAACCCATCGGTCACGACCGCTACAAAATCGAGCGCCGCCCGAACCCCGACTTCAAGATCTACCGCGATCTCATCGACCTCAACGCCCTCCATCACGAGGACGAATTGTTCTTCGCCAGCATGAGCGGCGAATTGCAGGATGCGTTGAAAGGATTCCTCACCCTCCTCGTGCAAAATGCCAGCAGCCCCGAAGCCGCGCGCTTGCTCGATTACCGCCAGTATTTCGATTACGACCTCACCGTCACCGACATCCGCGATCCCGATGCCCGTTCCATCAGTGTCGATAAACAAAGCGGCAAGATGAGCGGTGGCGAAAACCAGAGCCCCTATTTCGTCGCCATCCTCGCCAGTTATCTTCACGCCTACAACCGCCACGAAAGCCGCCGCAAGGAACCCTCGCTCGCCCTTGTGCCCATCGATGAAGCCTTCTCGAAACTTTCCGGCGAGCGCATCCAGAACTGCATCGAGGCCATGGCTGAACTCGACCTCCAGGGCATGTTCTCCATGTCCAGCGGCAACATCCCCTATGCCTTCAGCCAGTGCGATGAACTCATCGTCATCTCCCGCAAGGAAGAGCGCCGTGGTACGAGGGTTGGCGTAAGAAACGTCCCCGTCATCCTCTACCGCGACTCCCCCGAAGGGAAAAAATGGATCTCCGAAGCCGCGGCTTCGTGAGGCCTTGGGTATTCCCCATCCGCCTCCAAAGAACCCTCTGCTTCAGTTTCCTCCAGAATCCTTGATGACCTTGATGCGATAGAACTGGGAGGACACGAGGGGAGGCTGCATGGACTCCGTCACGAGGATTTGCGTGCGCCCTCCGGAGGGCGGAGCGGTGAAGACTTCGGCGCTTCCCGTCCATTCGCCATCACCTTCCCGACGGGCGATTTCACGCCACGAGGAGGCCGTCATATCGCTTGAACCCTGGACGATGAAGGTCAAATCCGCCCGCGTCTCGCTCGGGATCTCGAAGACCACCGAGTTGGCTTCGGCAGTGATTTCAGCCATGCCAGGTCCCGCGTTAAGGCAGCGACTTTTCGATCACGTCAAGTCCCGCGCCCAGCGTGCCCTTCGCAATCGCGTCGAGCACTTCGCGTGGGCCGGAAAGGTGGAGGGTCGTCTGGATGTGGACGTGGGTCTCGCCCGGCTGGAGGAAGAGCGCGGGGCTCGAGCTTTCGATCTCGTAAAAGGGGCCAAGCGGTTTCGCGCCCGGCTCGGGAGGGCCGTCGTTGTAGGCATTGATCACGTCGCCACCGAAGGGAGGCAGGTCGTCGGACCATTGCGAATCGACGTAGGGCCACTTCGCGCTTTCCGCGTCGCCTGGAGGATCGAAGCGGACCAAAGTCAGCACGCTGCGGTCCGCCTGCCAGCTTCCCGCGATGCCTTTCGATCCGCGGGGCGCGACGCCGAGCTTGCCGCGGACCTTGCCATCGCCCTTGAAAAACAAGATGCCGTCCGTGATCCGTGCCCGGTCCGACGGGATGGGCCCGAAGCCGATGTAGTTCGTATTCACCGCATCCCTGGCTCCTTCAGCGAGCGGGATCACTACGACGGTGGAGGGCGAGGGCTTGAACATGCCGAGCAGCCAGACGGACGGCGCGCCGGTGCCGTGGTTCCAGGCCTGGTCGCCGTGGTTCGTGACCGTGTTGGAAGTGGTATAGCCGACGGCTTTCACCGCTGCTGACAGGGGCATGCCGATACGGCGTTCGATAGCGGCGCGATCGGAAAGTTCGATCTTTCTGGCGAGACCGATGACAAGTTCCGTTCCGGCTCGGTTGCGAAGGGTGGTCCGGTGACGGAACGAAACCGAGGTGGGACTCTTGGAATCCATGGAGAAAGCTTCAGTGTCGAGGACGGCGGGGGTTTTCCAATGCTCGAATTCCTGCTTCACACCGGGCGGGAAGAAGAGGGCGAAGCGTCCGCCTTCCGGGCCGAGCCAGAGTCTTTCTTCTCCGCCGAAGACATGGATGTGGCGGTTGAGTCCGGTCCGTTCGGCTTCGGGAAGGATGCCGGTTTGCACGGCTTCCCTGCCGATCCAACCGAAGCCCTCCGCCGCGCCGCCGCCTGCGGTGGACGTCATCACCCGTCCTTGCCAACGCGGTGCGACGGCCACCTTGGCCTCGCCCTCACCGAGTTCCACGATCTCGGTGTGCTGGCGGAGAAAATCGATGTCCTCGGCGTACGTGGTGGCGCCGGACCGGGCGGAAACTACCATGAAAATCGCAAGTGAAGGTCCGATCAGGAAAAAGAGGGGTGGATTGGCGACGTCGGGCATCCCCATTCGCTTTCCCGGCCTACGTGGCATGTCAAAACAAATGATGGCTGCCTGTCTGGGGTCGGCCGGGCCGGAAGAATCCGCGGGCGGCCGGTTCTGAAAGGATCTGGCGGCTTGTACCTATTGCCCACCCCCCCTAGAATGTGCAATGGCTCCGGAGCCTTCCGAAGGGGATAGCTTGGCGGATGCCGGAACAGGCTGGCCTGAGCCGGAAATTTCGCCGACAACTTGATTGCATGATGCTCACCCGCAGGTTTCTCCGCTTCGGTCAACCGCTTTGGCTGGGGATGGCTTTCTCCACGGCGGCCTTGGCGCTGCCGCCCGCCGACTACCAGCCGCGGATCGACTGGCTGGTCGATGCCAGTCCGTTCAAGGCGACGGTCGAGCGCTCCGCGGATGGCGCTTCGGTGGTGCTTCAGAACGGCCTGGTTCGCCGCACGATCCGGCTGCGGCCGGGGGGCAGCACGGTGGCTTTCGACAATCTGATGACCGGGCAAGCGGTGCTGCGAGGGCCGCGGCCGGAGGCGATGGTGACGATCGAAGGACGGGACATCCCGGTCGGCGGGTGGACTGGACAGCCGAACCAAGCCTATCTTTCGCCCGAGTGGCTGGAGTCGATGAAAGCGGATCCGGCGGCGATGGTCTGCACCGGGATGGAGACCGGAGTGCCGGCCGCGCGGATGGAGTGGAAGCGGGTGCGGCATCATGCGCCGGGTGTCCAATGGCCGCCGAAGGGCGTCTCGCTGCGTCTCGACTACCGGATGCCGGAGGGGGATGGCGAGGGGGCTGCGGGCGAGTCGGAGAGCGGCCGGAAGCTGCTGTTAGGCGATGATTTCAAAACGCTGGACGCCGCATGGAAGGTCCGGGCGTCGAAGCATGACGAGCGGGTGAGTTTTCAGAACGAAGGGAAGGCGGGTGAGATTTACGCGCCAGCGGGGATCCACTGCTTTGCAGAGAGGGAGCTTCCGGCGGAGACGGGGCTGGTCGAGGCGGTGCTCGAAGCGGGCACCGACACCGCGTCGAGCTTCGGCCCGGGGATGGGGATCGGGTTTGCTTCGGGGAAGATCGTGAAAGTCTGCCTGCGGCCCGGCGACCGGGGGGAACACGGGCATTTCGAGACGGAGGGCGGCGAGTTGGCGACGGTGAAGGCGTTCGCGGCAAAAGACGGCGGGCTGGATGTCGCGGGGGGCTACCGCTTGAGGGTGAAGATCGGGGCGGAAGAGTTGACGTGGGAAGTGGCCGATGCCGCTGCGGATCCGCCGGTGTTCCAGGAGTTGTTCACGGTGAAGCGCGACGCGGCCTGGGGTGAGCCGCGGCAGGTCCGCGTGGGCAAGATGGACCGGGGCGGCGGGGCGGACGACATGCGTGATCACGGTCCGGGGGAGTGGGGGCGTTGCTTCGTGCGGGCGGTCTCGGTTTACGGACCTTTCGACCCCGCGGCGGTGGCGAAAGGGACGGCGGCGCAGGATTCGGTGGAGGTTTCCGTTCACTACGAGCTGTATGACGGGCTGCCGGCAATGAGCAAATGGATCACCGTGCGCAACCGCAGCGGCCGCGCGGTGACGCTGGACAAGTTCACCGCCGAGTTGCTGGCGGTGGTGGAGCATTCCAATCCGGTGGAAGACCGCCCGCCGGTGCCGCTGCCGACCCCGACCGTGCTGCATGTGGAAACCGACCAGGCATTCGGGGCTTTCAACTCGGACCAGGCGAACCGCCACGCCGTGCGCTGGCTGCCGGACCCGAGCTTCTCGACCCAGGTGAACTACCTGAAGAACATGCCCTGCCTGTTAGAAGGATCCCCTTTCCGCGGACCTGCGCAAGTGATCGAGCCCGGCGGCACCTTCGATAGCTTCCGGGTCTTCGTGCTGATGCTCGATTCCGAGGACCGCGAGCGCCGCGGGCTGGCGAAGCGCCGGATGTATCGGACGCTGGCCCCCTGGGTGACCGAGAACCCGCTGATGATGCACATGCGCAGCGCCGAGCCCGAAGCGGTGCGGCAAGCGATCGCGCAGTGCGCGGAGACGGGCTTTGAAATGCTGATCCTGTCCTTCGGCTCCGGCTTCGATGCGGAGAACGGGGATCCCGCTTATCTCGCCCGGTGGAAGGAGATAGCGGACCTTGCCCGATCGAAGGGGATCGAGATGGGGAGTTACTCGCTGCTCGCGAGCCGCAGCGTGGGAGGAGGCAATGATGTCGTCAGCGCGCCGGGGGAAAAGCCGGCCTTCGGCAACGCCCCGGCGCTCACCAGTGAGTGGGGCGTCCGCTATTTTGAAAAGCTGCGGCGGCTCTATCAGACGACGGGATTCGGGGTATTCGAGCATGATGGATCGTATCCCGGCGACTGGGATGTCACGCCGCGTCCGCCTTTGCAGCGTGGGTTGGAGGATTCGCAGTGGGCGCAGTGGACGATCATCCGCGACTTCTACCGGTGGTGCCGTGCGGAAGGGATCTATCTGAACGTGCCCGACTACTACTTCCTAACCGGCTCCAACAAATGCGGCATGGGTTACCGCGAGGTGAACTGGTCGTTGCCGCGCGCGCAGCAGGTGATCCACACCCGGCAGAACATCCACGACGGGACCTGGGACCGCACGCCGTCGATGGGCTGGATGTTCGTTCCTCTAACAGAGTATCAGGGCGGCGGCGCGGCGGCGACGATCGAGCCCTTGGAACAGCATCTCGATCACTACGAGCGCATGATGGTCTCCAACCTCGCCGCCGGCGTGCAGGCCTGCTATCGCGGTCCGCGGCTCTACGACACGGACAAGACGCGCGACATGGTGAAGCGGACGGTCGGCTGGTTCAAACGGTACCGGGATATCCTGGAGAGCGATCTGATTCATCTCCGCCGGGCCGATGGTGCCGACTGGGACGGCTACCTCCACGTGAATCCCGCTTTGAAAGAGCGGGCCTTCCTGACGGTTTTCAATCCGCTCTATCACGCGATCACGCGCGAGATCCTGGTTCCCTTGCACTATGCGGGACTGGACTCCGGAGCCAGTGCCGCGATTGCCGACAAGAATCCGGTGACGCTTTCCCTGGATCGCTTCTCGCGCGCCCGGATCAAGCTGGAGATTCCCGCGGGCGGTTTCCAATGGGTCGTGTTCCGAATACCTTGAATGATCGCACCGGAGTCATGCAGTCGTGACATCGTCGTCTCCGCGATCAGGCGGTTCTGTTTGGGCGTATCGTGGTGCTTTCTTTCCGCGATCACGACCGCGGGAGGGATGGACGTTCATTTGCGTGATTGGCACGTCGTGGACGGGCTGCCGGATGCGACGGTCACGGCCATCGCCCAAACTCCCGATGGGTGCCTGTGGGTCGGGACTCGGAAAGGCCTGGTGCGTTTTGATGGCAGGAGGTTCAAGCCGGTGGGCGGAATGGATGGATGGATCACTGGGCTGGAGACGGATGCAAGAGGGCAGGTCTGGGCTTCCACGAGAAAGGGGGAGGTCTGGCGGGTTGGCGGAACCTGGAATCGCATCCTCATCCACGCGGGTGACCCATCGGACGTATCTTTCGAAGACCGATGGCCGAACGAGAACGACCTGTGGCTTGCCAAGGATCTTCTCTCGTCCGACAGCGCGGGCGTGGTTTGGTACTGCCAGCCGGGACGAGGGTATCTGGAATTCCGTGAGGATGGAGTGGTGCCGCGGCTGGTCGTGCCCGGTGATTCCTTCCTCGGATGGGTACGCGATGGCGAAGGCCGGCTGCACGCCATCCAACCGGGTGGCGCTGTCGCGCTGACGGAGCGCGATGCCGGGAAAGGGCAGGATACCGCCTCGGCAGGTGGAAGCTGGATCGAGGATCTCGGTGGATCGGAGAGAGGTCGCGAGGTGGGGCTGAGAACCCTGTCGGGTCATGGGATTCTGAAACGGCAGCTCGCTCCGCTCGGTGATTCGCTGAACAGCCAGACGGCGATTTCCGCGAGCCTGGTGGACCGGCAAGGCGGCCTCTGGGTCGCGAGGTGGTGGCGTGGCATCGAGGTCTTGAATGAAGCGGGATCCTGGACGGCCCCCTCCGGGACGGAGCGATTTCCACGATGCGTGGTGACCTGCTTGTTCGAGGACGCGCAAGGTTCCGTCTGGGCAGGCACCTTGGGCGAAGGACTTTACCGGATGCGTCGCCAGCCGGTCGCTTCGCTGGTGATTCCCCATGGAAACCGGGAGACGATCGTCACCTCGGTGTCGGCAGGCCCCGGCGGGAAACTCTGGGTGGGGACGGAGGGTGAAGGCCTGTTGGAGTATTCCAATGGTAGGACATCCCGGCATCAGGAGGTGGGGCCGAAGGTGGCCAGTATGCTTGCGGATCGCTCCGGGCGCATCTGGGCTGCGACGCCGGATGAGCTGGTCGTAAGGAACGATGATCGCTTCGAGCCCGTGTTAGAGGGCGTAGTTCTCGCGCTGTTGGAAGATCGGGCTGGCAACGTCTGGGCGGGGACCCATTACGGGCTGGTCCGCTTCGGCCCCGACGGATCCAAAGCCGAGTTTGGTCCAGCCGAACCGCGGTTCCTCGATATCCGCTGTCTTGCCGAGTCGCCCGAGGGAGGGATCTGGGCTGCGGGCTTCGGCAGCGGGATCTGGATTGCGGCGAGGGACCGCCTGGAACCCGCGCCACTCCCGCCAGAGTTCCAGCAGAGGGACGTTCGCTCGATCTCTTTTGGGGCCGGTGGATGTCTTTGGATCGGCACCCTTTACAACGGGCTTTTCCGCTGGAAGGGCGGCGTCTTGCGGCACCTCGGGAGCAAGGACGGCCTGCCGGACGATTGCATCATCGGCATCCACCGTGAGGAGCGCGGAGTCCTTTGGTTCTCCTCGAACAACGGCATTTTCGGTTGTCCGGAGGTGTCGATCGAGAACTACGAGCCCGGAGGCGAATCGCCGCTGGCATTCTGGCATGCCGGGCTCGACGACGGTTTGAAAAATCGCGGGTGCTCGGGAGGAGGGCAGCCGGTGATTGGCGCGTCGGAAGACGGAACAATCCACGTCGCGAACATGACCGCCGTTGCCTCCTTTTCGCCGGGCACGATCCGGGATTTGCAGGCAAGCCGTCACTTGTCGATCGAAGCCGTGAAGGCGGACGGCATTGAACTCCCGGTGCCGGAGGGCGAACTGGAGGTGATGTCGGGAGTGCGCCGCTTCGAGGTCGAGATACTCGCGCCGGACCTCTCGGGAGTCGGGCAGCAGCGGGTCAGCTACCGTTTGGAAAACCTCGACCGTGAATGGCTGCCCGCGGGGCCGGACATGACGGCGGTTTACAGCCGTTTGTCGCCCGGCAATTACAAGCTGCGGGTGCGTGCGGCCGGGATGGACGGCAACTGGCACGAAGCCGCGCGGCCCCTGATGCTGCGGGTCGTGCCTGCGATCCACGAGACCCTTTGGTTCCGGGTTGTGGCGGGGCTGTTGCTGGCGACGGTGGTGATTTTCGCGGTCTCATCGCGCTACCGCCGCAAGTGGCGTGCGAAGTTGGAACGGATGAAGCTCCTGCAGGCGGTGGCCAGCGAAAGGGCCCGCATTTCCCGTGACATGCACGACGACCTGGGGGCGCGGCTGACGGAAATCCTGCTGATCGGCGAGCGCGGTGCCGGGACGGCGGAGGGCACCGCCGCCGGGCCGCCGCTGGAAAAGATCGTGACTAAGGCACGCAGCGCCGTGCGCTCGCTGGAGGAGATCGTGTGGTCGGCGAATCCCCGCAACGACAGCCTGCCGAGGTTGGTCGAATACCTTTGCTCCACCAGCGAGGAGATCTGCGATTCCGCGGGTATCCGCTGCTGGCAGGAAGTCCCGGAGATGGTTCCTCCGCTGCCCTTGCCACCGGACTACCGGCATCATGTTTTCCTGGCTGTTAGAGAGGCCTTCCACAACATCGCCAAGCATTCCGGGGCAGGTGACGCGTGGCTGGAGATCGGGGTCTCAGACGGAATGATCGAGATCGCGGTGGAAGACAATGGCCGTGGGCTGGCGGGCGGTGCCGCGACCGGCGGCGAAGACGGATTGCGCAACATCACGACCCGGATGGAGCTTTGCGGCGGCACGTTGGAAACCCTCCCGAGGGAAGGCGGCGGGGTGCGTCTCAAGATGGAGATCCCGCTGCCACCGGAGGCGCGGCCAACGGGCGAGCCAAGGCACCGGGGAACCCGAAACGATCTCAAATGACCAAGCTCATGGACATCTCCATATCACTGGTGGAAGACGACGAAGGATTGAGGGAAGAGTTCGGCGAACTGATCGGCCAAACCGCCGGCTTCCGCATGCATCGGACCTACCGTAACGCCGAGGAAGCGATCGAGCGCCTGCCGGGTGAAGCACCGGACGTCCTTCTGATGGACATCAACCTTCCCGGGATGTCAGGGATCGAATGCGTCCGCCGCCTGAAGCGGATGCTGCCGGATCTTCCGATCGTGATGCTCACGGTGTACGAGGACTCCGACGCACTCTTCGACTCGCTGATGGCGGGGGCGAACGGCTATCTCTTGAAACGGACGCCGCGGGCGAAGCTGGTGGAGGCGCTGCGCGACCTCAGTTCCGGCGGAGCTCCAATGTCGCGGAAGATCGCGCGCAAGGTGGTGGAATTTTTCCATCAGGCGAAGAGCGTCGAGCCTCGCAATCCCGAGCTGTCCGGGCTGACGCCGCGCGAGCAGGAGATTCTCGCCGAACTGGCCAAGGGCAGGTCGTACAAGGAGATCGCCACCGCTTGCGGCATCAGCGGGGACACGGTGAGGAAGCACATGTGCCGGATCTACGAGAAGCTCCACGTCCATTCGCGGACCGAGGCGATCCTGAAGTATCTGGGCCATCCCCCCCCTTAATGTGCCCTAGGCGAGGACGGCGGGAGCCTCCTAGGATGAGGGCAATGAGGAAATCGAAAGACGTGAAGATGTCACGGGCTGGAAGTTTCCGGACACCAAATTCCCATGAAATCAACTCCCCACCAGAAATCTCTCGGGGCGCTCGCAGCCGCATTCCTGCTGGTCCCGGCCTACGGCCAGATCCGGCTCAACTATCCCCTTGGTGAAAGCGATCCCGGTGCCGTTGCCGCCGCTGGGGGAAATGCAACGACGGTGGATACCGTCGCAGCAAAAAATCTTTCCACCCGGGGATCCGGCAATCTCTACAGCTCCAATGTTCCGGGAGCTCCCAGCACGCTCTCGATGTCGTTTGACGGCAACGGTCACTATGCGGCGACAGGACAGTCGTTCTATTCCGGGCTCAACCTCGGCGATTTCGAGGCATCGGTGGACGTTTACCCCACCGCGGTTGGTCCCCAGGGATTCAGCATTGCGATGACGCTCGGTCACAACGGGGCGGGCTCCCTTTTCCTCTATCATGTGGGCAATGGCGGGACCTGGAGACTCCACAGCAACGGGAACGGGGACCGCATCTCAGGCGGCACGGTGACTTTCAACCAGTGGCAGAACCTGAGGATCGTCCGCACGGGAGGCATCATGACGCTCTTCGTCAATGGCGTGTCCGTCGGCAGCACCCCAAATTTCACGAGCACCGGAAACCTTGGGGATACCCTTACCATCGGCGCGAACACTCAGAATCCGGCGACATTCCAAGCGGAAGGCCGATTCGTCGGCCAGATCGACAACGTGATGATCGGTGCGCCGGACGACGATGGCGACGGTCTCCCGAATGCATGGGAAACCGCGAACGGTCTCGATCCAAGTGATGACGGCACAACCAACGTCAACAATGGTGCGACGGGAGACCCTGATCTGGACACCTTCGGGAACCTGGCCGAGTTCACGGCGGGATCCGACCCCCAAGTGGCGGCCTCCACGCCGACAGATACCGACGCAGACGGGTTGGCCGATGAATGGGAGATATTGTTTTTTGCCAACTTGGCACAGATCGGTGCCGGAGATCCTGACGGCGATTTCGCAAGCAATGAGGAGGAGGAGACTGCCGATACCGATCCGAGAAACCGCTTCAACTACCCGGACAGCGACGACGATCTCCTTCCCGACGCTTGGGAATTGCATTTCTTCGCAGAACCGGGCGACACCTTCGGCCAGACCTTGGCTCGGCAGGGCACCGAAGACGACGCAGATGGTGATAACTTCAGCAATCTCTACGAGTACGACGAAGAGACCGATCCGACCGACCCGCAGTCAACGCCGGATACCGACGGCGACGGACTTCCGAATGCGTGGGAGCTTGCAAACGGTCTCGACCCGGACGACGATGGTTCAATCGACATCAACAACGGGGCGGATGGGGATCCGGATGGCGATGGAGCCTCGAACCTCCGCGAGTATCAGTTCGAGACGGATCCGCAGGATGAAAATGACACGCCGCCGGCGAATCCCACTGAACATACCTGGCAGCTCGGCGAACTGGATGCGGGAGCGGCGGATGCGGGAGCGCTGAACGCCACCGGCACCGCGAACGGTAGCTACCGGCGCGACCTCACTCTCCAGGGCACCGGCGGAAGCTACAGCAGCGAGGTGCCGGCGGGTGGCAGCACGCTTTCGGCGTCCTTCAACGGTAGCCAGATCTACAGCGCACCGTTCGCCGTCACGGATCCGCCGTCCGCGGCCTTCTTCGCGGCTCCCTTGTTCGACTTCAACAACTGGGAGATGAGTGCCGACGTGCGTCCGACCGCGGCGACTTCCTTCCACATTGCCTTCACGATCGGCAGCAACCGCGGTGGTGACGGCGGAGCGGGCCGGAACTACTTCGTCTATCACACGGGAAGTACTTGGAACGTGCACAGCAACACCAACGGCAACTTCGACACGGGACTCCCGGTGACGTTGAACGGGTGGCAGAAGCTGCGGCTGGTGCGCAGCGGCGGCGTGACCCGGCTTCACGTGGACGCCGGCATTTCGGCGCCGGTTCCCTTCGCGCCTACCACTTTCAACGAAGTGATCTCGATCGGCGGCAACCGCAATGATCCGGGCTTTGAAGGCGGATTCATCGGTCAGATCGACAACGTGACCCTGTCGGTTCCGTTGCCCTCACCGACGGATGCGGACGGCGATGGCCTGCTGGACACCTGGGAACTTGCCAACGGCCTGCTCACCAGCAGCGGGGCGGGGGTGAATGGTCCCTCCGGAGATCCGGACAACGACGGGGAAAGCAATGCGGACGAGTTTGCTTTCGGCGGGGATGCCCAAGTGGCGGACTCGGGCGCCCGCAAGCGCTCGGCGATCGCCACGGTGTCGGGAACCGAGCACCTCACCCTGACCCTCGCGTTGAGGGATGGAACGCTGTTCACAGGCGCCGGGCCCTTGGCGGCGCAGCAGGACGGAATCGACTACGAAATCCGCGGTTCCTACGATCTCAGCGCGTTCGTCGCGGATGTCGTCGAGGTAGTCCCGGCACTGAGTTCAGGGCTGCCGGATGCACCGGAGGGATACAGCTACCGCACCTTCCGCCTGACCAACGACACCACGACCCGGCCGAAGGGATTCCTCCAGGGCCGCGCATCGCTGGTCGCCCCGTGAATTTGAACGCGGAACGGTGGGGGCAGCCATGTCCTGCCGGGTCCCCCGATTCTCCGCCAACACTCCGCACAGCTTTCACTCCCCGAAACCAACATGAGACAAAACCAATACATCGGATGGGCCGTACCGCTCCTCTGCACCGTCATGGTGCAGGCGTCGCAGGCGGCGTTCGTGGCGCTAAACTACCAACTCGGCGAAGGTGATCCCGGCGCTTCAGGCGGCTCAGCCCTTCAATCAGTCACCGATGATAGCGGTGCCGGCGACAAGGACCTGACACTGCGAGGTTCCGGCGGGACCTACAGCCCCACGGTGCCCGTCGGCGGGAGCACGCTATCGGGCGAGTTCAGTGGCAGCCAGAACTACAGCACGTCAGGGTCGGGCTTCTACACGGACATCAATTACTCGGATTTCTCGTTTTCGGTCGATGCGCGTCCCACCGGAAACGCCAGCGGGTTCTCGATCGCGATGGCGCTCGGCCAAGGCGGAGCCGGACAATTGTTCTTCTACCACACCGGAGCGGGCTCGGCCTGGCGCCTGCACTCAAACGGGATCGGCGATCTGATTTCCGGTGGCTCCGTCAATCTGAACCAATGGTATCATCTCGAAGCCCGGCGCACGGGCACCCAGATGTCGTTCTTCATCGATGGAAATCTGATAGGCTCCACCACCAGCTTCACCAGCACCGGAGTTCTGGGCGATAGCCTTTCCATTGGATCCGGTTTGACGGGCGGAGGTGTCTATGAAGGCAGGTTCCAAGGGCAGATCGACAATGTTAGCGTGATCCCCGAGCCGACATCGGCGCTTTTCGGGCTGGCTGGTCTCGGCTTGTTCCTCCGTCGCCGCAAGGCCTGATCTTTTATCAAGAGAGGGCGGTGCATTCCGCGCCACCCTCCCCGTCCACCTTACCACCTTGTTCATGTTTCCCAATTTCAAAGAGTGCCGCTTGCTGGGGCAGCTTCTCCTTTGCCCCCTCTTGCTTGGTCCTCTTCCCTGCTTTTCCCAGTCGCTCTGGCAACTCGGAGAGAACGATGCGGAGGCGAGCGCCGGATCGACGGCGAATGCCGAGACGGTGGATTCCGTCTCCTCGCGAAACCTCACACGAGTCGGGAGCGGCAGCGGCTATAGCAGCGACACGCCGGCCGGACTCGGCGGCCTGTCGATGTCCTTGAACGGTTCGGGGCATTTCACGGCGAGCGGGGAGGGGTTCTTCGGGGGCATCGACTTGTCGAACTTCGAGATCACGTGCCGCGTGAAGCCGACGGCGGTGACCTCGTTTCACGTCCCTTTCTGCCTGGGACGGTATGGGTCCGGGGCTGCGTTCGTTTATGTAACCGACACGTCCTGGCGCTTCCACATCAACGGCATGGGCGACCGGATCACCGGCGCGCCCGGCACCGCAATCCCGGGCGAATGGCAGAGCCTGGTGCTCCGTCGGCAGAACGGGACGGTTTCCCTGCTGGTGAACGGCGCGGTGATCGGGACCACCCCGAGTTTCCCGGCATCGCTTCCGGATGATTTTACCATCGGCAGCGCCCTGACGGGGAGCGCCGGACCCGACGGTCGCTTTGTCGGGTTGATCGACCGCGTGAGCCTTTCGGGCATCGAGACGGAGCCACCGCCGCCGCCGCCGACCGGCGATTTCGATGTGACCTTCGAGTCGCTGCTGGACGAAATGACGGGGCTCGAGTCGTTGGCGAAATTTCCGGCGATCGAGCACGAGTGCCTGCAAGCGAGCACCTACAACCGCGGATCGGTCGCACGCGACCAGTCGGACCAGGGAACCTCCGGGTGGTTCGCGGATGGCGATGGCGGCGGCTTCATCCGCACCGAGGTGATCAACGGCCAGCAGGAATGGGTGGTGATGGAGCACGACGGCCCCGGCGCGCTGACGAGGTACTGGACGCCCTTTTTCTATCAGTCCTTCGGCAACCGCACCGGGCCACGGGTGCGCATCTATCTGGACGGCTCCACGGTGCCGGTGATCGACGAGAACCTGATCGAGCTTCTCAGCAGGCTCGATTGGAGCACCGGCGAATACGGCAGCAAGCCCGCGCCGCAGAACTCGTTCACGCTGCCAGTGCCCTTCGCCAACTTCACCGCCAGGGCGGGAGTGATGCACCTGCCGGTGCCCTTCGCGCAATCGTGCAAGGTCACTCTAACAAGCCAGCCCTTCTACAATATCATAAATTACCGGGCTTATCCGGAGGGCACGGCGGTGCGGACCTTCACCACGGCCGACCTTTCCTCGCCCGCACTGGCCGCGGCGGCAGGAAAACTCACCGCTCCCGCTTCACCTGCGGGAACCCTGGTGGAACAGACCTCGAACATCCCGGCGAACGGGGAACTCGCGCTTGCGCTGCCTGCCGGGCCGGCTGCGGTGAGCGAACTGGAAGTGGACCTCGACGAGGCGGCGGTGCAGGCGAACCCGGGGCTGCTCCGGGCTCTCGTGATCGCCGCCACATTCGATGGGAACGAGACGGTGTGGTGTCCGGCGGGCGACTTCTTCAGCTCTCCCGCCCGGATCAATTCCTTCACAACACTGGCACGCACGACCACTTCGGCGGACGGGCGGCTGGTGTGCCGCTGGGTCATGCCCTACCAGACCTCGGGGTCGGTCCGGATCCTCAACACCGGTAGCAACGCGTCTACCGTGACACTCCGCGTGAAGACAAGTGCCTGGACCTGGGACGAGCGTTCGATGCATTTCCATGCGCGCTGGCGGCCGGACGACATCTCGCCGGGCACCCCGTTCCATGACTGGAACTTCGTGGAGGTGCTGGGGAAGGGCGTGCTGGTGGGTGACTCGTGGACGGTGCTCAATCTAACAGATGGCTGGTGGGGTGAGGGCGACGAGAAGATCTATGTGGACGAAGAATACGACGCGGCGAAGTTCCCGTCGCACTTCGGCACGGGAACGGAGGACTACTACGGCTGGGCCGGCGGCGTGGTGCCGACGCGGAACGATGAGTTCGCCACGCCTTTCGAGGCGAACTGTCAGGTGGGGTCGACCGCGGTGAACTCGCCGCGCGGTTTCAATGTCAGCACCCGCACCCGGATGCTCGATGCCATCCCGTTCCAGAACCGGCTGGTGTTCGACATGGAGGCCTCGCCGGGAGTGGACCAGCGGAATCCGTGGGACCTGCTGATGTACTCCTGCGCGACGTTCTGGTATGCGCTGCCGGGTGCGACTTCCAATCGTCCAGCCCAGCCGACGAAATCCGCGGTGCCGGTCACCGCGTTGACCGCCTTGCAAGCACAGTCCGACGCCTTGCGGAACGGCGGTCCGGGAGCGATTGACGGAGCGATCGAAGCCGAAGCGATCTCGCCGTCAGTCGTGTCACCTGGAGTGAGCAGCAGTGTCATCACGCCGGTCGGAGGACTTGGCGGACTGGTGAGCGGGGGCGGTTACCGGGAGGTGGAGTTTGGAGCCGACGGGGATTTCGCGGAGTTCCGTCTCACCGAGCAGTTCACGGCGAGGATGCTCCGGGTAACCTTGGTCACGGGACCGGGACGCGGCGAGGTGGATGTCCTGGTGAACGGCGAGACAGTGCTGGAAAGCGTGGACTTGGATGCCGTCGAAACCGGGGTGAAAGAGATCAAGTTGGGTCTTTTCCAACCCCAGGACGCGGCGATGGTGATCCGCTTCATCAATTCCGGAGCGGCCAAGCCGGTGGGGATCGATGCATTCGTATCGGAGGAACCGAAGGAGACATCATGGAACCGCAAGGAGTGGTGGCTGGGGGAGGATGATGGCGGCGCGGCATCGGGGGCCGTGGTCGTCGGTGGAAGCCAGCAGCGGGGGGGCGGCGTTGCGCTGGATATCGTGGGCAGCGCCACCTATGTCGAAGGTCAGGCGGGCGGTCTTGCGATCCAGTTCGGCGGCCAGTCCCATCTCACGGCACAGTCTTCCGGGTTGCTCACGAACACGGATTTCAGCGAGTTCGAGCTGGCATTCCGGGCCAAGCCGGTCGATCTCGGAGGCTATCAGATCGCGGTGGCGCTTGGCCGCTACGGCTCCGGCTCGGCCTTCGTCTATCACACCGCGGGTTCGTGGCGTTTTCATGTGAACGGCGGAGGGGATCTCATCACCGGTGCCGCAGGTTCTGCAGTGGCCGGGTCCTGGCAGGAACTGCGGCTCACACGCCGCTCCGGCGTCACCCGGCTCTTTGTTAACGGCCAGGAAATCGGATCCACGGAGCTTTGGACGCGTCCTTCGGACGATTTCACCGTGGCTGCGGCGATCAACGGGTCCGGAGGACCGGACGGTCGCTTCAGCGGGGCCATCGATCAGGTGACCTTGACGGTAGGGCTTCCGGAATACGGCAACTTCATCCTTTCCTCGGCCCCGGAACCCGCGGACCCGGCGCTACTGGCTCCTGCTGCCGATGCGGATGGAGATGGCGCGGAAAACCTGCTCGAGTTTCTCTTCGGCACCGGACCATTCGACGGAAGCAGCCGTCCACCAGCGACCGTGGAAGTCCGACCGGACGGGAGCCTCGAAGGAGTATCTTTCTCTCTTTCGACGGTTGCTCGCGATCAGGTTTATTGGGAAATCGAGGGGTCGCCCGATCTCACGGCTTGGGAAGTTCTGGTGAGACAGCCCAACTACAGCGTGAGCCCTGAAGGAGAAGTTCAAGTTTCCTTCCCGGACGACCGCGGGCCGCGTGGCTTTGTCCGACTCTCGATTCCGGGACCAGGGTATCTGGCTCCATGAAGTCAGCATTTCGAAAGGCCGAACTCAGGGTTGCATCCCATTTCACAAGGAAAAGACAGAAAGCAAAGCCGCGGCCCTCCACGGCGAGCGGGAGGAAGTTCTTACGTGAAGGGCCATTCGCTTGATCCCCGCACGCATGCTTCTTTCTGGAATCGCGCAGCATCGTCCTGGATCGCCGATTCGGAATAGCAGGGCTCAGCTTCAGTTTCCTCCGGAATCCTTGATGACCTTGATGCGATAGAATTGGGAGGACACGAGGGGAGGCTGCATGGACTCCGTCACGAGGATTTGCGTGCGCCCTCCGGAGGGCGGGGCGGTGAAGACTTCGGCGCTTCCCGTCCATTCGCCATCCCCTTCCCGACGGGCGATTTCCCGCCACGAGGAGGCCGTCATATCGCTTGAACCCTGGACGATGAAGGTCAAATCCGCCCGCGTCTCACTCGGGATCTCGAACACCACCGAGTTGGCTTCGGCAGTGATTTCAGCCATCCGCAGAAGGCTGTTGCGGGCGGAAGCGGAGCTGTTGCTTTTCGGATCGAAATCGAAGGCGTATTCGAAGAGGTTGTTTTGACCATCGCTTTCAGGGTCGGCAGTCTGGCTTGTGATGGCCGGATCCTCGATCTCCTGAGTCGTGAAGTTCTCGCTCAGCCAATCCTCAAAGGTGGTATCGCTCGGAGGACTCACATCGGTGATGGTGAGGATGCCCTCCGCGCTGCCCTCGTAAGTCGGGTCGTCGATCAAGGCCGTGGCGATGTAGATGCCAGGGTTGACCGGTTCGGTTTCCTCTCCGTTGTAGAGAACGGTTACGGGCAAGGATGAAGGCGTGGTGGTCGTGCCGAAGGATTGGGCGGAGCCTGTGAAAGTTCGCTCCTCGCTGCCGGTGAGAGTGATTTCGGCGGCTTGTTTCGAGATCACGAAGCTTTGGCTGACCGGGGGCGCTTCGTGGAAGGCGGCATTGCCTGCTTGCTCGATCATGATCACACAAGTGCCCGCGCTATGAATCGTGGCGGTGTTGCCCTCCACCGTGCAGATGTCGGGGAAAGTGGAGTAAATTTCCACAGGGAGGCCGCTGCTGGAGGATGCGACGATGGTGAAAGGAGGATCGCCGACCGTCTTGGCAGGGATGGCTTCGACGGTGATGATTTGATCCTGCGCCATCACCGGATCAGGTTCATCCACAGTAATGACGACTGGTAGAGTGACGCTGCGTGTCGCCAGATATTTTCCGAGACCGGCACTGTTGTCATGGATGCTGAAGTTCACGCGGATTTCTCCGAAAAACTGCGCTCCCGGTGTGGCACTGGGACTGATGGTAACGTAACCGAGACCTTGTGTGTTAGAGACAAAAGCGGCATCCCAGGAAGTGCCAGCTGCGACGTGCCCATCCACGTTTCCGCCGATGACGCCGATGATGTCGGTATATTCACCGTTAGATACGGACGAGAGGTCGCCCACGCAGGTGCTGGTTGCGAGACTGAGGCGATCACCGGCGTTCGACTCCCATTTGAGTTTGAATGCCCAGCCAATCGTTTGGCCTGGTTTGCCATGGATCGATGATGGATCGAGCGCGATGGTAAGGGTGTTGACGCGTGCGGCCATACCGCTTCCGGTGTCGTAGTCCGGCAGGGCGGAGAGGGTGGTGCTCACGGAATCGTTTTGTGCGTTCAATGATGCTGCTGCGATGAAAAGCGCGAGTGCAGTGTTGAGAAAATGAGTGATCGTTTTCATGGAGAAAGAGTGGCGATGATCAGCGAACCCAGATGGAGACGGGGGTGACGTCACCGGTTTCGGCGCTACGGACAAAGGCGGTGACGCGGTATTTCAAGGACCTCACATTGACCGATGCGACGTCTAAGATCGAGATGTTGACGGAAAATGATGGCCAGTCGAAGTCATAGGAGCGTGTGTACGGGCTTCCGGGAAACATGGCGCCGATGTTAGTGGGGCTGGTATCGCGGTTCAGTGGCTTTTTGCTTAGGAAAAACTCAGCCGCATCGTTGTCGTTTTGATTGACCACTTCGGATGGATGCAGGGACTCGAAATAAAAGGTATGGAATCCACCTGTATCGACCTCGAATCCGGAAGGCAGGCCAGCGGAGGGCTTGAAGGCCATGGCCGTGACCCTCACGCCCATGATCTGCACGGTGTTAGCAGTGGCGTTGCCGACGTTCTTCAGATTGACCTTGAAATAGCGATTTTGCCCCAATTGGACCGATACCGGCACGAAGAGGAGCTCGAACTCCTGGGAGTCATCGCCTTCATCGGTGATGGCGATGTCAAAGCGCGGTTCGTTTTTGACGAAATTCGCGACCACCGTGCATTCTGAAGCTGTGGGAGTGAACTCGCGTTCGATGCCAACGATGTATGGCACTCCTCCGATTTTGATGGCAGGACCCACAACATTCGCTCCGGTGACGCTCCAGTGAGTGAAAGTATAGCCACTTCTTTCTTCTGCCCGGACTCGGAACGAACGTCCTTCCTTGACTCCCATGTAATCTCCCACCCATTCACTGGCGGGGAAATTCTCATTCAACCGCGGCTGGATGCCTCTGACGCTACCCCATGCGTCGTTGCTGCTTTTCATGGTGACGGCCGTGCCTTTGGCAAGGACTGCCACGGGACGATTCCTTTGACCCGCTTTGGCGCGCAGTTTCAGCGAGAAGTTGTCCAGATCGGTAGAACTGTTTCGCCAGTTGGTCACGACGTAGCCAGGCTCTGGGGTGACTTGCGACGTGTAGAGCTCGTTTTCATCGTAAAGCCCTTCCCCGGTGATCGTGCCAGGACCGTCAATCTCCGGCTTGATATACCTTTTTTCCTTCATCACTGCGGTGAAATGGTATCGACTCAATTGTCCTGCGCCTTTACCGACCAAAAAGTAGCGTGGATTGTCAGTGGAACCGTCCGCCCATCTGTCGAAGGCAAGGAATACCTGGCCAGACGGGTTGTTGCCCAATGGCTGGTTGTTGACCCTCATGACGTGGAAGCCCGGAGCGAGGGAGAGTGGATCGTAGGCAGATTGGCCATTGATCGTGATATCGATGCCGAAGTAATCTTTGGCTCGTGCGGAAATGCTGCCGTTGACGATCATTTTCGCCGTTGCCCGGCCCACGCGTTCTCCGCCGAAGAGTTCCACATTCACATCATAGATGCCCGCCTCAGTCGGCACTTGCGCAAAACCATCGTAGGTCACGGTGAAGGGCGCGGGCGGGTCCACATGCACCTTCACCTGCTTGCGGTTGCCATCGTAAACATGCGTGAGATCGGAGATGGTGATCTTCGATGTGCCTGCGGAGATGGTCAGTGAGCCGGTGAAGACGGGAGCGGTGTAATTGGTGATGTTCAGCTGCACCGAGAGCGGATGGACACCTGTGGCGGAGGGCGCTGTGGTGGAACCACCGTAAGTGATGGTCACCGGCAGATTCGGCGGGTTGGTGATGACTGACACCGGTTTCGGTGAGCCGTCGAAAGTCGCAAACGTATTGCCCACCGTGATCGTCGCAGGAGCGGGATCGATGCGGAGCTGCACGGTCGTGGTTCCCTGATAGTCCGGGTCATCAATGGTGGCAACGACTGGAATAAGATTGGCGCTGGCGTTGATGGGCAGGCTGGCGCTGCCAGCATAGGTAACGTTGATCTTGAACTTGCGTGCCTTGCCGAGCGAAGTGGTGAATTTGACCTCCTTGGGGAGACCGTCATAAGTGACGACGAGGGGTGACTCGGCGATGGGTGTGATCGGGATCTTGGTAACCGTGGTCTGGATGGTGTTGGAGTTCGTGGTGGGGAAGAAATCCTCACTGCCTCCATATTCCGCGGTGATGTTGTAAGGAGCCGGACGCGGGGGGAAACCGGTGAGCAAGGAGACTTCGCCATTCACGTTGAGCTGGGCGGAGCCGATCACCGTTCCACCTTGTTTGAACGTGATGATACCGCTCGGTGCCGGGGTGCCTTCCGGGAAAGGTGCGGGACCGCTCGCTGGTGCCGGGAGATTATCGGCGTTCACCAACAAGGCGTTGTAGCGCAGGCTGCGTCCCGCCAACTCGGTGGAGGGGCCGTTGAGCACCACCCGGGTGTTCTGGCGGGTGCGCAGCCTCAACTGCGCGGTGACGCTTCCTTCGTAGTTGGAGTTGGAAACCGTCGCGCTTACATTCCAGAGACCTGCGGTCGATGGTGGGGTATTGCTGGGTGAACCTCCTGCCGCGTTCGTATATTGGATGTTCAGATTGATGCCGGGGGGATGGGTCACGGCAACAACCGGTTGGGGCGTGGTGCCATCCGCGATCACGGAGAGATTGCTCAAACTAATGCCGACGCCCCGTTTCGTGATGTAGAGAGGGAGGTGCGGCGGGGTGAGTTCGTAGTTGCTGCCGACCGATACGAGGATGCGGTAATTGCCCGCGTTGATCGGCGGCGAGGCGGTGGGATTTCCGGCAGGGATGCCACTGGTCGTCGCATCATAGGTGACGGTGAAGGGCACATCCGGAGTGACACGCAGGGTGGGGCTGATCGCTTGTCCGGTGTAACCCACGGTGAGAGGGCCGGACTCCAGGGCCACAGCGGCCTTGGATACGATGAGCGTGCCGCTGACGCTGCCCTCCAAGGAAGGATCATTGATGGTCGCAACCACGGCGTAGGTGCCTGCGTTGATGGGAGCGATACTGCTGCCGTCGTAAGTGATATCCACCTGAACGCTCGCATGCGTTGGAGGCGGCGTGACGCTGGCGGTGACGACACGAGCGCTGCCGTTATAGGTCTGATCCAGCGTGGGAGCATCCAAAGTGACCTCCACCTCCGCTTTCTCCACGACTTGCGTGATGATGGCGTTGGAGGGTGCGAACTCGGCAACAGCTCCGTTGGCATTGTAGTTCGCGCGAATGCTGCGCGAGCCACCTGCGAGCAATGTAGCGGGGGGTGAGAATGTGGCGACACCGCTGGCGTTGACTTGCTTTGCCTCAAACAGGACGTTGTCGATGAGCAATTGCATTTCTCCACCTGGCGTGGCCGACGCGGAGGACACCGTGGCGGTGAAGGTCGGCGGCGTGAGGAACGGACTTGGATTCGCGCTGCTGGTGAGCGTGGTGGTGGTGACGGCGGCGGCACTGATCACCAGCGTGTCGCTCGCCGTGCCTTGATAGTTCGGGCTGTTGATGGTGACGACGACCGGATAGCTGCCGATGGCACTGGGGGCGGTCCCGGATCCGTTGTAGGAAATGGTGAAAGGCAAGTCCGCCGGGGTGGTGGTCACGGAAACCGGTTTGGGCGAGCCATCGAAGATGCGGTTGACATTGGCGATGGAAATGCCCGCCGTGCCCTTCTGGATGACGAAGGTGCCCGTTTCGCTGCCTTGATAGGTGGAGTCATCCACCGTGGCGACCACAGTGTAGCTGCCTACCCCACTCGGTGCGGTGGCAGAGCCGTTGTAGGTGAAGGTCACGGGCAGTCCGGCAGGAAGAGTATCGGCACCTGCGGACTTCGCCGAGCCGTCGAAGGAGGCGAGCAGGTTTTTCAATGTGACCGTGGCGGGCAATTTGTTCACCGTCTGCGTCAGAGGAGAGGAAATGGCGGCATGCACATCCGAATTTCCAGCAAAGGAGGCCGTGATGGAGTTGCTTCCGGTGGGCAGGGAACTCGTCGTGTAAGTGGCGAGCCCCGAGGCATCGATCGTTCCGGTCCCCAACAGCGTCGTGCCATTGAAGAAGCTGATGCTGCCGCTGGTTACCGGTGAGATGTTGGCGCTGAACGTCACCGTGTCACCGATCTCCGAGACACCCAGTGACGAAGCAAGGGTGATATCCGCCACCCCCTTGACGATATTGACAGTGACGCTTCCGGAAATGGAGGGCGCATTCCGCAAATCGCCGTCATATTGAGCGGTGAGTGTGTGGGAACCCACGCCGAGACCCACGGGGGTGAAAGTCCATGTGCCCGCCGTATAGCGCGTGCTGGTGGCGACGACGGTGGAGCCCTTTTTCAAACTCACCGAACCGAGAGGGGTGCTGAAAGCTGCCGATGGAGTGGTTGCTGCAACGGTGACTGTCACTGGTGCCACGCCTCCAAACAATCCGGTGCCACCGCCGGTAGTGGCGAGAGTCGTGGTCGTGGAAGCTGACTGGCCGGAGAGACGGTTGAATTCCCAAATGTCGTGTCCGTTTCCATTGATTTGGAAAACATCCGGTGCGCCGTCTCCGGAGACATCGCCGACATGCAGCGGGTGATCACCACCATAGAGCGTCCTGGAGATCACCTTCGCCGTCTGGAAGGTGCCATCACCATTGCCCAGAAGTGTGATGCAGACGTTCGATGAGTTCGCCGTACTGACGAGGTCGAGGATGCCATCTCCATTGACGTCTGCGGCGTTGGCGGCGCGGATGGAATAGCCCGAGGCATTGGCATTATAGACGAGCACCGGATCAGTCAGGTAGCTCAATGCCCCGCCACCACTGACCGTGTTCAGCGTGGAGCTGCCATAGCTCACTCGCAGATCCGAATCCCGCCAGTAAAGCGCATCAGTGATGTTGTCCCCGTTGAAATCCCCTGCCTTAACTTTGTATAATTGACTGTTCGCGCTGGAAACAAAGGGGTGCCGTCGTAGGCCACCCAATCCATCTCCTTGAATGAAAAAATTATCCACCATGAGGTCGCACGAGCCATCGCCATTGAAATCCCCGGATGCCACAGCCTGGACCTGACCCGTCACACCGGGTTGGATATTAAGAAACCGTGTCACACCCACTTTGCGAAACACGCCGCTCGACGTTCCCAGCAGCATGGTGGCCTCACCGCCATGGATGATCACAAGATCGTCTTTGCCATCGCCATTGAAGTCGTTTTTCTCGAGAACGGGTTCGTAAGCTAGACCCGATCTCCCAATCACGGCGGAGTGGACCGTGTTACCTAATGCCCCAGTTCCGTTTCCATGGGCAACTTGGAAGCGGTGGACGCCTGAAGAAACGATGTCCATGCCTGCCACGTCAAGGTGACTGTCGCCGTTGAAATCCCCCGTGACGACTTGCGCCAGCGTGGTTGTTTGCAAGTTCGACGGAGATGAGGAATTCACCGCCGTGAACGAACCATTCGAACCCGTAAGCAGCACGCGGAACCCAAAGGCGAAGTCACCGGGAACATTGAGCCGGGCGTGCACGAAATCCAGGCGTCCATCGTTATTGAAATCACCGGAGGCGACCGGGCTACGCCAGTTGTTGTCAGCAGGGATGGGAACAATCTGGCTTGCTCCAAGAGTGCCGGCCGCAGCGGCCACGTCCATGGTGACGTTCACCTCCGTAGCTTGGAGGTCTGGAGAGCTGAGATTCACTTTGCCACGATGCCTTCCTAACGCCAGAGCCGCTGGATCGGCAGATGCCACGAGCGATGAGATACCCAGCAATCCGTTTGTTGGAGTGACCGAAAGCCAAGGGACCGTAGAGGCAGCAGTAAAGCCTGGCTGCAAAGGTGCAGAACCGATTCTCAGTGGCACTCCGGGTCTGGCAGCTTGACCCAGGCCAGCGAAAAGATTCAGAGGCTTCGGAGCGAAGAGGGCTCCGCGGAGGTTCGTCAGGAGTTGGCCGTTTCCTGCAAAGAGATCGATCATGCCGTCATTGCTGAAATCACCTACCTCGAAGTTCATGCTGATTCCACCGCTTCCGTTGCTGGTGGTCGGCACGCTGATGGGATTGTTCGTCGAAGCGGTCACGGTCATGTCACCGTTTCCGAAAAACACGCGGAGCTGTTGATTTTCGCTAGTGATGACATCCTGCTTTCCATCGCGGTTCATGTCCGCACAGCGGATGCCTAACAAGCCGGCTGTTCCCGTTGTGAGTGTGGTCGGGGTGGCAAAGGAGATCGAATCGAACAAAGCTGTTCTTGAGTTTCTCGCGAGGAGAAGTTGTCCATTCGCGCCGTTTCCTGCCGCTATGGCCAGATCGAGCCTGCCATCACCATTCAAGTCCGCCGCTGCGATCGATTGAATCTCCGCAGCAACGGTGAACATGTCGGTGCGGCTGAAATTGCCGGACGAGCCCATCGTTAGAACCGAAACCTTGCTCGATCCATTTCCAAGCGAGGTCGCATGCGCGACATCGACGACACCATCTTCATTGAAATCCGCTGTCACCGCGCCGCGCATCACTGGTGTATAGCCAGTGTCCGACTCCTGCACGAAGTCATAGCCCCACTGCGTATCATTTTTCCGGTAGGTGCTGAAACCCAGTTCCTGATGGCGCTGCACAATAATGTCCGGTTTTTGATCCCCATTCAGATCCGTCACGCTGAGAAAAGATGGGAACGTATTGAGTGCGGGATTCGGCAGCGAGATCAGTTCGATGGTTCCATTTCCGAAGGCATTCACCGCATTTCCACTGCCCAAATACGCCACCACGCCGGCTGTAGGAGTGCTTGCGGGAACTCCCCAGCCGACGATCAAGTCCAAGATACCATCGTTGTTGACGTCGCCCACGGCGATGGCCGAGCTGATGCGGCCACTATTGTAGCCATTTGGGGTCAAATAGCCCTGGGTGCTGAAGAGTACAACGCATTGGTCATGGGTCGTGATCGCCGCAATATCGGGGATGCCATCGCCATCGAAGTTTCCTGTGACAGTCTGCTTGTAGTTGAAGCTCGGCTGGATATGCAGCTGCGAAGGTGCGAACGTCGCGGCAGTAGCTCCGGTGGCCACCACACGCACTGTAAGAGCTTTTTCGAAAAACAAATTGCCGCCATCCGTCGCCCGCAGCCGGAGCGAATAGCTGCTTTTGGTGACCGCGTTCGTCACGGGTGTGATGCGCAGTGCATTTCCGGATATCGTGAAGTTGGCGTTGTCGGTGCTGCCCGTGCCGGAGACGAGAGTGAAGGTGTGCGTATCGTCCAGATTCGCATCCGTGGCAACGAGGGCGCCCACCGTGGCATTGGCGGTGTTTCCATCCGGGACCGTGTTGGAGAGCAAAAGGATATCGGTGGGAGCGATATTGATCTCACCGTCAGGCACCACCGCATTGGACGCGGCTGAGGCAGCACCTGTGCCGACGGAGTTCGTGGCGGTGACGGTGAAGGTGTAGCTGACCCCGTTCGTGAGACCCGTGACGGTGATGGGTGATCTTGTTCCCGTGGCGGTGATGCCGCCGGGGCTGGAAGTCACGGTATAGCCGGTGATCTCCGCACCGCCGTTGTTCACCGGCGCTCCGAAGGAAACGATCGCAGCCGCATCTTGCCCCAGCGCCGAGCCGATCACAGGCGCACCTGGCGCGGTGATATCATCCTGCAGCGTCTGGAATCTGGCGGTGATTTCCGCGGCGCTGAGTTCCCTGCCGTAGCTCGCGAAACCCTCGATCGTCCCGTCCAGATTGCCCAAGAAGGCATCATGGGCCGCATTGTCATAAGCCCCCAAAGCATTGATCCCCGTGATCGCCAGACCGCGTGGGATGGAGCGCATCTGCAACTGCCCGTTCACGAAAAGCTTTGTCACCGTGCCGTCCGACACGAAAACCACATGCGCGACCTGATTGCTCGTGGTCACCGAAGACGAGAAAAGCTCATCCCCGACGCTCGAAGTGGTCACACCGAACCTCTGGGTGTTGTCGAATTGGTTCAACTGGAGGATCTGCGCGCCGGAGTTGGTATCCTGGCTGCCCAGCAGCGCCTTGCTGGGACCGGCACCCGCAGCACGGCAGACGAATTCAAACGAGCGGGGAGCGCCCACGGCGAAATTTCCGACATTCAAGCGGATGGGGGAGGCTCCGGAAAGTGTGGGAAAGTACTTCGCAGCGGGACGAGCGGCGCTCACCTGTTTTCTCCATGCCGTGATGTTCAGTGAAGCGTTCAGTGCCTGCTGGCGCTGCGTGATCTCGGCCTGGGTCAAGGCCCTGCCATAGCTGGCAAAGCGCAAAATGGAACCGTCCAGATTGTCGAAGAAACCGGTATGAGCTGCATTGTCCGCCGCACCGAGACCATTGATACCGGTGATGTTCATGGCCCGGGAAACGGCAGCCGATTGCAATACCCCGTTGAGATATAGATTGGTGATCGAACCGTTGGAGACGAAGACCGCGTGAACCACTTGATTGGACAAAGTGGTCGAGTTTGTGAAGACTTCGTCTGCGACTCCGCTGGTGGTGAGGCCGAACTTATTGGTATTGTTCCATTGATTGAGCTTCAGCGATTGACCGCCCGATGCTCCATCCAGGCTTCCGAGTAGCGTTTTGGAAGGTCCTGCGCCGGCGGCATTGAAAAGGAACTCGAACGACCTCGGGGTGCCAGCCGCGAAACTGCCGACCGACAGGCTCACCGGGCTGCTTCCCAAGACAGGGGTGAATCGGGTTACCGCGGGCGTGTCCGCAGACACCAAGGTTTCCCAATTCGTGAAATCCGTGGGGATCGGCGTTGAAGAGGCCAATGCCTGAAAGCGCTGGCTCACCTGAGCTTGCGAAAGTTCCGAAGAATAACTCGCAAATCCATGGATCGTTCCCGGAATGGCATTTTGAAAAAACGGAGGAAAGGAAACAGAGGATGCCCCCAAGCCATAGGTTCCAGTGAACGACAGCGGAAGCTGGATTCTCTCCTGCTTCACTCCGTTCAGATACCAATCCGTGAACCAGCTTCCGGGGGAAACAAACACGAGATGCACCTTCTGGTTTGCCGCCTTGACCTGATTCGAGCTTTGGGTCGCGAAGCTCGCCCCCGTGTTTGCATTCGTCCCTGCCATCCGGCTCAACCTCATGCGCTGGCCAGCCGCCTCGAAGACGACAGACAGGCGCTGGGCGGTATCATCTCCAAATTGACCTTTGGCCAAAAGCTCGCCGACACCTATGCTCATGTTGGCATAGTCGGTGACAAATTCGAAGGATCGGGGGCTGTTGGCTGCGAAAGTGCCGACATCGACCGTCTGAGGATTCGAACCAGACACTGGGGTGAATCGGGTCCTCGTCGCACCACCCTGACTGACGACCGCCTGCCATGCGGGCAAGTTGAAATCCTGGACCGGGATGGATTCACCGAGGCCGACAATCCCCTGGGCGTGAGAGGATATCTCTCCTTGGGTCAGCGCTTTGTTATAACTGGCGAAACCATAAATCACGCCGTCCAGATCGAAACCCAGAACATTCGAGCCCTTGATCGTGAGTCCGCGCGCGATCGTTGCAGTCTGAAGCACGCCGTTGAGAAATAGGCTGGTTACTGAACCGTTTGAGACAAAAACGGCATGCACCAATTGATTCTCACGTGTTGGGGAATTTGCGAAAACATCATCAGCCACGCCGGAGGTGGAGACACCGAATTTCTGCGTGTTGCTGAACTGGTTGAATCGCAGAGATTGCGATTGCCCCACAGGAGTCGCAGCAGCAAGCAAGGTCCGGTACGGACCTGAACCGCGTGCATGAAACACAAACTCGAAAGAGCGAGCGGAACCATCGGCGAAGTTTCCGACATCCACGGTCACCGGGTTCTGTTCGGCAACGGTGGTGAAGTGCGTCGCCGTAGCGCCAGTCGTTTGCACTCGCTGGCGCCATCCTGCGAACGCTTCAGGAATGTCCACCGCGGCTGTAATCCGGACGGTGAAGCGCTTTTCCACAAATCCTCCTGCCTGATCGGTCGCTCGGATGCGCAGGGCATAACTGCTTTTAGCAGCAGCGGATGACACGGGTGTGATCCGCAGGTTGCTTCCTGAAATCGTGAAACTGCCGTTGTCCGTGCTGCCTGCGCCGGAAACCAGGGTGAAATTGTGGGAGTCCGTCGCACTCGGATCCACCGCCGAAAGTGCGCCGATGGTCGCATTGACCGCGTTGCCTTCTTGGATGGCGTTGTTGGACAAGAGGATGCCCGTGGGTGGGAAATTGTTGTTCACCACCGCATTCGATGCCGCCGAAGCCGGACCGGTGCCGACTGCATTCGTTGCTGTGACGGTGAAGGTGTAACTCGTTCCCGCCTCCAAGCCTGAAACCGTGATGGGCGAACTCGTGCCCGTGCCTGTCAGGCCGCCGGGGCTGGACGTCGCGGTGTATCCGGTGATCGCCGTGCCGCCATTGCTTGCGGGTGGAGTGAAGGCCACGGTCGCCGAACTGCCCAGGATGGTCGCCGTGCCGATCACGGGTGCGCCCGGAACGGTGTTGGTCGTTGCCAGCGCGTTGAAGCGCGCCGTCACCTCCGCCTGGCTCAGCGCCCGGGCATAACTCGCGAAGCCGGAGATCGAGCCATCCAGATTGTCGGAAAATGTCGTGTGCGCCGCATTGTCGAAGGCTCCCAGCCCGTTCGTGCCCGTGATCGCCAAGCCGCGCTCAATCGTTCCCGTTTGCAGTACGCCATTCAGGTACAGCGAGGTCACCGATCCATTCGAAGTGAAAACCGCATGCACATGCTGGTTCGAAAGTGTCGGCGAATTGGCAAACACCTCATCGGCCACCCCGGATGTCGAGACGCCAAACTTACCCGTGTTGTTCCACTGGTGCAGTTTCAAGAACTGGCCGCCGGAAACTGGATCCGCGCTGCCCAGCAAGGTCTTCGTCGGTCCCGCGCCTGCCGCATTGAAGACAAACTCAAACGACCGCGCCGTGCCCGCCGCAAAGGTGCCGACGCTCATGCTCACCGGGCTCGACCCCGCCACCGAGGTGAAGCGCGTCGTTGCCGCCGTCCCCCCATTGACCACTGCCTGCCAGGCCGCGAGATTCGGAGTCGGCAGCGGAGGTGGCGCGACGAGAGCGTTGAATCTCGCCGTCACTTCCGCCTGGCTCAGCGCCCGGGCATAGCTCGCAAACCCCGTGATCGTGCCATCCAGATTGTCGGAAAATGTCGTATGCGCGGCATTGTCGAAGGCCGCCAAACCATTCGTGCCCGTGATCGCCAGCGCCCGCGAGATCGTTCCCGTTTGCAGCACGCCATTCAGATACAGCGAAGTCACCGAGCCGGAGGAAACGAAAACGGCATGGACCTGCTGGTTGGATCGAGTCGGAGAATTCAGAAAGGCATCATCCGCCACCCCGGAGGTCGTGACGCCGAATTTCCCCGAGTTGTTCCACTGGTTGAGCTTCAGAAACTGCCCGCCTGATGCCGGATCCGCGCTACCCAGCAGCGTCTTCGAGGGGCCCGCCCCCGCCGCGTTGAAGACGAACTCGAAGGAACGGGCCGTGCCGGGGGAAAAATTTCCCACATTCATGCTGACCGGACTGGCACCGGATACGGCCGTGAATCGGGTGGCCGCCGGAGTCCCTGCCGTCACTGTCGACTGCCATGAGGCGAGATCGGAGTAGGCGCACACGGAGAGCCCAAGCCAACCGAGGAGCACGGCACACAGTTGGCGATACAGTGGGGTGGAATGAACCATATTGGTGAAAGAATGATCGGGATTGAGCTTACACAAACCCCTGGGAAATGAGTGTTGAGATGCCGTCAAAGCACTTCGCAACCCTTTGGGCTTAGAGACTTGGCTGATTGGACTTGGGGGAAATGAGCCGTCAAACAGCCATTGGGCGGAACCGGAGGACGGGAAATGGTGGATGATGGGGAAAAAGGGTGGCAAAAGCGCTTCAGAAATGGGAGGGCGACGCGTGGGGAGGGAAAAGCTCCTGGCCGTGCCGGGATTGAGCAAATACGAGGGGGTTCGAAAATGCCCTTTTCCGCAGCAGATCATGGCGATTCGGCCTATGTTGCCAAGGTTTCTTTTTTCGGCTGGAGATTGGGGATTGCCTCAATGAGCTCTCTTACCAGCAGCATCCGTGCCTTGATCTTCAGAGGCGCAGGTTCATTTCCTGCTTCGATCTTCATCGGGACGGCTCCATCCCCGCCCTGTCCTCTCTCGAAGAGGTTTGTTTCTTGGGCGAAACCCCCGGGATTGCCGCGATGCGGCCTCCCCTAATGATCCAAGCCCAGGGGGTGGGATCGCCGAAATCCGGACCTCAAAGGCCGATCCATTTCAGCGCCTCCTCGAGTGCTTGGGGCGGGGCATTGGTGTGACCCATATCGGGGACATCGATGAATCGATACTCCGCCCGTGAATCCTTCCAGACTTCACCGGATTTAAGGATTTCCTGATAGTTGAAGTCCTTGTTCCCGGAAACCACCACCCACTTATGGTCCTTGAACTCCCTGCCTGTGAGATCCCGCTCCGTCAACCCGGGAAAATGCCCGACACTTTGCCCGCTCGGAAGATAACTTTGCGCAGCATGACTCACGGATCCACGGAACCATTCGGGAAACATCGCATGGGTCAGCATCGCGATATGCCCGCCACCGGAAAGCCCGCCCACAACGACCCGCTGTTCATCGATTTGCCATTGTTCCTTCACCGTCGCCAGCGCATCCACCGCCAGCTTCACCCTGCGGAGCATGGGCTGATTGTTGGAAGTGCCCTTGGGGCTAACGTAGATCAGCGATAGCCCGTCCATCACGGGGATATAATCGCGAATCCCCTCTCCCCCATCACCTGGGCTGATGTGCAGATAGACCCCTGGGGGCTTGGCCGGACCGTAGTCCTCGGGAACATAGACAATCATCGCCCCATCTTCATAACTGAACATTTCCTCAATCGTGCCGCGATTTGCCTTCCATGTCTGGGGAAAGTTTCCCGACTCGAAAGCCTTGTAAACCGCTTTCGCGTTCGCACTCTCCAGATAACCCTTCACGTCAGGAAAGGCCGGGTGGTTGATCTCGACATGATCGAGCCATCCCGTCTTGGCATCGACCCCGCCGGATGCGGATTCCTCTTTCCGGGATGCGACAAATTCCCGATCCTCTTCGGACAACTTGTCCAAGGCAAAGGTAAACTCACGGTCGTTCATCCTGAGGGTGACGTGGGTGTCATCACTTCGGACATACTCGGCCTCAATCACCCTCCCCTCCGAGTTCGTCCACTCCCGCACCTCCCCATGCAGGAAAGATCCAGAGACCCAGAGGAGGACAAGGGAACGACCGCAAACGGGATTGAGTATCTTCATGGCCCCGTAACTTCGCTGGAAATCCTGATGCGTCCATCCATTTCCAACCCCATCACCCCAGCGCCGCCAAGACAACGCGGATCTGGTCGAGGTCGCGGGGATCGGTGAGTTGGCCGGCATCGTCGAATTTCCCGTAAGCCGCGCCGATGGCGTGCTGTTTCGGGGAAACCCAGACGCCGATGTTGCCAAGGATGGAGCAGAGGGCAACAAGACCGCGCAGACCGCCCAAAGCCCCGGGCGAGGCAGCGAGAAGCGCTGCCTTTTTTCCTGAGTAGGCTTCCAAAGGATTCTCGCCCTCCGCGGATGGCCGACTGGTCCAATCAATGAGATTCTTCAGCAAGGGCGTGACCGATGAATTGTATTCCGGCGAACAGAAGACCAAGGCATCGGCCGACTTCATCCTCGCCTTGATCTCATCTGCCACGGCAGGAAAAGCCTCGGCTTCCAGGTCCTGGTCGTAAAGTGGCAGCATGGACACGCGGGGATCAATGACATCCACCTCGTGCCCCAATTCCTTCGCCACCGATGCAGCGACAAGGGCGAGCTTGCGATTCACCGAGTCCTTGCGGGCACTACCAGGAATGATGGCGATTTTCATGGCGTCATCATCCTCCCGAATCGAACTCACGCAAGGGCGGAAAAGCAGTTCAGAAGGAAATCCTTGCGCCGGAATGCCAGATCCAACCGTCGCTGTTGAAACCGGCGCCGCTCACATCCTTCATGCGGGCGTATTCGACACCATTCATCAGGATCATCTTGTCCTGATAGAGATGGACATTCGCACCCAGATAGAAGGAGTGGAACTCGTCGCCCACGAAGACCGGTGAGGCATCGAAGAGCGGATCGGACCCGACCCCCAGTCCGCCGATCAATCCCGCAGGCTGGTCCGTATCGGCATAGTGGTAGCGAGCCACAAGTTTCAGGCGCTCGGGCAGCACCCAATAACTTGGCGTGAGCGTCATCCCCCAAGCGTTGAGATCGCCATTCGAAAGAATGAATTCCCCTTCGAAGCCGAAGCGCTCGCCTTCGAGTTCGATTCCGGTGGCAAAGAGGTGGCGGAACGCGGGATTGATGATCGGGCCTTGGGGGCCATTGACTGCGTTGAGCCCGCCCACGTTGTAGCGGGGAAGCGCACGGCTGGAGGATTGTTCCAAATTGTGAATGTAATCCAAGGTCCAGCGACTGCGCATCACCCCGCCGCCCTCGCTTCTCTCCACTGCGTCATAAGCGAGATTCGCAGTGATGAAGCCCGACCCATCGAAGCCCGGGATGAAACGGTCATTGTCGCCCGAAAACCATCCGAGCCCGTAGTTCCACTGCTTGCGCTGATGGGTGAACCAGACGCCCAGCGTTTCCGATGGCATGAGCATGGAAGTCAGGAGCGATCGTTCAGGCGTGAGGAGCTGCGAAGGATCCTTCGACCCCTCGATGCCGAAACGCGGGCGGAATTTGCCATATTCCACAGCGGTATCAGCCGGAAGCTGGGTCCGTGCCTTGAGCCTTTCGATCCGTTGAAAGTCCGCGCTGCCGGCCATTTCGCCGACGGCTTCGATTTCGGTATTGCCGAAAATTTTCATGCGTGCGCCGAGGCGGGCGCGTCGGGTGCGGACCATGTCGAGATCCACGGCATTTCCACCCTCGACATCCATCTCCCCCCACGAACCGCGGAAGTCGAAGAGTCCCATGATGGCAAGCTGTTGGAGCCAGGGATCGTCCGGGTTATCATAAAGCACGGCACGCGACCACACGGCATCCAGTGGCGAGGGCGACCAGGTCTTCTCTTTCCAGACCGGAGGCGGCGCATCTTCCGCCAACTCTTCGGCTTCCGCTTCACCGTCAGCCAAGGGGGGAGTGGCGACACCTTCGACCGCCTTGTTTTTTTCAAGGATATCGAGTGCCTCATTGGCCGCCGCAGTCGCGATGAGACTGGCAGCGATGGTCAGCAAAGAAATGGTTTTCATGGCGGATATCATTTGGCTTTCTCCTCGCGCTCCTTGTCCTTCAGGGCGCGTTCGGCGGCTTCGCGGTCCTCGCGTTGCTGTTGTCGGTCGGCCGCGCGGCGGACCTTGCCGACATAGGATTTCAGATTGTCATTCGGCTTCATCTCCAGCGCCTTTTCGAGATAGGGCATGGCTTTGATGTAATCGAGCTCACGGGTCAAAAGCTGGCCAAGGGCGAGATTCCCCCCATAGCCGATTTCACCCTCACGCCCTGCGGCGACTTGGAGTCGGGACTTCGCCTGAACGAGATAGCCACGGCGTTTTTCCTCGTCCTCTTCCTCCTTCGCGAGGTTGTCATAGTGCTTGCCGAGTTCGAGCAGCACCTCGCCATTGGCAGGATCGCGCTTGAGGAGGTCCTCCAGCAAGGCCCCCACGCGGGCCAGATCGCCATCGGCACGGGCAATGCGGACTTCGATGAGATCGATACGGACCTTGTCATCTGCCGCCAGCGATTCACCGCCCTTGGAGCGGACCTGGGCAACAAAAGCCGCGGCCTTGTCGGGAAAGCCGTAGTCATTGAGGATCTTCGCGGATTTCAGCGCCATATCCACATCGAGGGTCGGGGACTTCTCGAGGGCGGCGAGATAGGCGAAAAGCGCGAGCTGCGGTTCGCCCTGGTCCATGTAGAGATTGCCTAACAGGTTCAGTTCGGAGATCCCTGCCTGACCTTTCATCCGCAGAATCTCAAGGTTGACGGCGGCCTCCATTTTCCTTTCCTGGGCCAGCAGTGCCTGGGTCTGCTGGAGCCAAAGCTGCGCATCCTCCGGGTTTTCCTCGATCAAGGTGCCGAGCAGGGAAGAGGCTTCCGTGAAGTTCTCCTGCTGAATCAGTGCCTGCGCGAGTCCGAGTTTCCAATCCTTCGATGTGGGGTCGAGAAGATAGGCCTGGCGATAGGCATTTTCCGCCGCCACGGCCTGTTGTTTGAGAAGATAACAATATCCCAGGAGTCCGAAGACACGGGCATTTCCCTCACCGAGGCCGATGGCTTCCTGGAAATGGCCCATGGCCTTGTCGAATTCTTCCTTGGAAACATAGAGATAACCCAGATTCACATGGGCGCGGCGGAATTTCGGGAAACGGCGAATGGCCTCAAGAAAGGCGCGGCGGGCTTCTTCGGGGCGATCGGCCGAGAAATAGAGGTTGCCGAGCACAAAGACCATGGCGGCACTGATCTTCTGTGGCTGCTTCTCCGGGTCGGTGGGAGCCTCGGTTTCCTTGATGAAGGCCACGAGCGATTGCTCGGCTTCAATGAATTTCCCCGCTTCGAAAAGCTCCTGGATTTTCAGAAGCTCGCGGCTTTCCGCAGTGCTGACCTTGGGCTCGACTTCGGAATGGAACCCATAACTTCCCACAAAGTCCTGCACGAAGGCGGGATCGCGGAAAAGGTTCGAGGGCGGGATGATCTTTTCGGCCATGGCCGGCGCTCCCAGACAGGCACCCGCCAGCAGCAGGGCCCATCGCTTCATTCCATGGCATCGGATCGCCTTCATTCGCGGATTCATGTTCATCGCTTCACTTCGAAATCAAATGGGACCAGAGCCGTCGCCCGAGCCTTCTTGCCACCCTGCACAGCGGGTCGAAAACGCCACTTGCGCACGGCTTTGAGCGCCGCCTCATCAAGGTCTCGGTTGCCCGAGCTGTTGCGCACTTTGGCGCTGGATATCTTGCCGGTGGCATCGACCACGACTTCCACCACCACCCGTCCGCCGATGCCCTTGCTGAGAAGTTTGCTGGGATAAACCGGCTGGGATTTGGCGACGGGTTGCGGCGGGCTATCGAGATCACCGGCACCAAAGGCATCGTCCCCACCGCGCATGGCGAACTTCGGGATTTCCACCACGAAACCCCCGCCGGTGCCGACGCTGAGATCACCGAGGTCCATGCCGAGATCGAGGTTGGAAGGCTCTTCCATCGGTTCCTCCGGCGGGGTGTCTTCGACTTCTTCCGGCGGGGCTTCGATTTCGACACTGAAATCCTCCGGGGGTTCGATGACCGTCTCTGGCACGGCAACGACGACCGGATCCAGGGACTCCGCAAGCTTCTGTGAAAGGGGAATGGCCACGAACACCGCGACCGTCGCAATGATCCCGCCGAGGATCGCGAAGGCCGCGGAGTAGCGCCCGCGCGGGGGCCGATAAACGTGGAGCTTGCGTTTCAATTACTTCGTGGAAATCGAAATGTTGTCTTTCTGCGCACCGGCAAGCATGGCCTGACCATGCACCCGCTGGACGGTGCCGTGACTGGCATCCTTGTCCCCCTGGATGATCACCGGCATATCCGGAGTCTCGGTAAGCAGCGGCTTGATCTTTCCGATCACTCCCTGAACGCCGATGCTTTCTCCGCCATAAAACACCTTGTCGTCCTTGGTCACGGCGAGGAGGATGGAATTGCTGTCCAATGCGCTGGCCGCCGCGCCCACATCAGGCTTGTTCACCTTCACGCCCGTTTCTTCCACGAAGACGGTGGAAACGATGAAGAAGATGAGGAGGATGAAGATACAGTCGATCATCGAGGAAAGGTCGATATGGACCTCCTCGTCGCCGTCATCGCCAAGACTTCTGCCAAACATCGTGATATCAGGGTTCGCGGTGGAAACGGGTGGTGAGAATGAGGGATTCGAGCCGCACGAGCGTGGCCGCCACGGCATCCCTGCGGGCTTTGACCATGAGGGCGATGAAGAGTCCGGGAAGGGCGATGGTCAGCCCGGTTTGCGTGGTGATCAGGGCTTCCTGCATCCCGTTCGCCACGGCCTGCATGCCGGCTTGTCCACGTCCTTTCGCAAGGCCGGAAAACATCGTCAGCATGCCCATGACGGTTCCCAACAGACCCGCGAGAGGAGCGGCGGCGGTAAGGGTGTTCACCACCATCAGCCGCCGATCGATCGCGGAGACCAGATTTGTGCGGATCTCTGCAAAACGCCGCTGAACGATTTTCACGGTGAGGCGATCGCCATGAAGCACGTATCTCAGGGCCTCGCCCAATCGCCCGGGAGCCATGGAGGGATCATCCAGCCATTGTGGCCAACTCGGTGAGGATTTGGAGTTGAGATTTCCCCGGGTGACATAGGCAAGCGCGGCGAATGCCGTGGCGTAGAGAATGAAGGCGACGCCGCCGAGCATGTACATGATGCCCCCGCCCGTGATGAAGGCATCGAGTGCTTCCTGGAAAATCGACGGCATGGGCTTTTCGTTCAGGCGGGCTGCATGACCAGATCGGCATCATCATCGGATCCATCGTCACGGGTGGCCTCCGATTTCTCATCGCGTCCGGGCAATTCGGTAGTGCCATTCATGAGGGCCATGGCGACACTCTCGGCTTCCGAAAACTTGCCCCGTGCGAGGCTCTTCATCAGGCCATGGAGCACGAGCACGGGAATCGCGACAATGAGACCTTCCGCCGTGGTGATGAGCGCTTCGGAGATGCCTTCGGTGAAAGCCTTCTGGTTGCCCGATCCATACAGCGCCATGGCCTTGAAGGTCTTGATGATGCCAAGCACGGTGCCTAACAGACCCATCAGAGGGGCGGCGGCGGCAGTGAGACCGAGGAAGGGGAGGAAGCGGTCCAGACGCGGCTTGATGACCACCAGCTTTTCGAAGAGCGCTTCTTCAAGCACCCGGCGTTTTTCATAGAAACGCTCGACTCCGGTGCGGACAAGCTCACCACCCATGCCGGGCAGGACCGCGGCTTTGGCCTTTGCTTCATCGATCCGTTTGGCGATGAGATCGTCGAGAATATCATTGATCACACGACGCGAAGGAATCGGGAAGCGGACGATTTCGAAGACCTTGAAAAGGGTAAGGCCAAAGGCGACCGCACCGAGCAGAAGGATCGCATGGCCGACCATGCCGCCGGCCTCGATGGTTTCCATGAGGCTTTCCTCAGCCGCTTCGACTTCAAGGGCCTTGCCCATCGAAGCATCCAAGGGAAGCTCCCCTTCCCCACTGTCCACGGCACGGGTGATGGCTCCATTTTCTGCGTTCTTCAGGGCGACCAGGGTGGGCAGCGCGGTGGCACCGGCCGTAAAGGTGGATACCCCTTCGAATTTGCCATCCTCGCCTGCCATGTAAACGGAGGGACCAAGAACCAGGAAGCGTCCGCGAATCGCCTCACTGCCATTGCGCAGGCCTTCGCCTTCGAAGCGATGCCCGCCAATCACCGAGCCAAGCCGCTCGATGCCCGCACGAGCGCCGACGAGTCGCTGCTCCAGCTCGGCCTGATGGTCATCCGCCGCCGCACCGGCTTTCGCGGCGGCATCATCGATCCGGGATTTGTAAAGCTGGTTTTCCGCCGGATGCAATCGCGTCAGGAGGGCATCGGCATACTGGTTGAGGATGCCCGTGGTGTAATCAAAGCCCGCCTTGCGCCCTTCGATCTCGCGCCTGAGGGCCTCGCGACGATTGGTGCGAAGCTCGGCTTCCCTTTCGAGTTCGCGGAGCTCCCTGCCAAGTTCGATGGCCTTGTCATCCAGCACATTGATTTGACGAAAGAGGTCCGTGCGCATGGCCGTGTATTCGGCACGGGTCTCCTCCAGCTCCTTGCGTGCCTCGGCGAGTTGCTTGGCGGCATCCCCTTGCGCCATTGCGGCAAGGCTTGTTAGATAAATCACTATCGAAACGAGTTGTTTCATGGCTGGGAAATCAGGGGGAGGTTGATGAATTTCGATTCCACGTCACCATTGAGGACATCGACCAATTCACGAATGCGCGGAGCGAGTTCCGGCCGGCTGTCGAACTTCCATCCATCCTCTCCGGGGCGGCCGATGAGGGCATAGTCACCACCTTCATTGACGGCGTAGGCGATGCCAAAGCCGAAATAAACCACCTGCATGTTGAATTTTCTGCCGTCCCCGGTCTCGCGCAGTTCTTCGCGGAGGTGGACGGTCTGCTGCCATTTCTCCGCTTCCGCGAGGAGGTTGAGGACATTGTTGAGTCGCTTGGTGAGATCCTTCTTGGCTTCGTCACCCGTGCGCTTCGAATCTTCGGTCACCTGGGCCATCAGCTCCTTCACCCGCGCATCCGCCGCAAGGGGTGCGGGAAATGCGGGCAGCTTTGCGACCAGCCCGAGTTCCAATGAACGAACCTCGGAGGAAAGCATTTCATCGGTCTTCGCAAGTGCGTCCCGTTTGGCCACATCCTCCACCGATTCCTTGTCGGCTGTGGCCTTCATTTCGCGTGCATCCTTCACGCGGGTCTCAAGATCGCGGATTTCGCTCTCAAGTGATTCACGCTGGCCTTCCAGCAACTCCTTGTCGCGCTCCCAGGTGGTTTCCTCCACCTGGATTTCACGCATGGTTTCGATCCATTCTCTAACGGATTCCTTCAGTTTCTCAGTCGCTGAGGTTTCCGGTTCCTGACCGGAAACCACCGCCGCCGCCAACAGCAGCGCGAGGGTCGATATCGGGGTGGCACGCATGGTTCGCTTGGAAAGCGGGCGAATGAAAACCGGAGCGGCCGGGTTTGCCGATGGGATGAATGTGACGCTTTCGACAAGATGGCGCAGAGGCGGATCTTCCGAGACTGTCACCGAAAAAAAAGCCGCCCGGAACCAGTCCGGGCGGCTTGGGAAACGAGGATTCGGGGATCAACGATCAGTTGGCACCGCTGACTTCGATGCGGTAGAACTGCTTGCCGCCGTCCTGTGGCAGGGTCAGTTGGAGGTCACCCGCCGGGGTCCAGCCACCGAGCGTGTTGCTCTTGAAGACCGGGAGGGTCAGGTTGACGTTTCCGCCTGCGGCTTCGATCATCACTTGGTTGCCAGTGACCAGATCTTGGATCGCAGCTTCGGTGTAGATCGAGTTGAACAGGGCCGAATCATTGGTTCCCACGCTGAAGCCCAAGGCAGCCAGTTCGGAGGTGGCTTCGAGGGTGTCGGAAACACCGTCGTTGTCCACGTCCGCGAACGGAGGCTCGCCGGAGCCGCCGGTGGAGGGGGCTTCACCTTGGAGTTCGCCACCAAAGCTCAGTCGGGTCCAGCCAGCGGCCCAGTTTTCAGATCCAAAGGCACCGCGGAAATTCACGGCTTCCGGAGCACCAGGCTGCAGGCTGCCGGAAAGCAGCGGAGAACCGGAAGCCGGACGCGGATCGATCGAAACCAGCAGATTGCCATCGTCACGAACGTAGTTGCGATACTGGGGATCCACACCACCGTTGGAGTTTCCATTGATCGGAGCACCCGCAGCGCTGAAGAAGGTTCCCGTGCCTGCCGAGTTCGCCACGAAGGTCAGGTTGCTGGCATTGCTTCCGGTGTAGGCACCGCCGCCGAAACGACCGACCGTGTTGTGGGCAAACTGCACTCCAGTTCCCTGACCGTCGCCCGTGTCACCCGTGATGAGGTCGCCCGCGAAGTCGTCGATGACCGAGTTGTAGAGCTTGCCCTTGAACCGATCGTCGAGGAACAGCGCGTTGTTGGCTGTGCCGGGCTGCGGCGCGATTCTGCCCGCGCCAATGAAGGTCGCATTGTAAATCACCGGAGCCGAGTTGTTGGCGTAGTCACCGATGGTGCCAGTCACGCCATCCCATTCACCCGCGCGGTCCCGACCATTGCCCACGCCATCGGCGAGGAAAGGTGTCTGGACCGAGAACCAGAACTGGTTGGTGCCGGAGTAGCCTTGGTCGATATCGAAAGAATCGTCCTGGCAGAAAGCCGCCACAAGGTGGCTGGTGTTCACCGTGCCGCCGAAGAACTCGAAGCCGTCGTCGGAATTCGCATAGATTTCGACGTGGTCGATTTCGGTGCCGGAACCCACACCACCGAGGGTGAGACCGTTGATTTCATTCGCGCCGGAGAAAACGTAGCCGCCGTGGCGGATCGACACGTAGCGGAACACACCACTGCTGTCCGCAGCGTTGTTGCCACCGTATTCGATCACGTCGGCGCGGGTGTCGAGGTCAAGGTCAGCAGAAGCTGCGGGCTGGAAGCCTTCGATCCGGTCCTCACCGATGTTGGTTGCTCCGCTGTAGTTGGCAACGGGAGCGGCACCCAGGATGACAACTCCACCCCAACGACCCACCGTGGTCGCGATCGGAGCTTCGGAAATGATTCCGTCGCCATCGAAGTCCGTCTGCGTCTCGGCTTCGAGTTCATCGATGGTTGTGAAGACGATCGGCTCCTCAGCAGTGCCGTTGGCGTTGATGTCAGCGCCACGGGTGATGACGAGTGCACCGAAGTCATCGTCAGCCTTGTCGGAGGGAGTGCCCTTGTCATCGAAGGTCGAATAGATCTTCGTGCCAGGCTCGATGGTCAGGGTGACACCCGGTGCCACGAAAACCTTGTCGGTCAGGACGTAGATGTTGTCGCTGGTCCAGGTCGTGTTGGCGATGATGGCATCAACGTTCGTGCCGAACGCAGTGGTGTTGACCGTTTGGGTCGCGATGACATCGACCTTTTTGGTCAAATACGATGCTTCATCAAACTTCGTCCAACCCGCAGCCCAGTTCACGGAGCCGAAGGCACCGCGGAAGTCGGTAGTAACCGGCGCACCGCCTTGCAGCGTCGCTCCATTGGCAACGAGAAGGGGCGAATCATTCGCCGGGCGGGGATCGATATCGAGAAGAAGATTGCCCGAATCACGGTTGTAGGAATTGTATTTCGGATCCACTCCGCCGTTCGAGTTGCCGTTGATCGTGAGGCCGGCGGCATCAAAGAAAGTGCCGGTGCCCGCGGAGTTGGCAATGTAGGAAAGATTGTTTCCGGGAGTCCCGCCGCCGAAGCGACCGACCGTGTTGTGAGCGAACTGCACTCCAGTTCCCTGGCCGTCGCCAGTATCACCCGTGATGAGGTCGCCGGCAAAGTCGTCGATGACCGAGTTGTAAAGCTTGCCCTTGAACCTGTCGTCGAGGAACAGCGCGTTGTTGGCCGTGCCGGGCTGGGGAGCAACTCGGCCCGATCCGATGAAGGTCGCGTTGTAAATCACCGGAGCCGAGTTGTTGGAGTAATCTCCGATCGTGCCGGTCACGCCATCCCACTCGCCCGCGCGGTCCCGACCGTTGCCCACACCATCGGCAAGGAAAGGAGTCTGAATCGAGAACCAGAATTGGTTGGTGCCGGAGTAGCCTTGGTCGATATCGAACGAATCGTCCTGGCAGAAGGCCGCCACGAGATGGCTGGTGTTCACCGTGCCGCCGAAGAATTCGAAGCCATCATCGGAATTTGCATAGATTTCCACGTGGTCGAGCTGCGTTCCAGAGCCCACGCCACCGAGAGTCAGACCGTTGATTTCATTCGCGCCGGAGAAGACGTAACCGCCGTGGCGGATCGACACGTAGCGGAACACACCACTGCTGTCCGCGGCATTGTTGCCACCGTATTCGATCACGTCGGCGCGGGTGTCGAGGTCAAGGTCGGCAGAAGCTGCGGGCTGGAAGCCTTCGATCCGGTCCTCACCGATGTTGGTTGCTCCGCTGTAGTTGGCGACGGGAGCTTCGCCAAGAATCACCACCCCACCCCAGCGACCCACGGTGGTGGGAGTCGGCGCTTCGGCGACGGCCATGTCGCCATCGAGATCCGTCTGGGTCTCGGCTTCGAGTTCATCGATGGTCGTGAAGACGATCGGCTCCTCAGCAGTGCCGTTGGCGTTGATGTCCGCGCCACGGGTGATGACGGGTGATGACGAGTGCACCGAAGTCATCGTCAGCCTTGTCGGAGGGAGTGCCCTTGTCATCGAAGGTCGAATAGATCTTCGTGCCGGGTTCGATGGTCAGGGTGACACCGGGGGCGACGAAAACCTTGTCATTGAGAATGTAAACATTGTCCTTGGTCCAAGTCGTATTGGCCGTGATGGCATCGACGTTTGTGCCAAATGCCGTCGTGTTGACCGTCTGGGTGGCAACCACGTCAATCTGAGCCGCTTGAACGGCGCATGGCATCACTGCTGCAAGCGCCAGAAGAGCGCGTATGGAGGTTCGTGTCGGTTTCATGGATAGTGAGTTTCGGATCTGGTTGTCGGAGTCTTCCAATCCCGGAAGGCACCGCAACATCACCTATCGATCCATCCCACCGGAGCGGTTTTCTGTGTCGATTTTGCCTCAGTCCCACCTGAACCTCTCGCCGCCCTTCGCCATCAGGGTGACAGGCGGAAACCAGCCTTAGAAAGCGGCCTTGAACTCCACGGAAAAGGACCTCCCCGGTTCTTCAAGGGTGTATGAAAGCCCGTCGAACTGTCCGGCAGCACCGTTGACCCCCCCACCGCGATATTCGTATTCGCGCGTTCCACCGAGAAGGTTCCGGAAGCCAAAAGTCATGGTCGCGTCGAAATGTTCGAGCTCGAACTTTCGGGCCACCACGAGGTCGAGCGTAAACTGCGGATTAAGCCATACATCGTAAGCGCTCGGTTCGCTGCGCAGCAGGGTGGGATACTCGTCGGTGAAGTTCGCGGTGAGGAACGCGCTCCATGGCAGGTCTTCCGGTGCCCAGCCAAAGGTGGCATTGAGGATTTGGCCGGGCTGGAACGGAAAGCGGGTCTCAAGGTCGGTCACATTGATCCCTTGATTGACCTGATAGTTGAGCGTGGAGTCGATGAAAGTGTAGTTGCCTGTCAGCGAAAAAGGACCGTTTTCCTGTTTCCAGGAGGCTTCGAGTTCGAAGCCCGTGATCGATCCCCGGTCACCGTTGATGTAGGACGTCGAATTGACCCCCTGATCGACCTGTTGCACGACGACGATGGGATCGATCAGGTTCTTGTGGAACAGGGAAATCCGTCCGTTGAAACTATCGCTGAAAACGTAGTCGAGCGAAGCATCGATGTTTTCGATCGAGGTTTCCGTGAGGTTGGAGTTGCCACGCCGTATGATGCCGGTGCTCTGGTCGATGGATTCGATGGGCAGGAACTCGTGGAATGTCGGACGCGCGACCGTCCTGGACCAGGCGAAGGTGAGCCAGCTTTTGTCAGGACTGAGATCCAGACCGGCCTGAACCGAAGGGATGAGGGCGTCGGTGGTGACGGTTCCGAAGCGCGATGGATCACCCGCTGCGAGTCTTGTCAGGGGAGCGGCGGCGACTTCATAACTCTTCACCTCCTCTTCCCATCGCGCGCCGCCACCCAAGCGCCAGAAATCGCCATGAAAGGTCGCCGAGGTGTAGAGTCCTGTTAGACTCAGATCGCTACCGACATTACGAACTTCGAGTCCCGAGCCATTGAGGTAGTAGGGGGCGTCGGGGAAGACAAAGTTGGCCCGGGTGGCGGCAGTCCCCGTTCCCGGAATCCCTCCGGCATTCTCCGTGCCGTAACCGTTGAAGTAATCGACCAGCTTATCGGGATTTCGCGCAAGATACTCGCCGAGCGAGGCAAAGCCGGCTGGAAGGGGGCTGCCATCCGGCAGCAAGGTTCCCGAAAGCGGCGAAGAGGGGGAGAAGGGCGCGATGTCACTCGGCCACCACGCAGGCAGGTTTCGGGTGATCCAGCGCTCCCAACTTGAAGTCCTCAAAAGATAGATCCTTCCGCTCTGTTCCCGGTCTTTGGTGAGTTGGCTTCCGCCGAACGCGAGATCGATGCGCGGACCATCCTCTTCCTCGTCCGTCAACCAGATCGACTGTGTCAGGTCGAGAGAAGCCTCGAGGCCGTTCTCTTCGATGAACTGGGTTTCGCGGGAAGAGTCCTGACTGCCATTGAGGTCTTCGACGAAGGTCTGATACTCAAGTGTCGAAATCTGTCCAAGCGAGGGGTTGTAGATGAAATCAGGGTTGACCGCCGCTTCGGCTGCGACCCGCGGATCAGCGAAGTCAAGAATGCCGTTTTGGAATGTGCTGCTATGGGGTCGGGATTCGCGGGCCACTGAACTCGTCAATGACCAACCGAGTTTGGTTCCGGAGTCATTCTTGTGCTGCCCGCCCAATTGCATCAATTCGGTATCCCGGATGATGGGATCAATGACCCAGAATTCCTTTTTATAAACGGCGGAAGCTCCGTAGCGATTGATCGTCGCCGCGTTGTTGGTCAGGCCTCCGTAGAACTCACTGCCCGCAATCTCGAAGTTGGTGCCATGGGAGATCGCATCGGTTGCAATTCGCTTCCGGAAGTAAGTGGCATTGAAATCATGATTGTCGTTCGGCTTGTAACCGGCACTCGCGTAAAAGGACCAATCGACCTCCCGGGCGTAGCTTTCCTCGGTCCATGAGCGTGCCGGCGAGGTCAGACGATTCTCCTGCGCCGGAGCATTCACTTCGTCGCTCGTGCCGTGTTGGAAAGCGGTCATGAAGCCCAGGATACCACCGTCTTCGAATTCGATGCGGTCGCCATACACCAGCGACATGCTATGCGCCTCCTCAGGTCTGACCACCTGAGGCATGAAGGATTGGGAGGAGTGGAGCGCGCGCTGGCCCTCGACCGCACCATTCGCAAGAGCCTGCTGTTGACGGCCGATCGCGATCTGGGCTTGCTGCTGAGTCGGGTTGCGGTTGTTCGCGCCAGGGACGACTCGATTCCCGCCACTGTTGAAACTCACAGGATCTCCAGCCGCGTTCGTGTTCCAAACCCAGGAATCGGGGATCGGATTGTCAACATCTCCCCAGAATCCCAGCTCCCGGGAGCCATTGACGAGCATCCGGTCCTCCAGATTGGAGTTCCAAGTCATCTTGTATTTGAACTCGGCAATTCTTTCTTCCGGGATGCTCAGTGATTTGATCTTGATCGTGCCACCCCCGAAATCACCAGGCAGGCTGGGGTCGTAAGTCTTGGCGATGTCGATCCCCTGAAGCGCGACAGTCGGAAAGATATCAAGCTGCACTGCCTTGCGGGACGGATCGGCCGATGAAATCGCAGCACCATTGAAAAGGGTGGTGACATAGCGGTCGGCGAGACCCCGGACGACGGCAAATTTTCCCCCGACGATGTTCGCGCCGGAAATCTTGCCAACGGCACCGGCTGCATCGCTGATGCCTTTCTGGGAGAATTCCGCCTTGCTGATCCCGGAGGTGGTCGTGGTGGTGAGGTCGAGATCGAGATTGAAATCCCCTTGGTTCGACTCCGTGTATTCTCCAACAATGGATTCCGCAGGCAGGAGATACTCGCCTTCGACACTGTCCTGCGGTTTGACCCGAAGGGCGATCCGCGCCTCGCCGACGGTGCCGTTTCTCAGGATCACGACCGCCGTGCCCGAGGAGTATCCGAGCTTGAGTGCCTCCAACGTGATTTCGCCTTCCGGAAGTCCGGCGATGCGAAAGCGGCCTTCTGAGTCGGTCTCATCTTCCCTGCCGGTGCCCATCGCGGTGACGATGGCACCCGCGATGGGTTCGAGAGTCGTCACATCCGAAACCTCCCCTTCCACCACGCAATCTCCGGTCCGCAGGATGCCGGGCAAGGGGTTCGCCTCGGGAGCTGCGGGCACAGCGGCAGGGTCCACACCTGCGGTGACCTCGGCGGGTGCCCACGGGCCCTCGCCATCGGCCGGAGGGGCGACATCGATGGTCGGCAGATCTACGAGAAACGCAGTATCCGAATCACTTCGCCAGGGCCCCGGCGGACGCAACCAGCCGAGCCATTTCTCGAGAGGCGGCTCGACCATCGCGGCTCCCGCCTCGGCCACGTCGAGGGCAGCAAGCGCAGCGAACCAGAGGGGACCTGCGGCCGCCACCTCGACCCGACGAACCATGCCTGGGTCCTCTTTTGGCGGCAGCAATTCTGCCGAAGGACCGGCACCGAAGAGACTCGACCAGCACAGCCACGAAATCACAAAAACCCAACAGCTCAAATGGGCCATGAATGCACGACTCCGCGACGGATGGCGGATCGGCAGGTCGGAAAAGGCAGCGCGGAACATCGGGCGCGAGCTTGCTAGCCGCACCTCCGCCCGGAATGAAGCGAGCCCGGGTGACGCTTCCGTCACGCACCCCGGGGAACTCGGTGACGATTTCTTCGATCAAGCTCCAGACCCCGTCATTTCAAGGCTGGCACCACCATCGTCGGCACTGCGGCCTTTCTCACCAAGCCCTCCGCCACCGAGCCTAACAGCAGCGATGCCATCATGCCGTGACCATGCGACCCAACCACCACCAGATCCGCGCCGCAGGTTTTCGCATGCTCCAAAATGCCGTGCAGCGGGCTGCCATCGAGCAAGACCACACGGGCTCCCGGCACGGCCGCCGCCACTTCCTCAAGCCGCGCCTGGGCACGCTTTCTCGCTTCCTGTTGGAAAAGATTCATCGCGGGAAATTCATCCGGCGTGAATCCATACGCCGTGTAGGTGGGTTCGGGTTCCACCACGTGGATCAGATGGAGGTCCGCACCGAAGGCCTCCGCCTGGTTTCTGGCGGTTTCGACCACCCGACGCGTGAGATCCGAGAAATCGATGGCAGCAAGGATCGTTTTCATGGCATCTGAAACCTATCACGGGAACATCGTCATGGCCACAGCGAGTCACACCACGCGCACGATATCGCAAAACATGCACGATTCGCTCCTGACATCGCCCGAAATCCCCTCCAAACTCCCCCCGCCATGATCCGTTTCCTCCACACCCGCATCCGCGTCCAGGACCTCGATGCCTCCGTCGCTTTCTACTCCAAGCTCGGCTACCGCGAGGCCGAACGCAAAACCTCGCCCCAAGGCAACCAGCTCGCCTTCCTCGAACTTCCCGGAAATGACGTCTTCCTCGAACTCACCTGGTCCGCCGATTACAAGACCACCTGCCCCGAGGACCTGATGCACACCTGCGTGGGTGTGCCCGACATCATCGGGTATTGCGACTCACTCGAAAAAGCCGGCATCGAGATCTGGCCTTCCGCCTGGCGTGAGAAATTCTCCTCCGGCGAACGCAAGATGGCCTTTGTCACCGATCCGGACGGATACGAAGTCGAAATCCTCGAACGCCCATGATCCCGCGCACCTGCCACGACCGCGTCATCGCCCCCTCCCTGCTGGCCGCCGATTTCTCGCGAGTCCGCGAGGAAACCACCCGCGCCATCCACGCCGGAGCGGATTGGCTGCACCTCGATGTCATGGACGGCCATTTCGTCGATAACATCTCCTTCGGCCCCGCGATGGTCCAGGCGGTGCATGAAACGAATGATATCTTTCTCGACGTGCATCTCATGATCTCGCGGCCGGATCATTATCTCGAGCGTTTCATCGCCGCCGGATCGGACCTCATCACCGTGCATGTCGAAGCCGACCACGATGTCGCGGAAACCCTTCGCCGCATCCGCGCCGCCGGGCTGCAAGCGGGGCTCGCCATCAATCCCGCGACTCCCTTCGAAGCCGCCGAGCCCTACCTCGGGGAAATCGACCTCCTGCTGTGCATGACCGTCGTCCCCGGTTTCGGCGGGCAGGCCTTCATGCCCGAGGTCCTGCCGAAAATCGAAGCCGCCGCCGCCGCCCGCAGCGCGCGTGGGTTGGCCTATCACATCGAGGTGGATGGCGGGATCGACGCCACCACCGCCGCCCTTTGTGGCCGTGCGGGTGCCAACGTCCTCGTCGCCGGCTCCTCCACCTTCCGCGCCCCGGACATGGCCGCCGCGGTCCGAGCCATCCGCGAGGCGTGAGGATTTCCTCCTTTTCCTCCGCCATTTTCCGAGTCATCTTCGCCGCCGATGCAACGAGGTCCCCTCATCGCCGCCTGCGCCACCGTCGCGATTGCCGCCGGACTGGCAATTTTTGCCGCCAACCGTCAAACGACAAACGATGAGGACCGCGAGGACGGCATCTCCCTGAATGATTCCGCCGCCAAGGGATCCCAGCGGAAGGCAAGCCCGGGGTCGCGCGACGAGGGTTCCGACGCCCAGATCGCCGAACGCAGTCCCACTCCCGCCGACCCGCTCGGTGTGGGCAGGCAGCCAAACATCGACCGCCTGCTCTCGACAGATCAACAAACCAGCCTCGACAAGGCCATCGCCGAGGCAGCGGCCCAGCGGAAAAAGGACGGACATCCCAATGAGGCCGATGAACGCCGCCTCGCCGCCTACAAGGATGCGGAAATCCTCCGTGAAAAACTTGGCTCCGCCATCGCCACCAATCCCGACAACTGGGTCTCCACCTACGAGGCACTTTACTCCGACTACCTCGCCCGCCATCACCCGAATCTCGCTCCCGGCTTCGGCGGTGATGCCGGTGGCGACAATGGCGGAAATGACGGCGGCAGCGACAATGGCGGCGGCAACGTCGATCCCAACATGCCCAATCTCGAAGAAGCAGCGAGGTTGAGAGTCATCTACGACGAACAGCGCGCGAGGGAATTGCCCATCCGCGAATACGTCGACCCCCGTTTCAAGCCGGAGCCGTGATTTCCGTGAATGGAGAGCCGGTCGATCCCAGCTTGATCGACGACGCCTTCGCCCGCCTCAAGTCCGAGGCCGAGGTCCGCTCATCGCTTTCCTGCTGCGAGCACGACGCGCTTTTCCGCGAGCAGGCCACTCAGGAGGTCATCGATGGCATCCTGCTCGCCCAGGAAGCGGAGAAACGGGTGCCCATCCCGGCCGCCGATGAGGTTCGCCAGGCCCTCGAAGATGAACTCCGCCGCTGGCGCAGCCACGGAGCCTCCTGGGATGTCCTCGAACAACAACGCGACGCCATTCGTGATGAGCTGATCGCCCGGCTCCGCATGGAGCGGTTCACCGCCGGGCTGTGGGAAAATCTTCATGTGCCCGATGACGAAGCGCTGCGGCTCTGGCTGGAGGAAAATCCCGATGGCTTCCGCCTCCCGCCGCGAATCCGAGTGACCCACTTGCTCAAGCACCCCGGCACCGATCCCTGGGAAATCCACCGCGTGCTCTGCGAAGTCCGCGAAATGGCCTTGGCCGGTGCCGATTTTTCCGCACTCGCCGCACAGCATACCGAGAGGAAAGACGGCGTGACCGACATCGGCTGGATCACCCGCGAACTTGCGCCCGATCCCATCGAGATCCTCCTCTTCTCTCTCCGGGCAGGCGAGATCAGCCCTGTCGTTTTCCACGATCAGGCCTTCCACCTTTTCCGCATCGATGAAGCCGAGCCGGCCCGTTTCCCGCCCTTCGAGGAAATCGCTGCTGATGCCCGCCAGGCCGCCATGGATCAGGCACGCCGGAAAATCCTCAAATCCCTGGCTCAGGACCTCCGCCAGCAGGCCGATATCCGTGGATTGGAAAATCCCGCCTGAGCGCCTCGCTCAGGCACCCTGCGCCGCATATCTCTCCAGAGCCAGACGGATGCCTTCCGCCTTGTGCAAGGTTTCCTCATACTCCCGCTCGGGATCGGAGTCCGCCACGATGCCTGCACCGACGTGGAAACTCAGTCGATCCGCCTCACGCACGATCGTCCGGATGGCGATGTTGAACTGGCTCTCCCCGCCATAGCCGAAATACCCGATCGCCCCGCAATACACCCCGCGCGGCCCGCCTTCGAGTTCGGAAATGATCTCCATGGCCCGCTTTTTCGGCGCACCGGTGATGCTGCCTCCGGGGAAACATGCCGCCAGCGCATCGATCTGACGGGTTCCTTCCGCCAAGCGACCCGCCACCACCGAGACGAGGTGATGCACCTGCGCCAGCGTCTCGAGGCGCAGCATTTCCCGAACTTCCACGCTGCCGAAATCACAGACCCGGCCGAGGTCGTTGCGCAGCAGATCGGTGATCATCACCAGCTCGGCGATTTCCTTGGGCGATGTCTGGAGTTCCACCGCCAGTCGACGGTCTTCCGCCGCCGCCGAGGATCGCGGACGGGTCCCCTTGATCGGCCGGGTTTCGATTCCCCGACCGGACATGCGCAGAAATGTCTCCGGCGATGAACTCAGCAGCTCCCTGCCATCCAGCTCCAGCCACGCCGCCATCGGCGCCGGGGAAAGCTCCCTCAGGCAGGCATACAGCCCCCAGAGCGATCCGCCCCTCACCTCCGCTTCGAAAGCCTGCGTCAGGTTCACCTGATAGATGTCCCCCGCCGCGATCCACTCGCGGATCCTTTCCACACCCGTGAGGAAATCCTCCCGCAACATCTTCGCCGTCACCGGGCCGATCTCGGCTCGCTCCTCCGGACCGGTTTCCCTCAGCTCTGCGGAAAGCCCGCCCACTTCGTGCCAGCCGCCGGACTCGGTGTGCACCAGCATTTCCGGATAGTCGCCGAAAACGAAATCCCCCTCGTAGCCGATCCACCCGCACAGCCCGCCCGAGGGAAATCCGAGGTCCATGGCATTCGGCAAGGCACGCTTGGCCAAGACGGCCTCCAATTTCGCCCGGGATGCCGGGTCGTGGATGGATCCGCGGATCACCTCGACCGGTCGCGCCGCCACCACCGAGACCGGCGGCCCGCTATCGCCCGGCTGGTTTCCCGCCGAATCAAAAAACACCAGCCCCGGCAAATGCCGCAGCCGCGCCGCCACCTCGAAGGGCATCAGCCCCTCCAAATCGACTCGGGTGCTCGTTTCCGCAAAACCCACGGGATCTTCTGCTGGTTCCACCGGTCCTGCCCGGCGCCGCAAACTAGCCCGCTCCCCCTTCTTGCCAAGAACCAAGTCCGCCCGACCCCACCTCACATCCCCCTCTTGCTCCTTGCCCCCCGCCGGGAAAAAACCTTAAGCTCACGCCACATGAGCACTCCCTCCGGAAAAGCCCGCTCGGCATCGATCTTCCAGATCGCCTGCTGGATGCTCGGTCTGCTCGCCTTCACCCAGCTCATCATCGGCGGCATCGCCCTCGCCCTCCGCGTGGAAGCGGCCCGCGAAGTCCGCATCGAGGAAAAAATCGTCACCCGCATCGTCAACGTCGCCCCGCCCGCCCCGGCTCCCGCTCCCGCGCCACCGATCGTTGCCCTGCCCCCCGCCCCCGATCCCGTGCTTCCCGACGAAGCCCTGCCCCCGCCGCGCCCGCTGCGCGCCCCGGCCATCGCCGATCCCGTCGTCGAACGCCTCGTCGCCGAAGCCCGCGAAGCCCGCGTTGCCGAGGACATGGGCGCCGCCATCATCAAGCTCGAAGAAGCCCGCCGCCGCGAACCCAACGAGCCGAATACCCTTTACGAACTCGGCTTGGTTTACGAGGCCATGGCCGGTTTCGACCTCTCCCTCGCCGACAAGGCCGCCGAGGCCTACCTTCAGGTCACCCAGCTCGGGACCGATGCCGGAGCGCTTTACCAACTCGCCGCCCGCAAGCTGGAAGAAGGCATCGCCCGCCCGGCCGACATGCGCGGCAAGCTCGCCCTCGGCCGCGTCCGGGTTTTCAATGACGACCACTTCAACGCCGGTGAACGCGTCATCCTCACCGTTCCCGTCACCGCCGCTCCCGGCGAGGAACCCAGCGCCTCGGATTTCGTCGTCAGCGTGCTGCCCTTCGATAAAACCCCCGATGGCCGCACCCACACCTACGGGCCGGATTCCACCATCGAAAACCGCTGGGTCTCCGGGGCCATCGACTGGGTCGGCGGCGAGGAATTCCTCAGCACCACCTACATCATCCCCAAGGCCCGCGAACAGGACGCCTACCTCCTCGGCCAGCGGAAATACTATGGTTACGTCATCCAGCTCTTCTACAAAAACGAGCTGATCGACGTCGCCGCCTACCCCCGACACCTCACCAGCGAGGCCGCCACCCCGGAAACCACAGCCGAGGATCCCCTTTTCCTCGAACAGGACATGCTGCCCCGGGATTTCGATCCCTCCAACCCCCTCCTCCCCGGCATCGATCAGCTTCCGCCCCTCGAACCCGGTGGCGACCTCCCGCCTCTCGAACCCGGCAACGACCTTCCACCTCTTCCCGAACCCTGATTTCATGGAATCCCGTCAGCTCGGCGACTACCGCCTGCTCCAGCCCCTCGCCCAACACCCCGGCCAGACCACCTGGTTCGCCGAGCAGTCCTCCATCGGCCGCAACGTCGTCCTCGTCGAACTCACCGACCTCCGCCAGCGCGAAAGCTTCCTCGCCGATGTCCGCGCCAAGGCCGCCGTGGACCACCCGCTCATCGGCTCGGTTTACGAAGCCAGCTCGGGGGAAAACGAATGTTTCGTCGCCCTCGAACACCTCAGCAGTGCCAGCCTGGCCGACCGCCTGCGCACCCGTGAAGCCCTCAAGCCCGCCGCCCTCGCCCACGTCCTCCGCCGCACGGCCGAGGCCATGCTCCAGCTTTCCGCCCACGGAGTCCGCACCGAACCGCTCACTCCCGCCGCCATTCACCTCGATGTCCATGGCGTCATCCGCATCGAAAACATCGCCCGCGCCGGCACCCATGAGCCCGCCGAAGCCCTGGCCGATATCCAGCGCCTCGGCCAAGCCCTTCCCGGACTCGTCGCCGATGGCATGCCCGGCGCCAGCCGTGTCCTCACCGTCCTTGCCTGGATGCGGGGTGAAGGCGTGACCGAGCCGCTCCAATGGGATCAAGTCCGCTCCTACGGCGAACAAATCGAAGCCCAGCTCCTGGAGGCCGAGCCCACTGCCAATTCGCCCCGCACCGCTCCCGCCATCCGCAAGAAATCGAAGGCCCCCGTCATCGCCATTTCCCTCGGTGCTCTCGCCCTGATCCTTGTCGCCGTTTTTGCCCTCTGGCCCAGCGGCGAGCAGCCCGCCCCGCCCTCCGCCAGCGCCCTTCCCGAGCCTGTCGCCGTCCCTGCCGGCGCCCATCCCACACCCGATGGCGGCACGGAAAATCTCGCCGCCTTCCGGATTTCCGCCCACGAGGTCACCATCGGCGAATACCTCGAATTCCTCGAAGTCCTCGCCCAGCTCCCGGCCGACGAAAGAAACGTCTTCGATGCCGAAAGCCAGCCGCCCGCCAAGACCGACCACTTTCCCACCGATTGGGATGCCATGCTCAGTGCCGCCCGCGACGGCGGGAACTGGAACGGCGCGCCCATCAGCCTCCAGCATCCGGTGGTGAATATCGATTGGTTCGACGCCACCGCCTACTGCACCTGGAAGGGTGCCCGCCTGCCCACCCAGGAAGAATGGTTCGCCGCCCTGCGCCAGAAGCTGGAAAAACCCGAAACCCTCCAACCCGCGAGCTGGGGTCCCGTGCATACCGACTCGATGGTCGATCGCACCCCGGCCGGCATGCGCGGCATGGCCGGGTCGGTTTCCGAATGGACCCGCCGCGCCGCCACCAACCCCGCCAACCCCATCGGCGGCAAGGAGTTTGTCATCATCGGCGCCTCCTGGAAAAACCCCGGCGGCGGTGCCCTCGCCCGAGCCTGGACACGCGACCGTCTCCAGCGCCGGCCCGACCTCGGTTTCCGCGTCGTTTTACCCGCTTCCTGATCCCGTGGCTGAACTCATCGAACTCAAATGCAAGAACTGCGGTTCCATCCTCAGCCCTGAGGACATCTCACCCCAGCTTGCCGCCGCCCGCTGCCCTCACTGCCAGTCCCTCTTCGCCATCCCCACGGTGCTGACCCCGGAAAACCGCGAGGTCCTGCCCCGCCCGCAAGTAGAGCTGCCCGCCCGTTTCACCATCGCCCAGGAAGGTCCCGACCTCGTCATCACCCGCCGTTGGTTCAATCACGCCGTCTGGTTCCTCGCCTTCTTCTGCCTGTTCTGGAACGGCTTCCTCGTCGTCTGGCACACCATCGCCCTCTCCACCGGTGCCTGGTTCATGTCCGCCTTCGGCCTCATTCACACCGCCGTCGGCATCGGCCTGCTCTACATGGTCATCGCCACCTTCTGCAACCGCACGGAAATCCGCGCCGGCAGCGGTCGCCTCGCCATCCAACACGGCCCCATCCCGTGGCGCGGAAATCAGGTCATCGCCAGCACCGAAATCGTGCAGCTCTTCTGCCGCGAGAAAATCAGCCGCAACAAAAACGGCACCAGCAGTTCCTACGAACTCGAAGCCGTCTTGAAGGGCAACACCCGCAAGACCCTTCTCAAAAGCCTCACCGCCCCGGAACACGCGATCTACATCGAGCAACAACTCGAAAAATTCCTCCGCATCACCGACCAACGCGTCCACGGCGAGTTCACGCTCTAACCGTTTTACGGCGCTTCGGCAGCGTCCTGGAAGAATTCGTGGAGGCGGGATTCCTTGTTGTCGGTTTTCTCGGGAGCCACGGCGGTCGGGCTGCCGGTCATGATGGCACCATACTGCGCCATCCCTTTGAGCCCCACGACAAGAACGACATCCTCGTCAAGCGGAGGATCGAGGCTTTCCACCGCACTCACGGCGACCATCCAGGCCATTTCCGACACGCTTTTTTTCGCATCCTCGGTATGCCTCCGGTATTCCGGAACGCGGACGAGAATCATGCAGCAGCGATCCGTGATCCGGCAGGCCACTTCGGCTTCGCCCTTGAGTTCAGTTGGCTCCAGGCCCTTGCCCGCATCCTGCTCTCGCTCGACACTGAGGGCATGCAGTGTCGTGAAATCCTCAAGGAAAGCGATCGCCACCTTTTTCTCGTCCTCCGTCATCGATCCATCGCTTCCGGGTTCGGCACTCAGGGTTCTCTCGACCTCCTCGAACTTGTCGTAGGCCTCGCTGCCGAAGGGCTTTGACTCCTTGCTCATGTAGGCAAGGAAGACACCATAAATCCCAAAGGCCGCCACACTGAGCAATATGCCCGCCCAAGCCATGCCGCGGCCTTTCACTTGTCCCCCACCCTTGGAAACCGCGACAAGAGCGATGATGCCAAAGACGATTCCCAGCAAACCTGTGAAGAGTCCCAGACAAACGAAAATCATCGGCAGGGAGATGACTCCGAACACCAGACTCGCAATGGCCATGCCACTGGTCCGCGTCGGCTGACCCGGCATGGGATATCCTCCGGGAAGCGGCGGCACTCCGGGCTGCGGAAACGAAGAGGGAAGGTAGTCTTTCATGATTTTTCTGTTAGAAATTTCAATTCAATGCGACGGCGTCTTTCTCGGCGGAAGCCTGCCCTCGCTACGCAACAGGCCTAACAGGCCCAAACGATGCGCCACACTGAAACCCAGGGCATCCGCCACCTGATCCAACAGGCTTTCCTCTGGCGCATGCATTTCACCATCCGCCATCGCCACACGCCAGGCGGCTTCGAAGACCGCTTCGCGGTCATGTTCATCCATTCCCGCCAGCACCCCGCCGATGACCGTTTTCACACTCACGCCTGCCGACTGCATATCGGAGGACTCCAATCTCACATCGCCATCAAACATCGGCCTGCCGCTCTTCTCCTCATAGATGCGGCGGACTTCGGCACTTCTCGCTGCATCGAACCCGCCTTCGGCCACGGCCATGGCGACCATGACCTTCCGCAAAGCAAGGTGGCGGGCATCCTCATCGGTCACCTTCAAAGCCACAGGCGGGACTTCGGGAGCGGCGGGATCAAAGCGACCCTTGCATTCTCCGCACTCCAGATATTCACCGATCCTATCGAGCGGGATCAATGGGATGAAATAGAGGGTGAAGAAACGCCGCACCTTGCGCCTGCGAAACGGTCGATCCGGCCCGCATTGGGGACAGAAAAAACGGCCCTTTTCGCGTGTGGTCGTGACGCCATGGATGCCGAAAATAATCATCCGCCATCATTGCAGGTGCTCGTCCACGGGCTGTCAATCCCCGTGCACCACCGCGAGGCGGAGGTCGTGAACGAATTGCTCGAAGG
>JALOTY010000050.1 GCA_025457665.1 Akkermansiaceae bacterium | reverse complement strand
TCATTATCAGGAAAAACCCTGGGACTTCGTCACCTGGTGGAACACCCGTCCGGACGACCGCGGGCCGTATTACGAGACCGTCGAGTGGGCCGAAACCCCCCGCATCCGCGCGGCTTTGGAAAAAGCCTACGGCATGCTTCCGGCCGATCGCCATGAAGCCTACCTCACGGCGCTCGCCAAGAACCGCATCGCCGTTTCCGAACTGAAACTCGCCGGGCTCGACCCCATCCTCGCCGCCCTCGGCTCACCGCAGCTCGACAACAAACAGGTTTCCCTGCTGCTCGATGCCGCCAAGGATACGAAGCGTCCCTTCGCCCAGCGCGTCGAGTGCTACCGCGCGCTTTCCCGCGGTCCGGAAAATCTTGTCACGCCGTCCCGCCTCGCGGTGCTAGCCACGTGGTCGGCGGAAAAAGAGGCGACCGCCGAAGTCGCGCAGCACATCACGGACTTCGTCAACGAAACCCAGCGTGGGGCCGAAGTGAAAGTCCTCCGCGAACTCGCTGCGAAACAGAGCGATGCCGTCAGCCACATCGCCTGGAAATCCCTGCTCACCGTCCTCAACAGCCCGCTGGCCAAGGATCCGTGGAAACAGGAAGTGCGGAAATACGTCGATGAAAACCCGCGCGAAGTCGGCTTCTTCCTCGCCCTCGCCGACCTCAAGCTTCCGGGTTTCGATAAGCAGATCGAAGTCGGTCTTTCCTTCGACAACGACACCCTCATCGCTGCGGCCAAGGCTGCCAAGGAAGCGGTCGCCTCCGTCTCCACCGGTGGGAAAAAGGTTGCCGAGCTTCCGCCTGCCGATGTCTTCAAGGCTGCCATGGCCGGCAAAGGCGATGCCAAAGCCGGTGAAAGGCTTTACACCTCGCAAGGCTGCATCGCCTGTCACTCCGTGGATCCGCAGGCCGAGCAAAAGGGTCCCTATCTCGGTGCCGCCGGGGCGAAGTTCACCCGCGATTACCTCATCGATTCCATCCTCGATCGGCGTGGTGGAACTCCGCAACATCGCCGGCCAAGTCACGAAATTGCAGCGGGCCGATGTCACGAAAGAAGAACACCTCCCGCAATCCATGATGCCCCCCGGCCTCGGAGGCGGTCTCACGGTGGAGGAGTTCACCTCTCTCATCGAATACCTCGTCTCGCTCAAGGCGGTGGGAGGTTGAGGGACCTGAAGGTTTGAAGCTTGGGGTGACTTGTTAGGTCGCCCCAAGTGGCTGATCGGAGAGCTTCGATCTTGTTTCTAACAGCACGTTCGAAGCTGTGGGGGGAGTTGTGCAATTCGTCTTCATGTCGCGGCCTGTGGTGATTCCCGCCACTCATAGGTGATCGCCGCCGTGGCGCGAGATATCGAAGAGATCGGCACGACTGCGTTCGCGGATGGAGAGCACAGTTATGCGATCTCCCTCAGGAATCCTACCGGCATAGCCAAGGGTTTGTCTTTGGCCTCAATCAAACACCCCAGCTGCCGATCAGGGTTGATCCGAGCTTTCCGGATTGCCTGCGTTCGGTTTCGGCTTGGGCTCGAACGTCTGGGCGTGAGTCGGTTTGGTGAGTTCCTTCCCTCAGGGGATCCGTTCCGTGATCTCGAACGCTGCCAAAATCAGTGAGATTAGGGTGGCAAACGCAGCCGCGATCAAAGCCCACTTCGAGTAGAGGACAGCTCTGGTTTCCTTCATCGCATGCTTCTCGGCCAAGACAACCCTTGCTGCTAGATTATCTTCGGTCTCGCGAAGGTGGTAGGTCTTAACGAAGACGTTCCAACTCTCTTTCTCCGGGGCTGCTCTCAGTATCGCGACCTTCTTTCTGAGGTTTTCCCTTGGGGTTTCACCAAAGCTTGCTGACACGGGTGGAGGTAGGTCCATCCGAGAATCATCCCAAGTCCGCCGGACGCTGTCAACTTGGGCGCTTTTAACGTAGCTTGTTGACGTGATGAGCGGTGAGGTGAGGCGATTTCCGGCACGCTCACCGGGATGATGTCGAAGCGTGGCTGGGAGGTGACGATGGCGAGTTCGCCATTGGCCTGGTAGATGACGCCCTCCAGGCGGTTGAGGCCGGGGACGAGGAGATTCTGGAGGTGGAGGCGTTCCAGATACTCGACGGGCGAGGCTTCCCAGAGGTGGAAGCGGCGGGCGTCTTCCGCGGAGGAGACGAGGGCCAGCTCGATGCCGGGGCTCAGGCCGAAGACGCCGTTGCGGGTGACTTTGAGGTAACGGTCGCTGCTTTCGTCGTGAAACAACTCGTGTTCCTGGCAGCCGCGAATGACCTTTCCCGGAAGATCGGCGGGATTCAGCAGGAGACCCAGACCGTCTGCCCATTGAAGGAGACCGCTCTCCTGCCGGGCGAGCGGCGGCGGCCGAGATGGTTCTCCATCTCCCGATAGGCCTCTTCGGAGGAAATCGAGCGCCGCGAGGACAAGATCTCCCGCATCCGCGCCTCGCTGATCAGCGGGCGGACGGGAGAGGCCGTCGGGCGTTCGGTTTTCACTGGGCATGAGGATAGGGCGGAATCGGGGTGGTGACAAGGATGAAGGGCTACTTGTCCTTGGAAGGAGGATCGTCCGGCGGCGTGGGATAACCGACTTCCGCCAGTTTGATGGCGGCCCATGTGCCCGCGCGGGCGAGGGAGATGTAGGGATCGATGACGGCGAGACCGGCGGTTTCCGGGATGCGGACGACGTTTTCGTCGTGGAGGTCGTGAGCCAGCACGCCGGTGGCGGGATGGAGGTAGGCGAAGTAACCGTCGTCGCGGATGCCGTTGTGGATGAGTTGCACGGGGGCGAAGCCCATGGCGGCCATGAGGTCGTCCGTTTCCGCCTTGGTGACCAGCGGGCGGGTGGTGTCCACCTCGACATGAGGCTGGGAGACGACGGGGGCGATTTCCTTGTTCTTCGGATTGATGGTGAATCCTTCGAGCCGGTAGGCGGTTTCAGGAAACAGCGCGGCGTGGAGACGCATCCTGACGAGGTAATCGCCAAGGGTGCCGGAGTTCACACCGTGATAGAGGCGCTTGAACCATCGGCCGGATTCCTGATCGTAATACACTTGGTGTTCGGCACCGCCGCGTTTTCCCTGCCCTTCCCAGATGCTCAGGAATCCGGCTTCATCGATGACGAAGGCGTGATCTTCCGCCCATCTCCGGAGCGCCCCGCGGCCGGCGCGATCCACGGGGCTGAGACGGCTCAGCTCGCGGAGCTGCTGCGGGAGCTGCGGGATTTCAGGTAGTCGTAGCCCTTGAGCGCCTGCTCGGTAGTGGGTTTCGGCCTGCTCGAAATCGAAAGCGCCGTGGCCTTCCTCGCCGGGGATTTCGGCTGTGGCACGGTGATATTGAAGAGCGGCTTCGACGGGGTGAAGTGCATAATGGCACGAGGAGCGTAGCTGAAACGCATGATGGGTCAAGCCGGAGAGCGCCAAGCCATCCCCGGCACCGCCCGGACTTGGGAGGGGGGAGGGAATGGATTCGGGCGGAAACACGGGGTAATCAGGCGGGTTGGAGATTGGCTGGCCGGGGAGCGGGTTCCCTATCGCCTGGGGCGGCGGCTTTCCCGGTGGTGTCGTAATGACCGGATACGTTGCGATCCATGGTGCGGAGCTTTAATGAGGAAATCGGTTATTCAAGGAAACAGGCGATTTCTTTAATAACGACCCATCTTGGCGAGGTGTGCGGCCAGCTTAGTCTCGAACCCGGCGATACGGGTAGTGAGTTCCAGGAGAGGGGCGGCGTAGCGGTCGGCGAGTTCATTGACCCGGCCGTTGGCGAGGGCGAGGGATTTCCAACTCGAGACCCACTTCAAAGGGGCGCGAAAAAAGTTGGAGGCGGAGGTGGGAATCGAACCCACGAATGGAAGTTTTGCAAACTTCTGCCTTACCACTTGGCTACTCCGCCGTCTGGCCGCCTCGGGGGCGGGCGGCGGTTGTTACGCTTCCCGGCGCGGCCTGTCAATGCCCGGATTGATCTTGATCCCACTCGTGCTCGGGAATGGACGTGGCCCGCGGGATGTTCATCCTCCGGCCATGTCCGACGCCGTCCGCCTGCTCTACTCGCAGCACCGCTACCCCGCGCTTTCCCACCCGGAGGCCCATCCCGGCACGCTGTGCGCTGCGGCGCGATGCGGCGGTGTGATCGATCCCGCCCTGCCGGACGACTGCGATGTGCTCGAGATCGGCTGCGCCTCCGGCCACCACCTTCTGCCGCTCGCCGAACGATTTCCCCAAAGCCGTTTCCTGGGGATCGATTTCTCCGACACCGCCATCCGCCAGGCACGTAAGGCGGCTGCGGCAGCGGGCTTGGAAAACATCCAGTTCGAACATGCCGACCTCACCGAGTGGGACCCGGCAGGCCGGGATTTCGACTACATCCTCGCCCACGGGATGCTGTCCTGGACGGCGGATCCGGTGAAGGCCGCCTTGCTGAGCCTCATCGGCCGCAGCTTGAGGGAAAAAGGGATCGCCTGCATCGGCTACAACACCCTGCCCGGATGGTCGCTGCGCCGTGAGGCGGCGCAAATGATCAAGGCTCTCGGCAAGCTGGACACCGAGGGCCGGGGTGTGGACGGGATCTTGGAAAAACTCGCCACCGCCGCCGCCAGAAACGGCACGCCTTACGCTCACCACCTCGCCGCGATCTGTGAGGACATGCGGCGCAAGGGCCCGCAAATCCTCGATTTTGACGACCTGGGCCCCTGCTGCGATCCGCTCCATTTCACCCAGGTCCTCACCTGGGCGGGGCGGAACCGACTGCGTTATCTCGGCGAATCCCAGCTCCATCAAAACCTCCCGCCCGGGCTTGCTCCGGAGGCGCTCGATGCCCTCGAACCACTGACGGACGATCCCATCCTCTTCCAGCAGACCCTCGATCTGCTCTCCGGCCGCACGCATCGCTCCAGCATTTTCACCACGGCTGGCACCAATCTCGACCCGATCACCACGACTTCCGTCACCCTCCACTTCGAAGTCCGCCTGCTGCTCACCTCGCTGCCCGCCGGGGCCGCCCATGGCGAAATCCTTGCCACTTTCCAAGCCGCCCTGGCTGCCGCAGCGCCGTCCACGGCGGCCGTGACCGATCTCATGGAAGCCTGCGCCCACCGCCTCGGCCCCCGCTGGGATCCCGCCGTTGCCGCCAAGGCGATCGCCAGTTGGCTCTATCAGGCCGCCCGCCTCGGCTGGGTGGAACTCCGCGCGGACCCGGTGAAAATCCCCACTCTGCCCGCCCGCCCGACCCTCAGTCCGCTCAATCTCCATTTCGCCCGGCAGCAGTTGGGTGTGGTCGATGCCTTCCACCGCACCTGCCATTTCCCCCCGGCCCACCAGAGCGTCGTTGCCGCGCTGGATGGCTCGCATTCGCACGATGCCCTCGTCCGCCTCGCCGCCTCGGTGGCTCCGGATCTCGATGTCCGGCCCTGGCTGGCCCACCTCCATTCGCGCGGCTTGCTTCACGAATCCGCGGGAAATTAGATCGACATTCCCGCCCAGCCCGCGACGCTTCCCCCTCGTTATTCGACTATGAAATCCGCATCCATCATCTTCGCGGCCGCCCTTACGGCCACCCTCGGAACCGTGCTCGCCGGCGGCGAAGGATGGTCCCACGACTTCAAGGCTGCCCAGGAACAGGCGACCAAGGAAGAAAAGTCCCTCCTCATCGATTTCACCGGCTCCGACTGGTGCGGTTGGTGCATCAAGCTCAACGACGAAGTCTTCAAACACGACGCCTTCAAGACCGGCGTGAAGGACAAGTTTGTCCTCGTGGAAATCGATTTCCCGCAGGACGAGTCCAAGCTCGATGAAGCCACCAAGTCCCAGAACGCCAAGCTTCAGGAAGACTACGGCATCCAGGGTTTCCCCACCATCCTGCTCACCGATGCCGCCGGCAAACCTTTTGCCGCCACCGGATATCAGGAAGGCGGCCCGGAGAAATACGTCGCCCACCTCGATGAGCTGTTGGCCAAGCGCAAGACCCGCGACGATGGTTTCGCGGCCGCCGCCAAGCTTGAAGGCGTCGCCAAGGCTGAAGCTCTCGTGAAAGTCCTCCAGGAAATGGGCCTCGAAGACGCCCAAGTCGCGAAGTTCTACGGAGACACCGTCGAGCAAATCAAGGCCGCCGACCCCGAGGACAAGAGCGGGTATGTCAAAGGCATGGAAACCAAGGCCAAATACGCCGAGTTCCAGGCCCAACTCGCCGAACACGCCCAAGCCGGTGAACACGACAAGGCCCTTGCGCTCGTCGATGAAGCCCTCGCCAACGGTGGATACGAAGGCGACACCAAGCAGGAAATCGCCGCCATCAAGGGCATGATCTACGCCCAGACCGGCAAGCTTGATGAAGCTCTCAAGGCCATGGACGAAGCCAAGGCGATGAATCCCGAATCGGAAATCGGCCAGCAGATCGATAGCTTCAAGGAGCGCATCAATCAGATGAAAGAGGAAGGCGCTGAAGGCCAGGGTGATGCCGGCACTGAAGAAGACGCCGAAGCTCCCGCGGAAGAAGGCGCGGAGTGATGGCCCATCCCGGCACCACGAAGCCCTCCCCAGTTTTTCACACGGCGCTCCGGTCTTCCGGGGCGCCTTTTTCATTTCCATCGCCCGCCAGAGACTGAAACATAGGGCAGGTTTGCCACGTTATCCCAGCGTCGGTTGACACCATTCATCCACTGACCACTCCAACCACCACGAAAATGAACCCGATTCCCACCCGCCGTCACTTCCTTCAGACCAGCGCCATCGCCGGTGCCAGTCTGGCTGCCGCTCCCCACCTCTTCGCCCAAGCCGCCGGCGCGGATCCGGAAATCAAGGTCGCTCTCGTCGGTTGCGGCGGTCGCGGCAATGGTGCGCTCGGGGATTTCCTCAATGCCTGCAAAATCCTCAAGCTCAACGCCAAGGTCGTCGCCACGGCCGATGCCTTCCCGGAAAACGCCAAGCGCACTGGCGAAGCCCATGGCGTCCCCGCCGAGCAGATCTTCTCGGGATACGATGCCTACCAAAAAGCCCTGAAGACCGATTGCAATTTCGTCCTTCTCGCCACCCCGCCGAACTTCCGTCCCGTCCACTTCGCCGCCGCCGTGGAGGCCGGGAAAAACGTTTTCATGGAAAAACCCGTGGCCGTCGATCCCGTGGGTTGCCGCGCCGTGATTGAAACCGGCAAGCTCGCTGGCTCCAAGGGCCTCGCCGTGGTCGCCGGCACCCAGCGACGCCACCAGCAATCCTACCTGGAAAACAAGGCCCGCATCGATGCCGGTGCCATCGGCCCCATCCGCGGCGGCGCGATTTTCTGGAACGGCACGGTCCCCTGGATCCGCGATCGTGAAAATGGCTGGTCGGACACCGACTACATCACCCGCAACTGGCTCAACTTCACCGAGCTTTCCGGTGACCACATCGTCGAACAACACGTCCACCAGATCGATGTCGCCTACTGGTTCCTCGGCCGCCTGCCCGTTTCCGCCCTCGGATACGGCTCCCGCGCGCGCCGCCGCACGGGCAATCAGTTCGACTTCTTCAGCATCGACTACGATTTCGGCGAAGACGTCCACATCCACAGCCAGTGCCGCCAGATCACCGGCACCTACGGTCGTGTCGGCGAGATCTTCACCGGCGCCACCGGTTCCTGCCTGGGCGGCGGAAAAATCAGCGGCAAGGATGTCAGCATCCCGGAGATCAAGGTCGATTCCGACAACGCGATGATCCAGGAGCACGTGGACCTGATCCGCGGATTCCTTGAAAAGAAACCGCTCAATGACGCCCAGCGCATCGCCGAGTCCACCCTCGTCGCCATCATGGGTCGGATTTCCGCCTACACCGGGGAAATGGTCCGGTGGGTCGATGTCACCCGCAACGAGAAGTCGCCCTTCTTCAATCTCACCTGCACCCCGACGGCTGCCGACTTCGAAAAAGGCCCCATTACCTTGCCCAAGGAAGAGGCCCCGATTCCCGGTAAAGCCTGATCCTAGAAGGGAAAAAAGGAACCACGGATTTCACGGATATGCACGGATAATCAAGGAGTTGCATGGCTTGATCAACTCACCTGGGGGGATGATCAAACGCCTCATAAGCATCTCTCAGTCCGTGGTTTCCATTTCTGAATTCAGGTCGATCTGACGACCTTCCAAGGAGCGAAGCCCCGGAGCGGAACCCCCGCTCCGGCCCGGCTTCGCTCCTTTTTCGTGCCCGGATCCGGGGAAGGGGGGAGCGCCAAAACCCGGAAAAAGAGCCCGGAGCCCGGGGTGGGTTTCGGGAGGGTCTCATTTTTGTTCGCCCGAACAGCTTTTTTCGATTGACCCGCCCCATCCCCCCCGGCAGTCTCCCGCCATGGCCAAGAACACTGCTGACGATACCTCGAAACTCGCTGACACCCGCAAACGCAATCTCGATCTGGCCATCTCACAGATCCAGAAGGAGTTCGGCGAAGCCGCGATCATGCGCATGGGCGACGAACACCGGGTGGATGTGGACGTGATTCCCACCGGCAACCTGGTGATCGACCGCGCTCTGGGAGTGGGAGGTTTCCCGCGTGGACGGATCATCGAGGTGTTCGGTCCGGAATCCTCCGGTAAAACGACCCTGACCCTCACCGCCATCGCCCAGGCCCAACGCAAGGGCGGGCTGGCGGCCTTCATCGATGTGGAGCACGCGCTGGACCCGCAGTATGCCAAGCGTCTCGGCGTGAATCTCGAGGACCTTCTCGTTTCCCAGCCATCTTCGGGGGAGGAGGCCCTGCAGATTTGTGAGGCCTTGGTGCGCTCGAATGCGATCGATGTCATCGTGCTCGACTCCGTGGCCGCGCTGGTGACCAAGCAAGAACTGGACGGGGAGATCGGGGATTCCACGGTGGGTGCCCAGGCTCGTTTGATGAGTGCGGCGATGAGAAAGCTCACCGCTTTGATCTCCAAGGCCCGCACGGTGTGCATTTTCACCAACCAGATCCGCGAGAAGATCGGCGTGATGTTTGGCAACCCCGAAACCACTCCCGGTGGGCGGGCACTGAAGTTCTTCGCCTCCGTCCGCGTGGACATCCGCCGCATCGGTCAAATCAAAGCCACCGATGGCACCGTCCAAGGCAACCGCACCAAGGTCAAGGTGGTGAAAAACAAGGTCGCGCCGCCCTTCACGGAGTGTGAGTTCGACATCATGTACAACGAGGGGATTTCCTCGACGGGTTCCCTGCTCGATATGGCTTTGGAGTTCGATTTGATCCAGAAGCGAGGCTCCTGGTTTGCCTACAATGGCGAGCAGCTTGCCCAAGGTCGGGATGCGGCCAAGCAGGCGCTGAAGGACAACGATGCGCTCTTTGCCGAGTTGTCGGAGAAGGTCCTCGCCAAGCTCGACGAAGCGAAGAAGTGATTTTCAGGGCCGCGGGGGGCTTGGTGCCCGCTGCGGCTTGCCTCTTTCAGATGCGGATTGTCGTTCCGCGTTCGACCTGCGCCCGGCCTCGATTTGTTAGGCCGGGCGTTCTTGTTTGCCTTGCCTTGGTGAAGAGCCGTGAAGGCCGGGCGCAGGATGGATGGGATGGGAAGGATGGATCGGATCGAACAACGAAAGGATCGAGAGAAACGAAAAGGAACAGCCGGTAACGGATGGTGGATGTTCGATGGGAGATGGCCGATGCTTCGCGCGAAGCCTCGGCTGTTTCTCCGGTCTTGAGTCTTGCGTCTTGAAATCTTGCGTCTACTCCCGGCTGTTTCTTGCTCCTGGCTACTCGCTCCTTGCTACTCGCTACGGAAGAGAGAACCACGGAATACGCGGAAAACACGGAAAGGTTGATGAGGTGGGGAACAACGAAAGGATCGAAAAGGACGAAAAGGACGAAAAGGACGAAAAGGAACAGCCGGGAAAATGGGACCAGGATGGATGGGATGGATGGGATAGGAGGATGCCTCGCCTGTCGCAAGCCCCGGAGGGGCGAAGGCAGGTAGCCACGGGGTTCACCCCGTGGATTCCTTGTCACCCATGATGCCCGTGCTTGAATCGCGCAAAGCGTGCCTTGGCCCAGCATAGCGAAGACGGCCCCCCCCAAGCGCCCCCCTGTCCAAGTATCCCCGGTCCAGCTGCTCTTTGAACTTTGTCCTTCGCCCCTTGTCCTTTCGAGCAGGAGTTTCCATGAGGTAAACCCAAGGCGCTTGCATGCCATTGAATTCGTGCAATCCTTCGCGTGCAAAGGGTCGCGCGACGGTTTGTAGGCTCAACCTAAAGAAAATGAGGAGACAAGCGCCCCTCGAACCCCAGCAGATGAACGAAAGTGGTCTGAGCCACGCGTGGAGCCGGAGTAATGTCGGTCGCGTGACAGCTCTCACCACGGGCGGTAGCTTGGGTGTCTTCTGCGTTGTGGATCCTGCCGGAAACCGGACTCAGACCATGGACTTCGGCCAGACGGTGAACTACACTGCAAACAACGTGAACGCTTACACGGCCTTGACTGACGGCGGCTACGCTCCGCCTGCTCCCAGCTATGATGCCCGGGGCAACACCCTGCGCCTGCCGCGGCGGGATGGGGGTGGGCTGACCTTGGCGTGGACGGCGATGGACCGGCTGGCCAGCGTGAATGGCGGCACCTCGATGAAGTATGATGCCCTGGGCCGTCTGACCTGGGTCCGCCGACCGGACGGGCAGGGAGGAAACATCGATGAAGTCTGGTCCTGGAGCGGCTGGACTCTGCTCAATCGCGATCTTTTGGGCGCGGGCGGAGCTCTGTTGGAGCAATTCCGCTACACCTGGGGCCCGGATCTGAGCGGCAGCCTGGAAGGGGCTGGCGGAGTGGGTGGCTTGCTTGCGGTGGAACGTGCCGCGGCGGGATCGAGCACCTGGGAGATCCGCCATGTTCACATGGATGCGAACGGCAACGTCCTTTGTCTGACCGATGGCCAGGGCCAAGCGAGTGCGCGCTACCGTTACGATGGCTTCGGCAATGTCCTGCAAGCACAGGACCTCGATTCAAGCGGCTGGGCGACAAGGAACCTGCACCGCTTCAGCACCAAGCCCGAAGTGGCGGGGACGGGGATGCTTTACTATGGGTATCGTTGGTATGATCCGGTGACAGGGAGATGGCCAAGCAGGGATCCGATTGAGGAGAGTGGGGGGATGAATCTGTATGGGTTTGTTGGGAATGATGGGGTGAATGGATGGGATCTTTTGGGGTGCAAACCAGGAGATCCATATAATACTTACGCTGAGGCGAAGGCTGCTGCGGTTGAAGATTTGAGAGTAGCTGGATGGGCTTCATGGCAGCGAGGAAAAGACGCACTCGACAAGTTCCCCGATTGGTCAGAGATCCCGCCTCAAGTGCAAGCTGATTGGGCGGTGCTCCCCAATAAGGGTGGTGGCGCAAGATCAAAGCATATCGTTGCAGGGAAAGAGCAGTTCACACTGCACTACTGCAAACTTAGCGACGGAAAACACTACTACACATCCATACATCAAGGGGGATTCCCGACGGCGGAAGAACGGGAGGACGGTAAGTTGGGAGGGATAAGCGATTTGGCGAGCGTCCAGGCGGCTTTTGATGAGATCCCTGAGGATGGAAAGCTGGAAGCTTTAGGGCACACTCATATCGTCCAGTGGTTTAGAACCAGTTTCAACGGTAACCTTGTGCAAATTGATCCAGGGAATCCTGGTCTGAGTGACCCAGACATGGTTCTTGCAGAAAGGCTCAAGATTGAAGTTTACGTCGTCGAGACCGACAACAACGTTTATGAGTAAGCTAATTCCACGTCACTTGGGTTTCATCGGGATTGTGATTATCGCGGCAACGGCGATGGCTCTCGTTTATTTGAAACGCATCAAAGCTGAGCGCACTGTGGTGTTTCAAATTCATTCATCGATCAGTTCTGAGTTTTCGACTTTAGTTGATGAGAACCCAGAGTTTATCCCAGACGTGAGGCTTAGTAAGAATAGTTCCGGACCTGATTTGTGGGAGTTTCAAGTTCCCATTAGATTGAGCAAATCTCAGGCGATGGAAAGAAAAGAGATGCTTTTGGGTAGGCTTAGGGATTGGCTTGAAGACAGATATTTGATCGCTCCTCAGATTGGATTGGTTGTGCACAGCGGCGCGGGTGATTCTCCGACCGAAAGAACTGACGAGTGGGCGGCCCCCGTCGTGGAGCTTTTGTCCGAAGGCGTCTTGTCTAAAAGCGATGAGGTAGATGAATAGAGCTTCTATTCGTTTTCCGATACGGCACGATCTTGAATACCACCTACACCAACCTCGGCCTGCCGGAACTCACCACCATGGTGGGAAGCTCGGAGTATGTGGATTGGACCTATGACAGCCTCGGCCGCCTCACCACTCTGGAGAACCAGGACGTGACTCTGAGCTACACGTATCTCGCCGGCAGCTCGCGGATCGCTACTGAGACGACCGTGGTCAAGGGCCTTGGCAACCTCAGCCGCAGTACCACGCGGCTCTATGATTCCGCCGCCAGACCCACGGGATTCAGCCGGGCCGGGGTTTTCCAGTTGTCCTTCAGCTATGGCAACCATGGATTGATCGATGCAGTGACCAACGATTCCCCGCCGCCCTTGGCAGTTTACAGCTACGATGCCTCCGGCCAGCCCGCATTGCTGGCCCATGAAAACGGGTTGAGCACGTCTTGGTCGCGCGACTCCGCAGGTCGCGTGACCGCGGTGACCACGGGCGGCAGCCTCGGCGTCGTTTCGGCGGTGGGTCACACCTACGATGCTGCCTCGCGCCGGACATCGGCCACGTATGAGGATACCTTGGGCCAGGCGTACGCCTATGATGCTGCGGGCCAGCTCACGCATGCCCGGGTGGGGATCGCTCAGGCCTCGCAGGCGGATGCCACGGTCACGCCTACGCACACCTACGCTTACGATCCTGCCGGAAACCCCACTCAAACCATGGACTTTGACCAGGCGGTGAACTACACTGCGATTAACGTGACTGCTCACACTGCCCTCACTGGCGGCGGCTACGCTCCACCTGCTCCCAGCGAGGATGCCCTGGGCCGTCTCACCTTAAATTGAGCCCGTAAAGAATTACAGAGAAAGGGAGTTATGGGTATGGGATTGTGCTGCAACAGAACTACAGGAAAGCGGGGTCCATGAAAAAAAAGGGACATTCGTTCTAGGATCATTTGTTCTCCTTGGGGCATGTGGCTTGATTCACCATTACTACTCGCAGGCAGCAGACATCCGGAGGGTGATGAATGTGTCTCTCCCGCATATTCAGGCCTTCGAAAGTGATGCGGAAGACAAAGCACTGGAACCTGGCGCGATCGACTTGCTTGAGAAAGAGCTTGCAAAAAACGGTCTCAAGCTTGTGGAGATTTGGTGTGTCGATAAAGCCAGCAACACTGTCATCGGGAGAAAGGAATCTGATCGATTCAGGTTGTCAAAGACTCTTCCCCTCGGCCTGAGAATTCGTGGTTTTGAGTGCGCAGCCTTCGGCTTCGAAGGACGCAAAAGTCGATTCGATGTGATCCAATTCAAGAGCCTGAGGCATGATTCCGAAGTGGAATTGGAAGGGTTGATAACCGAAATCAGATAGAATCACTGGAAATGAATCTGATTCGACTTCTGCTTTTGCTCTCAGCAATTGGTGCTTTTGGCCTAGTGGTTGCACACGGTGCCGCACTCTTGATGGTGCACGGTGTATCCATTATCTCCTACGCTTGGCAGAATTTAGTTTTGGCTGCCTCGGGCACGCTGTTTTCGCTCGCTTATGTCGTGCTCGCGCTTGTTTTGTTTCGCGTTAAGTGGGATACGGTGATCCTGGGAGACTCAAAGCATCAGAAAAGAAACCCAGTTGATCTTGATAGCTCCGGAGAGCCATGACGAAAAGCCAAACAAGTCGTCAGCTAGTCGTAGATCGGAAACCGTACGCAGAACATAGACTTTGGCCAGACGGTGAACGACACTGCAATTAACGTGAATGCTTACACGGCCTTGACTGGCGGCGGCTACGCTCCGTCTGCTTCCAGCTATGATGCCCGGGGCAACACCCTGCGCCTGCCGCGGCGGGATGGGGGTGGCTTGCTTGCGGTGGAACGTGCCGCCGCCGGATCGAGCACCTGGGAAATCCGCCATGTTCACATGGATGCCAACGGCAACGTCCTTTGCCTGACCGATGCTCAGGGCCAAGCGAGTGCGCGGTATCGCTACGATGGCTTTGGCAATGTCCTGCAAGCACAGGACCTCGATTCAAGCGGCTGGGCGGCAAGGAACCTGCACCGCTTCAGCACCAAGCCCGAAGTGGCGGGGACGGGGCTGCTTTACTATGGGTATCGTTGGTATGATCCGGTGACAGGGAGATGGCCATCGAGGGATCCGATTGAGGAGAGCGGGGGATGAATCTTTATGGGTTTGTGGGAAATGACTCGATTATATATTACGACAATCTCGGACTGAAGCCAAATTGTAATGATGTTTTGTCAATCGTGATCTCGGTGATAATGGCCGCCTTGAATGCTTCCGACGGTAACATCAAAAATGATCAGCTACCACGGACACCCACTTCGGAAAGGCAAGCGAACATCATCAAGGATGCCACTTCGACGAATCCAAATCGTCCGAATCCTGGTCAGAGGCCTTCTTCAGGAAGTGGGCCGGTAACTCCGACTGGTTCGACGCAGCCCGCAGGGGGGCGCTAGCGGCAGGTGGGCTTTCGAGATTGATCTCAGGGTTTGCAGCCTTCTTTGGCTTGACTCAAAGTATCGGTAGTAACCAGTGGTTCGTGACAGAAGAATCATGCGCAGCTAACGCTACATTGAAGAACAGCAGAATTGACGGTGAGAAACGATTTTGTAAGTATTCGTATTTGCTTGAGTGCGGGTATATGCACACTAATGGGGAAACTGTATATCACTACACAACGCGCAGGGACTCGGGTGAAATTGAGATAAAACTAGACTGTGAGTGTGACTGCCCTGAGGGGAAAGATTTGAATCTCGATGTAAGCGATTTATGAGGTTTCTATTGAACATGGCCCGTTGGCTTATCCTGTGGTTACCAGCCCGTGCAATTTCTAGTCCTTCTGCGATTAGTGGCGTTACGATCTACTCCCAAACCGCGCCAACATTATTGTTGGAGGTTGTCAATGAGGAGTTAAGGAGTCATTCAACCTTAATTGAGGCAGCGGGCGTAAAGATATTATTTGTGGAGGTTAGATACAAATCTATTCCTCGGGTTGCCAGTCTCTTCCCTCCATTTCGTTGCCTTTCGGTCACTATTGGAGATATGCGAGGAAGGTCTGGTTGTGAGAAAAGAGACCTCGGAAAACTTGCAGTCGAGAGCCTTGTGGAAGATCTGCGATTTCGCCGCATCGTTTCGCGGCCTTAGTAAGCAGCTCGTTCATATGAGGCATGTTGTTTGTTTTGATATCAAAGTCTTAAGAATCGACTCAGGCGGATGCCACGGTCACGCCTACGCACACCTACGCCTACGATCCTGCTGGAAACCGCACTCAGAGCATGGACTTCGGCCAGACGGTGAACTACACTGCAAATAACGTGAACGCTTACACGGCCCTGACTGGCGGTGGCTACGCTCCGCCTGCTCCCAGCTACGATGCCCGGGGCAACACCCTGCGCCTGCCGCGGCGGGATGGGGGTGGCTTGACCTTGGCGTGGACGGCGATGGACTGGCTGGCCAGCGTGAATGGCAGCACCTTGATGAGTTCTCCCGGATATGTCTTTTTCTCTCACTCACTTTGGATTGGACAACCTAATGCCAAACATCGATCAAGAATGTCACAGTGAAATCTGGGAGAGTGATCCGGATGAACCCTCATTCGGCAGATAAAATTACATTTCAAAAACAGAATGAAATGGCTCATCATGATTTTGATGCTTGGAATCGTTTGTTCATGCAAAAATTCAAGAGACTTCGCGGTCAGAAAGAACAAAGAGATTGTCAATCTTGGACTTGCGAAGTCCAAGATTGCAGGTAGCACTCGATGGTGAGTTCGGCGGGCGCACCGGATGGAGTGGCGGAGAAGATCGCGACGTCGCCGGCAGTGGGGGTGCCGGAGGCATCGGCATCGCCGGTGATGACGACGCGGTTGGAGCCATCGAAATTCGCGAGGCCTTGGAGGTTGACGGGCTTGAGGGGAAGCGGGCCGCTGGTGAGGCGGATGACCACGCGAAACGAGCCCGGACCTGAGGGAGCGGAGAAAACACCGCCTCCAAAGGTGATGGTGTCCCCGCTGGCCGCCAGATCAAGGGCCTCCCGCAAGGTTCCCGGCCCGGAATCCGCTTTGCTGGTGACGGTGAGGGTGGCGGCCCTAGCGTGGCCCAAGGCGGCGAGGAGGATGAGGGCGAAGGTGGCGGATTTCATCGATCCGCAGTCGTAACGGATCCATCGATTTTCGACCATCCCCCAAATCCGGGGGGAAAGGGGTGATCCCCTGAGTCAGGCGGCAGGGCGGAGGCGTTGCCAGACGGCGCGGGGCAGGGCCCAGCCGGTGAAACAGGTGATCACGAGAGCCATGGAGGCGAGCATCATGCCGATGCCGCCGGTGTGGACGGTGAGCCAGGCGACGGGGAGCATGACGAGCATTTCGAGGGCCTGGATGCGGGCCATGCGCTGGACCTGGCCGGTGCCGAGCATGAGGGCATGGCCGATGTGGCGCCAGATGTGCATGGCGGCGTAGGCACCATAGCAGGCGAGCATTTCGTGGCTCAGGCCTTTGAAGCTGGGGCCCAGCCAGATTTCCATGGCCCAGGGGCCGAGGAGGGCCATGCCACCGAAGGCGGCGAGGGCAATCGAGCCACCGACGAGGTAGAGGCGTTTGGCGGACTTGCGGGCCCAGGCGAGGTCGTTGCGGACCAGGGCTTCGGCGACAGCGGGCCAGGTGGGCGTGGTCAGCATGATAACGAAGCCGAGCTGCATCACCGTCAGTTGGACGAAGACTCCGTAGAGCGCGGATTCCGCGGGGCCGTAGGTTTTTCCGACCATCCAGACGGCGGCGTGGTATTCGACGATGCCGACGAGCATGGCGGCGATGGAGTAAGCCGAGCCGTCTGCGAGTAGGGACTTGGCTATGCCGCGGTCGAACAATCGCGGTTTGGGCAGGAGTTCGGGGTGCTTGCGCAGGAGCATCACGAGATTGCCGAACTTCATGAGGCACTGGGTGCCGAAGACGGCGAGCACCAGGAACCAGACTTCCGGGAAATACCAAATGCCGATGCCCACGGCGAGGCCGGCGATGACATTGCCTGCGGCACCCCAGGAGTTGGTGTAGGCGACCTCGAGCAGGCCCTCGCGCATCCGGTCGGTGAGATTGAGCAGGAAGATCAGGGCGAAGAGGCCGACGCCGAGCCAGAGCGCGGGGCGGAGCGAAGCTTCGGTGCCTGCGAAGCGGTCGCCATAGAGGGTGGTGAGGGGGATGTTGGCCAGGACGAGGCCGACGGCGAGGAAGGCGAAGATGGCGATGGCGAAAACTACCATGAATGCCGTACTTGCAAGACGGCGCCTTTTGGCGGTGTCTCCGGAAGCTCCGGTTTCCGAAAGCCCGTGGGCAAGGGCGGGGCCGATGCCGATTTCCAGCGCGTGGACCACGGCCAGTGTGGAGGTGACCGTGGCGTAGAGGCCGAATTCCTCACGGCCGAGGACGCGCACGGCGAGTGGCATGGCAAGCAATTGCAACAGGACGGTGCCCAGCTTGGAGGCGACCGAGGTGATCACCGCCAGCCGGATCGTCCTTTCGCGGCGTGCGCCGCGGGCTGCTTCTTCGCTTGCTTGCACTCGCGCGATGTTAGACGGGGATGGTCTGATGGGAAGCCCTGTCTCAGCACGCGCCTTTGCGCTTGAAGAAAGTCATGAGCATGATTTGGAGGTCCCAGAAGAGATTCCAGCGTTCGATGTAGTCGAGATCGAAGCGGACGCGCTCGCGCAAGCAGGTGTCCCCCCGCAGGCCATTCACCTGCGCCCAGCCGGTGACTCCGGGTTTCACGTTGTGGCGCATGTTGTAGTAGCGGATCTCTTCCTTGAAGCCTTCGATGAGTTCCGGGCGTTCCGGGCGCGGGCCGACGAGGCTCATGTCGCCTTTGAGGACGTTCCAGAACTGCGGCAGTTCATCGATGTTCCAAGCGCGCATGAAGGCACCCACGCGGAGGCGGCGCGGATCATCGGCCACGGTCCAACCGGGAGTTCCGGTGGCCTCGGCATCGAGCTTCATGCTGCGGATCTTGAGGATGTGGAAGGGTTTCCCATTCAGGCCGATGCGGCGCTGGCGGTAGATCACGGAGCCGGGGGACTCGAGGTAAACGAGGGTGGCAAAGACGGCCATGACCGGAGTGGCGATGATGAGGCCGAAGAGGGCACCGAAGATGTCGATGAGGCGTTTGGCCAGATTGTTGAACGCGTGGTGCAGCGGCAGGCGGCCCACACCCAGGACCGGCACGCCGTGAACGCATTCGAGGTGGAGTCCGGAAACGAGGACCTGGAAGCAGCTCGGGACGAGTTTGAAATCGATGAATTCCTTGCCGCAGGTTTCCGCGAGCTGGAGCATGTCCATTCCATCGAGTGAGGAATCGACCGCCATGACGACATCCGCCCCACTTTCCCGGAGGACGCGGCGGTGTTCCGCCCAGGTGCCGAGCACCGGCACCGCCCCATCGGTGCGAGGTGCGCGATCGGTGGTGATGCAGCCGACGATTTGGAAGGCGTGGGCACGTCCATCGGAGAAACGGTGGAGGGCGCCTTCGCAGGCATCATTCCAGCCGACGAAAACGACCTTTTGCCGGAGGGCGGAGGCGATGGGTTCGCGGCGGAACATGCAGTAGAGCACCCAGCGCCAGAGGGCGAGACCGAGAAAGGAAATCACGGCACCCAGGACGCAGAAGACGCGGCTGATGGGTGGCTCGATCTTCAGCAGCAGCGTGAGCGAGAGGAAGAGCACGAACCACAGCGCGCAGGACTTCGCCAGCATGGCGAAGATGCGGCGGATGGCGAGGAAGTTCCGGGGATCATGGACGCGGAAGTTCGCCAGCAGGAACATGAGCCCGAGGGAGCCGAGCACGACGTGACCGAGGTAGGCACGCAGATCGACATCCGAATCGACCACGCCGAAGTGCCGGAAGTGGGTTTCGAAACGCAGGATGTAGGCGGCCAGGAGGCTGAAGAGCACGATGGAGGCATCGCCGAGGAAACTCAAGGCAACGAGTTTCTGGTGGGCCATCCATGCCCGGTGCCGGTGGCGCAGGGTGAAGAGCTGGCCATCGTGGGTATCGGGGGTGTCAGGTGAAGGCGCATGGCCTTCCGACGACTTGGGGGGAGTCGCAAGTTTCATGTTGGGGGGGTGTGAGGGGAGAACAGCAGAACAGGTGCCGACTTTCAGCCGGGGGAGCTGAGGTCGGCGGAGAAGTTAAGTGATTGGGGAGACTAGGTCAATCCATCGAAGTTTCGGATTTCAGGGACAATCCCGAGCGAGGGGTATCGCCGAGGGCTTCACGAGCGACCGTAAGGCTCGGGGCGGGGCCCCTGCCGGCGGGTCGTTCGTTCCATACAAAGCCGGCGAGGTTGCCGCCGGCAGAACGGATCATGTTGGCAGCTTCGCGCAGTTCGGCGCGGTCCGCTCCACCGGGACCGACCACGAGGCAGGTGCGGTTGGCGTAACGCGAGACGACCTGGGCATCGCTGGTTTCCAGAAGGGCGGGGGCATCGATGACGACGCGGTCGAACCAGTTTCCAGCTTCATCGAGCAGGGCGGGGAAACGGGTGCGGGAAAGGAGGTCGGCAGCATCGCCGCGGAGTTCTCCGGAGGAGATGAGGTAGAGCCGGGGGACGGCGGTGCGCACGCAGGCATCGGCCGCGGTGGCCTGGCCTTCGAGGTATCCGCCCAAGCCGAGATGCCCGGCTCTTTCGCGGAGGTGATCGCGGCTGATGCCGGGTGAGCGGAGATCGGCATCGATGAGCAAGGTGCGGTGCCCTTCCATGGCGAGGGAAACGGCGTGGTTGACGGCGCAGAACGAGGCACCTTCGCCGCGTTTCGACGAGGTGAAGAGGATGGTCTGCATGGCGCCGGACGGGCCGGGCGGGCTGAGGATGGCGCGGAGGCGTCGGAAAGCCTCGGCGACGGCGGAGCCGGGCGAGGACATCACCACCAGTCCGGCATTTTCGCCACCGGCGGGCAGGCGGCCGAGCATGGGGGCGCCGGTGGCGCGCATGACGGAGGCGACTCCGCGGATCCGGCGATCGGTGAGTTCCAGAGCTCCGGCGATGAGGATGCCGAGGCCCATGGCGAGGGCACCAGCCACGGGGGCGAGGAGGATCTTGCGGGGACGGCTGGGATTTTCCGGTGCCAAGGGCGCATCCCGCCAGCTCAGGGCGGAGGGGGTGACGGCTCCGGCGAGGTGGGTTTCACGCAGCCGCTGGGCGACCTGTTCGTGGAGGCCACGGCTTTCCGTGGCGCGTCTCTCGAGATCGGCGAAACGGGCGCGCAGGCCTTCGTTGTCGGCCGCGCGGGTGGAGGCGAGGGCGACTTCGGCGGCGAGCTTCTCCTCGTTGTCCAGAGCGATGCGGTAGCTCTTTTCGATCGCTTCTCCGGCGGTGACCAGGGCGGCATCGAGGCTCTTGCGGAGGGATTCGAGTTCGCGGGTGGCTTCGATGTGTTTCGGGTGTTTCTCGAGATAGCGCTCCTTGATGGCGGCGAATTCGAGTTCCTTTTCGCGGATCGACTGGATCAGCGTGGTGACTTCGGCGGTGGGTCCCCCTTGGCGCAGTCCGGCGAGGGCGTTCGGGTCCTCCGGCTCGAAGCGGGCGAAGGCTTCGCGTTCGGCTTCGAGTTCGATGCGTGCGGCCTTGGCTTCGTTGAGGCGGTTGGTGAGCAGGCCGAGGGTTTCGCGGGCGGCGACAACGCCATCGGCCGCGCCGAGTCCGGGTACGGGATTCTCTTCGCGGAAACGTTCCACTTCGGCGGCATCCGATTCCATTTTCCCGCGCAGGCGGGCTTCTTCTTCCGCCAATCCGCGGCTCATGTCTTCGAGCAGGGCGTCCTGGCGTTCGAGGCCGAGGGATTCGTATTCCTCTTTCACGACCTCGACGATGAGTCGGGCGCGGGCGGGATCGGTGTCCTCCACAGTGATATCGATGAGCCGTGTGCCGCGGCGGAGTTCCACGACCAGGCGGTCGGCCAGGGTTTCGAGGACTTGCAGCGGGGTGGTGGCACCCGGAGCGAAAGTGGGATCCTCCTGGAGTTTGAGGCGGGCGATGACCCTTTCGAGCACGAGGTTCGAGCGCATGCCCTGCTCGACGGAGAGGAGTTGTTCGAGATCCTTGGATTCCTCGACGGCGACGGTCTCGACATCGACCAGGCGGGCGACGCCTGTGCTGACGTAAACCGATCCACTAGAAACGTAGTATTTCGGCATGCGTCCGAGGATGACCCATGCGGCGGCGGCGGCGATGATGGCGAGGGTGAGAGGGATCCACGCCCTGCGCCGGATCACGCCGAGAAGGCGCGGGAGTTCCACCTTGGGCAGGTAGAACGTCGGATCCGCCGCGGAAGGCGGGCCGGGAAGGGCCTGCCGCCGTGGGGGCGGTTCCGGTTTGGGGATGGGAGAATTCATGTCGGGGGGGGGCAGGGGAAATGCAGGGAGAGAAGGGGAAATCAGAAGGCGCTTTCGGGGATGTAGATCACATCGCCATCCTGGAGGGGGATGTCCTTGGAATCGCCGGAGATGATGGCCTTGGCATCGACCCGGAAGGGCTGGTCATGGCCGCGGCGTTTGAGGGTGACTTTTTTCGGGTTGGCGATGCGGGTCATGCCCCCGGCCATGCCGATGGCTTCGGCGAGAGTGAGGGGGCGGTTGGGATCGAGCAGGAACATGCCCGGGCGCTGGGCCTGGCCGTGGACGGTGATGGTTTTTCGGACGCGCTGGGTGATGGCGACGGTGACTTCCGGACGGACGAGGTAGCCATCGCGGAGTTTTTCCTCGATGAGGCGTGCGGCGGCATCGGTGCTGAGGCCGGCGAGTTTCACCGCACCGATGAGGGGGATGGAGATCGAGCCGCTGTCGGAAAGCTGGCCGCGGGTGGTGAGTTCATCTTCGCGGAAGACGCGGATTTCCACGCTGTCCCGGCTGCCGATGGTGCCGGACGCAGCTTCTTGCGCCCGTGCCGGGGAGAGCACGAGGAGCAGGATGAGGAAAAGGAAGGGGAAGTGCTTCATGGTCAGAACTCGTATTTGAGGTTCAGGCCGATCTGGTGGTTGTCGTAACCGAAAGCGGCGTTGTTCGAATCGTTTGTGCCGTAGCGGTAATACATGCCCATTTTGAAGCGATCACTCAAGGTGTATTCCACGCCGGGCTGGATGAAGAAAACGCCATCGCTGCGGCCGCCCACGGCACCGGCGCTGACGGATTTGTAGTCGTTGATTTCATATCCGGTTTCCAGCGTGCCTTCCCAGCGTTCGCCGAGCTTCTGGCGGATGCCGCCCTTGATGCCGGTGACTTCGATGTTTTGTCCGGCGAAGACGGCCGAAACATCTTCGCGACGGTAAGCGGCGACGAACAGGCTGGTGCCTTCGCGCGGAGTCCAATCGACCTGGGCATCGAACACGCCGAAGCTGTCCGAGCCATTCGAGTAATCGCGTTTCTCGGCACCGATGCCGAGGTTGACCGTCCATTTCTCCCGGGGTTTCCAGGTGAGGCGGGTGACGACTCTTTGGAAATCCTGTTTCGGTGCGCCATCGACTTCCACGCTGCCGCTGGAGAACTCGACACCCAATTCGGTTTTTTCCGAGTAGGCATAACGCACGGCGAGTTCGCCGGTGGTGGAGTTCGAATCGGCAAGGGTACGGTCGTCATAGTCCGCGCCAGTGACCGCGACGGCGGCTTCGAGCTGGACTTTGGCAGTGGCGTTCCAGGCGGCGCGGACTTCGCTTTCGTATTCCGAGCGATCGGCGCGGGCACCGGTCTCCGGGGTGGCATCGCCGAGTTGGCGGTAAGCTCCGCGATAGACGATGGACGATTTCGCGCCGTCGTAACCGATGGCGAGAGTGGTATCGTGATCCACGCGGTTTTCACCGGAGTTCTCGACGAAAAGCACGGCGCTCGGGCGGTAGGCAAACTCCATGAAGCCGCCGCCAGCGCCGGGGTCGCCCTTGGAGTAAACGATCGTGGGTGTGACCTTGCTCACGAAGTCGGCCTCGGGCGCGGTGGCGCTGAGGAAGATGTTGTCGTTGTAGGCGATGGACATTTCCACCCCGAGCCGGAAGCCCTCGCGGCGAGGTTCGCGGTAGGGCGGGGTTTCACGAGGTGGGATCCAGGCGTCTTCGTCCACCGAGTCTTCCACGCGATCCATGGCCACGTCATCCACAACATCCGGTCCGCTGCCTTCCAGGACGGCGGGTGGCACGTCCTCGATGGGCACGAAATCCTCGACCTGGCCAAACGCGACGGCTGTTAGACCGAGTGCGGAGGACAGGGGCAGGAGTTTTCGGAAACCTGGAATCGAGGGGGGCATGTGGGGACGGGAAAGCACGGCGGGTGGGGAACCCGCAAGCCCTGATCCTGAGGGGGGAGGGCCGGCGGGAACATCACGGGATCGCGTAAGATCAGGATCGATTGGATGTCATGAGAGTGGGGGCGATGGCGTTTTCGAGGCAGCGAAGGAACTGATCGGCGAGGGGTTTGACGTTGCCGTCTTCGAACATCGTGAGGTGTTCGCCGGGGACTTCGATGATGCGAAGGTCATCGACGAGGCCCTGCCAGCCGTAGTCATCAGGGACTTCGAATTTATCGTTCACGGCGGCAGCGCGGAAGACGTGGAGGCGGCCGCGGAAGGGTTGCGGTTTGTAGGCATCCATGGCGGCGACGTGGGCTTCGCGGAGCTGGATGGCGCGCATTTCCGTATGGGCGGCGGCGGTGCCGACTTTCTGGGCGGCGGCGACCTCGGCCTTGATGCGGAGGTGGGTTTCCACGCCATCCTTGAAGCGACCGGCGAGCTTGAGGATGCGTTCGCGCAGCGAGAGGTCCTGGCTGGCATTCCAGTAAACCGAGACGCGTTCCGTGAGCGCGTAAGGGCGCACCGGGGCGGCGGGGTTCATGGTATCGAAGAGAGCGACAAAGGGCACCTCATGTCCGGCTTCCACGAGTTGGCGCGCCATTTCGTAGGCGACGACACCGCCGTAGGAATAACCGGCGAGGAGGTAAGGGCCTTGGGGGCGGGAAACGCGGAGCATCTCGATGTAACGGGCGGCGGTTTCCTCGACCGATCCGACGTGGATCTCATCGCTGTGTCCGAGGTCCGGTGACTCGATGGCGAGGAAGGGCCGGTCCTTGGGCAGCAGATCGGAAATCTGACGGTAGAAGAGGATCCCGCCATCGCCTCCGTGGATGGCACAAATCGGCGCGCCGTGGCCTTCGGGCTGAACGGCGGCAAGGTGATCGGCGATGGGCGCGGGTGGGGTGGAATCCTCGCTGCCGCCGGCCTCGATGGCCATCGCCAGGGCGGCGATGCTGCGGGCACGGAGCAGGGTGGAGAGGGGCAGCGCGAGGCCGAACTCACGGTGGATGCGGGCAAACATCCGCAGGCCGCCGAGGGAGTTTCCGCCGAGTTCGAAGAAGTCCTGGTGACGGTCGAAGCCATCGAAATGGAGGATTTCCCGCCAGATCGCGGCGAGGCGGATTTCCGTCTCCCCTTCCGGCGGCTGGGGCGCGGCGGTGGAGGCGTGATGGATGCCGGGTTCGGGCAAGGCGGCGGTATCGATCTTGCCGTTGGCATTCACGGGCAGGACATCCATTCGGACGAGGCGGTCCGGAACCATGAAGGTGGGGAGGTGCTGATCGAGCCAGCGGAGAACGATGTCCTCCGACAGACCCGGACCGGCGGAATACCAGGCGAGGAGTCTTTTGCCGGCGGCACCATCTCCGCGGACGGCGACCTTGCATTGACGCACGCCGTGGCAGGATTGCAGGCAGGCTTCGACTTCGGCGAGCTCGATGCGGAATCCGCTGATTTTCACCTGATGGTCCTTGCGGCCGATGAAGCTGATGCTGCCATCCGCCCGCCAGCGGCAAAGATCGCCGGTGCGATAGACGCGGCCACGCGGGGTGGAAACGAAGGCTTGGGCGGTGAGATCCTCGCGGCCGATGTAGCCGAGGGAGAGACCATCGCCACCGGTGCGCAATTCACCGGGAACGCCGACGGGAACGAGGCGGCCATGGTCATCGACGATTTCCACGAAGGTCCCCGAGATCGGCGAACCGATGGGAATGGATGGGGCATCGAGGTCGCTTTCCTGAATCGTCCGGGTGGCGGTGAATGTGGTGTTTTCCGTGGGGCCGTAGCCGTTGATGATCCGGGTGGAAGGCAGCCCGTGCCAAGCCCGACGGACGTGGGGCACGGAGAGCACGTCACCGCCCGCGAGGAGTTGGCGCAGGCCTTTGAGGTCATCGAGATGCTCATCGATCATCAGTTCGAAGAGCCCTGCGGTGAACCATGCGGTGGTGACGCCATGGTCGCGGATGGTGGCGGCGATATCCGACAGTGTGGCATCGCCTGCCTTGAGGAGGACGAGACGACCGCCATTGAGCAAGGGTCCGAAGATCTCGAAGGTGGCGGCATCGAAGGCCGGTGTGGCGGCCTGGAGGAAGGTCTCCGAGCTATCGAAACGGCAGAAGCGGGTGTGGGTGACGAGGCGGATGATGCCGGAATGCGGCACGACCACGCCTTTCGGCTCTCCGGTGGAGCCGGAGGTGAACATCACGTAAGCCGGATCGCCGGGACGGCGGTGGACCGGGCTTGCAGGGCCAGTGCCGATCTTTGAGGGATCGAGTGCCACTCTGCCATCGGCATCACCGCGGGTCAGGACAAGACGGACTCCGCAAAGATCAAAGATCTCGCGACGGCGTGCGGCGGGGAAGCCGGCATCCACGGGCAGGTAGCAGCCCCCGGCCTCGAGCACGGCGAGCATGGAAATGATGAGTTCCGGCGAGCGTTCGAGGTGGATGCCGACCCTTTCGCCCGGTTTCAGGCCGCGGACGACGAGTTCGTTGGCAAGGCCTGAAACGCGGTCGGCCAGTTCACGATAGCTCATGTGGCCGCCGGACCACTCGAGTGCCGTGCGGGTGGCATGCTCTGCGGTGACCTCGTGGAAACGGGTGGCGACATCTACGGCAAGCGTCGTATTTCCCCCGTGGCTCCAGGACTCGATGCGGGCGCGGGCGTCGTTGCCTAACAGACTGAGTTCGGCCACGGGCTTGGTCGGTTCCGAAGCCGCGTCCATGAGGAGTTCGCGGTAGGCCTCGAGCCAGGCTTTCATGGTGCCTTCGTCGATGAGTTCGGAGTTGTAAGTGGACGAGACCAGCAGGCCGTCCGGCATGGTCATGAGGTTGAGGAAGATCGTCGAATTGCTGTAGCGTGCGGGCACGGTTTCCACCTTGGCGCGGAGTGGGCCGACGTATCCCGGATCGCCCGAGGGCTCGAGATTGAAGATGACTTCCATCATCGGACGGCGTCCGCCATCGCGACCGAGTTTGAGGACGCGCAGGAGTTCGCCGTAGGTGGCGTGGCCGTGTTCGATGGCATCGAGCTGGTTGGCGGCGGCACGGGCGACGACTTCCTTGAAGGAGGCGGCGGGATCGACCTCCGCGGGCAGCGGGAGGAAGGCCACGCAATGGCCGACAAGCGATTCCTCGCCGGAAGTCATTTGTCCTGCGGAGGGGAAGGTGAGGACAAATTCCGACTGGCCGGTGAGGCGGTGGATGAGTGTCTTGAAGCCACCTAACAGAGTGCTGTTGAGCGTGGCGCCGCATTTGCGGGAGAGTTCCTTGAGGCGATCCGCCGTGGCGCGATCGAACATCATCTCGCAGGTGGAGGAGCGATAGGACGGGGTGGCGCCATAGGGCTTGTTCAGCGGCAGGCGGGCTTCATGGACGCCGGTGGCGAAACGCTGTTTCCACCAATCGAGCGTGGCCTCATCGGTCCCGCCATTGCGATGCTCGCGCAGGGCGCGGTCGACGATGGAGGGGGCCTGCTTGAGGATGGGCTTCATGCCGGACTTGCGTGCTTCATAGCAGGCCTTGAAGTCGCGGATGAGGACTTCGAAGGACCATCCATCCACGGCGATGTGATGGGCGGCGAGCTGGAGCACGGTGAGATCCTCCCGCAGACGGGCGATGACGACGCGGAAAAGCGGGCCATGGGCCAGATCGAAAGCGGTTTCGCGCTGCTCGATCCCGGACTGGACGAGAAGCTCCTCGGCATTGGCATGACCGCGGAAGTCGCGTTCGACGAGAGAGACGGATTGATGGGCATCGACCACGAAATGGGCGGCTTCGCTTGACGGTGCGCGGAGGCGCAGGGCGTCGTGGCGATCGACCAGGTCCTGGAGCGCGGCATGCACGGCAGGGAGATCGATGGCCCCTTCCAAGCGGAGCTGGAGCATTTCGTTGAGGGCGAGATTCGCCTGCTCCCCGAAGAGGGTGGCGAGCCACAGTTCGGTCATGGGCTCTGTCATCGGGAAAGGTCCGCGCACGCCGGGAGCGGCTTCCTTTTCCGTGGTGATCGACAGCCGCGGGAAGAATCCGCCGTCCTGAAGGGCGGAGATGGTTTCGCGGAAGGCTTCGATGACGAAATCGACATCCGCATCCGTGTGGGCGGCGGTGAGGTAGAAGGGCAGGCCCTCCATGGCGAACACGCCGCGTTTCCGGAGATGATAGTAGATGAGGTTGCCGTGTTTCTCGCCCTCGCCGACGCGGAGATACATCTGCGAGTTGAAGTTGACCATGCGGACATCGATCCCGTGGTCACGGAACATGCGGTCCACGGTGCGGGCGAGGCGGTCGGCGCGGGCACCGATGTCTTCCCAGTAGGACTTCGGCTGGCTTTGCACGTGTTTGAGCACGGCGCGGCAGGCGGCCATGGCGAGGGGCAGGCGGACGAAGGTGCCGGCGAAGAAGGTGACTTCCTTTTCCGGGAAGGAATCATCGCCATACTGCCACTGGCCACCGTCGAAGGTGTCCATGTATTTCGCCTTGCCACCGATGATGCCGATGGGCAGGGCACCGCCGCCGAAGACCTTGCCGTAGGTGGCGAGGTCGGCACGGATGCCATAGAGATCCTGCGATCCTCCGGGGCCCTGGCGGATGCCGGTGATCACTTCATCAAAGACGAGGAGGAAACCGGCTTCCTCGGAGATTTTCTTCACTTCGTGGACGAACTCGATGGGGATGAGTTCGGGCTGGCGGCTTTGCACCGGCTCGACGAGGACGGCGGCGAGTTCATGGGCGATCTCGCGGATCATGTCGAGAGCCTCGGGCTTGCCCCAGGGGACGACGATGACATCGCCCACAGCGCTTTCCGGGATGCCGGGTGCCAGGGGCAGGGTGCGGCGGCGTGCGCCCTTGCCGACGGAGCGGACGAGCACGGGATCGAAGTTGCCGTGATAGTCCTTGTCGAAAACGAGGATCTTGTCGCGACCGGTGACCGTGCGTGCGATGCGCATGGCGGCCTGAACGGCTTCCGATCCGGTGTTGAGGAAACAGACGCGATCGTTGCCGGTGACTTCGCAGAAGAGCTTGGCGCATTCCATGGCGGCCTCGCACTGCGGGCCGATTTCGAGGCCGGTGGCGAGGGCTTCCTGGATGGCTTCGGTGACGAAATCCGGAGCATGGCCGAGGAAGTTCGGGCCGAAGCCATTGACCATGTCGATGTATTCATTGCCATCCACATCCCACATCTTGCAGCCCTTCATGCGGGTGGCGACGATCTGATAGACCATCTCCTTGTAGAGGCGGTTGAAGCCATTGACGGTGCGTGGGTCCGCATGCCATTGGCGGAACTGCTGGGTTTTGGCCTTGGAGGTGCGGGTCTTTTCGCAGTATTCGATGACGAGTTGATCGAGGTGCGCGCGTTGGGGCGGGGTGAGTTCGTCGGCGGTGCGGGTGCGGTCGATGCGGGTGCGTGGACCGGAAACACCGGATTCTTCCTCGGGTGCGGCAGGCGCCGGTGTGGCGGCGACGGGTGCCGGAGCAGCCACGGGAGCGGCGACCGGACGGGCGGCGGGTGCGAGGGGGGCGGCGTTCTTTTCGAGGTGGGCGACGAGTTGGGCCAGCGTGGGGAAACCCTGCATCAGATCGCGGAAGGCGATGGGCACGCCGAAGGCTTTTTGCACTTCGCGTGCGGCCTGGGTGAGGAGCAGGGAATCGAAGCCGAGTTCGAGGAAAGTGGACCGCGGGTCCATTTCGGCAGCAGGGATGCCCGAGAGGTTTTCAAGCACCTCAAGGACACGGCCAAGAACATCGGCCGGAGCGGCATCGGCAACGGGCGCTGCGACGACTACGGGAACCGTAGTAGCTGGAGCGGGCGCGGCGGCGCGGGCGACCGGGGCGGCGTGTTTTTCGAGGTGGGCGACGAGTTGGGCGAGGGTGGGGAAATTCTGCATCAGGTCGCGGAAAGCGATCGCGACGCCGAAGGATTTCCCGAGTTCGCGGGCGGCCTGGGTGAGGAGCAGGGAATCGAAACCAAGCTCAAGGAAGCTGAGACGCGGGTCCATTTCCTCGGCCGGGATGCCGGAGAGGCCTTCGAGGACTTCGCGGACCTGATCGAGCATGCTGGCGGCGGGGGCCACGGGGACGACGAGGTCCGCCACGGTTTCCGATTTCGGCAAGGGGGCGAGGCGTTCGACCGGACGATCGAGCAAGCGGCATTCGAGCCAGGCGCGCTTGCGCTGGAAGGGGTAGGTGGGCAGCGGCACGCGCTGGGCGGGCGCATCGGCATGGAAGCGGGCGAGATCGATGTCCGCGCCGTGGGCCCAGAGTTCGCCTGCGGCGAGCAGGAGTCGATCGTGATCGGGTGCGCCGGAGGCGGGGTGATTGCAGCTTGCGATGTATCCCTTGCCGAGGCGGCCGGCGGTTTGGCGGGCGAGGGTGGTGAGGGTCTGGCCGGGGCCGACTTCGAGGTAGAGGCGGCCTTCTTTTTCCGCAGCGCAGGCGGTGATGGCACCGTGGAAATCCACGGTGTGGCGGAGGTGCGAAGCCCAGTATCCGGGGTCGGTCGCCTGCTCATCGGTGAGACGGCTGGCGGTGACGGTGGAAAGGATGGGCATCTTCGGCGTGTGCAGGCGGACGCCTTCGATCACTTTGCGGAAGCGTTCGACGACGGGGTCCATCATCCAGCTATGGAAGGCGTGGGAGGTGTGAAGCTCGCGGACTTGGATTCCATCGGCCTCAAGGCTGGCGGCGAAGTCGGCGACCGCCTGGCGTTCCCCGGCGACGACGCAGAGGTCCGGTCCATTGCTGGCGGCGAGATCGATGCCGCGTGGCAGGCGTGGGCGCAGGGTTTCGGCGGAGAGGCGGACGGAAAGCATGGAGCCACCGGGCATTTCTCCCATGAGTTCCCCGCGGGCGGCGAGGATGCGCAGGGCGTCCTCGATGGAAAAGACTCCGGCGAGGCAGGCGGCGGTGAACTCGCCAACGCTGTGGCCGATCATCAATTCCGGCAGCACGCCCCAACGGGCCCACTGGCGGGCGAGGGCCCATTCGACCACGAAGATCGCGGGCTGGGCGAGCACGGTGTGCTTGAGGCGTTCGGCGGCATCAGCGTTTTCCGCAAAGAGCGTTTCGCGGAGATCGGTATCTAACAGAGGCTTGAGGATTTCCGCGCAGAAGTCGATGTCCGCGCGGTATCCCGGCTCGGCCGCGTAGAGGTCTGCGGTCATGCCGGGATGCTGGGCACCCTGGCCCGGGAAGGTCCAAACGAGTCCTGGTGCGCTGGGGGCGGATTCGATTGCTGCGGGGCGCGAGTCCTTGAGGATGGTGGCGAGGGATTGCCAATCGTGGGCGACGACAGCGGTGCGGCGTGCCATGGTTTTGCGGCCCAGCGCCATGGTGCGGGCAGCGGAGGCAAAGGAAGCAGATGGCGCGGCGGCGGCGAATTCGGCAAGCTTGTGAGAAAGCTCATCGACCGCAGCATCCGTGCGGCCGGAAAGGACCCAGAGGCGTGGTCCTTGCGGTTCATTTCGGGGAGTGATGTCGCGTGGTGCTTCTTCGAGAACGACGTGGGCATTGGTGCCGCCGACGCCGAAGGAGCTGACCCCGGCGCGGCGCGGTGAGCCATCCCGGGGGGTCCATGGGCGAAGCTGATCGTTGACGAAAAACGGCGATCCGGCCCAGTCGATGCGTGGGTTCGGGGTCTTGAAATGGAGCACGGGTGGCAGTTCGCCGTGTTCGAGGGAGAGGGCGGTCTTGATGAGGCCGCAGACACCGGCGGCGGTGTCGAGGTGGCCGAGGTTTGATTTCAGCGAGCCGACGGCGCAAAACCCGGTATCCATCGTACTTTGCCGGAAGGCTGCGGTGAGACCGGCGATTTCGATAGGGTCGCCGAGGGGCGTGGCGGTGCCGTGGGCTTCGACGTAGGAGATGGTGCGGGGATCGATGCCGGCATCGAGATGCGCGCGGCGGATGGCATCGGCCTGGCCGTCCACACTGGGTGCGGCATAGCTGTGCTTGGTGCCACCATCATTGTTCAGGCCGTATCCTCGGATGACGGCATGGATGTGGTCGCCATCGCGGATGGCGTCCTTGAGGCGCTTGATGAGGACGACGCCGCCGCCGTTGGAGAAAACGGTGCCGGAGCTATCGGCATCGAAGGGGCGGCAATGGCCATCGCGGGAAAGCATGCCGCCTTCTTCGTGGTGGTAGCCGCGTTTCTGCGGAACGGTGATGGTGATGCCACCGGCCAGGGCCATGTCGCACTGACCGCTGCGCAGGGCCATGGCGGCGTGGGCGACGGCGACGAGCGAGCTGGAGCAAGCGGTCTGAACCGTGAGGCTGGGGCCCTTGAGATTCAGTTTGAAGGCGACGCGGGTGGCGAGGTGGTCCTTGTCATTCCCGAATTCGACCTGCAGGGCACCGACCTGGGCTTCCGCCAAATGACGGCGGTGCATTTCCGGATCGGAGAGGATGTGATGTGGCAGGTAGGTGTCGTAGTAACATCCGGCGTAGATGCCGACACGGCCGCCCTGGGCTTCCGCGGCATCTGCCGGATAGCCGCCGCGTTCGAGGGCTTCCCAGCAGAGTTCGAGGAAGACGCGTTG
>JALOTY010000049.1 GCA_025457665.1 Akkermansiaceae bacterium | reverse complement strand
GCGGTGCTTGGGGAGAGTGGCGCGCGGATCAAGCGCGGGGTTCATTGGTTGGACATGGTCCACGGGTTGCACCCGTGGCTACATGCCGGAGCCCCTCACGGGGCTGAAAAGTCCGGACACCGCTAACCGAGATGTAAGATGCGTGGCTGCTGGCTCCGGGTGGAGGACTGTCGGGTGAGCCTCACTTTTGATCCTTTCGATCTTTTCGTTGTTCCTACTGCTCCGCCCTTTTTTCCGCGGTCTTTGAGGACTTTGTGCCTTTGTGGTGAACTCTTCCTACTGCCGGCGGAGAAGCGAGGGGACAGAGATTTCAGGGGGCAAGGTTGGAGGGATGAGTCGGGTTTGGCGGCATGCTTGCACCCCTGCCGGGGTGCGAGGTTTTGGGGCTTTGGAGACCGGTGGTGTCACCCGCTTTCGCGGGTTCAACCACCGGCTACTGGCTTTGATGCCTCCGGCATCGGGCTGATGGGGGAAGTGCCAAGTTCCAAGTGCCAAGTTCAGTTTTTTGGGTCTTTGGCTTTGGGACTGGGGGTGCAGGATGCACCCCCAACGGTCTGGAGCGGGACGCTCCAGCTACGGTTTATGGTGCCGCCATCGGCCATCTGCCATCCATCATCGGCTGTTCCTTTTCGTGTCCTTAGTGGCTTGGGGGTGGAGCTTTTGGTTAGGGGGGCGGGAGGCGAAGCGTGCAGGGCATGCGGCTTTTCGCTTCAGAGGGGGATTGCGGTTGCTTTGGGGCGGGGGAGGGGGCAAGAAACGGGGCCAGACGATGTCCGATTCCAGCACCTCCAAGACCGACTTCATCCGTGAGATCATCGCTGCCGACCTGGCGGCGGGGAAGCATGAGACGACGATCACCCGCTTTCCGCCGGAGCCGAACGGGTATCTGCACATCGGTCATGCCAAGGCGATCTGCCTGAACTTCGGGATCGCGCTGGAAAATGCGGCGAGTGGGGCGCGCTGTCATTTGCGTTTCGACGACACGAATCCGGAAAAGGAGGAGGTCGAATACGTGGAGAGCATCAAGGAGGATGTGGCCTGGCTGGGTTTCCAGTGGGGGGACGGGCTGTATTATGCCTCGGACTACTTCGAATTTTTCCATGACTGCGCGGTGGACCTGATCCGCAAGGGGCTGGCGTATGTGGACGAGCAGAGTTCCGAGGAAATCAAGGCGACGCGCGGCAACCTGGTGCAGCCGGGGGTGGAATCGCCGTATCGGAATCGGTCGGTGGAAGAGAACCTGGAGCTATTCGCCAAGATGCGGGCGGGTGGATTTCCGGAAGGAAAGGCGGTGCTGCGGGCGAAGATCGACATGGCATCGCCGAATGTGGTGATGCGGGATCCGGTGATCTATCGGGTGCTGCACAGCACGCATCACAACACGGGGGATGCCTGGTGCATTTATCCGATGTATGATTTCGCGCATCCGCTGGAGGATGCGAAGGAGCACATCACGCATTCGCTGTGCACGCTGGAGTTTGAGATTCATCGGCCCTTTTACGATTGGGTGATCGAAAACTGTCCGGTGCCGGCGAAGCCGCGGCAGATCGAGTTTGCGCGGCTGAACCTGACCTACACGGTGATGAGCAAGCGCAAGCTGCTGCAACTGGTGAAGGAAGGGCATGTGGCGGGCTGGGATGATCCGCGGATGCCGACGCTGAGCGGGCTGCGGCGGCGCGGGGTGCCGGCGGCGGCGATCCGGAATTTCTGCGAGCGCATCGGGATCACGAAGTTCAATGGCGTGACGGACGTGGCTTTGTTGGAATTCGAGATCCGCGACTGGTTGAACCGCGAGGCTCCGCGGCGGATGGCGGTGCTGGATCCGGTGAAGCTGGTGCTGACGAACTACGAGGAAGATCGTAGCGAGGAAGTGGAAGTGCCTAACAACCCGGAGAAGCCGGAAACGGGAGCACGGCGGGTGGCGCTATCGCGCGAGCTGTGGATCGAGCGTGAGGATTTCATGGAGGATCCGCCGAAGAAGTTTTTCCGGCTTTTCCCTGGTGGCCACGTGCGTTTGCGCGGCGGCTACATCATCCGCTGCACGGGAGTGGAGAAGGATGCCGAGGGGCGGGTGGAAAAGATCCTTTGCGAGTATCTGCCGGACACCATCGGCAAGGACGCGCCGGAGGGCGTGGTGTGCAAGGCGGCGATCCATTGGGTGAGCGCGCGGCATGGCAGGAAGGCGGCTGTGAGGCTGTATGACCGCTTGTTTTCCGAGCCGAATCCGGATGCGGCGGAGGGTGGATTCCTGAGTGTGATCCATTCCGATTCCCTGAAGGAGGTCGAAGCCTGGGTGGAGCCGGCGCTGGCCGAAATGGAGCCGGAGGATTTCTGCCAGTTCGAGCGGATCGGGTATTTCGTGGCCGATCGCCGCGATCACCGCAAGGGCGGGCCGCTGGTCTTCAATCGGACGGTGGCGCTGCGCGATTCGTGGTCGAAGAAATAGCCTCGCTGCGCCGCCGCGGGGTGGCGAGGTGGATCTGCGAGCTGTGAACGAGGAAATCCGGTCCGAGCGTGCTGCGACCGAGCAGCATGCGGTGGATCATAGATTTCCGGCAAACAAGACTGACGAGGGCGCTGCGTTCGCGGCCGGCGATGCGGATGGGGGTGCGGACGAAGATGCGTTCCTCGGCATCGCCATTCGACGAGCGGACGCGTTTGGTGAGGGCGATGGGGGCCTCGATGGTGGCGAGGCGGCGGCCGCGGCGGTCGATGCGGACGGTGAAGCGGACGCGGTCGTCGGGCAGGCGGGTGATTTCGGCGCAATCGATGGCGCTGGATTTGGCTCCGGTATCGGCCTTGGCGCGGAGCAGCAGGCCCCATGCGGGGAGTTCCGCCCATTCGCGCCAGCCGATGACGAGCGGGGCCTTCATGAAGCGGTGGTGCCCTCGGTGACCGGGGTGGTGGGCAGGGGTTTGATGCGGCGCTGGCGTTTCGGGCGCTCGCCGATGAGGGTTTTCATGTGCTCGACGCGGCCGTAGCAGAGGAGGGTGTCATCGGCCTGCAAGGTGCGTTTGCCCTGGGGATTGGAAACCACGGAGCCGCCGCGTTTGAGGGTGAGGACGACGACGTCCTGATCGCGCAGACCGGTTTCATCGATGGTCTTGCCGATGAGGTGGGAGCCATCGGGCACATGGATATCGGCGACGCCGTATCCGCGGGAAACGGTGAGGCGTTGGCGGATATCGATTTCGGGGAGTTTCACCTGATCGACGATGTAATCGACGATCGCGCCGGCGATGTCGAGTCCGGTGGCGCCTTCGATGCCTTCGAGGCCCGGGGAGGAGTTCACCTCCATGATTTGCGGGCCGGTGGAGGATTCGAGCATATCCACGCCGCAGACGCGGAGGCCGAGGATCTGGGCGGCGCGGACGGCGGCTTCCTCATAAACAGGGTCGAGCTGGATGGATTCGGCCACGCCGCCGCGGTGGACATTCGAGCGGAATTCCTGGCCTTGGGCGGTGCGGCGGATGGCGGCGACGACGCGGTCACCGATGACGAAGGCGCGGACGTCCTTGCCTTTGGATTCCGCGACGAACTTCTGGAGCAGGACGTTTTGTTGGGTGGAGTGGAGGGTTTCGATGATCGCTTTGGCGATTTCGATCTTATCGGCGAGGATCACGCCAACGCCCTGGGTGCCCTCGATGAGCTTGATGATGACGGGCGCGCCGCCGACGCGGTTGAGGGCGGATTCGACATCGCGTTTGTCGAAGACATAGGCGGTGCGGGGGATGCCGACATCGTGGCGGGAAAGGATCTGGAGGCTGCGGAGTTTGTCGCGGGAGTTGCCGATGCCGGCGGCGGTGTTCGGCGTGAAGACATCCATCTGTTCGAACTGGCGGACGACCGAGGTGCCGTAGCGGGTGATGGACGCGCCGATGCGGGGGATGATGGCATCGGGTATGGAGAGGTGTTCGCCGTTGAGGAGGAGGTCGGGTTCGCCTTGATCGAGATCGATGACCAGGCGGGTGGGATCGAGGATTTCGACATCGTGGCCGCGGGAGAGCACGGCTTCGTGGAGGCGCAGGGTGGAATAGCAATTCGGGGCGCGGGAAAGGATGGAGATGCGCATGGGTGTGGGCGGCGAGGAATCAGCGGAGGCGCGGGTGGGCGTCAAGGGAAAGGGGTGGGCGATGGAGGGGAGGCCCGGGGAGCTTTCAGAGCAGTTCGGGCTGTGGGCCGAGGGGCGGTTTGGCGCCGATTTTCGCGTAGGCGGCAGGAAGGGCGATGCGACCGCGCGGGGTGCGCTGGAGGAAACCCTGGAGAATGAGGAAAGGCTCGTGGACTTCCTCAAGTGTGGAGGCGTCTTCACCGACGGCGACGGCGAGCGAGCTGAGGCCGACGGGGCCGCCTTGGAACTTGTAGATGATGGCTTCCAAGAGCCGCTTGTCCATTTCATCGAGGCCATCGGCATCGATCTCGATCATGGTGAGGGCCTGATCCGCGATGGGAGCGGTGATGGTGCCATCGCCCCGGACCTGGGCGAAATCGCGGACCCAGCGGAGGAGGGCATTGCAGATGCGCGGGGTGCCGCGGGAGCGTGCGGCGATTTGCAGGGCACCATCGGGCGTGACGGGGATATCGAGGAGTCCGGCGGAGCGTTCGACGATGAGGGCGAGTTCGGCGTGGGTGTAGTAGTCGAGGCGGTTGACGAGGCCGAAGCGCGAGCGGAGCGGCGCGGTGAGCATGCCGGAGCGGGTGGTGGCGCCGACGAGGGTGAAGCGGGGGAGATTGAGCTGGATGGAGCGGGCGGAGGGGCCGGAGTCGATGATGATATCGAGCCGGAAGTCCTCCATGGCGGGGTAGAGGTATTCCTCGATGGCGGGGTGGAGGCGGTGGATTTCGTCGATGAAGAGGACGTCGCCTTTCTGGAGGTTGGTGAGGACTCCGGCGAGGTCCCCGGCTTTTTCGATCTGCGGGCCGGAGGTGGTGTGGAGCTGGGCCCCGGAGGCGCGGGCGATGATGTTGGCAAGGGTGGTCTTGCCGAGGCCGGGCGGGCCGGAGAGGAGGACGTGGTCGAGGACATCACCGCGGTGCCGGGCGGCCTCGACCATGAGAAGGAGGCGTTCCTTGACCTTTTCCTGGCCGATGAATTCGGAGAAAACCGGCGGGCGCAGGGAGACATCGAAGGCCCCCTTGGGCTCGCTGGTGGCTTTTTGGAAAAAGTGGTCGCTCATCGGAATGCCTGCGCGGACAGGGATAGACGGAAAGGAGCGGGGATGGGAAGCGCGGCGAGGCTCAGGGTTTCCAGTCGGGGTATTTCTGCTGGAGTTCCTGACGGTATTTCTCGGCGTCGGCCTTTTGTCCTGCGGCTTCGAGGGCGGCGATGAGCTTGTGGAGGGCGAGAGGGCGGACGCTGCGATCGCTTTCATCCATGAGGCCGACGGGGATGATGTAGGAGCGGACGGCCTCGGTGGGCTTGTTTTCGGCAAGCAGGATATCGCCGCGGGCCATGTGGAGGAGGGAGCCGATGCGGCCTTCCGGGCGCATGGCGAGGCCTTCTTCGACGGTGGCGGTGGCTTCATCGAGCCGTTTGAGAAGGAGGAGGGCGTTGGCTTTATCGGCCAGGCCATCGGCCTTCCATGCGGGGTCTTCCTCGGTCTTCAGAGCGTGTTCGATGGCGGCGAGGGCACCGCTGGCATCGCCGGTGCGGAGGCGGGATTTGCCGAGGAAGCGCCAGACTTCCTTGGGCGAGAGTTCGGGGTTCTCGTCATCGGCGATGAGGTCGTAGAAGCGGGCGGCATTGGCGAAATCCCCGCCATTGAAGGCCTGATCGGCGGCCCAGCGGATGAGGGGTTCGGGAAGGTCACCAGCGTAGCCTTTTTCGATGGCGAGGGCGACCTCGGGGACGAGGGCGGTCTGGTTCTTCGAGGAGAGGTGAACGAGGCAAAGAAGGAGGCCGGCGTGTTTCGCGTAGGCATCGGGCGCGAGTTCGCGGGCGTTTTCGAGGAGGGCGATGGCGTCGGCCCCTTTGTTCGTTTTCACGAGGCCCCAACCGGCCCAGTAGGAGGCCTTGGCGATGGCGGCGGGATCGGTGGTGGGGCGGGCCTTGAGGAAGGCCTGGCAACGGGCGACCATGGCATCGAGCTTGTTGTCGGCCCGAAGGAGGTCGGCCCCTTCGAGGTAGGCGAGGGTCAGCAAGGCGGGATCGCGGGTGCCCTGGAGGACGAGATCGAACTCGGCAATGGCGGCGGGATTGGCACCGGTGGCGGCGAGGGAGCGGCCACGGGCGGCGCGGGCGAGGGGGACGCGGTCGTCATCGGGGAATTGTTTGATGAACTCCCCAAGGGATTCGGCGGCATTGTCGTGATCGCCGGCGGATTCGTAGCAACGGCCGCGCTGATAGAGCAGGCCGCGACGGTTTTTTTCCGAGAGCATGGAGGGGTCGATGTCTCGGTAGGCGTCGGCGGCTTCGGCGAGCTTGCCATCGGCATAAAGCGTTTCCGCCCGCATGAGCATGGCGGTATGGATCTTGGGGTCCTTGGCGTGTTTTTTCCGGTAGAGGGAGAGGAAGGCATCGACCTGATCGAGCACATGGCGGCCCTCGACGCGGTAGAAGCAGAGGAGGCGGAAATAGGCGGCCTGGAAGGCGCGATCGGAGCCGGGGGTTTCGAGGCGCTCGACCTCGCGGAAGAGGGGGAGGGCATCGGCATTGCGATCGAGCATCATGTAGGCGCGGGCGGCGATCATGAGTCGGCGGGACTCGGTTTCGCCTTCGGCGCTGGTGGTGCTGGAGCGGAAGATGCGGATGACTTCATCGTAGCGCTTTTGATCGAGCCTCGCGGCCATGAGGGCGATCTGGGCTTCCGGGCGGTGCATTTCCATGCCCGGGGTGGTGAGGATGAGGTTGAAATAGCGATCGGCGCGATCGGCATCGCCCAACTTCGCGGCGGCGGCACCGGCGTGGAGGGCGGCTTCGCCGCGGACTTCCGCATCGGCACGGGACTGGGTGACGGCGTCGAGGAGTTCGAGGCCTTCGTCGAGTTTGCCTTCCGCGGAGAGGAGTTTGCCGAGGTCGAGCTTGGCCTTGAGGGCGTAGGCGTTGGTGGGATCGGGATCGGCGAGGACGGCGCGGTAGTGGCCGATGGCGCGGCGGCTGTTGTTCATCAGCTCGCAGGATTTCCCGGCGTAGTAGAGGCCGCGGGTGCGATCGGCGGGGCGATTGGCGATGGCGGCGAGCTTTTCGAAGAGCGTGGCGGCGATGGCGTATTCGCGTTTGTTGAAGTGATCGGCGGCGAGGGTGTAGGCGGCGGCGGCGGCGTAGCGACCGCGGCCGAAGCGATTGAGGATGGAGTGGAAGCAGCGTTTGGCGTCTTCGACCTGGCCGATGTTGTAGTAGGACTGGCCGAGGTACCACCAGCCGGCTTCGGCATTCTGGTGGCGGGGGAACTCATCGAGGTAGCGGGTGAAGATCTCGATGGAGCGGCCGTAGAGTTCGAATTGGGTTTGGCCGGTGGAGCGTTTGGCGGACTCGTAAACGTTGCGGCCGTGCTGGAAATAGTCCTCGGCGGGGCCTGCAGGGTGGCCGGCAGGACGAGGGCGATGAGCGGAAGGAAACGCATGGCGGGATGTTTGCCCGTGGTTGGGGTCCTTGGCAAGCGACTCCGGGCGCAAGGAAAGCGGCGCGGGGAGTCGGCGGGGTCTCAGGAAATCACTCGGAGGGGGCTTTCTGGGTGGCGAAGGAGATGTTCCAGATCCCGGAGCGTTGGCAGACGTCCATGACCTTGACGATTTCCTGGAACTGGGTGCTGGCGTCCCCACGGATGCGGACCGGCTGGTTTTTGTGCTGCGAGGCGATTTCCACGAGGGTGGCCCCGAGCTGGGCGTGGGTTTTCTGCTGGCCCCAGACCGAGACGGTGCCATCGGTGCGGACGTTGATGATGATTTCGCCGAGAACGCGCTGGGGATCGGCACCTTCCTCGGAGGTGGGGACGGCGATTTTCAGGTCCATTTCCTCCCGGGAGAACTGCCAGGTGACGATGAAGAAAATCAGCAGGAGGAACACGATGTCGATCATCGGCGCCAACTGCATGGCCGCGGGTTCGGGCTCTCGGCGTTGGAATTTCATCAGATGCCGTGGAGATCGGGCCGGTCCTGGGCGAGTGGCGAGGGGACGGGCATGGCGTAGTCATCCGAGCGACGTCCTGCGGCGGGAATGGGCTGGGGAGCCGGGCTGGGCTGGCGCTGAACCTGGGCATGGAGCATGGCCATGAGGTGGGTGGCGGCGGCTTCGAGCTCGGAGACGTATTTTTGGACGCGACCGCGGAAGATCGAATAGAAAACGAGGGCGGGAATGCCGATGATGAGGCCGGCGGCGGTGGTCACGAGGGCCTCGGAGACGCCGGAGGCGAGCTGCATTTGTTTCACTCCTTCGAAGCTGCCTTGGGAGATGTTGAGGAAGCTCTTGATCATGCCGAGGACGGTGCCGAGGAGGCCGACCATGGGGGCGATGGAACCGATGTCGGCGAGGTAGGTGATCCGGGCGCTGAGCATGCCGGCCTGGCGTGAGCCTTCCGATTCGGCGATTTCCCGGACCTCGGAGAAGGAGGCTTCCGGGTTCTTCGTCATGAAATCCAGGCTCTTTTCGGTGATGCGGGCCATGCACTGGCTCTGGCGGTGGCTGTATTGGAGAAGGCCATTGAAATCGCGGCGGCGGATGAGGGCCTCGGCGCTGTCCATGAAGCGGTCACTGACCACGGCATTGCGGCGGATGGTGAGGAGGTAGAGGAGGATGAGCACCATGCCGATGACCGAAAGCAAGGCGAGGGGGTACATCATGATGCCGCCGGAATCGACGATCTTCATGAACTCGAATTGCTGGGCGGGGGCCTGCACTTCATTTCCGACGGTCTCCTGGGCATGGACCGGGAGGGAGAGAAACGCGAGGAGCAGGAGATGGTAAGGGCGGGGCCGCATCATGGGAAAGGTGGGCGAGCTTAGCGGGCGATCCGGTCAAGGCAAGGGCGGTGCCGGGTGGGGAATGCGAAGCGATTGGCGGGCCAATACGGCGGATTTCGCTGGATCTATCAAACAAGCGATGGCGATGCCTTGATCTGTCTTTCCCCGGGGGATGGATGGGGGAATCAGGCAAGGGATGGGGCTGCGGGAAGGGGCGGGGCGCTGAGGTAGAGGGTAGGATCGGCAAGCCCGGCCAACATGAAGGCTTCGCGGCGCTCGACGCAGGTGCCGCAGGTGCCGCAGTGGGTTTCTCCGCCCTTGTAGCAGGACCAGGTTTCACGGAAATCGATGTCGAGTTCGTGGCCGCGGCGGGCGATGGCGGATTTATCGAGATCGATGAAGGGCCGGAGCAACTGGATGCCGGCGTAGGTCCCGTGAGTCATGGCAGCGGCCATGGCGGCCATGAAGGGTTCGCGGCAATCGGGGTAAATCGCGTGGTCGCCGGAGTGGGCGGCGATGACAAGTCCCTCGGCCCCGCAGCTTTCGGCAAATCCGCAGGCAATGGCGAGCATGATGCCATTGCGAAAGGGGACGACGGTGCGCTTCATGTTTTCCTCGGCGTAGTGGCCATCGGGGATTTCACCGCCGCTGCTGAGGAGGTCGGAGTGGAAATGGCGATCGATGAATCCGAGGTCGATCGTCTCGTGCCGGACGCCGGCGCGTTGGGCGTGGAGGCGGGCGAAGGGGATTTCGCAATCGTTGTGTTTGGAGCCGTAGTGAAACGAGAGCGCGGCGATCACCTCGTGGTCGCGGACCGCTTGGTGGAAAGCGGTGACGGAGTCCATGCCTCCGCTGAGGAGGACGACGGCTTTCATGGCTGCGGGTGGGAGGCTTCGCAGGTGAGCTGGATGCCGCCGCGTGAGCCGAATTTCCCGGTGATGTGGATTTCCGCGGGGTCGAGGGCGGCAAGCAGGTCATCGAGGATGCGATTGACGATTTCCTCGTTGAAGGCGGGGAGATTGCGGAAAGAGGCGAGGTAGAATTTCAGCGATTTCGTTTCCACGCAGCGCTCGGCCGGTATGTAGCGAATGACGAGGTGGGCGGTGTCCGGTTGACCGGTGACGGGGCAGAGGGAGGAGAATTCCGGGCAATCGAGGTGGATCCAGAAGCGGCGGCCCGGACGGCAGTTCGGGAAGGTTTCGAGGCGCGCCTCATCGGGCGAGGCCGGGAGGCGGTTTTCGGAACGGCCGAGGAGGGTGAGGTCGGTAGGAGTCACGGGGACGGCTTACTTGTAGGAGCGGACCGAGGGTTTGACCGTTTCCCAGACCAGCTCTTCCTTGTGGTGGACGGGGGTTTCACCGACGCCTTTGAATTCCCAGGCGGAGACGTGGCAGTAGTTGGCATCGTCGCGCTTGGCTTCGCCGGGCGAGAGGTATCCGGACTGCACTTCAGGGTCGGCTTCGGTGTATTGGTGCTCTTCGCGGAAGTGTCCGCCGCAGGACTCCTCGCGTTCGCGGGCGTCGAGGCACATCATTTCGGCGAACTCGATGAAGTCGGCGACGCGACCGGCTTTCTCGAGTTCCATATTGAGGCCTTCGCCGCTGCCGGTGACGCGGACGTTCTGCCAGAACTCCTCGCGGATCTGCGGGATTTTGGCGAGGGCTTCATCGAGCCCTTCACGGCTGCGGGCCATGCCGCACTTGTCCCACATGGTGAGGCCGAGTTCGCGGTGGAAGGAATCGACCGAGCGCTTGCCTTGGATTTTCAGCAGGGTGTTGGTCCGGGAAGTCACGTCTTCGACGGCTTTCTTGAATTCCGGATGGTTCGTGGTGACGGCTCCCGGTTTCTGGGTGGCGAGGTAGACGGCGATGGTCGAGGGAATGACGAAATAGCCATCGGCAAGGCCCTGCATGAGGGCGGAGGCCCCGAGGCGGTTGGCACCGTGATCGGAGAAATTCGCCTCGCCGAGCACGTGGAGGCCGGGGAGGTTCGACATCAGATTGTAATCCACCCAGAGGCCACCCATCGTGTAGTGGACGGCGGGGTAGATCTGCATGGGCGTCTGATAGGGATTTTCGCCGGCGATCTTCTCATACATCTGGAAGAGGTTGCCGTAGCGGGCGCGGATGGTGCTTTCGCCGAGGCGCTGGATGGAATCGCGGAAATCGAGATAGACGCCGAGGCCGGTGGGGGCGACGCCGCGGCCTTCATCGCAGACTTCCTTGGCGGAGCGTGAGGAAATGTCGCGGGGCGAGAGATTGCCGAAGGACGGGTATTTCCGTTCGAGGAAGTAATCGCGATCGTCCTCCGCAACCTGGGAAGCCTGGATCTCTCCCTTGCGGAGTTTGGCGGCGGTTTCCGCGGATTTCGGGACCCAGATGCGGCCGTCGTTGCGGAGCGATTCGGACATCAGGGTGAGCTTCGATTGATAATCGCCGCTGACCGGGATGCATGTCGGGTGGATCTGGGTGTAGCAGGGGTTGGCGAAGAAGGCGCCTTTCTTGCAAGCCCGCCAGGCGGCGGTGACGTTGCAGCCCATGGCATTGGTGGAGAGGAAGAAGACGTTGCCGTATCCGCCGGTGGCGAGGATCACGGTATCGGCCGCATGGGTGGAGATTTCACCCGTGACGAGATTGCGGACGACGATGCCCTTGGCGTGGCCATCGACGACGACGAGATCGAGCATTTCCGTGCGTGGATACATTTCCACACCACCTGCCGAGATCTCCTTGTTCAGGGCCTGGTAACAGCCGATGAGGAGCTGCTGGCCTGTCTGGCCGGCAGCGTAGAAGGTGCGTTTCACCTGAGCGCCGCCGAAGGAGCGGTTGTCGAGCAGGCCGCCGTATTCGCGGGCGAAGGGGACACCTTGGGCGACGCACTGATCGATGATGTTGCCGGAGACCTCGGCAAGGCGATGGACGTTCGCTTCCCGCGAGCGGAAATCACCGCCTTTGATGGTATCGTAGAAAAGCCGGTGAACCGAGTCGCCGTCATTCTGATAGTTCTTGGCGGCATTGATGCCTCCTTGGGCGGCGATCGAGTGGGCACGGCGGGCGCTGTCCTGGTAGCAGAAGCACTTCACCTTGTAGCCGAGTTCCGAAAGCGTGGCGGCGGCGGCACCGCCGGCGAGGCCGGAACCGACGACGATGATCGTGTATTTCCGCTTGTTGGCGGGGTTGATCAGCTTGGAGTCCTGCTTGTGCTTCGACCATTTTTGATCGAGCGGGCCGGAAGGTGTTTTGCTGTCGAGGATGGAGGACATGGCGAGTTATTTTCCGAAGCCGAAGACGAGGATGCTAACAGGGATGGAGACGAAGCCGATCCAGATGAGGGCGGCGTAACCGACGGAAAGTTTATCGAGGAAACCGGCCGTTTTGCGGGAGCGCAGGCCGAGGGTCTGGAACATCGCCTGCACGCCGTGGCTCAAGTGCGAGCAGAGCAGGGACATGGCGATGATGTAGAAAACGACGGTGAGTGGGTTGCTGAAACCGGCGACCACCATGCCCCAGGCATCGAAGCGTTCCTCGCCGGTGAGCTGTTTGTGGAGGGGATCGACGAACTTCTCCGCCGGGTAGCTCACGCGGACCGTGAAGTGGAGAATGTGGAAGATCACGAAGGCGAGGATGGTGAGGCCGCTCCAGATCATGATGAGCGACGACTTCTTCGCCTGGATGGTGGCTTGGCATTCGTAATTCTGGCGGGCGGCGCGATTCTGGCGGGTGAGCGAGATCGTGGCAGCGACATGAACGACGAGGCAGGTGAGCAGGACGACTCGGGCAATCCAGACACCGCCGCCGTGGAGCATGCTGTGGAGGAACTCGGCGTAGTCATTGAAGGACTCGCGGCCGAGGTAGATCACCAGATTGCCCACGAGGTGGCCGAGCAGGAAGAGGGTGAGGACAACACCTGTGAGGGCGACGAGGTATTTTCGGCCGATGGTGGAATTCCAGATTCGGCAGGCGATGGGGCAGCATTTGGCGAGGGAACTCATGGTCGATGATCCGGCTCGGGGTCGTGGTTGCGGGAGAAGTAAGAACGGGAAGCTGGGGTTTCAAGCGGAGAGTCCCGCAAAGGCTGGATATGCGTGAAATCCAGCGGAAGATGCCCAAGTCCCGGAAGGATTTAGAACGGTTTGGCGAGTCCGAGCCAGGCGGCGGCGGTGGCGGCGGCGAGCGTGATGCCGAGAACGACTGACTTCGGCAGGCGTTTCGTGAGGGCAGGGGCGGCGCCGATGACGAGCCACAGGCCCAGTTTCACCATCCACCAGTGCTGGCCCATGGGGGGCTTTTTGAGCATGGCGAAGCCGATGAGCAGGACGAGGACCAGGGAAATGCCGTGAAGGATGGCGGCGGGCTTGCGGTTGCCGCCGAGACAGATGGCACCGATCGCAGAAAGCAGGCCGAAGGCGGCGGCGATGTGAAGGGTCTTGAGGAGATTGTAATCCATGCCGGAAGTCTGGCGAGAGCCGACGGGAGGGCAAGTGAAACCGGGGTGGAAGAGGCCAACTGAGGGCATGAAAAAAATCTCAAAAATGATGTTGCGTGGTCGCGGGCAGGCTCCTAGCGTCCGCCCACGCCGCAAGGCGAACTACCCGTGGAGCGGTAGTTCAGTTGGTTAGAACGCTGCCCTGTCACGGCAGAGGTCGCGGGTTCGAGTCCCGTCCGCTCCGCCACTTCTTCACGAAGTCAAAGCCGCCCGATCCGGGCGGCTTTTTCGTTTGCGGCAAACCGCCATACGCGAGACGCGCGGGATCTCCCGCTGCGTTGGGTTTGTCCATCCCAAGGCAAGGCGCGATAGAAGGCTTCGACTTGATTGTAGGATTCATCAAAGTCCGGGAGCATTCCCTCCACTTCATCCGCCAAAGTCGGGTAATCGCGCTGGGCCCGCCGGCGGATTTCGGGATCGGCGAGCGAGTCGGGTGTGGGTGTGATTCCCCGGGATTGAGACTTCTTGATCAAGTTCGTGAGGATCGCCCGGCGGGTCTCGACATCGACTCCCAACTCAAGGAGTAGCCGGAGATCGTAAATGTCCTGGCGTCGATATCGATTGCGCTTCGTCTGCTGCATGAGCGACCGCAACTTTTCCGCGATCAAGTCCGATAGCGCATAGGCGCGCAGAAAGAGGCCTTCGCCCAGGTCGAGGGTTTCGATATCGATGATGGGTTCGTTAAGGTTGAAGTCGATCTCGATCGTCGCGGACGCCCTGCCGTGAAGCAGTCGTGAGTGTTCTTTGGAGCCCTTGAAGGCATAGCCAATTTTCAACTCGAGATTGGGAAATTGAGCGTCCTCTTCGGGTGGGTTGAACCTGCAGCGCTGAATCCTGCAGTCGAGGTTGTAATCGGAGTTTGCGACCGCCATCGCCAAACTCCGCTCAAGTTTCTGGCGGATGGTATCGGGATCGATTTCCACACGCGTCTTGCTCGTCGAAAAGTCGAGATCCTTGGTGAATCGATGGCTATGGTAGCGAATCGCCATCAAGAGTCCTCCCTTCATCACCATTGTCTCTCGCAGCCCGAGGTCGGAGGTGATTGCTGTGAGAACGAGGTGCACAGCTTGGCGGAATGCCTGCTGGCCCGGTGCGGCTTCACGTGCCCAAGTATCGAGATCGCGATGAATGGAGTCCATGGTCGGTGAATCAACCTATGTTCAAGGAAAGGCACCATTTTTCCGACCAAGCCGGAAAGTATTCCTCCGTCGGGTCAAGCTTTCGTGAGCCACCCCGTTTCGCAAATGCCACCCATTTCTCGATTGCCGGATCCCCAAGGCGCAGCCGTTCATCGAGAATGTAGCCGGCGCGAACCTTGTCAATCGGTCCTCCGTGCTGATCGATTTCGCCGATGATGGCAGGCAGGAAGTTGGACGCATGTTCTTCGAAGACCTCGATAACGTGGCGCATTCCTCCGCACAACTCAGGATTCCTCAGCATATCGAGGAAGGTCCAGCCTATCGTGGATACCCGGACCGTCCTGCCGCGAACATTCCGGTATGCTCCCCAGTGGATGGAGTTGAAGTGGTGGATTTCGGTTTTGCCGATGCGGGTCATGTTGATGCGAGCAAGAGGGGGGAGACCTTCCGAGGTGTAGATGTCGAGTTCTTCTCCCAAATCCTTCTGCATCTGTTTTTCCGCCTCTTGTTTCCACTGCTTGGCATCGGGGCCGGAGAGAAACAGCTTTGAAGGCAGACGCTGGGTGAGTCCGTGATGGCTCATGGCGCTGAGGTGCGAGACGTAACAAAATGGATCGATGCTGCACGCCACCTCTTCCGGGTTTTCCTCCTTGCGTCCCAGGAGCTGATAAACCCTCTGCGGGAAGTTCGGGTGATCCTTGAGTATGCCTGCTGTTTCCAAGCTACGGATCGCGCGATTGAATTCTGGCAGACCTGCGTGCTCCAATTCAAGTCGGTCCAGAACTTCCCCCTGATAAACTTTTGTTGAATACAGATGGTGAACGAGCAATGCCAAGCGGTAGCGCGTCACTACTGGTTCGGCTATTTCGCCAAGAGAAAGAGCCAAGCTTCTTGAAAAATTCATGTCGGTGAGAACAACGTCCTAAGGACGTTGTTCTCACCGATTAGACAACGCAAGAAAAATCTCCGGATTTTTGCTCTTGACTTACCTCCTCGAATGCCAATCTTTCGTCCTTAGGACGAAAGATTGGCATTCAAGGACGGTTTGTGACCCCCAGCTATCCAGATGATTTGTTTGGAGTTTTATTGTTATGGGCTGAGGAATCGAAGCCCGAATACATCCGCTCAATCAAGTGAAGCTCAGCGCGTCCATGTCGAAGACGGCGGTGACGTCTTCGGGGAGCGGGGTCTTTTGGAGGACCTGCTGGACGTGGCGGGCGAGCACGCGGGCTTTGGGGCCGCGGAGGATGAGTTGGAAACGGAACTGGCCGTGGGCTTTGACGAGAGGGCTGGGGAGGGGTTCGCCGAGATCGATGCCTTTGGGGAGGGTTTCCTTGAGGCGGCGGTGGAGGGTTTGCAGGGTGAATTCGGCCCGGCGCTCGTGGGTGGAGCGGACAGTGAGGAGGGCGCAACGGGAAAAGGGTGGGTAGTGGAAATGGCGACGCATTTCGAGTTCCTGCTCGGCAAAGCCATCGAAGTCATGATGACGGGCGAACTGGATGCTGGGCGAGTGCGGGGTGAAGGTCTGCACGATGACTTCGCCTTCGAGCGAACCGCGTCCGGCACGCCCGGCGACTTGGGTAAGAAGCTGGAAAACGCGTTCGCCGGCGCGGAAGTCGGGCACGTGGAGGCCGATGTCGGCATTGAGGATGCCGACGAGCGTGACGTTCGGGAAATGCAGGCCCTTGGCGATCATCTGCGTGCCGATGAGGAGATCGATCTTGCGGGCGCGGAAGGCGTTGAGGAGATCGCGCAGGGCGTTTTTTTTCCGCAGGGCATCGGCATCGATGCGGGCGATGCGGGCGGTGGGGAAAACCTTGTGAAAAACGTCTTCGACTTTCTGTGTGCCGAATCCTTGAAGCACAATGGCGGGGTCCTTGCATTCCGGGCATTTCCTCGGGACGACGGCCTGGTGTCCGCAGATATGGCAGATCAGGCGGTCATCGGTGCGATGATAGGTCAGCGCGAGCGCGCAATGCGGGCATTGGCAGACGTGGCCGCAGGAGGGGCATTGCAATGAGCGGGCGAAACCACGGCGATTGAGAAAGAGGATGGTTTGCTCGTTTTTCGCAAGGCGGTCCTCGATGGCATTGCGCAGGCGGTCGGAGAGAAAGCTGTCCCTCGATTTCTGTTTCTTTGCTTCAAGCCGCATATCAATGACGCGGATGAGCGGGAGAGACTGGCCATCGGCGCGATGGGTCAGGCGGACGAGATGATATTTGGCATCGAGTGAATTCTGCCATGACTCCAGGGATGGAGTGGCCGAACCGAGGACGATGGTGGCCCCTTCGAGGTGGGCGCGGAGAACGGCGACATCGCGGCCGTGGTAGCGGGGGACCTGATCCTGTTTGTAAGAGTTTTCGTGCTCTTCATCGACGATGATGAGTCCCAGGTCCGGCAGCGGGGCGAAGACGGCGGAGCGGGCACCGATGACGATGCGGGCCTTGCCCTTGCGGATGCGATGCCATTCATCGAAGCGTTCGCCTTGCGAAAGGTTTGAATGGAGGACAGCGACCTGGTCCTGGATGTGGGCGAAACGGGCGCGGAAGCGGCGGACGGTTTGCGGGGTGAGGGAAATTTCCGGGACGAGGACGAGCACGGTTTTCCCGGCATCGAGCATGTGGCGGGCGGCCTGGAGATAGACCTCGGTTTTCCCTGAACCCGTGACCCCATGGAGGAGAAATGGGCGGCGCGTGGCATCGGCGGCGGTGGCGAGGATGGCATCGAGCGCGGCTTGCTGCTCCTCGGACAGAGGCAGATCGGTGGTGGGGAGGATTTCATCGATGCCGTCGGCATCCGGGTCGCGGCGGACTTCCTGATCGATGATTTCGACGAGGCCGCGTGAGGCGAGGGCCTTGACCGAGGGACCGGCGACGCTGCCGAGGTCGGCGAGCGGAAGTTGGTGGTCCGGCGAGTGGGTGAGGATGGCGAGGATGGCGTGCTGTTTCGGCGCGCGTTTGGCGAGTTGTTCGAGGATGACGGGATCCGGAGGGGCGGGAAGGACCACGGCCTTGCGCGTCTTGGCGGAGTTTTCCTCGGTGCGCACGGCTTCGGGCAGGAGGACGCGGACGACGCTTTCGATACTACAAACGTAGTAGTCCGCGATCCAGCGGGCGAGATCGAGAAGCTTGGGGGTGATGAGGGGCTCGGGATCGGTGAGCGAGTGAAGCGGGCGGAGGGCGAAGCCGAGGTCGGTGGGGTCGTCGTGGGAAACGGCGAGGACGGTGCCGGTGGAGGATTTGTTCCGCAAGGGCACGCGGACGCGGCAACCGGGCTGAACGGGGAGTCCGGCAGGGATGGCGTAGTCGAAGACGAGTTCCGAAGGACCGTCGATCAGGACGCGGGCGGCGGGCATGGCTGACCTGGCCGATCCAAGGGCAAAGCGAGGACAAACGCCAAGGAATAGAGGGGGAAAAACGAGGCGCTCCGGGAAGTGAAGCGGGAGAGGGGTGGTGGCTCGGGACGGGATCGAACCGCCGACACGCGGATTTTCAATCCGCTGCTCTACCAACTGAGCTACCGAGCCTTGGTGCCCCCGAAGAGGTGGGCGCGGATTTAGGGTGGAGTCCGGGATTTTGACAATCGAAAAATCGATAGAAAAATCGGTCGCCCGGATTTCCCCGCGGCGGCCGGGGAAGGATGATGGATTCCTCCCCTTTACGGCAGCGGAGATGGGTGTAGTCTTTCCCCCACGACCTCCGACGGTCCACGATCATGAAAAGTTTCCTCCAGTGCCTCGCCGTCGCCATCCTCACTTCCTGTAACGCCATGTCCGAAGAAGAGAAAAAGCCTGCTCCAAAGCCCGTGGTTCCCGAGGGTGCCGAAGTGATCACGCTGGGAGCAGGGTGCTTTTGGTGCATCGAGGCGGCCTATCGTCAGCTCGATGGGGTTTACTCCGCGACCTCCGGTTACATGGGGGGAAGTGTGGTGGATCCGACCTATGAGCAGGTTTGCCAAGGGACGACCGGGCATGCGGAAGTCGTGCAGGTGGTGTTCGATCCGAAGAAAATCACCGCATCGCAGGTGCTCGATTGGTTCTGGGACCTGCATGATCCGACGACCCTGAACCGCCAGGGCGCGGATGTGGGGACGCAGTATCGATCGGCGATTTTTTATCACTCCGACGAGCAGAAGGCGGTGGCCGAGGCATCGAAGAAAGCGGCGGCAGCGGACTTCGAGGACCCGATCGTGACCGAAATCACCAAGGCCGGAGTCTTCTACGTGGCGGAGAACTACCACCAGAATTACTATTTCCAGAACAAGACGAAGAATGGCTACTGCCGGGCGGTGATCGAGCCGAAGCTGCGCAAGCTGAAGCTGGATCACTGAGGTGGCGGCGGGGTCTGCGGAGAAAGTCGGCGGTTCTTTGTGGTTTTTGCCATTGAATCGTTTCTTGGCATTGGCAATAAGGAGCGCGCGCCCCATGGCGCATTGACGACACATGAGTAACGGAAATCGACGGGGACCAGGTGGTGGAGGTGGCGGCCGCGGTGGAAGAGGCGGCGGTGGAGGCGGCTTTGGCCGTGGCCGTGGACCCGGGGGTGGCCGTGGCCGCCGCGCGGCGGCAGAGGATGATTCGGAAAAGGCAGTGGAGGTGGAAGGCGTGATCACCCAGGTGCTCGCCGGGACCCAATTCCGCGTGCAATTGCCCAGCGGCCACGAAGTTCTCGCCCACATTTCGGGCAAGATGCGCAAGCGTTTCATCCGCCTTGTGGTGGGTGACCGTGTGAAAATGGAGATGTCTCCCTACGACGTCACCAAGGCTCGCATCACCTTCCGCTTGGGTTGAATACCAGAGCTCGGAGCCGTCCGGAGGCTCGCTGATTTCAGGGGCAGGGGGATGGACATCCGCCTGCCCGATTCTTTTTCCGGCACAGGGGTGGTCCTGCCGCGGCATTCATCCGCCCGAACCTCAGACCGCGGGCGCGAGGTCCGGCTGCTGGAGGATCCAGGAGATATGCGGGGTGTAAAGCGCCGGTTCGAGGAGGAAGGAGTCGTGGCCTTTGTCCGAATGCACGGTGATGTGCATGGTGGACGTGCCGGAGGCCGTCAGGTGGCCGGAGAGTTCCCCCTGCTCCTCGGGGTAGAAGCAGAAATCGGAATCGATCGAGAAAATCAGCCACTGCTGACCCGCCTGCTGGCAGCGGGCGAAAAGCTCCGCTGGTCCGGGGGCGTCGCCTTCGTGGGCACCATCGAATTTCGACCAGAGATCGATGATTCGCAGGTAGGTGTTCGCATCGAAGCGTTTCACGAACTTTTTCCCCTGATGGAGCATGTAGCTTTGGAACTGGTCGCGCACCCGGTACCAGGCGAGCGATTCGGAGTCCTGGACGACGTCCGCCCGGGCCCGTCTTTCGAAGGCATCGAGGTGGACGAAGGTCTTGTGGGAAATCATCCGCGCGAGGGCGAGGCCGTAAGCGGGATGGCCGTTTTCATAGTAGTCGCCGCCGTGGAAGAAGGGGTCATTCTCGATGGCGAGGATCTGCTCGAAAAGGATGAGGCGGTTGAGGACGGTGGTCTTGTAGCCTGCGGCGATGGAAATCACACGGCCGACGCGCTCGGGCAGGCGGGTGGCGAAAGTGAGGGCCAGCAGCCCGCCGACCGATGGGCCGACGACGGCATGGAGCCGCTGGATGCCGAGCAGGTCGAGAAGGCTGGCGTGAGCGGCGACCTGATCGGCCGCAGTCAGATGGGGGAAACGCGAGCCGTAGGGTTTGCCGGTGGCGGGATCGATGGACGAGGGCCCGGTGGAGCCGTAACAGCCGCCGAGGACGTTGGCGCAGAGGATGAAATAGCGGTCGGTATCCAGTGCTTTTCCCGGGCCGATGAAGTCATTCCACCAGCCTTCGTGCATTTCCGGTTGCCAGCGGTCGCCGATTCCCGGGATCGCTGGGTTCGTGCCGGCGGCGTGATGGCTGCCGGAGAGGGCGTGAAAGAGAAGGATGGCGTTGCTGCCGTCCTCGTTGAGCGTTCCCCAGGTCTCATAGGCGAGAACGGGGGACACGAGCGTGCCGCCCTCGCGGAGGCTGAGGTCGGGCAGAGTGGCGAACTGGGTGGCAACGGCGGTCACGGGGCGACTTGTGTAGGCCGCCCGGGGCACTTCGACAAGTGGAGACGATCTGCGAAGCAAACTCCCGAAGCCTCACCCCCCTTTGTCCACCCGTGCGGCGGCGCGGAAAGGGTGGGCAGGATGGATCGGATGAATGGGATCGTAGGACGGATGGCAGAGGCTCCGCGCTAAGCCATTCAAGCGCCCCATCCGGTCGATCCTTCCAATCCCGTCCATCAAGCACCCCGATCCTCACGGGCTCAAACTCGTGGCGACCCTCGGGAGAACAGGCTTGACGGAACCGATGCGCCCAGAGTAAGGTCCCAACGGTGTCGCCCTTATCCCATGTCCCATGAACCTGAAGGTCGCATCGACAGAACCTCGGATAGGGATGCACCTCAAGCGTTCAAGCCCCTTCGCCCCCTGGCTTCCGGTTCGCCTCGGGTGGTTTGAAATACAAGACGATTTCTCACCTCAATCCATTTGATTCATCACCCAAGGCAAATAAATCTTCGGAGTCATCAAGAATGAAAAACATAGTAACGATCTCTTTGATGATCTTGATGATGTTGCTCGTATCATTCTTATCAGTCTCCTGGACGGGAATCTGGCAGGAAAGGCTTTCTAAGGAGGATCAAGGTGTCAATGGGCCATGCTCAGTCAACATCTATTTGCAGGTTTCCGGGGTGTACTATAGATTTGAGGGTAACGTCGAGGAAGGGTCTCGTTTGATTGACGAGTTTTACCCTCTGTTTGAGGGGCTTGAGATCGGCGAGTGGGGAATCAACAGTTCTTCAGGTTCCAGGGAGCACTCGGTGGTCTTTGGGAGTCGAGAGGATTTCCTTCTCTTCTGTGACAGGGTCAGGAATTGGCGGGGGAAAGATTTCGTTAGCTTTTCTTTTCCATGAGAATCCTTGATGTCCGCCCAATGCTGTTCCAAAGTTATTGGGGACAGGGCAGATTGGTCGATTACAAGTCCGAGAATGAAGTTGGGAATCCATGAAAAATCTTCCAAATTTTGTGAGAGTGACGTTTGTCTTTTTGCTGCTTTTATCGTCCTCACTGGCATCTGAGGAAAGGGGGGATGAGGAGATCACTGTGTTGATTTCGCCAAGCGAGAACGGTGGATTTATTGCCAAAGTTGGTTCGAATGAAGTAGCGATCGAAAAAGCGGATGTCGACCTCATGAAGCGATTGAGCCATTGGATAAATGAGGATGCGAGGCGCCAAATTCGAGATTCTGAGGACGGTGTTGATCGGGATTTCGTCGCTCTCAACAAGGTCTACGGGGGCTTCTCCATCGTTGTGGAAGGCGGTTCGTCCTCAATGCTCATCTTTAACGAAAGAGGTGATCCACTATCAGTCAGCTTTCACGAAGTCGGTGATAGAGAGCTCCGCGAGGGTTTTAGGGAAATCTTAATCCGAATTCTCAGCAAAGCAGCCTTGAACAATCGGAATCCTGGGGTTCCCGGAGACCAATAGTCGGGTGCGACTCAAGCGCCCGAGTTCGAGCGGGGTGTTTGGGTTCGTATGAATCCTTGGAATCATCGAGGCCTTCATCCGCGTTTTCCATCATCCGTCCTCAGCCAGTTTTTATCCAAGCGTCGGCCGTCTTTTCGTTCCTTTCGCGGATTTCGTTGTTCCTGCTTCTGTTAGATTACGGCCGGGAGCGTGGCGCGAGGAAGAGCCGAGGTTGGGGGACATGCAGCCTCGATCCGCCATCCGAGATCCGATTTCGGGGTCAGGAACGAGGGGGGCCGGCGGGGAGGCCGAGGCTGGCGTAGATTTCGCGGGTGGCGGCGCTTTTGTTGAGGGTATAGAAATGGATGCCATCGACTCCCTGATCGAGGAGTTCCGAACATTGCTGGGCGGCGTAGTGGATGCCCACGCGTTCGACGGCGGCTTCATCGTTTCCGGCGCGGTCGAGGGCACGGAGGAGTTTGGCGGGGAAGCGGGCCCCGGCGGCGAGTTCGGCCATGCGGCGCATGCTTTTCAGGGAGGTCACAGGCATGACTCCGGCGATGATGGGGACCTGGATGCCGAGGTGGCGGCAGCGATCGCGGAAATCGAAGAAGTCGTGATTGTCGAAGAACAACTGGGTGCAGATGTAGTCCGCCCCGGCATCGACCTTGCCCTGGAGGTGTTCGAGTTCGAGGAGTCGGTTCGGCGTGGTGGGGTGTCCTTCCGGAAATCCGGCGACGCCGATGCCGAAGCCGCGGGGGTCGGGATGACGCCCGCTGGCATTGAATTTCCGGATGAAGGCAACGAGGTCCGAGGCGTGGCGGAAGGCGGAGTCGCTCCAATCGTAGTCGAGGCGGTCTTTTGGAGGATCGCCGCGGAGGGCGAGGATATTGGCGACGCCGGCATCGGCATAGCGTTGGAGGATGGTATCGACCTCTTCCTCGGTATGACCCACGCAGGTGAGGTGGGGGATGGGAGGGATGCCTGTGCTTTCCTTGATGCGGACGACGAGGTCGTGGGTGGCCTCGCGGGTGGTGCCGCCGGCGCCGTAGGTGACGGAGACGAAGGACGGGTGGTAGGCTCCGAGTTCGACGATGGTTTGGTAGAGTTCATCCCAGGCTTCCGAGCTGCGTGGGGGGAAGAACTCGAAGGAGAACGAGGGGCGGCGCTGGGCGAGGATGTCCGAGATGTGCATGGTGCCTTGGCGGTGACTTTCCGCTTGAGGGTGGGGGAAGGCGAACAAAAAAGCCCCGGATGGCGCAACCCTTGACGGCGGTGGGGGTTTGGGACGATGGATTGGCGTCGCCGAATCCGTTCATCGATCCCCTGAAATGCCATGAATGCCCGCCGGATGATCCTCTTATGCTGCCTTGCCACGGCACCCTTGGGTGCCCAGGAAACCGGTCCGGGGTCCGGGCCCGGACCCGGAGGCAGGCCTGAGGGCGGGGACAGACGGGGTGGGCCTTTTGTGGATTTCGTGAAGCGGGCGGATCTGAACGGTGACGGGCAGGTGTCGCGTGAGGAATTCGATCAAATGGAGCGTCTTGCCGAGCTGCCGGCGGAGAAGCGCGATGGATTGTTCCGTCGGCTGGACCGGAATGGAGACGGAGTGATTCAGGAGGCGGAACTGAGAATGCCGCCGCCGGAAGGAGGGCGGGGGATGCGGCCGATGCAATCCCTTCGAGAGCTGGACAGCGACGACAATGGATCGGTGAGTTTTGAGGAATTCAGCGAGGGTCGCTTTGCCAAGCGTTTGCCGGAGGACAAGCGTCGGGAGTTCTTTGATCGGCTGGACACGAACCAAGACGGCAAGCTTTCGCATGAGGATCGCAAGGGCATGGGTCCGGGACCGGATGGCGAGGGTCCTCCGCCGCATCCCGAGGTGCTGTTTGGTCGGCTGGATGCGGATCGTGACGGCGCGCTGGATTTCGAAGAATTTTCCAAGGCTCCCTGGCTGCGCAATGCCGGGGAGGATGCGCAGGAGGATGACTTCGAGCGCATGGACGCCAATGGTGACCTAAAGCTGGACAAGGAAGAATTCAAGCCGCCGCTTCCTCCGGGTGGCCCGGACCGCGGTCCGAGGCGTGAGCGTGGAGGGGATCGCCCGCCCCGTGGGCCTGAGGGTCCGCCGCCCGGTCCTGAGGGGCGTCCCGGTCCGCCCGAGGGTCCACCACCGCCGCCTGAGGGGGGCGAGGAGCCGATGATGGACGAAGGGATCTGAGGCGCGAAAAAATCACCCCCGGCCGCGAGAGGCGGGCGGGGGTGGGAAGGGAGAGGAAGGGCCTCGAAGGAAAGCTTCGAGGCCGTTTCGTTTGAGGAAGGATCAGAAGTGGATGGCGTGCCCTTGGGCGGCCATGGTGGCTTCATGGATCACCTCGCTCATGGTCGGGTGGGCATGGATCGTCGAATGGATTTCCTCGGCCGTGAGTTCCTGATCGAGGGCGAGACCCATTTCGGCGATCAGTTCGGTGGCATTGTCGCCAATGATGTGGGCACCGAGGAGTTCGCCATGTTTCTTCCCGTAGAGGAGCTTGGCGAAGCCATCGGGCTCACCGGCGGCGATGGCCTTGCCGATGGCCATGAAGGGGATTTTCCCGACGGTGTATTCCACGCCTTCTTCCTTCAGGGCGCGCTCGGTCTTGCCGACCGAGGCGATCTGCGGGTGGCAGTAGGTGCAGCCGGGGAAATTCTTGACCTTGCGGACCTTGTGCCCGGGGACGAAGAGGCCCTCGATGCACTGGATGGCCTCGAAGGAGGCGGTGTGGGCGAGCAGCGGGGGGCCGGTGACATCGCCGATGGCATAGACTCCGGGGATGGAGGTCTCGTAGCGATCGCCGACCTGGATGAAACCACGGTCGGTGAGGCCGATGGCGATGCCGCCGGGGAGGACCGGCTGGACGCCGATGGCGACGAGGCAGACATCGGCCGAGATCGTGCCGTTTTCCTTGGCACCTTCGACCGTGATTTCCACACGATCGCCGAGGTCCTTGGTGGCGGTGACCTTGTGATTGGCGAGGCAGCGGATGCCTTGTTTGGTGAAGGATTTCTCAAGAGCATCGCCGATTTCCGTGTCTTCGACCGGGACGAGCGTGGGGGCCATTTCCACGAGCGTGACCTTGGTGCCGAAGGCGTTGTAAATGTAGGCGAACTCCACGCCGATCGCGCCGGCGCCGATGATGATCATGCTGGCCGGCTGTTTTTCGAGGATCATGGCCTCGCGGGAGCCGATGACTGAAGTGCCGTTGAAGGGGAGGGGCGGAAGGGCGCGGGATTTGGCACCGGTGGCGATGAGGATGTTCGAGGCCTCGGCGGTGGACTTGCTGCCATCCTTGGCGGTGACTTCCACCTTGCCCGGGGCGATGATGGCACCGTGGCCGCGGACGTATTCCACGCCATTTTTCTTGAAGAGGAACTCGATGCCGCCGGCGAGGCGGTCAGAGACCTTGCGGGAGCGGCCGATGACGCTGGACCAGTCGTACTGCAGGTTCTCGAACGAGAAGCCGAACTCCTTCGCGCGGTGGGCGAGGGTGTGGTAAAGTTCGGCATTTTTCAGCAGGGCCTTGGTGGGGATGCAGCCCCAGTTGAGGCAGGTGCCGCCGGCGCGATCGGCCTCGACGCAGGCGACTTTCTTTCCGAGTTGGGCGGCGCGGATGGCGGCAACGTAGCCGGCAGGGCCGCCACCGATGACAATGAGGTCGTAGGCCATGGGAGTGTGGGGAAGCGTTTAGCGGTTCGCGGCGGAGGTTGGGGTGGAAATGCGGTCCTGAGAAGCGGAAAGCGGCGAATGTGGGGAAAGGGCAGAGGGAAATGGAGGATGGGACGAAGCACGGGGCGGGCAATGGTGCGTCTGGGCGGGGATTGCCACGGCTTTGGTCAAAGCGGGAATTTCCCCTTTTCCCTGAGGTCGGTGGCCATTAGCTTCCGCGCCGATGAGCAGTTGCCACGGTCCGAAGATGGGGATGGATCCCGCCTTGCATCAGGACAAGAAGCCTTCCTGGATCAAGGTGAGGCTGCCGAACAACCCGGTTTTCTGGTCCACGAAATCCCTGATCACCGATCTGAAGCTGGTCACGGTCTGCGAGGAAGCGCAGTGCCCGAACCGCTGGGAATGCTGGGGTCAGGGGACGGCGACCTTCATGATCGCCGGGGAAAAATGCACCCGGGCCTGCGGGTTCTGCGCGGTGAAGACCGCCAAGCCCGACGCGCTGGAAGAGGACGAACCGGCGCGCGTGGCCGAGGCGACCCGGCGAATGAAACTCAAGCACGTGGTCATCACGGCGGTGGCTCGTGACGACCTCCGGGATGGCGGCGCGGAGCATTTCCAGAGAACAATCGAGGCGGTGCGGGCGATGAACCCGGGGATCGTCATCGAGGTCCTGGTGCCGGATTTCAATGATCGTGACTGGGCCCTTCAAATGGTGATGGATGCGCGCCCGCATATCTTCAACCACAACCTGGAGACCGTGGAACGGCTCACGCCGCTGGTCCGCTCACGGGCGAAGTACCAGCGCAGCTTGATCGTGCTGAAAAAAGCCAAGGCCATGGTGAATGGCAAGGTGGCGACCAAGAGCGGGATCATGCTGGGCCTGGGAGAAACGCGCGAGGAGATCCTCAAGGCGATGGATGATCTGTTAGAGCATGATGTGACCGTGTTGACCCTGGGTCAGTATCTGCGGCCGACGCCGAAGCATTTGCCGGTGGTGGAGTATCTGCATCCGGATGTCTTTGCCGAATACAAGCAGATCGCCCTGGCCAAGGGTTTCCGGCATGTGGCGAGTGGTCCGCTGGTGCGGAGTTCCTACCATGCGGCGGATTTCCGGCCGGAGCTGGACATCCTGGAGGATGCGGAGGTGGCTGCGGCAGGAAAAAGGCTCGATCTCCAGCCGGAAGATCTGGCCATCCCGGCGGCACGCCCTGAGTGGATGGCCTTGAAGGATTGAACCGACCTCTCCTGACTCAGGTCCTGTGAGGCAGGGATTGACCGTTGACCCAGGAACCTTCCACCAGAATCTGGCGGAAGATGGGCGGAATGCCTTTGGCGCGGTCGTTCATGAGGGAATTCAGCATCAGGAATCCGACGCGGCCGATTTCCTCGGGATGTTGGTCGATCCCGGCATCTGCTTTGGCATCGAGGATGGAGGTCACGGCGAGGCCGATGTCATCGGGCACGTGGAGTCCACATTTTTCGAGCATTTCGCCGAGAGTGGCATCGGTGGTGAGGATGGCATCGGGCTGATGTTCCTTGAGCCATGATTTGAGCTGGCGGGAGCGTTCGGCGGGGCGGTCATCGCTCAAAGCGAGGGGCGGGATGGGCTGAGGGTCTTGGATGAGGCGTTGGCCGCCAGCGAAGCCGAGCTGGAAAAGGAGTCCGCGACGGGTGAAGTCGCCCGCGATGCCGGTGAAACCGATACGGCGGTAGCCGAGGGCATGCATGGACTGCACGGCGAGCATGGTGTTGGCGATCTGATCGGCGGTGACCACATGGACTTCCGGTTTGATCACGGAGCGGCCGAAGCGGACGACGGAGTATTGATCCCAGGGGAAATCTCCCCAAGCGGGTGCCTCGCGGTGGGGGGGGAGGAGGATGCCGCGGATACCGCGGGTGGAGAGGATCTGGTGGAGGCGTTTGGCTGTGCATTCCCGGCCGATGCGGAATTCCTCGAGGCGGTAGCCGAATTTTTCGGCGGCTTTGAAGGCACCATTCCAGTATTGATCGAACTCTTTGTAGCCGCGGAGTTGATCTGCCTTGGGCCAGCCATTGATCCAGGCGACGCTGGAGGAAATGGGGGTGGCGACCTTGCCGCGGCGATAGTTGGCGAGGGCGGCGAGCATGGGGTCCGGGCGATAGCCGAACTCCTCGGCGGCGGCCTTGACCCTGGCACGAACGCTTTCCGAGATCCTCGGGTGGTCGCGCAGGGCGAGGGACACGGTGGAATGGCTGACGCCGAGCTTGGCCGCGATGTCGCGCAGGCTGATGCGGGGTGATCCGGGTTCGGTGCTCATGGCCGGGATGGCTGGTTGACGTTGCGCGGGGAGCAGAAGGCTAGGGAGCGGCGAGCGGCCGGGCAAGGGATGAATCCGCATCCGAAGGAAAACAAGAAGCCGCGCCGTGGATTTGGACGGCGCGGCTTGGGAAACAAGAACGATGGCTGATGGCCCCGCTCAGCGGCGGCGGCGCAGCAAGGCAAGCAGGCCCAAGGCTCCGAGGCCGGCGGCGGCAGGCTCGGGGATGGCGGTGAGGCTGACGATGCCGGTCGATTGATCGAAGCTGGCGACCAGTGAGCCATCAAGACCGCTGACATTCACTGCGGAGAAGCTGCCGGAATAGCTGTCGAAATCGAAGATCTTCACCGAAGTGCCGGCAAGGTAGCTTTCTCCAGAATCGAAGAGGAGATTGAGCGTGCCGCCAAATGTGACGGATTGGGTGCCGGCGGCGGCGGCGGTGGCGAGATCGAAAGTGCCGACGCCGAATCCCGCATCGGTGAACTCGAAATCCGAAATCGAGAGCGAGCCGAGGGTGAGATGGTTGTCGAAAGTCATCGTTCCCGGCGAGGAGCCGATGGCGAGTGTGCCGGCGACGGTGATGTCACCGGTGATGGATCCACCGGAACCGGAGAGGGTCTGGCCGGAGCCGAGGGTGAAACCGCTGACCGAGGAGACGTTGAAGTTTCCGCCATTGACGATGATTTCCTGGGACGAGGCGATGGACCCGGTGGAGGCAAGGGCGAGTGAGCCATTGCTGATGGTGGTGGTGCCGGTGTAGGTATTTGTGCCCGAGAGCGTCTGGGTGCCGGTGCCTTCCTTGTGGACATTCATGGTGCCCGCTCCGTTTTCGATCACCCCGCCGAAAGTGGCGGAGGAACTGCCCCCCACGCCGCCGCCCACGTAGAGCGTGCTGGTGGTGGAGGCGGCACTGTTGGTGATGGTGCCCGCGGCACCGCCGATGGAGGCGACGGCTTCGCCCTTGCCATTGAGGTCGAAGGTGCCGGAGTTGATCGTGAAGCTTTGGCCGTCGTTGATCAGGTTGCTGTTCGATCCGCTGAGACGGAGTGTGCCGCCGTTGAGGGTGGTGCCGCGATCGGAGGCGAGTCCCGAGGTATTGGCAAAGACCACGGTGCCTGCCTGGATGTCCCAAGAGGTGAGGTTGTTGTGGCTGGAGCCGTTGGTGGTCAGGGTGCCGGTGCCGAGCTTGGTGACGCTGCGGTTCGACGCGGCGATCAAGCGGGTGGCGGTGATGTCACCGGTGGTATTGACCACAAGATTCGCGCCGAGGCTGACATCGGTCGTGAGTGATGCGGCATCGGTGGCGGAGTTGGAGATCGTGGAATTCGAAAGAACGCGGACGAACTCGCCACTGCTCTGGCCATTGAGATCGAGAGTGCCGCCCATGAGTTGGGTGGCTTTGCCGTTTGTGCCATCCGAGGCACCGAGTGCGCCGGAGTGACCGAGTTTCACCGTGCCGGCTTCGATCTGCATGACGCCCTGGAAAGTGGCGGAGCTGTTGCCGTTGAGGGTCAGGGTGCCGGCCCCCGCCTTGCGGAAAACGCTGGCGGTTGGGGTGGCACCGCCATCGGTGGTGGTGGTGTTGGTCGTGATCCCGCCGCTATGGAAGGTATCGTAAAGCGCTCCATTCACCACCATGCCGCCGGTGCCTGAGAGGTTGTTGAAATGGCGGCGGCCGGTCTGGTCAGCGGAGACGAAATAGCCATTGGAGACTGTGACGGTTCCCGAACTCGAAACCACGAAGTCGCGGTTGCCCGCATGGTTGATGATGTTGCCGATGGTGAGATTCGAAGTGCCATCGAAGGTGATGTTGGCGGCATTGATGGCCAAGGTGCTCCCGGAAAGGTTGCGGTTGCCGATCGTGTTGATCGTCATGTTTTGGTTGGCGATGACGCCGCGGAAACTGGCGGTGCCGAGAGCGACATTACCCGTGCCGGAGTTTCCAAGAGCCCCATCACTGCCGAGGGTGAGAACGGTGCCGGCGACGTTGTTGCGCATCATCGCGCGGAGGATGTTGGTGCCACCGGTGATGGCATTGGTGGCCTTGCCATCGCCGGTATTCGTACCGGAGAGAATGATGGTGCCGGCGGTGGTATTCGGGAAAAGCCAGTCGTTGCTGAAGTTGATGTTTCCACTCAGAGTGAGGCTTCCCGCGCCTGAAGCGAAGACGATGGAACGGTCGCCATTGCCACCGGAGAGGTTGATATTGGCGCTGATGGTTTGCGCGTTCGAGCTGCTTTGCTGAATGATGGTTTGCCCTCCACCTCCTCCGGAACCCATGGTGAGGGTGTTTCCGCCGAGGGTGAATGAGCCTGCCCCGGAAGCAAAGGTGATGCCGACGCCGGTGGTGGCGAGGTTGGTGACGAGGTTGTTGTTCGTCGTGGTGTTGGCGGTGCCGGCGAAGATGAGGTTGTCACCGGTGGCCGCGGGCGCGGTGTCCGTGGACCAATTGGTGGCAGTGGACCAGTTGCCATCGCCCCCGCCGCCATCCCAAGTGAAAGTGGCGGCGTGAGCAGCGGTTCCGAGCAGGGAGGCCGTGAGGCCGATGCCGATCAGCCTTCGAGAAGATGAAATGGGTTTCATGATGATTTGGCGTGAGGGTCGTTCGCGTTTCTCTTGGGGTTGGGTGGGGCGGGCGGATCAGTTGGGAGTCACCTTGAGGCGGACGAAGAAGGGGCCGGGCTGGACGGGGAGGGTGTAGGTGACTGAGCTGCCGTTGTCGGTGGAGGCGACATCGGTCCAATCGGTGAGGTCATCCGAGGTCTGCACGGTGTAGGTGCCGGAAAAGGCGGCGTCCTTGGGCCAGGTGATGGCACCGGAAACGATGCCGGGTGTGGCGGTGAATCCATCATTGGTTTCTCCCATGAAGTATTCGATGCCGTTGCTCACGCCATCGCCATCGGAGTCAAGCTCACTGCCATCGCCGTTGGCGTAAGTATCCGCCCAGTTCTGATAGCCTGCCGGGCTGGAAGGGACGACCTGGATGGAGCCGGTGCCGGTGATGGCACCACTGGTGTTCGCGCTGTTGTAAGTGCCAGCGGGTTGTGAGACCCCATCGATGATGAGGGCGGCGACGACATCCGTGCTGCTGTGGGTGAGGTCGAGAACCGCACCAGCGGCGAGAGTGACGGTGGAATCATCATCGAGGAAAGCGTTGGCGAGACTGAGAGTGCCGTTGCTGACCGTGGTGTTTCCGCTGTAGCTGCAAGCGCCGGTGAGCGTCTGGGTGCCGGTGCCCTCCTTGTTGACATGGAGGATGCCGCTGCCGTCCTGAATGACCCCGCCGAAGCTGCCGGAAGAGGTGCCGGCGACACCGCCGCCGACGAAGAGTGTGGCGGCGGTGGGGTTGGAGTTGGTGATCGTGCCTGCGCTGCCGGTGATAGCAGCGACGGCCTCGCCCTTGCCATTGAGGTCAAAGGTGCCGCCATTCATCGTGAACGACTGGGTGTCGTTGATGAGATTGCTGTTAGGCCCGCTGAGGCGGAGGGTGCCTGCATTGATGGTGGTGCCGCGATCGGAAGCGAGTCCGGCGGTGTTGGCAAACACGAGCGTGCCTTCATTGAGCACCCAGCCGCAGAGGTTGTTGTGGCTGGTGCCATTCGTGGTGAATGTGCCGGTTCCGTTTTTGGTGATCGTGCGGGCGACGATGGCAATGAGACGGGTGACCGTGATATCTCCGGGACCGGCAACCGTCGATGAGTAAACATTGGTGATATCTGTGGTGATTGCGGCAGGGGTGGACGTGTTGGAATTGATCAGTACGCCTTGGTTGTTATGCCCGGGGCCTTCAAGGAAGTGGATGGGTTCGGCAATCGTTTGGCCATTCAGATCAAGCGTGGCGAGGCCAGGGGCCTTGCCGACGGCGGTGGGTGCACTGCGGGTGCCGGTGAAGGTGAGTGTGACGGGGAAACCATCGGCCGTTGCGGCTTGGGAAAGGGTGATGGTGAGCAACCCTGCATCGACGGCCGTTACCGTCGTTCCCGGAGCGATGCCGGTGCCGGTGACGGTCTGGCCGACTTCGATGCCGGTGATGCTGTCCATGTTGACGATGGGGTCATCGATGAAGGTTTCGCCTGTCAGGTTGAAACTGCGGGTGCCGCTGGTGGCGCCGAGGGCGTTGGGGTGGCCGAGGATGGTGGTGCCGTTTTCGAGAGAGATTTCCCCGGTGAAGCTGGCGCTGTTGCCATTCAGGGTGAGTGTGCCACTGCCGGATTTGCGGAAACGGGCGCTGATGGGGCTGCCGTTGGTATCATTGATGTTCCGGGTGGTGATGCCGCCGCTGTGGAGTGTATCAAAGAGCGGGCCATTGATGGTCACGCCGCCGGTTCCGGTGACATTGAGGAAATGGGCGCGGCTGGTTTGGTCCGCGGAGAGGAAGTAAGCGCTGCCCACGGTGACCGCACCGCTTCCCGAGGCGACAAAGTCACGGTTGCCGTTGTGGTTGATGATGTTCCCGATGGTGAGATTGGCGCTGCCGTTGAAGGTGATATTGGCGGCGTTGATCGCAAAAGTGCTGCCGGAAAGGTTCCGGTTGCCGATGGTGTTCACCGTCATGTTCTGGTTGGCGATGATGCCCCGCAAGCTGGCGGTGCCAAGGGAGGGATCACCACTGCCGGAATTTCCAAGCGCTGCATCACTGCCGAGCGTCAGGACCGTGCCGCCGACATTGTTGCGCATCATTGCGCGGAGGATGTTGGTGCCGGCGGTGATGGCATTGGTGGCCTTGCCATCGCCGGTATTTGTGCCGGAGAGAATGATGGTGCCGGCGGTGGTATTCGGGAAGAGCCAGTCGTTGGCGAAATCGATGTTTCCGCTGAGCGTGAGGCTGCCTGCACCGGAGGCGAAGGTGATCGTGCGGTCGCCATTACCACCGGAGAGATTGATGTTGGCGCTGATCGTCTGGGGATTTGGGCTTTGTTGAGAGACGATGGTGATGCCGCCGCCCCCGCCGCTGCCCAGGGTCAGGGCGTTCCCTGTCAGATTGAAGGAGCCAGCACCGGCAGCGAAGGTGATGGCGGGACCGACGTTGATGGACGTGACGAGGTCGTTGTTCGTCGTGGTGTTGGCGGTGCCGGCGAAGATGAGGTTGTCACCCGCGGCCGCGGGTGCGGTATCGGTGGACCAGTTGGCAGCGGTGGACCAGTTGCCATCGCTACCTCCGCCATCCCAGGTGAAGGTGGCGGCGCGCGCGGCGGTGCCGAGGAGCGAGGCGGTGAGGCCGAGGGTCAGGACACCGAGGGAAAGCGGAGATTGGATGCGAGTGGGTTTCATGGATTTAGAAGGCTTGAATGGCGGGAAGTTGATTTGGCTTTGGCGAGGATCACTTGGGCTTGAGGTCTTCATCGAGCTTGCCGACATGGCCATCCCAGTAGAGGCCGAGGCGGTAGCTGCCGTGGGCGAGGTTTTCCGGGACGTCGGCGAGCCAGCTGGGTTTGCTGACCTTGAATTCGGGATGCTTGCGGTCGATCTCCGAGAGCATGAGCGCATCGGCCGGGTAGCTCATGGCACCCATGACGGCGGCCATGGTGCGTGGGGCGCGGGAACCCGGGTAGCCGAAGCTGAACTGGCTGGGGGAGGGGCGCATGGGATTGCCGGTCCATTTCTTGCCCTTGCCGACATAGATTTCCTGGTGGACGAGCAGGGAGGGGCCGGTGGGGTTGTTGGTGGCGGATTGCCAACTGGCCGCGGCGAAGACCGGCATGAATTGGCCGTCCGTGGCGTCTTCGAACCCGAGGTAGGGAGCGAGGACGGTGGAGAGGGTGACCGCGGACCGGCGATAGGTGGGCGAGATGCCGGACATGGTGGTTGGAAGCTTGCCGTTGTTGTCGGCGGTGAAGCTCTGGACACCCACCCAGATGTTGCGCATGTCATTGGCATCGACGGCGGCGGATGCCCGTTCCTTGGCACTGCGGACGCCGAAGAAGGCGAGCAGGCTGAGGATGGAAACGATGACGATGGCGACGAGGAGTTCGACGAGAGTAAAACCGGACTTTCGGGCTTTCATGGCGAGAGATGGGTTTCGGGCTGCCATGGGGGACAGCACGTAGCTTTGGGTTGGAAGGAGTATCGCCCGTAAGTGTTTGGCTCACAAGCGAACTGCGTTTGGAGAGGGGTTTCCCTGTTGAACAGCAATCGAATCAAGGAGTGGCAAGGGTCGCATGGAGGCGGACGAAGTGGCGCATCGAGGTCTGTGGCAAAGGGATTTCCACCGTGGATCCGACGGAGCCGGGATCGCTTCCCAGGAGCTGCCAGGAAACCAGATCGCTGCTACTATAAATGTCGTATCTTACATCGACCGCAGCTCGGAAGAAGCGGGCGGAAGGGCCTGAGGGACCGGGGATGATGATGAGGGGTGTCGCATTTCCACCGGGTGTGATGCCGGTGGCATATTCAAGAAGGAGGGAAATGCCATTGAGGTCGGGATCGGCATCCGCGGGGGTGGCGGCGGGGATGTCATGGAGGAGTTTCCACGAGGAAAATGCCGAGGGCGTGAACTGAAGGGTGAGGGCCGAGGGCGTGGTGACGAGTGTGAAGGTGCCGCCCTCCGGTAGAGAGGGTCCGGAGCTGATTTCAAGCGCGGGGAGAGAGGTCGCGATGACATCGGTAGCGGTGGCAAGGGTCCAGGTGCGGGGGGAGCGGGGATCGAAATCATCGAAGCTTCCCGGCAGCGCGATGATTCGGACCAGCGGGGTGCCGCCTTGAGGGGCGATGGCGAGGGTTCCAGCGATTTCCAGATGATCCCATGCAGCGCCAGGGCTGCCTTGGTGTTGGGCAAGGTCGATCTCGATGACGGCACCGTCATGCCAGGTTTGCGGGCCTGAGGTGAAGCGATCGATGCCTGTGCCCGGGCGGAAGATCGCTCCGGATTCCAGGGTCAGGGCACCTTGGGTGCTGCCGGAGCCGGTGAGGACGGCCCCGCTGGCGAGGAAGAGGGGCGACTGACTGAAGGAGCCGAGGAGATCGAGAGTGCCTTGGAGAATTCGGGTTTCTCCGAGGTGGGAGGAGTTTCCGCGGAGGCGAAGGAGGGCGCTGCCGGATTTCCGCAGGGAAATGGAGCCGGTGAGAGATCCGCTGAAATCGGAGGCCTGATCGTTTCCCGTGATTTCGACGCTGTGGGTGGCTGCGCTGGAGGTGGCGGTGATGGTGCCGGTGGGGCCGCCGAGAAGCCGGCCGATGACGGCTTGGTGGGGGGTGGTATCGGTGGGGCCACGGCGGTTCAGGTCGAGAGTGCCATCGACGGTGGTGGTTTCCCCGGGGTCTTGATCGAGTGCCAGGTTGGCCTGCTGGCCGAAGTGGGTGCCCGGGTGGATGATGAGGTTTTGCGGGACTTTGGCGGTGCGAGCGGAAATGGAGCCGGCGGCGAGGATGAGATCTCCAGCAAAGCTGTTAGGCCCGTTTTCCATGACCAGCAGCCCCGGGCCGGATTTGGTGAGATTTCCGCTGCCTTCGACTTCGCCGATGAGGAGCTGGTTGCCAGCAGTGCCGACGTGGATGGTGGAGTTTCCTGCGAGGGTGATGGTGCTGGTGGAATCATTGACTCCCCAGCGGGTGCCATTGCCGGGTAGGCCATGGGAGAACAGGGCCCCCTGACCGTTTTTCCCTGCGCCGCTGAGGGTGATGGATTCGCCGGTGATGGAGAGGCCGGGTGAAAGGATGAGGGTGCCTCCGTCCGCGATGACGGTTCCACCATCAAGGGGATTGGCACCGCCGAGTGTGGCGGCGGAAATGACGGTGGTTTCGCCGGGGTGGGAGAACCATTCGCCCCAGGTGTCCGTGCCGGTGAGGGCGGGAGGGATGAGGGTGGTGGCAGTGTAGATGTTGTTCGAGCCCTTGTTGATCACGGGCGCATCCGAACTGCCGGTCATGCCCGAGGTGTTGGTCCCGAGAACGAGGGTCTGGCCGGTTTGGTTGTGGATGGTTCCGTTGGATGACGGCGAAGCGACGTTGTTCGAGGTCGGGGAATCGAGGTCGGCCTCGGGTCTGTGGCGCCATTCGCGCCATCGTTGGGAGACGAGGACATGGGCGCTGGAGGGGTAGAGACCGGCGGGAGCCGAGCGGGTGAGAGTGATGTCATTGCCAGTGCCGCTGATGAGGGCGATGGGCCAAGTGCCGCGGGGAGGCTGGGTGCCGGCAAGTTCGCACTCGAGAGTGACGTTGCTGGCGGAACGGCGGAAGAAAACGAGTGGGCCATTGCGGGCATCGCCGCGGCAATTGAGGAAGGTATTCGAGCTGGCGATGTTAGAGGGCGTGAAGCCTTGCTCGCATTCCCAGGCGGAAGTCTGGGTGACATGGAGATCGCCCGTCATGTCGCCGGTGGCCAATGCATCGCGCATGCGTTCGATGTTGCAGTTCTCGATGGTCAGGTTGTGAACGAATTCGGGCCAACCGTTGGTGGCGGAGTTGGAATTGATATAAACCCGGATGCCATCCTCATGTTTGGAAATGCGGATATCGGCAGGGATTTTTTCCCGATAGGTGGCGAATCCCCATTGCTGGTAAACGGGGTGGGCGATGATGTCATCGCTATCCGCCATTTCATCCCCGAGCACGGAGCAATGGCGTAAAGTGACATCCGACGCGCCTTCCTGGAGGAAAATGCCGTGGCCGAAGCTACGCATGTTCAGGGTGATATTTTCCAACGTGACGTCATTCGCACCGCGGCCGATACGGATGCCATTGTGTTTGCGGTGATCGATCCATGCGGCATTGGTCACGCCATTGGCATCGGTAGGCCGGGTGCCCTTGCCAAAAGCGTCTCCGTAACCGTAGGGGAAGGAGCCGCGGGTGGTGAAGGTGCAGTCGAGCAGGGAGATATGGGAGCCGATGAGTTCGACGAGAGTGGTGGACCAATCGGCGGTGAATTCACGAGGGCGGCCCCAGGCATCGTTGCCGTTGTAGGCGACATTGACGACTTCGAGATCGAGGCCTTTTGCGGTGGTATGGTCGCCACTGATCTGGAAGACGCGGACGGTGTCCGAATGGCCAAAGGCGCGGCCGTAGCCACGGAGATCGCGGGTATCGACGAGGAAGGTGACGCCGGTGAAATCGAAATTCGAATGCGAAGCGGCGAGGTCGAGGAAAATGGGATGATCGGCAACGGGTGAGGGTTTCACCGCAGGTCCGGAAAGCCAGTAGGTGCCGGGGGCGAGGGTCACATCGAGGTGGTCAATGGCGGCGACTTCCCTGAGTTCGGCGAGGCTATGGACGGTGATGGCGGCGTTCGCGACAGGGGGTGAGTAATGAAGGCGAAGGGTATCGGGACGTGGGTCGGCATCGCTATCCGCCCATTCGAAACTCCATCCGGCCGCAATATCGTAGGGGTGAAGGGTGAGTCCGAGATCGGTGAGAGTGGCATTGTTATCGAAGCGGATGAGATCCCAGGACATGGGGGTCGTGGGGCTGTGGCCGGTGAAACCGGTATCGAGTAGCGATCCCGCTTCGAAGGTGAGGAACGAGCCGGTGGCGTGATGGATGTGAAGGGTGGAGAGGGAGAAGTTGCTGCTATCGATGGTGGCGGCGAGTGTGCCATTGGCTCGCTGGACCCAGAACCCGTGATTGGCGGGGTTGATGCCGTTGTTTCCGCCAATGGTGGCATTCCAGGACGATCCGGTGACGTGGAAACGGCCTGAGGAACCAGGTGTGGTGCTGCCGACCACCACGCCGAAGCGGGTGAAGAGTGACCCGGCCGAGAGCTGATAGAGACCGCTGCCGCCGGGGCCGAGGTGGAGGCTGGTTTCTCCCGGAACGGAATCGGCCGCCGCGCCGCGGAAGATCGTGAAGGTGCCACCGCTTTGGTGGATTTCTCCGATGCTGCCGGCATCGAGACCGACCTGAGTGATATGTCCGGAGCGGAATTGGCCATCGCCGGAGAGGTTCATGATGCCATGATGCCCGGCGCGGCCGATCATCGTTTGGATGGTGTGTTGGCCGGAGAGGATGCCGCCGGTGATGTCGAGTCTGCCATCGGCATTGAAGCCGACGCGGATGGAGCGGTAGTTGCGGGTCCCATCGGCGGCATCAAAAACCGCGGGTCGGCTCGGTGAGTCGATCCAGAGGGTATCGGCGGTGGCATTGGAACCCTCCACCGGCAAGGCGGGCTGGCTGGACCAGTTGGCGGGATTGAGCCATTCCTGATCAGCGGATCCCGTCCAAGTGATCTCCGCGGCATGGGCGACAAAAATCGAGAGGATGGAGTATGCGAGGAGAGGGTGCATGTGGGCGTGGTATGGGGCCGGAACGAGGTGCCAGTTGCACGAATGAATGGAATTTCAGGCATGGGTCAAAAGAAGCTCTGGTTTCCATGGAATGCGGAGTCCGTGATTTTCAGGGATGGAGGGTTGGTGCAGGGTCCAGTCCATGTCGATGTATCGCCTCTGTTTGTTGTTTCTCGGATTGATGGCCACACTGGTTCTGCCAAGCTGCCGGGGAGGTGCGGCGGAAGTGAAGGTGTCGGATCTGGCCTCTCTCATAAGGGAGGCGGCGGGGGATGGCCGAACCATCCGAATGACTCCGGGGACTTACCGCTTGAGCGATATCGAGAACGATCAAAGCATCGAAGCCCGCAGAAAGGCCAAGGATTTCGTTTTGATGGCGATCA
>JALOTY010000048.1 GCA_025457665.1 Akkermansiaceae bacterium | reverse complement strand
AGTGGACTTCCTCCGCGCCTTACAAGCCATGGGATGCCCATTGGATGAGCGATATCGAGTTCAATCCGGCGAATCCCGAACAGATGTTCTTCTCATTCGGACTCGGCATCCAACGAACCGACCGCGCTTCGGCCGGCGCGGGCATGGAGTGGACATTCAGCGCGCAAGGACTGGAGGAAACCGTGGTTCTTGCCCTGGTCAGTCCTCCGTCGGGGCCGCCCTTGATCAGCGGTCTGGGGGACATCGGCGGCTTCACTCATGAAAATCTCACCGAGTCTCCTCGGGTGCAGCATTCAACAGCCAACACGACGGGGGTCGATTTTGCATCAAGGGCACCCGCCATCATGGCGCGCGTGGGATCGAAGCCCGCGAAGTTCTCCACGGATGGAGGAAAGACCTGGCAACCTTTCGCATCCCAGCAACCGGGCGGTGGCGGGCGCGTCGCGATCTCCGCTGACGGGAAATCGATCCTATGGATGTCCGACACGGGAGCGTGGGTCTCGAACAACATGGGTTCAAGCTGGGCTCCCGTTCCCACATTGCCGAAGGGCTCGCAAATCGCGGCTGACAAGGTGAACGCCTCGAAGTTCTATGGATTTTTCTCCAAGGATGGGAAGTTCTACACCAGTGTGAATGGCGGCAGCACCTTTCATTTGTCTCCGGCCAGACTCCCGGGAACCCACGGCTACCTGCGCTCGGCCATGCGTCCAGTACCGGGCTTTGAGGGACATGTCTATCTCACCACCCAGAACTGGAAACAAATCAGTTGCCTGCATAAATCGATCGATTCCGGCAAAACCTTTGCCGTGGTTTCCGGCATGGATCACAACGAAAGACATCTCTCTGAAATCAAGGCCATCCGTTCGGTCCGCTCCTTCGGCTTCGGCCAACCACTGGCGGGACGACGTTATCCCGCTCTGTTTCTGTCAGGGAAAATCGATCCCCCAGTCGGCGTTGCGGGGGAGGCGCTCTACCGCTCGGACGATGGCGGGACGAGTTGGATTCGGATCAATGACGACGCCCACCGTTTCCCGGCCGATGTCATCGTGGGAGACAGCCGGGTGCCCGGGCGGGTCTATTTGGGGACGCCGGGACGTGGTATCATTTATGCCGATCCCTGAGCCTCGGCATGGGTGGTTTTGATTCGGAGATGCTACGGGAAAATCGTAAAATGCAGGAAAATCGGGAGGAAAGTGCATGGGAATCGGGCTGAATTAGTGTCATATTTTTCCCGATGCTTTCCTTGCGACCCGTAAACCCATGAGGTGTCGCTCTCCTGCAGAAAAGCAAATCCACCCCTTGGCAAACGGGCCAAGATTTTCCGATCACCCGATACAAACCCCGATTTTCCAGCGGCGTCCAACCAGGCGTCCCCAAACCCATGGCATCGAAATCCAGAAGGCATTGCGTTGTTCGCCAAAAGCCCGGTTCCAAGCAAAGTGGCTTCGCCCTTGTGATCACCATTTCCCTGATGGTCCTTCTCGCCTTGCTTGCCGTGGCGATGCTGACTCTGGGATCGATCGCCATTCGCTCCTCGGGGCATACCAATGATGCCGCCATCGCCCGGGCCAATGCCCGTATGGCGCTCATGCTTGCCTTGGGGGAGTTGCAGAAATCGAGTGGCCTCGATACCCGGGTGACGGCGAGAGCGGACATTCTCGATCCAGACCATCCTCCCGTATTGGGGGTTTGGAAAAGCTGGGAAGGTTCCAATCACACCACTCGCGGGACCTATGCGGGACGTCCCATTTCCCCCGGAGATTACCCATCTGCCAAGGAAGCCCGGTTTCTTTCGTGGCTCGCCTCCGATCCCTCCGGCCCGCTGACCCGATCAGCCAGCCCGCCCAGCGCCAAGGCGGGAAGCGGCACGGTCGCACTTGTTGGCGAAGGATCCGTCGGGAAAGGCGAGGATAGGAAAAACTTTCAGATTCATCTCTTACCCACCCAGGTGGCTGCGGGGGACCAATTTGGCAGCCTGGCTTGGTGGGTGAGTGGCGAAAATCAAAAAGCCCGGCTCCCGTCTCCCTATGAGCCGGACACCGATGGGATTGCCGCCTGGTCCTCCATGGTGAAATCCCACGCCGTCGCCGACCCCGGGGTGTTCGGGATGGATCGACTGTTAGAGGATGCAGAACCGGCGGAAAAGGCGATCACCTTGGATCAGGCGGACTTTGTGGCAGATCCCACCGGGCGCCCTGCCTCAGACGAGTTTTTCCATGATCTAACCCCTCACTCGGTCGGGCTGCTGACGAACACCGCCACGGGAGGATGGCGGAAGGATCTTTCGCTGCTCACGGAAACATGGAACCGCCAGCCGATATCGAATCAACCTTTCTTCCGGGTCGAGCCGGGCCGGGATATCGGTTTCAACATGCCTTCAGGAAGTTTGTATCGTCCTGACCGGTCGCTCTTCTATCCATGGTCGTCTTACCGTGGGCAGAGCGTCCCGATTTACGAGCACGGGGCCGTGAGCAGTTGGGCCAATTTGCAGAATTGGGCCACTCTCTACAAAACGATGAGCGCGAGTGGGGGAAGTATCAGTCCCTTCTCGGTAGCGATCGATGCCTCGGATCCTGCCGCAAAATTCAATTTCCTCCACAAGGTCCGGATCCTGCCGATCATTGCCCGGGTCCAATGGGTGTTCTCCCACTGGGGAGCGAGAATCAGCGACGCAGCCTACGAACCGCGACTGCTGGTGACTCCCGTGGTCACGCTCTGGAATCCTTACAACGTGGCGATCACTTCTTCACCTTTGGAGTTCCGGGTCGTCGGCTGCCTGCCAAATGCCTTTCGCTTCACCGTGGGTGCCGTGCAGAATCAGAGATACAACAGCATTTCGGCATCGACCAACAACTCACCCAGTCTCGGGGGAGGGGACCTTTGGTTCAATATCACCGGTTCCCACTCGTTCAAACCGGGCGAGACCTTGCTTTTCAGTCCCACGGGACAACCGGTTGCCAGCTCGAACAAACTCACCCTCCAGCCCGGCTTCCGCAAGGGCGGAGGGCATTTCTTTCCCCTTCGGAAAGATGACAATTCCTCATTTTCCGTCCCAGGAGCTTCCGTCGTCAAGGCGGAGGCGAAGTTCAATTCGAGTTACAATGATGCCGGTGCGGTCGGGGTTGGAATCTATCTGGACATGATGGTCGGGATCGGCGGGCCCCGACATCTGGTTTACCGGATGATTTATGACCCGGCCCTTGCCGAGCAGGTTTACCGCCCTCTCACAGGTCTCGCCCAATCGGATCTGTTGAAGTCGAGTTCCGACCCCCAGCCCTTCCTGACCACGGTATTCGGAGCCCGCACGGCAAGCAAAACCCATCTTTCCGCCAAGGGATTTGTGCAGACCAGTCCGCTGGTCAATTACACCGCCATGGGTGACAAAGATCGGGTGGAGTCGACCATCCAGTGGGACTATCCCGGAACCGCACACCCGGTGAATTCTCCTTTTGACTACAGTTTCGAACGCCTCGCCGGAGCGGGGGACAGCATGATGCCAGGGTCGGACGCGGCCAACAGGGGATTCATCGTTACCGGTTTCCAGAGCGCCGATGGACTATCCCGCTGCATCATTGCAGAGATTCCGACCAGACCGCTTCATTCGCTGGCCGAACTCCAGAATTGGGATTTGCGATATGAAAATCCGATTCCTCCCTACGCTTTCAATCTCATCGGAAACAGCGATGCCAGTCCTCTGCTGCCGGCGAATGCGGTGTTCAATTCCGGGAATTCCGCCAAGGGCACACAGGACCTTCAGCACGACGATTCCTATTGCGCGAATCACCTTTTGTTCGATGACTGGTTTGTTTCCTCCATCGCGCCGAATTCCCAAAATCTCGGCCGACCTTCCGGCACGGAAACACTGAAAAAGGCCTATCTCGATTTTCTATCCGGCACCACTCCGCTGCCCAATCGAGCCTATCGCCCCATCCTCGCCGATGCCGCTGCGGCGGGCACGGCGGCGGGAGCGAATGATATCTACGTCAGATATGTGGAGAAGGCGGATTCCTGGAAAGTCATCGCCTCACGACTCGAAGTCGAAGGGATGTTCAACGTCAACTCCACCTCCGTGAAAGCCTGGCGTGCACTCCTCGGGCATGCCCGGGGTCAGCGGATTCCCCATGTAACTCCCGCCGGGAATCGCCTGTCCGACGAAGTGGATTACGCCTACTCGCGGTTTGCCGTGGCGGGGGATAGCGGCAATGAATCACGCGGAACCTCGGGCCTGTTCTCGACAAGCGCGGAGTTTGCCGGATTCCGGACTCTGGATGAGGCGATGCTCGACCGCTTCGCCGAGGAAATCGTCGATCAAGTTCGTCAACGCGGTCCCTTTCTTTCTCTTGCGGAATTTGTGAACCGACAGCTCTCCTCCGGTGATCTTGCCTTGGCGGGCACGATCCAGTCGGCCCTGAACGCACTGTCGGAAAATGGCAGCATGGACCCTTTCAAAACCATCAAGAGCGCCTATCCTCCCGACAAACTTTCCCAAGCGGACCCGCCCCCTGCGGGGACGTCGGGCTATCAATTCAAGGAGGCGGCGGCGGGTTATCCGAACGCCTACGGATTGCCTGGCTGGACCAGACAGGCGGATGTTCTTCGCCCTCTGGCTCCGATTCTTTCAGCCCGCGATGACACCTTCACCATCCGTGCCTATGGCGATGCCAAGGACTCCTCGGGAAAAGTCACTGCTCGGGCCTACTGTGAGGCCGTGGTTCGCCGAACCCGCGATTATGTCGATCCTGCCGATGCGGCGGAAATCACCGGATCGCCAAAGTCAGCCGCGAATCAGACATTCGGCCGCAGATATTCCATTCTTTCCTTCCGCTGGCTCAATCCCTCGGAAATCTGACCCGCACGCTTCCCATGTTCCGTCTCTTCTCGATTCTTCTGGTTGTGCTCACTGACATTTCATCCGCTGCTGAGGAAGCAGCCCGGACTTGTCGCATTCTTTTTCTCAACGCCCCGGAGGACGCGCCAGAGAGGATGTATCTTTTCGATGGATTGAAATCCCAGGAAGTCGACCTTGCGCGAATGAGTTTCTCTCCGGTCTATCGAGTGGCCAAGGAAGCCAAGGCACTGGCGCTTGTCGAGTCCGAGGTGGAAACGATAGGGCAGGGGACCGCGCCCACAGTGCCCAAGGATGCACCGGTAGCAAATCTTGCCGACGAGGTGAGCGACTTTTATCTGATCGTGACCCATGACGCCAGCGAGGGCCGGGCGCAATTGAAGATGCAGGTCATCCGGGCTGATGGAGCCGATTTCAAGCGAGGATCAATGCTTTGGTACAATCTCACCGAGAACAAGGTCGGCGGACAGGTGGGGAAGAGAAAGCTTCTGATTCAAGGTCATTCGCGCGAGGTCGTTGAAGCTCCTGCCGAAGGGATGGAGGATTACCATGTGAGTCTCTATTTCCAGGCTCCGGATTCCGAGGTGGCGGAACCTCTTTGTGAAACCAATTGGTCGCACGATCCACGGAGTCGAACGGTTTACTTCGTGATCCAACCCACGGGATCGATGATTCCGCGCGTGCTCGGCTTTCCCGATTTTCGTGTTCAGGAAGAGCAGGAGTGAAAGTGGGCCGGGTCATCGGGTCGCATCGTGGTTCACCCGGCGCTTGGAACAAAAGGACGGGACCGCCTCCCCTTGGATTTTCAGGGTTGATTGGGCCCGATCTCCCGGTTGCGAAGCATCGGAAGAAGCGCGAGCTCCATCATCTTCGATACTCCCCTGGCGGCAAGGAACGGCGTCGGTCAGCGGATTTCGACGTTTTCGCAAGAGCCCCGTTGGTCGATGGGTCTTCGACCACTTGGGGGAAAGGCACTGTTGGAGATTGTGGCTTCCTTGACATCGTGGAGCACAAGTGGGGTTTCCTTTCCGAGGGAGTGGATGCGCAATCGGTCCAGTTTGAGGTCTTTGGCATCATCGATCACAATGGCTGCACGATAGTCTTCGCCTGAGACTCTCAGCGTGATGCGATCAAGTGTAAGGCCGCGCACGTGCCTGCAATAGAGTCCCCAGGCAGGAAGAACGCCGAACATTTTTGATTCCGGGTAGTTCTCCGCCAATTCCGGCACCTCGGTCAGGCGTTCGAGCAGGTGATGATCTTCTCGGGGAGTGCGGCCAATTCCGCCATAGGTGATTTGGATGTTTCGCAAGGTCACGTCTTCCACCGGATGTTGGGGAATTCCGGTGATGGAGCCGGTAATCAGTGTCGTGCAGGCATGACGCCAGTAGCTAGGAAATTTGTTCATTTCAGCCTTTGGCCTATTGGGGATTTCGGCCTCCACGTCTTCGATCGTCACATGGCGAATCCGTCCCGGAGGAGCTTTTTCGTTCCGCTGTCCGAGGCGGATGAAAATCGGGTTGTTGGTGGTCTTCATCCTGACACCGGAGATGTGGATGTTTTCGATCACTCCGCCGTCCACGCTCTGTAAAGTGATTCCCGAGAGATAGGTGTCATGGATCTCAAGATTGCGGACCCTGATGTTGCGAAATCCTTTGAATGATGCGGTCCCGAGTTTGAATGCATTGCAACTGGACCTCAAACGGCAGTTCTCGATGAGAACGTTCTCACACATCCGACGAGTCGATTTTAGACAAAGGGCGTCATCCTGGGAGTCAATGTCACAGCCACGGACAACCACATCCCGGCAGCCATCGATGTCGAGTCCGTCATTTGTGAAAGCCGCAAGGGTCCGGACCTTGATGTTCTCAATGAGAAGCCTCTCACAGTCCCTGTAATACTGCACCCAGCAGGCGCTTTGAGTCAGGGTCACATCCTTGATGGTGATGTCCCTGCAGTTGAGAAAATTGATGATGACCGGTCGTTTCGATTCCCCTGCATCCGGATATCTACCGGGTTTGATCGGGCCGACGACCGAGTCCGCGATCGGCTTGCCTTGGCCGTTGATCACACCCTCTCCGGTGATCCCGATGTTTTTCTGGCCATGAGATGTGATCAGAGCGAGGAAATTCAGACGTCGATAGTGTTTGAGGTCAGTGCTACCGAGAATCGTGGCACCTTTCTCAAGATGGAGCGTCACTCCGGACCTCAAGGCAATGCTGCCGCTGAGATAAGTCCCCGGGGGGAACACGACTCTTCCGCCACCGGCTGCGGCCGCGGCATCAATGGCCTTCTGCATGGCACCGTGATCCAGAGAGCGGCCCGTCCCCGAGGCCCCGAAATCGAGAACGCTGACGTCTTTGCCGTGGACTCCTACGATCATGGCGAAGGTCAGGACCATCCGCATCAAGAGCATGGACGGCCGGTAAAGTGAAGAAGACGGAGCATTCATTCCACAAGGTTCCCTTGGAAAGGGCCGGCAACTTCAGGGTTTCGATGCGGGATGTCACGCGCCAAGCCGTTCCGAATCTGCCTTCGGACGGAAGAAGTGGAGAGCGTGCCACTCGCGGTGTTCGTGTTGATTCGATCGGAGAGGGGGCGACAACTCCTCATGGCCGGTTGTGTTTCGGAGATTCCGCGCAAGATCACAACGATTTTGCGCAGGGTGATGAGATCGTGGGAATTTTGATCGTTTCTGGGATTTGACGCTACTCCACCATCTTTCCTTGATTCCCTTGTCGGCTTTTGAGGAATGGCGGGTTGTCTGTTCGTGTCCCTATGAAACCCATTTTCATCGTTTGTTCCTGGTTCCTTCTGGCTTCCTTCGATCTGGCTGCTTCGCCTGCTGGCGGGGGCGAACTCTGGTATGATGAGCCAGCCCCGGATTGGAACTCTGCTCTGCCGATCGGCAACGGCTCGCTCGGAGCCATGATTTTCGGGAATCCCGAAAGGGAACAGCTTCAGTTCAATGAACAAACTCTTTGGACTGGTCATGAAACCGCAATGGGTGCCTACCAACCCTTCGGCGATCTTTGGATCGAGGTTCCCTCTGCCAAAGGGTATCGGTCTCTCCGGAGGTCCTTGAATTTGGCGGAAGCGTTGCACCGGGTGGAATACGAAGCGGGTGGCGTGAAATTCTCACGTGAGATGCTTTCAAGCCGACCCGACGGGGTGATCGCCATCCGGCTGGCTGCGGACCAAGCGAAATCGATTTCCGCACGGGTGCGCATGACCAGTGCTCACAAGGCAGTGGTGGATGCTGAGGACGACACGATTTCCTTCGCGGGGAGGTTTTCCAACGGGTTGCTTCACGAGGCGAGAGCGCGAGTTGTGTCGACCGGCGGGCAGGTCCGCGCAAGTGGCGGTGGGATCGAGATCACGGGGGCCGATGAAGTGCTCATCCTTCTTTCCGCCGCGACTTCGTTTAAAAACAGCCCTGCCGCCGGCTGGAGGGGGGAGAACCCGGGAGCGAAGCTGGATCGGGTTTTCAAAGCGCTGGTTGGGAAGAGTTTTGAGCGGATCAGGCAGGAACATGTCGCCGACCATCGGCGGCTTTATGATCGGTTTTCCATTGATCTCGGTGGTGGGAGAGATGAGCTTCCAACGGATGAGCGACTGGCGGCGTATCACAAAACCCACGACCCCGGACTCGATGCGTTGTTCTTCCAGTATGGGCGGTATCTTCTGATCGGCAGTTCACGCCCAGGGGGATTGCCTGCCAACCTTCAGGGAATCTGGAACAAGGATCACAAACCGGCATGGTATTCCGGTTACACCACGAATATCAATGTCGAGATGAACTACTGGCTGGCCGAACCTACGGGCCTTACCGAATGCCATCTGCCGCTGCTCGATTGGATTGAAAATCTTGCTACGGTTCGAAAGAAAAATACACAGCCCGCCATCGCTGCCAAACGGGGTTGGATCATTTACAGCACAAACAACCCCATGGGTGGCAATTCGACCTGGGGAATCCATCGACCCGGAAGTGCCTGGTTGAGCCAGCACTTCTGGACCCATTACCAGTACACCGGAAACAGGGAGTTTCTGGCGAAGCGGGCGTATCCGATCCTCAAGGAACTGTGTGACTATTGGGAAGATTATCTTGTCGAGGGTCCCGATGGGAGACTCATCAGTCCGACAGGTTGGTCACCCGAGCACGGCCCGGTGAGGAAGAATGGCAAGGTGATCCTCTTGGAAGGCAATCGTGACCCTCAGCCAGGGGCTTCCTATGATCAGCAGATCGTCTGGGATCTGTTTACAAATTCCATCGAGGCATCCCGCGAACTTGGCATCGATGAGGATTTTCGGAGCCGCATCATGGCCCTACGCGACAAACTGGCCGGACCCAGAATCGGTCGTTGGGGGCAACTTCAGGAATGGTTGGAGGATGTGGATGATCCCAAGAATCGCCACAGGCATGTGTCCCATTTGTTTGCGGTCCATCCCGGGCGGCAGATCACTCCACTAGGCACTCCCGAACTAGCCAAGGCGGCGAGGGTCTCGCTGGATGCGCGTGGCGATGGTGGCACGGGGTGGAGCAAGGCGTGGAAGATCAATTTCTGGGCCCGTTTGGGCGATGGCGACAGGGCCCACAAGCTGCTTCAGGGCTTGTTGCTTCCGGTCGGTGGTTCGAATCGGGGTGGGGGAGTTTACCGCAATTTGTTCGACGCCCATCCGCCGTTCCAGATCGATGGCAACTTTGGTGCCACTGCCGGCATGACCGAGATGCTTCTTCAAAGCCACCTTCGGGAGGAGGATGGGAGCTACGTCATCCATCTGCTTCCGGCACTGCCTTCGGCGTGGAAGTCGGGATCAGTGAAAGGGCTGCGGGCAAGGGGCGGCTTGAGAGTGGATCTGGCCTGGCGGGATGGAAAGATCACCGCCGCAGCGATCGAATCTGCGAAAGGGGGGACCTTCCAACTTTGCATCGGCAAGGAAAAGAAATCAGTCACCTTGGCGGCGGGAGAAAAGCATCTGATTCCATGAAATCCATCATTGCCTGTTTTTTGTTTGTCGTTTCGGCCATGGGTTTCGCGCAGGAACTCGATCTCGGCGCTCGTGTCCGACCCCTGCCCCAGGCCAATCGCTTTGCCCTGAAAGACCATTTTGTCTGGTGTGGGGCACCGGTGAAAGGTCCCGATGGCAAGTATCACCTCTTCTACTCGCGCTGGCCGGTGAAGGTCGGCTTTGCTCCTGGATGGGCGATTCACTCGGAGATTGCCTATGCCGTTGCGGATGCACCGGAGGGGCCCTACCACCACGTCAATGTGTCCCTTCCCAGGCGCGGGGTGAACCCGCAGACGGGCGAGGAATACTGGGATGCGGATGTGACGCACAACGCCAACGCCTTTTTTCATGACGGGAAGTATTACCTCTATTACATGGGAAACCGTGGTGATGGGAGAAGTTATCCCATGCACCGGAACAACCAGCGGATCGGAGTCGCCATCGCGGAGAAGCCGGAAGGCCCATGGAAGCGACTGGATCGTCCCATCGTTGATATCACGGATGACAAGAAGTCCTTCGATTCGTTGTGCGTGACGAATCCTGCCGCCTGCCTTCGTCCTGATGGAGGGGTGGTCCTTGTTTACAAGGCGGTTCAATACATCGAGGGCAAGGAAATGGGCGGCAACGTCCGCTACGGTGCCGCGCTCGCCGACTCGCCGGAAGGGCCCTACGTCAAAACGCCAGGGAGGATTTTCGAGGCAGAGAAACCCGGCAAACATTGGATGGTGGCCGAGGACCCCTTCATCTTTCACAGCAAGAGATATGGGAACCGGTACTACGCGGTAACACGGGATGTGGTGGGAACTTTCACCGGGTCATCCGGAGGGATTTGCCTCTTCCAATCCGAGGATGGTCTCGTCTGGAAACCGGCCAGCCGTCCGAAGATTCTTGAGCATGTTTATGATCTCGAAGGAGGCAAGAAAAGTGGCAGCAATCTCGAGCGTCCGGCGCTGCTGATTGAGGATGGTGAGCCGATATTTCTTTTTGGAGCGGCGGATGGTTACAAGAAGAACGGCAGAATCAGCAGCAACGTGCAGATACCGCTTACTCCACCATCGAAGTAAGGGATGGAGCGACTGATTGCAGGTGGACGGGTTTCTGGTCCCGGACGCGGCATCATTCCTGATTGGCAGGAAATCCCTGGAACTCTGTGAAAAGTGCATGGGCGCGTGGCTGGAGTCTTGTCAGCATCCGGCGTGCTTCGGAATCAAGCCAGAGGCGAGCTTGGGCTGGAGGCGGGCGATGGGTTTTACTCAAGGAGGGATCGGGTTTGTTTGCGTCGGGAGCAGGGAAGTCCTTGGCTGATGGAATACCCGGACATTTTAACGGGTAGGCAGAGCGTCACGTTCCGGTATGCTTCTAATCTGTTTTTCTCGTTCATTGCAGCAAAACCCCAAAAAACCCATGAAATCCCTCTTGAATCCGTTGGTTCGATTGTCCTCGGTCATCACGGCGGCCGCCGTTCCCTTTGGTGCCTCCGCACTCGCCGTCGACTACATCTGGGATGGCGGCACTGGCAATTGGAACGCCACCAACTGGAACGGTGCCACGGCAAGCGGTCCGACCACCGCAGGCAATACCGCCACGATCAACAGCGGCAATGTGACTGTGAACGTGGGTGGTCCGGGCAATGTGGATTCGATCACGCTGGGTAGCGGGTCCCAGTTGAACTTGTATAATGGCGATAGCGGAATCTTCGCTTATGGTTTTTTCCCCAATCTCATTCTGCAGGGTGGAACCGTCAACGGGGGCTCCGGCACCTACAATGCCTATGGGGCATCGATTCTGACGAATGTTACGGTCAATGGCTCCGCCGCCTCAACCATCACCAGCGCTTCATGGTTCAACATCGATCCCACCACGACCTTCACCGTGGCGGACGCGACGGGCGATTCGAACACCGACCTCCTCGTCAGCACCAGTCTGCGCGGGCCGGCTGGCAGCCCGGACTGGACCTACAACACCGCCAAGATCATCAAGGAAGGCGCGGGAACCATGGAAGTGACTGTCCACAGCTACTTCAGGGGTGGGCTGGATCTCAATGGAGGCACGCTCCGATTGTCGGGAGGCAATGGCGGCTATGGCTTCTTTGACGGGACGGTCAATGTGAATTCCGGCACGACGCTTTCCATCAGCAGTGATGGCACCGGGTTAGGCTGGCAAGGCGATTGGAAGCCTGACGCTGTCAACATCAACGGCGGCACGATCACAACCGCTGGCGCAAACCACATCTGGGGGATTTCAGGCGGTGTCAACATGACCGGCGGCACGCTACAGAGCAATAATGGGGTGAGCGATCCGAATGGTGCCCAACTGGAGTGGAACAACACCAATCTCAACACCAACGCGAGTGGGGACACCGCCACTGTCGGAGGACGCATCCGCATGCGTGCAGACGGGGGGTATGGCGGTATCTCGTTCAACGTTGCCAATGGCGCGGCAGCGACCGACCTGTTGGTCAGCGCGGCGGTGACCGAAGCTTCCGGCGGCCTTGGCGTCACCAAAACCGGCGATGGCACCATGGTGATGTCTGGCACGAACAACTACACCGGAGCTACCAGCGTTTCCGCAGGCACCTTGCTGGTGACTGGCGCCCTTGGTAGCACGAATGTAAGCGTCAATGGAGGCGCCATTGGTGGCACAGGCACGGTTGGCGGTTCGCTGACGATCAGCAGCGGCTTCTTCCACGTGGCCGATCTCGGGAACGCTCTTGACGTAGCCGGAACCATCAACCTCTTCGCGGGCTTTGGTATCGATGATCTTGCCGGGGTCGATTGGGTCAACGTCGGAGACGGAACCTACACGCTCATCAATGGTAGTCTTGGCACCGGAGTTTTTTCGGCGCTCAGTAACAACAGTTTGGAGAACGCCTTCAGTCTGGGCGGCGGGCGCAGTGCCTACTTCCAGGAAGGCAGCCTGCAACTTGTTGTGATCCCGGAACCCCGTGCCACGCTTCTCGGTGCCATGGGTTTGTTCGCCTTGTTCCGTCGCCGCCGCGCTTGAAGACGGATCGCCCCGCGCGCCAATCCTCTGCTCGACTCCACCGGTCCTCGTTCGATAGACTTTCCTGGCATGAGGAACGGGTTCGTTCGGCGGATATCAGGGTCATTCGTTTGGTTTTTGCCGCTGGTTCCGGTGGTGGCCCTCCATGCGGGTGAGGTTTCCGCTGGTTTCATTTCCGGGGGACACGAGCTGAGTCTGAATTCTGCGGGCTTTTTCGAGTGGAGTAGTGGCTTCTCCGCCCGGGTCGTGGTTGGGGGCGAGGAAGTGGAGCTAAGCTCCTCGGCTGGTAACCTTGTTTCCTCAAGTGCCGCTGCGGAAACCGAAATGACCCCCCAAGGGGCCGCACTTGTCACCACTCGGACGGTCGATTTCCCCAAGCAGAACCTCAGCCTGTTGTTTCGATTGGGAATTTTACCCGAGACTCCGATCGTCGTCATGCAGGCTGGAATCATCAATCGGGGCCAGCAAGCGGTCCGCTTGGCAGCCCTTACGCCCATGCAGATGGAATTCGGGGTGGAGGAGGGGGGCGGAGATTGGTGGATCACTGCCCTCAATGACAGTGTTCAGACCGCCCGGGCCTTCACCCCTCTCGATCGCTCAGCTTTGCCCGTGACGGTATTCGAAAATGGTGGATTTTACCGTCGGGATGGCCTGGGATTCCTGTTCGGCCCGGTTGGCTCACCGATCGCTTACGGGAATGCCAGTATTTCGATGAACGAGAGTGGCCGCGTCATCTTCAACTATTCCTCGGACATGAGTGGGGTGAGGGTAGACCCTGGGGAAACCCGCTGGGGTCAACAGGTAGCGATCATCACCGAAGCTCCGCTAGCTGCCATGGCCCGCTGGGTGGATTGGGTTGCCGTCACTCATGGTGCGCGAACCGGTAGCCCGGCCATTTCGGGCTGGAACAGTTGGCACTTCCTCGGTGGGGAGGTTTCGGGAAAGGATGTTCAGGCCATTGTCGAAGCGACCCGTCGTTACCCGGATCGCTTGCGGCCGGCAGTCATTCAGATCGACGGAGGATACGAGGACCCCGCAGGGTTGAAAGAATCGAACGAGCGCTTTCCCGAAGGATTGGAGTTTTATGCAAAAGAGATTTCAGCTGTTGGCGCCCGTCCTGGCCTGTTGCTCGAATCTGTAGGCCCTGACGGGTACTTTATCCCTTGGAAACAGACCGCAGATCAGGCCAGAGAACTGGTGGTCAAAGGGTATTCTTATTTCAAACTCAACACGCAGAAAATCACCCAATACGTTCCGGGTAACGAACGCCAGACATCCTTTGAAGTCATCCGTGAGGGTTTTGGCTCGATTCGGAAGGCAGTTGGAGAGGAGACCTATCTCCTCAATAATGATCTCAAGCCAAATCGCGCCGCATTGGGATATGTCGACGCCCATCGGATCGGCGCGGAGTCGAAGCGCAATATGCTGCGGCCGGTTTTTGATGATGTCTTGCGCGGTCTTATCATTCAAGGCAAGTGGGGGAGTGTGGATACGGATGCCTATTTTCTTGGAACGGATCTCCAGAACATCAGCTCGATCGAGGGCGGATGGCCTGTCGTTAGGACTTGGACCAGCATGGTTGGGCTGTCTTGCGGCAATGCGATCACTTCGGATCCTTGGTATCTTCAAGAGTTCGAGCCCCTACTCAGGAATGTGGAGACGATGACTCCGCCTGCGAGCGAGCGTACGGAAGTGTTGGATATCGGTATCAGCCATGAACAACCCCGGCTTATCGGTCACGTCGATCGCGACTGGGGACGCATGGCGGTGGCCTTGTTGTGGAATCCCGGTTCCACCGAACGCACGGTGACCCTCGATTTCGAAAGTGCTGGGCTTCTGCCGGATCGACGTTATGCCGTTTGGTCCTTTTGGGATAACCGTTTTCTCGGCGTCGCCAAGGGATCGTGGACCACGCCTTCCCTCGCTCCGGCAGCATCCCAACACCTCCGATTCACCGATCTCGATCATTCTCCGGACCGACCGGTCCTCATCGGATCGAATCTGCATATCTACTGCGGTGCCGCTGAAGTTGAGAGGGTGACGAGTTTGCAGGGCGGCATGGAAATCGAGTTGAATGATGCGGGAGCCCGGGATGGCGATCTCTTTGTTTACAGTCGGCTGACGCCCGTTCTGAAGTCAGCGACTGGCTGTGAGGTGGGGAAGATCGCCTATGCAGGGGAGAATGTCTGGCGTATCACCTTAGAGAAACGCCGGGCCGGTTTGCCTCAACGCATTGAAATGAGCATTCAGTTGCCCATCTGGAAACAACAGTGGTTTTGGCTTCTGGTGGGTCTCGCATCCTGCAGCCTCTTGTTTGCGGCCTGGCGATATCTTGCCGGACTGCGGCTCGAAAGGGAACATGCCCTGCAGCAGGAGCGCTCAAGAATCGCTCGGGATCTTCATGATAACATCGGGGCAAATCTTGCTCAGATTGGTCTGCTTACCGAGCAAGTCGAATACGCCATGGGAGATAGTGAGGAAATGCGCGTGCAGTTGGACCGGATTTTCCAGGTCTCCCATGCCACCGCAAAGGAACTCGACACCGTCGTATGGGCTGTTGATCCATCGAATGATACCCTGGAGGAATTCGCCCGCTATGTGCATGGTTACGCGGAAAACTATCTCGCCATGGCCGGGATCCGCTGTCATTTCACCCGCACGGAGTCAATGCCCGACATCCAGCTTTCGGCTAGCCTCCGGCATCACTTGCTGATGGTTGTCAAGGAGGCCTTGCACAATGTCGTGGAGCATGCCGGCGCAAGTGTGGTCACGATCGATGTCGGCGTCACTGCCGGGCGGCTCGTGATGCGTATTGCGGACGATGGGCGGGGGCTGCTCCCCATGGTTTCAAGGAAAGTTGGCAACGGCCTGCAAAACATGGAAAAACGAGCCGCCGAAATCGGCGGAACCTGTGAATTTTCCACGCCTGAAACCGGTAGCGGCGCCATTGTCTGCCTTTCCGTCCACGTGAAAGCTTGAAATCCATTTCGATCCGCCCACCTATTCTGTCATGACCGCATCCACCAATTCCGGCGAAAAGCCTATCAGGGTCGCGCTTGTCGAGGACCAAGGGGGGCTGCGCGCTTCCCTGAAACGAGCGCTCACCGGGGTTCCCGGCATGACCTGTGTGGCCTCCTGCTCGAATGCCGAGCAGGCGATCGAGGAGTTGCCTGCTGCGCAACCTGACGTGGTCCTCATGGATATCAATCTTCCAGGCATGAGCGGTGTCGAGTGTGTCCGGCTTTTGGTCGAGAAGATTCCCGGCGTTTTGGTGGTGATGCTGACGGTATTTGATAATACCGAGGCGATTTTCAATTCACTCAAGTCCGGTGCCTGTGGATACCTCCACAAGCCTGTCCGCGGAAGCGAACTGATTGCCGCCATTCGCGATGTCTTCGCTGGTGGATCTCCCATGTCTGCACGGATTGCCCGCATGGTGGTGCAAACTTTTAGCCAGCCTTCTCCGCGTCCGGCTCCGGGCCCGCAGGAGGCCAGTCTCACCGAGCGCGAGCAGGCAGTCCTGGGTCTGGTGCTTGAAGGCTTCCCTTACAAGCAGATCGCGGATCGCCTGGATCTGAGTGTCTATACGGTGAATTTCCATATACGGAACATCTACGGCAAACTCCAGGTGCACTCGCGGTCGGAGGCAGTGGCGAAGTTGAGAAAAGGTGGCTAGCCCATGATGCAAACCGGACTGCCCAAAACACGATCAAGTGGGAGTTGGTGAACTGCGGCATGGTTCCAGATGTCATCATCAAGGGCCGCTCCTGTCTCAAGAAGGATGGCTTCAATACCTCCGGGAAGGAAATCCCTCATGCCCCGCCTGGCGGACTGTGGGATAGATGAAGGAGCTTGGTTGGCTTGCGCGTGATGCCCTCCGTCAAGTGCGCTCTGGACCTCCTTTGCCCCACCCGGAACATGACCCAGATAGACTGGAACGCATCACCTCATTGAGTGGAAAATTCCTGGGGAATGGCGGCCCTGAACTCTCCGGTCATTTCCCGGAGATGGCGGTGGGTTGCAGGAAACCAGCTCACCGGATAACCCTGCCGATATCGGACAAGTTTTCGTGCGCCCTTTGAAAATCGCACCTGAGTATGCCGTCGCCCAATGGATTACACCCTTACCCCCCACATTTTAACGGGTAGGCGCAGGGAGGATTACCAGTAAGCTCCTCGCCGTGGCGGCTTCTGCAAGGGAAGTCTTCAACCCACCGATGTTCGGTCTCTTTTTAATCATGAACGCACGGAAATCTCCCTCATCCGTATTGGCAATTTTCGGTGCGCTGTTGTTTGCTGCATTCGCGCCGTTGTCCCTCAGGGCTGGGGAAACCTCGGTTTCACTGGCAGGCGAGTGGAAATTCGAACTGGATCGGAAGGATTCGGGGGTGGGGGAGGGCTGGTTCAACAAGGATCTCGGCGGCTCGATTCAATTGCCGGGCACCATCACGACCAACAAGTTGGGCGATCCGATCACGGCCATCCGCCAGCAAATCTGGGGCGGCGATTTCACCGACCAACCGCTCTGGCACCCCATGCTGCGCTATGATTTCCGCGGCAACGCCTGGTATCAAACCACCGTCGATATCCCCCAGGAGTGGGCGGGTCAGTCGGTCGAGTTGTTCCTTGAGCGGGTGTGCTGGGTTTCCGAGGCTTGGCTCGATGGCAAGTCGTCCGGCGTCGCCGATTCGCTCACGGCACCTCACCTCCACGTCTTCGGGCCGATGCGGCCGGGCAAACACCGACTCACGGTCCGCATCGACAACCGACAACTCCACGATCTCGGCTGCAACACCCATTCCTATCACGAGCAGTCATGCACGATTTACAATGGTGTGGTCGGAAAAATCGAACTGCGCGCCAAGCCACTGGTGGCCGTGAAATCGAATCAGATTTTCCCTGATGCCCGCACCGGCAACGTCGAACTGCGCCTCACCCTTGCCAATGCGACGAGTCAGGCGCAGGAAGCGACCGTCACTTCCGGCGTCCGCGCTGCGGGTGGAAGTGAGGCGCTTGCCCGTGAATCGCGCAAGGTCACCCTTCCTCCCGGCGAAACGAAGCTCACGATTCCACTCAAGCTGGATCCCGCTGCGGTGAAACTCTGGAGTGAGTTCGAACGCCCGCTCTATCAGGCAAAAGTCGAAATTGAAAGCGCCGCCGGTTCCACCCAACGCGAGGACCGTTTTGGTTTCCGCGAGTTCAAGGGCGCCGGCCCGCGCTTCACGATCAACGGGCAGCCCGTCCTCCTGCGCGGCGAGGCGAACAACGCGCAGTTTCCTCTAACAGGTCACCCCCCGATGGACAAGGAGACGTGGCTGAAGATCTTCCAGCTTTTCAAGGATTTCGGTCTCAACCACTTTCGCTGCCACGCCTGGACCCTGCCGCATGCCGCGTTTGAGGCCGCCGACGAACTCGGCATCTACGTGCAGGCCGAACTTCCCAATGGCGAGGCTTCCGTCGCCACCGATTCCCCCGCAGGTCTGGAATGGCGACGCAGGGAGTTCGACAGCATCCTGGAAACCTATGGCAACCATCCCTCCTTCGTCATGATGTCGGGTGGGAATGAAGCGAAGACTCCGCAGATTGATTTCCTCAAGGAACTCGCACAACACGGCAAGAAGACCGATCCGCGTCGCCTTTACGCGACCATCTCAAATCCGGAAGCCAGCGGCATCCGGGACGAGGTGCCGGGCGATGATTTCGCCGTCGCCCACGGCAGTGCCAACGGGCGCCGCCGCATGGAACCCTACTTCAACCGCGATGCACCGGAGACGATGGGCGATTACCGGGGAACGATGGTCGGACGCCCTGTCCCGCAAATCAGCCATGAAACCGGTCAATGGTATGTCTATCCCGACCTGTCGGAGATCGATCAATACGCCGCCGGTGCGCTCCGCCCGGTTACCCTGGAGCACTTCCGTGATCTTGCGAAACAGGAAGGCGTTCTGTCCCAGGTGCCGGACTTTGTGAATGCCACGGGGCGGCTTTCGTTCGAACTCTACAAAGAGGAAATCGAACGCTCGCTGCGCACTCCCGAGTATGGCGGATTCCAGTTGTTAGGCCTCCAGGATTCCTTCGATCAGGGCGCGGCCTACGTCGGTATGGTGAATAGTTTCTTCGAAGCGAAACCTTTCGTCACGGCCCGGGAATTCCGCGAGTTCAACAGCGAACACGTCCCGCTCGCGCGCATGCCCAAGCGGGTTTGGACCAACAACGAGACCTTCACGGCGGGGATCGAATTCGCCAACTACGGACCCGCTCCCTTGCCCGATGCCACCCTGGCCTGGCGCGTGATGGATGGTGCCCGGCAGATCGCCCAAGGCAGCCTGCCCGCCCTCAATCTTCCAAACTCCGGACTCACGCCGGTGGGTGAGATTTCCCTTCCGCTTTCCGACATCCAGAACGCCCGCAAACTCCAACTCGAAGTCGGTCTCCGTGGCGGCGAGTCGCGCAACCGCTGGAACTTCTGGGTCTATCCCCACGCCGCACCGTCTACGGATGCTCCGGCCGATGTCATCGTCGTGACCAAACTCGATGGGCCCGCCCAGGAAGCTCTGCGCAACGGCAAAAAGGTCGTGCTGCTGCCCTCGGGCTTCAACAGTCCCTACGGCACCGCCATGACGCCGCCCTTCTGGTCACCCATCATGTTCGCCAACCAGAAGCAAATCCTCGGCCTGCTTTGCGATCCCAAGCACCCCGCATTGAAACACTTCCCGACGGATTTCCACAGCGACTGGCATTGGTTCGAATTGCTCTTCCAGGCTTCGGCGATCCGATTGAACGGCACCAGCGAGGCTTACCTTCCCATCGTTCAGGGCATCGACCGTCCGGACCGCAATCACAAGCTGGCGCTCATTTATGAAACCAAGGTCGGCAACGGGAAACTTTTGGTTTGCACGCTCGATCTGAACCGCGACCTCGCGCAACGCCCGGTTGCAAGACAGTTGCGCCACAGCCTGCTGCAATATGCCGCCAGCCCCGATTTCAACCCCACCACCGAGATCCCGCTCGACGGCAATCTTCCCGAGTTCACCCGCGAATCGACCCTTGCCCGGCTCAGTCCGAAGATGAGTGCCTCCACCGAGCATGAAAACTTCTGGGCCATCAACGCTGCCGACAACAATCCGGACACGTACTGGCATTCGAACTGGAACCCGCCGGAACCCGAAATGCCGCACTCGCTGGTGATCGAACTGAAAGAAACGCTCACGGCCACCGGCTTCATCCACACGCCGCGCAAGGACTGTGACCACGGACGCATCGCCCGCTACCGCATCCATTCCAGTGACGACGGCAAGAACTGGATGGCCATCGCCGAAGGAAACTGGGAAAACACGGATCGCCCGCAAAGCGTCGAACTCGAAAACCCCGTCACCGCCCGCTTCTTCAAGCTTGAATCACTCCAGGAAGTCCAGAACCGCAATTGGACCTCGGTCGCCGAGTTCGATGTGATGGTGAAGTGATATTGCCCAAGGAAGACTGGATGGCAGTTGGCTTCGGTTTCTGAACAAACACAGCCGGTCCCCTAGTTAATTTAACGGGTAGGCGGCCTTCGAATTGGCGCTATGCTCTTCCTCCATGTTTCCTTTCTCTTCCGCATCCCCAAGATCATGAGTCACTCCCATCGGTTCGCCGTGCTCCGCGTCATCCTTGCCGCAGGAATCTTCAGCATGCTTGTTCATTCTGCCCACGCTGCATCTTATCACCTCGATTCCAGCTCAGGAAATGATTCCGCCGACGGGCTCACGCCGGCGACGGCGTGGCAGTCTCTGGCGAAAGCGAATTCGGTCGTCTATCAGCCGGGCGATCGCCTGTTGCTGAAATCCGGATCCACCTGGACCGGACGCCTGCAGCCCCAGGGCTCGGGCACTTTGATGGATCGGATTGTAATCGACCGCTATGGCGATGGCCCGAAGCCTTTGATCCACGGCGGTGGCATTGCGGGGGGGACGGTCACTTTGGAAAACGTGGAATACTGGACGGTTCGAAACCTTGAGATCACGAACAACGGCACCACCCAGCCCAAGAAAATGGGTGTTCTCGTCCGCAACGATTGTGTGGGAACCTTGGCGGGTATCGAGGTGCGCGATTGCGATATCCGTGACGTCGCTGGCGTGATGAACAACTATATTGATGGCAAGGAAAGCGGCGGAATCGTTTTTTCCATCACCGCATCCAACCTCTCCGTCCCCTCCAGGTGGCGGAACATCGTCATCGAGGGCAACACCATCCGCAACGTCATCCGCTCAGGCATCCTTATGCAGACGATGTGGGTCAACAAACCGCTGGACCCGAACACCTATTGGGCGGGACTCGGTGACTATTACCCGTCCGAAAACATCCGCATCGCGTCGAATGTGGTCGAAAACGTCGGCGGCGACGGCATCATCCCCTGGGGTATCAAGAATGGCATCATCGAATACAACCTTGTCCGGCGCGCCAACAACAACTCCCTCGGGCAGGGCCACGCCGGGTTGTGGCCTTATATCAGCGAGGATGTGATCATGCAGTTCAACGAGGTTTGCGAAACGAAGACCGCCTACGACGGCATGGCCTTCGATTTCGACAACAGCGACCAGCGCTGCATCTATCAATACAACTACAGCCACGACAACGAAGGCGGCTTCCTCAACATGTGCTGCGATGGCAACGGCAATGACAACATCGCCCGCTACAACATCAGCCAAAACGACGGCTGCATCCCCGGCGGCCGAGTCTTCCTCGTCCACGGCCACGGCAACCATGGCTATCAGGTTTACAACAACACGATCTTCGTCAGCAGGAACAACCCGCCCATGTTCGAACAGGGAGCCGCCAGCACCGGCAGCGACATCACGTTCAGGAACAATATCTTCATCAACAGCGGCACGGGCTCCTTCTTCGCGCCAGGAGGCTGCATCTTTAACAACAACCTCTACCACGGCAACGGTCACATCGCCGCCGACCCTAACAAGATCCTCGCCGATCCCATGCTGGTATTCCCTGGCAGCGGCGCGAACGGGCTCAACTCTCTCAATGGATATAAGCTCCGCGCTGGTTCCCCCGCAATTGGCAGCGGGTCGGTGATTTCATCGAACGGTGGTCTCGATTATTGGGGCAATGCGGTATCCTCCACGGATGCTCCCAACATCGGTGCCTACAACGGCCCAGCAAGCCCGGTCATCACTCCCACCTCCGCGATTTGGACGCAAGCGGCCGGCGGCCTGTGGACCGAAGGAACAAACTGGCAGGGTGGTGCCATGGCCATCGGATCCGGCATGACGGCGACGATTCCACTCACCACGGCGGTGACCGTTCAACAACCCATCGATGATTTTCCGTTAGGCGGATTTGTCTTTTCAGGGGGCGACCATCGGATCGAAGGAGGCTCCTTCCTCATCAACACCTCATCCGGCATGCCCGTCGTCGAGGTCACCAGCGGGTCTTCCACCATTTCATCCACCCTTCGCGGCATGGCCGGACTTCGCAAATCCGGCAGCGGCACCCTCACCTTGTCAGGCATCAGCAACTACACCGGCGGCACGGTCGTGGACGCAGGAACTCTGGTGCTCAACTCCACCGCGTCGGATCAGTCCGTCGTGCGGGGAGACTTGACCGTCAATGCCGGAGCCACTCTCCGTCTCACCGGCTCGGATTACTCCGGCTTCGGCCGCATCAACGGGGCCACGGTCGGCACCTTGAATGTGAACGGCAGCATTGTGGAAAACATCATCGCCAGCTTCGTCACCGGAGCCACGCTGAATCTGACAGGAGGCACGATGACCGGGGGTTCCTATCACATCATCAGCAGCAGCCTGAACAGCAAGGCCAGCGCCGCCACCTCTGCGATTTCCAGCGGCTTGCTGATCCGCAAGGATTACGGTTCGGCCGATCTGAACATCGACGTCGAAGACGGCTCCGCCGCTACCGATCTGCTGTTATTCGGCAACATCTCAGAAGTGCTTTCTTCCGGCATCGGCAAATCCGGCGCGGGCCGACTCACGCTGAGCGGGACCAACAACTACACCGGAAGCACGAACATCAACGCGGGCACGCTGAGCGTCCTTGGTGCTGGCAAAATCTATGCCGGATCGAACTGGGCACCTCGAATCGTGAATGTCGCCCCCTCCGCAGTGCTGGAAATCGATCGCTGGAACGGCGACGGCAGCCTCGGCCAGTCCGACTTCCGAGCCTCGGACCTCGTCCTCAATGGTGGCACACTTCGATACACCGGCTCGGAGATCACGACGCCTTCACCGATCGATGGCAACACCGGCCGCGCCTTCAGCATCGGAAGCAATGGCGGCACGCTGGAGAGTGCGGCGCCCGCAGGATATGTCTTCGCCATCACCCAGTACAACGGCGACCCCGGCACCTACGCACTGCCCGCATTCAACAGCACGCTGAATCTATCAGGATCGGGCAATGGATACATCAGTAAAATGCTTTCCGGCACAGGCGGTGTGACCAAATTCGGCTCTGGCACCTGGTCCCTGGTTCGTCCTAATAGCTACACCGGAGCCACCGCCATCAACGCCGGAACGCTCAGCCTCGGAAATGGCTTTTCCAATTCGAATCTCGCCGACTCCTCCTCCGTCATCATCGCCAGCGGAGCCACGCTCCACCTGAACTACTCCGGCACCGATACCGTCAACGCCCTCGTCTTTGCCGGCATCGCCAGACCGCCGGGTGTCTATTCCTCTTCTAACAGCACCTTTATCACCGGCACCGGGACGCTCACCGTGCTCTCCGGCCCGGCCACCGACTACGACGGCTGGGCTTCGTTTCATGGCATCACCGGTGGCCAAAACGGCGATGATGACAAGGACGGGCTCTCGAACATCGACGAATACGGCCTCGCCCTCGATCCAAAGAGTGGAGCCGCGATCAACCCCATCAACATTCCACTCGAAAAGACCAATGGCACCTTCACCTACACCCGCCGCAAGCCATCGCTCACCGGACTGGGCTTCACGGTCTGGACCTCTACCAATCTCAACGACTGGACCGAGGACAGCTCTGCCGTTCAAACCGCTACTGATATTTCAGGCACTGACAATCAATCGGTCGAAGTTCAACTCAGTCCGGGCTTGCTGACTTCGGACCGGCTTTTCATCAGGATCGATGCCCGGTGAGCCATCCGCGCAGGCGGGCCCCGGATCAGACGAGTCCCCGAAGATTTTAACGGGTAGCCCCCGCCACGCCGTGGGTTATGGTGGCCCCCGCATGATCCAGAATCTCCGAAAACCGCTGGTTCGCCGGCTCTGCCGCTCGCTTTCCCTGCTGCTTCTGGCCGCCACGGCAAACGGTTCCGAGGTGCCTTTCCCCGCCGCGCTCGATGCCGCCGCAGTGAACTTGCCGGATGTCGCGGACATTTCGAAGAAGGGCTTGGTCGTCGGCAACGGCGAGCTGAACGCCATCGTTTACTCGTCTGGCAATGAGATCCGCCTGCGTGTTTCGAAAAACGATTGCTGGGACATGCGGATCACCACCGATGAAAATCCACCGCTACCCACGGTCGATGTCGCCAAGCAGACTTTCACCGGCGAGCAGCGCAAGGCCCCGCCGAGTTGGGAAAAATACGTTCACCCCACCGCCATCCCCTGCACCGACATCGCGCTCGCTGCCGACGGCGCGCAGACGGCATGGAAAAACGCGAAGCTCGATCTCGCGAAGGCCGCCGCCACGGTGGTCTCGGATGCCGATACCACCACCGTGCGGGTGTTGTCCCAACGCAACGTGATCCTTATCGAGTCCGCCCGTCCGATCTCGCTGAACGGCGTCAGCGGCATCGTGCTGGACCGCGATGGCAGACCGATCTCCGGCTGGGTGAGTGAAGCGAAAACGGGAAACCGTGGCGAACTCCTCTGCCTCCAACAGAACATCCCCGGCAACGCCGACGTGAGCGGCATGGACATCTTCGTCGTCGCCGGTCGCGAGGGCACGAAACAGGCCGTCGCGGTGGTGACGTCGCGCGAGTCGAAACAGCCGCTCGAAGATGCCGTGAAACTCGTGGAAGCGACCTTGAACGACGCCAACGCCATCGCCGATCACGAAGCGGCGTGGCGGACCTTCTGGTCGAAAAGCGGTGTTTCGCTTGGCGATGCGACCTTGCAGAACTGGTGGTATCGCACGGTGTATTTCCTTCGCACCTTCGCCCGGCCCGGCGGCAACGTGATCGGCCTGCAAGCCGCCTTCGACCAACTCGGCGGCTGGCACAATTCGCTCACCTTGAACTACAACGCCCAACAGGTTTACCTGGCCGCCGGACCCATCAATCATCCCGAACTGATCGAACCCTTCGTCGATGTGCTCGACCGCAATCTGAACCGCGCGAAGTGGTTCGCGAAGACCGCTTTTCCCGGCAGCGAAGGCGCGTATTTCGCCGTCAACCTCTGGCCTTTCGAGCCCGACCCCGCGAAGTGCACGACCAAGAACAAACACCAGCACGCCTACATGCCCTGGGGTTACTCGTGGGGCACCAACGGCCACTCGGCAGCCGTGCTGTGGGAATACCACAAGTTCAAACCCGGCAAGGACAGCCTCGAACGCATCTGGCCGACGCTCCAACAGTTCGCGCTCTTTTATTGCTCGGTGCTGGAAATGTGCCCACTGGTCGATGGCAAGCGCCGGATCGGCCCGAGCTTTTTCCCCGAGGTCGGCGAATACGGCCAGCAGAACGTCTGCTACGACATCACATTCATCAACAGCTGCCTGAAAGCGGCGCGGGAAGCCGCCACGACCCGTGGCGAAAGCGCGCTCGCGGCCCGTATCGGGAAATTGCTCGCGCAGATGCCGACTTACTCGACGACGATGGACACCACGCCAAACGTGAACGGCACTGTCATCGAGCACTGGCTCAACTCCGGTCTCCAGGCCCACGATAACCATGGCACGATGGCGCAGGCGATTTTCCCCGCCGACGAAATCACCCATTTCTCCAGCGATGCCGACAAGTCGCTCTACAAACGCACGCTCCAGCGGATCGAGAACATCGCCATCCGCTCGAATTCGAACGTCACGATCAATGTCGCCCGCGCCCGCCTCGGTCTCGGCGCGGAGGCGATCGATCATGCGAAAATGGTCTTCGGCCCCGAATCGCCGTACTCGCCCGAGCAACCGAACGGCCTCTTCTATTGGAAACTCCACGGTTACTACCAATCCGAGCAGGTCGGCATCGCACGTCTGGTAAGCGAGCTGCTGCTGCAGAGCGCGGGTGATGTGATCCGCATCTTCCCGGCCTGGCCCGAGGGCAAGGATGGCAGCTTCTCGCGTCTGCTCGCGCGGGGCGGTTTCGAAGTTTCGGCGGAGCGGGTTTCCGGCGTCGTCCGGAACGTGACCCTCAAGTCCACGGTCGGTGGCGACGTGCGTGTTTCCACACCTTGGGACGGATACGCGTTGAACGTGGTCGAGCAAGGTAGCGGTGCGACGGTCGCGGTCACCGAAGCAAATGGGATCCACACCTTTCCCACCACCGCGGGTGCCATCTATCAGCTTTCGCGCGGAGCCGCGACCGATCCGCCATCGCCGCCCGCGGGTTTGCAGGCGTATGCGGGAAACACCACCGCCACCTTGGGTTGGAACGCGGCTCCGGGAGCCGAACGCTACATCGTGAAACGTTCGACTGATGGCGTGAACTTCTCATCCATCGGCACCGCGACGGGCCACTGCTTTGTCGATAGCGGCCTGACCCCCGGAGCGGTTTGGCACTACAAGGTGAGTGCTGCCAACTCACTCGGCGAGAGCGCGGATTCGACCGTCTTCAGCGTCGTGACCGGCGGAAGGAACGTGATCAGCATCAACTTCCAGGGGGGCGGCGATCAAGGTGGCACGCCGGCAGCGATGGCTTCCACCGAATCCGCCGGCCATGTCAGCGCGACCCACTGGAACACGGCTTCCGGCGCTTCGGGTTCGCTTGCCTCACTCGTGCAAAACAACGGCTCTCCAAGCGCGGCCCTCGTCCAATGGTCCTGCGCGAATCTCTGGAGCACGGCGATCCCTGACGCGGCGGGCAGCTCGCGGATGATGAAGGGCTACCTGGACACGACCGACACCTCGACCACCAGCATCACGGTGAGCGGGCTGCCACCGGGCTACACCAGCGCGGGCTACGACGTGTATCTCTATGCCGACGGAGGAAACAGCGGCACCAGCGACAAGCAGGGCCAATACACCCTCGGAGGAACGATGATCACCGTGACCGATCCACCCGGCGCGGATTTCAACGGAACCTTCATTCTCTCTAACAACGGCAAGGGCAACGCCATCGTATTCTCCGATCAGAGAGATCCCGGCTTCACGCTGACGGCCAAAGCCAACCCGCAGGAAACTGGTGGACGCGCTCCGGTCAACGGCATGCAAATCGTGGGCCGCGTCGCCGCTCGTCCGCCTTTGCCTCCGAAGGATCCGGAGGCCAGCGCTCTCTCGCACACCAGTGTCCGGATCATATGGAGCGATGATAAGTCTGACGCAGGAGCTTATCAGATCGAGCATTCACCTGCTGGAGCGAACCTCTGGACCAGCGGCCCCCAAGTGCCAGCCGAAACCAGGGAGTTCGTCGTCAACAGCCTGGAGGAAAGAACCCGCTACGATTTCCGCATCAAGGCTCTGGGTGTGGGAGGTGCTGCGACATCAACGATGGTGAGTCTTGCCACTCCCGCCGCTCCGTAGGATGAAAGGCAGAAAGGGACCGGAGAAATCATGTCTTTATGTGAGTTCGTGATGGATCAAGTTGGTTTCTTCAGAATCATGAACCGTGATCAGGTCGTCATGATACGCTATCAATCATGTTGGGATTTCTCGGTGGCAATCGGATTGCATGAGTTCACCCGGAGATGCGATGCACAGCATGCGTCTTGAGTGGGATTCAGACGTGGAAAAGAGATTTGGGAATCTTCCTTTCATGCCTTTGGTTTCCGAATGGATCGACTTCCAGTCCGCGACGGCGGTAACGCAGATCATCTTGAAGCGGTGAGGGATTCGACGGGCACTCAGGCACGAGCCTATTGGATGGGTCTGCCTTGTTTCATCTCTCGTGCCCTGTCGAGAATCTCCTTGGAGATGATGCGCTGTTCCGGGCTGAGGACGGGATCCATTTCTTTGTGAAATCGTTCCAACTCCCTAAGTCGATCTTCGGAATTCTTGGGCAGGAGGACCATTCGTTTGCCCGTGCTTTCAAAGAGCGGGCGGAGTTGTCGTGACTGTTCCCGGGTGAGGTCGAGGTCCTCGATGTAACGACGCATGACCCTCCGGCTGGTGGCAAGGCTGGCGTCGGTTGGGGTTTCGATGGTTTCGATGGCGGGCTCGGCTAGCGGCGTGGGTGCGGTCAACCTGCCTGCCAGAAACCCGCAAACGAAAACCACGGTCATCAGCGCGGCGGAAAGAAATCTTACGGATAATGTGTTCATGACATCATTCCCAAAGGCGGGTTTGTTGCTGTTCCATTTCGAGCCATCCCGCGCAGGCTGGTGTTTCCTGAGTAGCGGAGCGATGGCGGATGCCGATCACCCCCAGGTAGACCACCGCAAGGAGGGTTGCTACTGCCGCTGTGCTGGTGAAGGCGTGTTCCGTCGCCTTCTGATCGTTCTTGGTGGTGAGCACTCGGGAAATGAAGTTCTCCGGCAGGGCCACTTCGGGCGGAGTCGTTTCGATCCGCACACGACGCAAGTGTTTCTCAAGTTCGGGGTTCGTATTCATATTTCACCTTTGGCTTTCATGGATTCATAACATTTTGCCATGGCACGGCGGGCCCGCATCAATCTCAGGCGAGATGCAAGTTGAGTCCAACCCATTTCCCGGGCGAGTTCGTCGGTGGAACGTCCCAGCAATTCGACTTCACGTATCAGCCAAACCTGAGTCGGCTCCATTCTCGCAAACAGGCGTTCGAGGATTTCGGCGGAATCGCGGCCGGACTCCACTGAAGTGGCGAATGCCTCCTCGCTCGGATCCTCGGGAAGGTCTGAGAATCGCCATTCGGGACGCACCCTTTGTTTCCTGAGCGCGTCGTAGCAAACTCGGCGGGTGATCGTGTCGACCCAGGCAGGAAAAGACCCGCCACGAAACTGCTTCATCCGAGAAAAGATCCTCAGAAAAACCTCCTGCGCCAAATCCTCCATTTGTTCCCGCCGCGGGCGAAGAGTGTGGATGATCCCTGCGACCCGCGGGTAAAGATTCTCCACGAGTTTGCCCTCGGCGACAGGATCGCCGCGCCGCACGCCTTCAAGCAGCGCTTGCCACTGCGCGAGTTCATGGGAATCGCTCTCGGTATCCTCGATCATGCGGGTGCGGCGCACCGATTCCTCAATCGGGTGGCGACCGATGATTTGGGGTATGGGCGAGGAGATGACAAGCGCCATGCCATTCTGGACGCAGTGCGGGGAGAAATGTTTCTCGGAAAAATTTTCGTAATCCCACGAAACAGATCCACCGCCCCCGCGTCATGGCCGGAAACCGATCCGACCCGATGCGCTCTTTTTCCCTCTTTCTCGCTCTCGCCCTCCCGCTCTCCGCCGCCGTGGAAAAGGGGGTCTCCTTCACCTCCGCCGATGCCACCATCACCGCCGCCATCGGCAGCTTGAGCGACGAGGTCGTGCTCGATGACAGTGGCAACCTGCTCAGCTCGCTCGGCGGAGAGGAAACGCTCGAAGCCTCATCGCCCGATGGCTTCCTCCAAGCCGCGCTCACGCTCGACACCACCGCCGCGATGAGTGTGCGTTCGCATGGCACGTCCTATCTTCAAATCCTCGCCAGCGTCTCGACGAAAAACACCGCCACCGCCAGCGGTTCCTGGACGCCCAATCCATCGCTGCCGGTGACGGTGAACGAAACGGTCGAAAGCGCCCTGCGCCAGCGTTTCAACATTCTCTCCAGCTCCGAGGCGGTCACACTCGATGGCCTGATCGGCCCGAGTGCCACGGGCACGGTCGTTCTCGAGCGCCAGCAAGGACTCGACAACTGGATCGAAGTCTTCAGCGCCGATGAAACCACGGTCGCTCCCGACCGGAGCTTCACTTTCACCCAGACCCTCGTGCCCGGCGAATACCGTGTCACCGCCACGCTCAGCCACAGCGGCATCGTGGCACCCGGAGGGACCGATCGCACGATCTCCTTCGCGCTCGAAGTCGGCACCGCCGAGGACCCCGCACCCATCCCGGCGGAAGGCAGCCACTCGCATCCGAAAGTCGGCACCATCCTTGTCGACTCGCCCGATCTAACAGTCCTCAACCCCGCCATCCTCAGCGAAACCCCGGTCGGTGGCGGGCTCACGGAAATGCTCATCACCGCCCAACTGCAAAACGGCTCGCTTTGTCCGTGGAACGATGTCGATCTCACCCTCCATCCGACCTTCCCCGGTGGGCCGGAAATCCAGACCTTGCCGACGAACCGCACGATCCACTTTTCCGGCATTCCCGCGCAAGACTCCGCCGTGCCGGATGCCTCCAGCGCCACCATCCAGCTCCGCGTGGCGAATGCCGGCGTCGCCGCGCTGCGCGCCTCCATCCTCGATGGCTCCCGCTTCACCACCCGCGGCCGAGAGTTGTGGGTCTTCCGCTACCCTGTGGACCTCATCACCCCTACCCGCGCCGGTCTCTTGCTCCAAAACTGGCTGCCAGGCATCAGCCCGCGGTCTTTCGATGAACCGCTCATCTCGCCTTTCACGATCCTGTTAGAGCATGAGGAGGAATTCGCCTTCGAGCTGGTCCGTGAGTCGCTCAACAACTCCGGCCTCATCAATACCGGCTTCGGCGGGCGCTTTTCGCAGGACCCCTTCGAACTCGAACTTCCCATGCTCATCGGCGAGGTCGTGGAAGACGTGCGCGGCACCGAGTTCGGCGGGGCGGACCGTTACTACACCGCCATGCCGCTCATCTTGTATGACGATGAAGGCGAGGAAATCGAAGGCCCCTACACGCTGCTCCACCTCGTGAAACACGGCACCATCCGCAGCACCGTGGATGCCGCCAGCCCCAGCGGTTTCGGCGTCAATGCCGGCATCGAGGGCGACCCCGTCACCACCCCGCATCCGGTCCATTTCAACCGCGTCCGCATCGGCGATGCCATCGATCTCTCCGGCTCCTTCTTCTTCAAGCCGCGCAGCTTCGATGTGGAAATCGAGATCAACGATTTCAGCGTCCGGAAATTCCTCGTCACCACCCGCTTCGATGCCGAGACCACGCTCCTCGTCGAAACCCGTGGGGCCGCCGACAACCAGGCCGCCCCGCTCGCCGAGCAGGAAGAGCAGCTCTTTTCCGTGCCGCTTTTTTCCCTCTATCTTCCCTCCGGCCTGACCTTCACGCCGAACCTTTCGCTTTCGCTCGGTGCC
>JALOTY010000119.1 GCA_025457665.1 Akkermansiaceae bacterium | reverse complement strand
AGGCAAGGCAAGGCAAGGCAAGGCAAGGCAAGGCAAGGCAAGGCAAGGCAAGGCAAGGCAAGGCAAGGCAAGGCAAGGCAAGGCAAGGCAAGGCAAGGGGAGGCAAGGGGAGGCAAGGGGAGGCAAGGGGAGGCAAGGGGAGGCAAGGGGAGGCAAGGGGAGGCAAGGCGGGTGAGGTCGTTTGAGGTCGTTTGAGGGGCCAGGCATTGGATGAATCAGGGAGCCCGGGGAATAAATCGCATATCTCAGATGTGCGATACGGTCAGACGGTCCTTTTGCCACGAAGTTGGGGGGGCGTGGCTCACAGAAGCGAGGGTGTATTGTTCCTGCAGATGAGATCGACCTGATCAGAGCCAGCGCGGAATCGCATATTTTACATCTCAGATGTTAAATAGAGGGGGTAGGCGCTTGGTTGAGAAAGAAAAAGCACGGTCCCTGGGGAGAGACCGTGCTTGGAGAGGGGTGGATCGGGTTTTGAGCCGGATCAGAATTCGGCGGGACCCTTGGTGCCGCCTGCGGCTTGTTCCGGGGTGATGGTCAGCGGACGGTAGCCGCCGATGGCGCGGAAATAGATCATCAAAAGCAGGTAGATGACCGCCATGCCAGCGGGGATCAGGGAGTCGAACTTCAGAACCTTGCGGTTGCCCTTGATGTCGGAGGTGGCGATCAGCTCCTGATCCGGGGTCAAGGTGGCGGCGAGGTCCTTGACTTTCGGGTCGGTGCTGCCGCGTTCGACGGCGGTCTTCGCGGCGAAGGCGGCCTTGGCGGGATTGAGCACCTTGGGATCGATGGGCTGCACCGGTTCAAAGCCGAAGAATTCGCTGGCGGGACCCGTGCTCTTCACTTGTTCGTAGAGAGCGGGGTTCGCATCCTGGAGGGCACCGGCAGAGAAGCGGTCGCGGGCATAGCCGAGGCCAGGGCCGCCGAGAAGGCCCACCGAAAGCATGCCAATGCCGCCCATGAGGCTCATGGCGACAGCACCGGTTTGCGGGAAGCGGTCACCGATGACGGCGAGCATGGTCGGCCAGAAGAAGGTTTTGCCGATGGCATAAACCAGCAGGGCACCGAAGGCGGCACCAAAAGAGTGAATGGCGCTGACAAGGTTCAAGCCGGCCACAGCGAGGATGGAGCAGATCAGGAGCAGTCCGATCGGCGAGACCTTGAGCTTGCTCTCGATGAAGTGGGCGCAGAAGCGCAGGCCGAACATCACGAGTGAGGTGAAGACGAAGAGGATCTTGCCTTGTTCGGGGTTCAAAAGGGTGCCGGTGATGTTCTGGATCCAGCCATCGGTTCCGAGTTCGACGCTACCCACCATGGCGTGCGTGATGAAGAGGACAAAGATCAGCCAGTGACCGATCGAGAACTTCGTGATGGTGGCAACCCAGCCGAGCAAGCCGAGGGAGACGAGAGCCGACAGGATGTTGGCAGGCGCGGCATCGAGGCCGATCAGGCCGCCGAAGAAGTCGCGGCGGAGGAAGAAGAAGAGCATGACGGAAACGATGAGAGTTCCCAGGATGCCGACATCCTTGAACATTTCGCCCAGTTTGAGGCCCTTGGCCGAAGCTTCCGACTTCGGGTACTTCTGACCGAAGAACATGACGCCATAGGCCAAGGTAGGCACGAGGTAGAGGGCCAACTGCCATTTCCAGTCCCAGGCATTTTCACCGGAGCCAAGGGTCCAGCCGATCAGACCGCCGAATACCATGCCCAGAGGCCAGGAGGCGTGGAGGATGTTCAGGTAGTGGGTTCGGTTTTTCGGGAAAAGGGTGGCGACCAGCGGGTTGGCCACCGCTTCGAGCGTGCCGTTTGCCAGACCGAAAAGGAAGGTGCCCCAGTAGAGGAAGAGGTAGGCGGTCTCGCTCGACATGCCGGGCTTGGCGGCGAAGGTCACGAAGGCGGAAAGCACGTGGAGGAGGAAGGCGGCGAAGACCAGTTTGCCGTAGCCGATCTTATCAACGATGATGCCGCCGATGATGATCCCGAAGCAGAAGCTGATGAAGCCTGCTCCGAGACTGATGGCCCCGAGTTGGGCACCATTGAGGTTGAAGGCGGTTTCCCAGGTGCCGAAGAGGCCTCCCCGGACGCCGAAGCCGACTCCTGCGGCGAGGATGGCGGTGAATCCGGCCCAAAGGAGCCGGTTGGCATTCGGGGCGATCGCGTTGTCGCCAGATGATGGAGATGCAGTCATGGGTTCGTGGATGGAGTGGTGGAGGCGCTTCTAACGAGTGGGACCGACCTTTGGCAAGCCTCCTCGTTGTCTGTGCAGGTCCCGGGAACGGATCGTCCCTTTCGGATCTGTCGGAACTGACGGAAAATCCAAGGATTTTGCGGGATTTCGAGGGATATCAGGGGCGGGATTTCGACTCGTCGCAAATCTCCGACAAATCCCGGTAAAATCGCGACATGCGCCAAGGCTCTCGGGGGGGATCGGCAGAGGGAAATGAAAACGGCCCGTGCCTCGGGAGGAGACACGGGCCGATGAGGGAAAGTTCAGGGAATCACTTCGAGGAAGAAATGAAGCTCGCCTGGGCGGCGCCCTTCTTGAGTTTCTTCTGCTTGATCCAGCTCATGGTCGAACGGAGCTTTTCACCGACCTTCTCGATCTGGTGGGCGGCTTCGTCCTTGCGGATCTTGTTGAAGCGTGGGTAGCCGTTCTTGTATTCGGCGATCCAGTCCTTGGCGAACTTGCCGTTTTCGATGTCCTTGAGCTGCTTGGCCATGCGCTTCTTGACGGAGGCATCGATGATCTTCGGGCCGACGCTGACGTCACCCCACTCGGCGGTTTCGGAGATCGAGAAACGCATGCCGGCGAGACCGGACTCGTTCATGAGGTCGACGATGAGCTTCAGTTCGTGGAGGCACTCGAAATAAGCCATTTCCGGCTGGTATCCGGCTTCCACGAGGACTTCGAAGCCGGCCTTGACGAGGGCGGAGGCACCGCCGCAAAGCACGCATTGTTCGCCGAAGAGGTCGGTCACGGTTTCCTCGCGGAAATTCGTTTCGAAAACCCCGGCGCGGGTGGCACCGATGCCGCGGGCCCAGGAGAGGGCGGTTTCCTTGGCCTTGCCGCTGCTGTTCTGCTCGACGGCGATGAGGCCGGGAACGCCCTTGCCATCGACAAACTGCGAACGGACGGTGTGGCCGGGGCCCTTGGGGGCGACGAGGATGACATCGATGTCCTTCGGCACCTTCAGGCCGCCGAAAAGAACGGCGAAGCCGTGGGAGAAGAGGAGGGTCTTGCCCTTGGAAAGATTGGGCGCGATGTCCTTGGCGTAAACGTCGGGAATCGCGGTGTCAGGGACGGCGATGAAGATGACATCGGCGGCCTTCACGGCATCGGCGGTGTCCATGACTTCGAAGCCGAGCTTCTTGGCGACTTCGCGGGACTTCGATTTCTTGTAGAGACCGATGACGACCTTGAGGCCGCTGTCCTTGAGGTTGAGGGCATGGGCATGGCCCTGGGAGCCGAAGCCGATGACGGCGAGCGTCTTCTTCTTCAGGGGTGTCAGGGAGGCGTCCTTGTTGGTGTAGATCTTGGCGGCCATGGTAGTCGTCGTTTTACTGGGTTCCGGGGACGTTTGCCTCCGGAGTGGGGGCGGAGGCTGGCGGAAATCGCGGAGGATTCAAGTGTCAAGTTCCCGGATTCAAGGCATGATGGCGGGGTGATGACGAAACGGGCGACCGCGAGGGCGCATGAAGTGGTGGCGGAGGTGCTGCGCGAGGGCGATCTGTCAGTGGATGCCACGGCGGGAAATGGCCATGATACGCTCTTCCTGGCCGGGCTGGTGGGGGCAGCGGGGAGGGTGATCGCGATCGATCTCCAGGCCGTCGCCATTGAATCCGCCCGCGCCCGGATCGAAGCGGCGGGCTTGGCCGGACGGGTGGAGTTTTTCCAGGAGAGCCATGCGCTGCTGGCGGATCGGGTCGCGGGAGGAGTCGGCGCGGTGATGTTCAATCTGGGATACCTGCCGGGTGCCGACCACGAGGTCATCACCCGCAAAGACGAAACCCTTGTGGCGCTGGAGGCGGCCCGGGGAGTCCTGCGTCCGGGAGGTGTGCTGACGGTGGTGTGCTACCCGGGCCATCCGGGCGGGGACGATGAAGCATCGGCCGTGGTCGACTGGGCTGGGGAAGTGGGTGCAGAGGTTTTTCCTGCGGCGCGGGAAGCGGCCCCTTTTTTGGTCGCCTGGTGGAAATCGGAATCCTTGGAAACAGCCGTGCCTTGATGGATTTTCAGCTCCCGATGGGATGCCAGACCGTCTTCGCCTCGGTGAAATCGCGGATGGCGTAGGGCGAATCGTGAGCGGCAGAGAACCAGTCGGTCTTCGGATCGTGAATCACCACCCGTTTCACCGAATCCGCCGCGCCTTTCTGCAAGGCTGTCGCTTCTGAGGTATCGGCGGTGGCGGCAAGCGCGCGGAGGTGCTCATGGGTCGCGAAGGTGGCGAGGAGTTCGGCGCGGTCGCCAGTGAGGAGATTGATGACGCCGCCGGGCAGGTCGGACACCGCGAGCATTTCGCCTAACAGAATGCTGGGGTAGGGTCGGGATTTCGAGGCCAGGGCGACGACGCTGTTGCCGGCGGTGATGGCGGGGAGGATGAGGGTGAGCAGGGCGAGCAGCGGGCTTTCCTCCGGGGCGAGGATGCCGACGATGCCGACGGGCTCGGTGACGGTGAAATTGAAATGCGAACTGGCGACCGGATTCACACTGCCGAGGACTTGCTCGTATTTGTCCGCCCAGCCGGCGAAGTGGACGATGCGATCGATGCTGGCGCGGGTTTCCTCGGTGCTGGTGACAGCGGCCATTTCGGCGGCGCGGGATTCGAGCATTTCCGCGAGGCGGTAGAGGATCTGGGCGCGGTTGTAGGGCGAGCGCTTCGCCCAGCCGGCACCGCCCTTGGCCGCGGCTTCCACGGCATTGCGCAGGTCCTTGCGGGAGCAGAGGGGAATGTTGGCGAGAAACTCCCCGGAACTACGATGGATCTCGTAGATGCGTCCGGACTCGGAGCGGATGAAAGCGCCGCCGACGTAACATTTCGGGGTCTTGGTGATGGGCAGGGACATGGTGGGTGGGAAGAAAGATTAGCGGGTGATATCGAGGGGGGCGAGCGAGGCGTAGTCGAGCAGGCCGTGTTTCCCGCCTTCGCGGCCGAAGCCGGATTCCTTGTATCCGCCGAAGGGGGAGGAGGGATCGAACTTGTTGTAGGTATTCGCCCACACGACCCCGGCTTTGAGGCGGGAGGCCATCATGAGGATTTTGGAGCCCTTGTCGGTCCAGACCCCGGCGCTGAGGCCGTAGCAGGTATTGTTGGCTTTTTCGATCGCCTCTTCGGGCGTGCGGAAGCTCATGATGGAGAGCACGGGGCCGAAGATTTCCTCGCGGGCGATGCGGTGGCTCTGGGCGACGCCGGTGAAGAGGGTGGGGGCGTGATAGAAGCCCTGCTTCGGAAGCTGGCAGGAGCTTTGATGGATCTCCGCGCCTTCATCGATCCCGCTTTGCACGAGTTCCCGGATGCGGCCGAGCTGCTCGGCGGAGTTGATCGCGCCGATGTCGGTGTTCTTGTCGAGCGGATCGCCGGTGCGGAGGGTGGCGAGGCGGCGTTTCAGGCGGGCGATGATTTCCGTTTCGATGCCTTCCTGCACGAGCAGACGGGATCCGGCGCAGCAGACGTGGCCTTGGTTGAAAAAGATGCCGTTGATGATGCCTTCGACGGCTTGGTCGAGCGGGGCGTCATCGAAGACGATGTTGGCCGCCTTGCCGCCGAGTTCGAGCGTGAGTTTTTTTCCGGTGCCGGCGAGCGAGCGTTGGATGATTTTCCCGACCTCGGTGGAGCCGGTGAAAGCGATCTTGGCGGCGAGCGGGTGGTTGACCACGGCGGCACCCGTTTCACCCGCGCCGGTGACGATGTTCACCACGCCGGGTGGCAGGCCGGCCTGTTCGAGCAGGGTGGCGAATTTGAGGGCGGTGATCGAGGTGGTTTCCGCGGGTTTGAGAACGACGGTGTTTCCCGTAGCCAGCGCCGGCGCGATCTTCCAGGCCAGCATGAGCAGCGGGAAATTCCATGGGATCACCTGCCCGATGACTCCCAGCGGATTCAATCTGCGGCCTGGGGCCACGTAGTCGAGCTTGTCCGCCCAGCCGGCATGATAGAAGAAATGCGCGGCGGCCATCGGCAGATCGAAGTCGCGGGATTCCTTGATCGGTTTTCCGCCATCGAGGGTTTCCGCCACGGCGAATTCGCGGGACCGGTCCTGCAGCAGCCGGGCGATGCGGAAGAGATATTTGCCGCGCTCGGCACCGGGGAGTTTGCTCCAGGACTTGAAAGCCTTGGCGGCAGCCTGGTAGGCGGCATCCACGTCGGCGGCGTTCGCCACGGGAATCTCGGCGAGCTTTTTGCCATCCCGCGGGGAAATCGAATCGAAGTATTTCTTCGATCTCGGGGCGCTGTGTTTGCCATCGATGAAAAGCCGATAGCGATCATCGATGAAAGCCGGTGCGGATTCCGGTGCGGGATCGAACTCCCAGAGATCGCCGAAGAGGAGTTCGCGGGCTTGGGATTTCGAGCGGGGTGATTTGGCAGGCATGACGGGAGAGGTTTTTGGACCGGGATGGATGGGATGGAGATTCAACAACGAAGGAGAACAGCCGGTCTTGGATGGTGGATGTTAGATGGTAGATAACTGATGGGAGAGGATGCTTCGCGCGTAGCGCTGGCTGTTTCTCCGGTCTTGTGTCTTGTGTCTTGGAGTCTTCTGTCTTTACCAGGCTGTTCTTTGGAACTTGGCCCTTCCTGCTAGCCCTAGTATCCGCCCGAGTCTTCGGTGAAAGTCCAGGGCGCTTGGTAGGCACCGGTGCGTTGGGTTTCGAGTTGGCGCAGGAGGTCGTTGAGGAGGGAGGAGGCTCCGAAGCGGTAGCGGCTGTTGTTCAGCCAGCGGTCGCCAAGGGTTTCCTTGACCGCGATGAGGAATTGCAAGGCCTGCTTGGCGGTCTTGATGCCGCCGGCGGGTTTCATGGCGATTTCCGTGCCGGTCTGGAGGTAGAAGTCGCGGATGGCATCGAGCATGACCTGCTGGTTGCCCAGAGTGGCGTTCGCAGAGGTCTTGCCGGTGGAGGTCTTGATGAAGTCGCCGGGGCGGATCACCCGCATCGACAGGAAGGAGGCGGCGCGGATGTTGTCGTAGGTTTCGAGTTCGGAGGTTTCGAGGATGACCTTCAGGGTCGCCTCGCCACAGGCTTCGACCACGGCGGCGATTTCATCCTGCATTTCGGCAAAGCTCCCGGAAAGGAAGGCACCGCGATTGATGACCATGTCGATCTCATCGGCACCATCGGCCACGGCCTGCTTCACCTCGGCAAGGCGGGTTCTGAGCGGCGCTTGGCCCGAAGGAAAGGCGGTGGCCACCGAGGCGATGCGGACGCCCGTGCCTTTCACGTGTTTCGCGGCGTGCTTCACCATGGCCGGGTAAACACAGACGGCGGCCACCTGCGGGACATCGCCTGCATCGTGGGGTCGGAGCGCCTTCTGGCACAGCGATGCCACCTTTCCAGCGGTGTCCTTGCCTTCAAGCGTGGTGAGATCGACCATCGATACGGCAAGCTTCAGGCCGAAGATCTTGGACTTTTTCTTGATCGAGCGGGTGGCGTATTTGGCAACGCGTTCCTCGACGCCGGTGGCATCGACGGGACCGATTTCATCAAGCAGGCGGCGGAGGGCGGGTGCGGGCATCTGAGGAGAATATGGACCAGCAGGGTGGGGGTGGACAAGACGGATCATTGGGGAAGCGAAGGGCGTGCCAAGAGACCGGCTCAACCGCATTCGACGTTCCGGCGGGACTTACGAGCGGGTGAACCACCAGGAGTAGCCGGCGGCAGCCAGAGCGACGATGCCTAACAGCATGTCGAGAACCGTGCCGTTTTGAATCCCGACGAGCAGCAGGCCTGCTCCGGTCAAAAGCAGCCACACGAAACCGATCACCCGTGCGACCACCTTATCGACATTGATCGCCGCTCCAAAAGCAATGACGGCCAAACCCAGCCGAACGATGTAGCTCGAGGGCTTGAGTGCCAAAAGCGCTCCGAGCAGCGGGGTTTCAAGCAAGGGGTTCCAATCGGGAATCATGGGGGGGAGCAATGGCGGAATCGGTTGCTGATGTCGAGGCAGGTCCTGACCGGTCAGAAGGATTTTCTAGTCGCGATCGGGGCCCGATTCTTCGGAGGAGGTCGTTTCGCCGCTGACGGACTGCCCGGGATGTCTTTTCTCGAGGCGATCGATGGAGCGAGCAAGCCTTCTGCCGAGCTTCGGCGAAAGCATGGCGATTACCGTGCCGGCAACGCACGGGATGAGCGAGGACGTCACATCGTAGAGCGAGTGCCCGTCACGGCCATCGATCACGCTCTGGCCTGCACGATGGACCACGATGTAGTGCAGCCAGTGGATCGAGGTTGCAAGATTGGCGAGCGAGTAATGGAGACCGATTCCGAGAAATCCGAGGGCGTAGAGATTTTCGGCAGTGACCTGGGAGAGACCGAGATCGACATCCACTGCGCCGACCACTCGGCGGGAGATGGCCTCGGCGAAAACCCAGGCGACAAAGGCAAGAAAGACGTAAGCTGCCGGAACGGCAAACATCATCGAGGTTTCAAGCACTCTTCCGAGCGGGGATGAATGGAAGGTCTGGGCGGTGCCCAGCGCAGTGAGTAATCCGATGCCGCCGCGAACCGCCCAGGTGATGGCGAACAAGCGAAGGACGATCACAACGAGAATGCTGAGTTTCATGGGAGAAATTTCGAGGGGGATTCAGGCCGTCACCCTCGCAACCACGACGGCACGCGTGCGTAAAATGATCGATCTCCCAGAGGGGTCAATCATCGACTGAAGGGATCCATACCCCCTTCTCCTCCGACCCGGCGGGGCCCAGCGGGCTTTGGATGGCGCCTCCGGGTGTCAAGTGCCCTTGCGAGCGCTCTAATGCTTGGGTAGCAATCGTGGCAGCCAGGTTCTCCAAGGATTGGAGACCTGCTTGAATTCTTCAGACCATCCCTTATCCATCGAAGTGACCCGATGACGGTTTCCGTCGTGGTCCACCCTCAGCCACGCCGTGTTATCCCGAAGGCGGAAAATCACGAGTGAATCCTTCGAGCGGACGATCCGGCCCATCGCTTTCATGTCCCGATGCCCAGGGCAGTGGTAGTAGGCGTGAGCTTCATCGAGATAGAGAAAAGTCTCATGTCCCCCCATGCAACGGATCCCGATATCAAAATTCCCGTAAAGCGGCCTTGATTTGGATGTGGCAAATTGAATGGGAGCGAAAAAACCGATTGAAACCACAAGAATGACGCTGACAAGGGTGATCCACAGAATTCGATTCATCGTGCCGTTGGGGTTTGTGGAAAGGGATCAAGTATTGAGGGTCCGGATGATGGGGCGTTCCCCGCTGATGTCTGATGAATTTCCGTGGAGCGCTGATGAAC
>JALOTY010000047.1 GCA_025457665.1 Akkermansiaceae bacterium | reverse complement strand
TCGGATTTCACAAATCATCCGTCATCGCGTGCGCCATTTCACCGATGGCTCGGTCATCGGCGGCCGTGAATTCGTCGATGAGGTCTTTCGAAGTTCACGCGACTACTTCGGCCCGCAGCGCCGCACTGGAGCCCGCAAACCCCGCGGCGCCCTCCAAGCCCTCGAAGGCGAAATCTGGACCGCCCGAGATCTGAAGAAGGATGTGGTGTGAAGCATGACTTTCGACGCCATCTTCCTATCCTAACAGATTCTATCAACTCGCATAGGCATCACGGAACCTGAGGATGGGATCCCCGGGAGCGTGAGGGTGGCAAAAACGATCGATCATTTCCTCCCAATCCTCTTTTCCGCGGAGAATCTCGACCTCGATCCGGAGAAACCAGATGGGAACTTCCAACTCTTTCGGACGCGGGAATCTCACTGCGTCCTTTTCGGTTGTGACTACCAGTTCCATGTCACGCTCCACACAGCGATTGAGAAAACCTTCAATTTCCTGACGGTTGAAACGATAATGGTCGGGAAAATGTTTTCGGATCTCCACTCTTGCACCGAGAGATTCGAGACTGCGCTCAAAGCTCTCCGGGACCGCGATGCCTGAAATCGCCGCCACCCATTTGTCGCGCAGGAATTCCAAGCCCTGTCTTTTGGCCGTGAACAACTCTTCAACATATCTCGGGCCGTGGGCGCATTCAATGATGGGAGCGTGCCGATTGTGTCGGCGAATCTCTTCAATCAGGGCATCGTTCGGAGAATTGTCACACTTTGTGAGAAGAATGTAACTCGCGCGAATCAAGTTCGAGGGAGGCTCGCGGAGAGTGCCGCGAGGCAGCAGATGTCCGGTTCCGTAAGGGGCGGTGCGATCGATCAAAACGATATCATTGCCGTGGGCAAGTTTGAGATACTGCAGGCCATCATCGAGAATCAGTGTGTCGGCGGAAAGATGTTTGACCGCGAAGCGACCTCCCTTGACACGATCCTTGTCCACGACAACCGAAACGCCATCCAGATTCCTTGCCAGCATGAAGGGCTCATCTCCCGCGAATTTCGAATCGAGCAGGAGAGCCCGCCCATCGGAAACGACCTTGGGCATTTCCTCCCCCGGGACGACACGCCCGTCGCGATCTTTCCATTTTTGCGGCTCTTTGAGTCTCCGGCTTTTGTAACCGCGCGAAAGAATGGCGACTTGGCGACCACGATCGCGGAGGGTTCGGGCGAGCATTTCCGTAACGGGGGTCTTGCCGGTGCCACCAACGGTGATGTTGCCAATCGAAATGACTTGAGTGCCAAGATGAGCCTGCTGTTTCCAACGTTTGCGGAAAATCATCAGGCGCAGAGCCACGAGACCGCGGAAGACGACGGCGAGCAAGCTCATCGCCAGCCTCGTCATCCCGGCACGGAAACCCCGAGCGCGGCCGAAGATGACATCGGCCGCCCAGCGTTCCAGCTCGGCAAGGGTTTCCTTCATTCTTGTTTCCGGGGAGGATTCACCGTGATGAAGCCGCATACGCCAAGGAAAGAAAACGTGGATGAGCAGCATCCGGTTGCGGTCTGGTGCGGCTGGCCGACTTTCCCTTTCCCCTGAGCGGACGATTTCGCTAGTCTCCCGCCGTCGCCCATGAGCCTCCAGCACCCCATCGATAAAGCCGAAGCCCTGATCGAAGCCCTGCCCTACCTTCAGGCCTTTCGCGGAAAGACTTTCCTGATCAAAATGGGCGGATCCGCCATGGAGGACCCGGAACTTGTCCGCAAGGTCATGCGGGACATCGTCTTCATGGAAGTGGCGGGCATCAATCCGATCATCGTCCACGGAGGCGGCAAGGCGATCTCCGCCGCGATGAAGGATGCCGGGCTCGATGCCGAGTTCGTGAGCGGTTTCCGCAAGACCAGCGATGAGGCGATCGGCATCGTCGAGAAAGTTCTCTCCAACGAAATCAATCCCGGGCTGGTGCAGATGATCCGCGAATTCGGCGGCAAGGCCACCGGGATTCCAGGCACAGACGTTTTCCTGGGGGAGAAAATGCGCGTCATCGATGCCCATGGCACCGCCGTGGACATCGGGCGGGTGGGCGAGGTCGTCGGCTGCCAATTGGGAAACATGGAAACCGCCCATCGGGCCGGGATCGTGCCCGTGATTTCGCCGCTGGCTGCGGAGCTTGCGACGGGCCGACCGCTGAACATCAACGCCGACCTTGCCGCCGCGGCGCTCGCCAAGGAATTGCGGGTCACGAAGCTGGTTTATCTCTCTGACGTACCGGGGCTCATGAAGGATCCATCCGATCCCTCCACGCTCATTCATTCCGTGAATCGCGAGCAGGCCGATGCGATGATGGCCGACGGAACGATTTCCGGTGGAATGATTCCGAAGATCCGCAGTGCCCTGGATGCGCTCAATGCCGGCGTGCGCAAGGTCCACTTTGTTGATGGACGATTGCCTCACGCGTTGCTGCTGGAAATCTTCACGGACGGCGGAATCGGCACCGAGGTCACCCGGTAAGCCCCCCAACTCCCGGCGCAATCCGTTCCTGGCCTTTCCCTTTCTCCCGAAGCGCGTGAGACATCGGGAAATTGGAACTTGGAAGCATGCACCACGTGACCCCAAGCTCCGCCCCGTGACCGACCTCGAACTCACCGTCCATGCTGCCCTGGAGGCAGGAAAACTTCTCAAGGAAAACTTCGGCTCCGATGCCGCCGTCGATGAAGCCACCCACCACGACATCAAGCTCGCGCTCGACAAGGAGTCGCAGCATCTCATCGAAGGCATCCTCCTCGGTGCCCGGCCTGGCGACGCGCTTTATGGCGAGGAAGGAATCGGCGGGAATCCGGACTCGAGCCGCCAGTGGATCGTCGATCCCATCGATGGCACGGTGAATTTCTACTACGGCATCCCGCACTTCTGCGTGTCGATCGCGCTGCGCGTGGAGGGTGAGGTGGTGCTGGGAGTCATTCACGATCCGATCATCGGTGACACGTGGACGGTGGAAAAAGGAGGCCAACCGATGCTCAATGGCCGTCCGATTTCCTGCTCGAAACGTGCGAAACTCGAGGAGTGCGCGCTTTTCGTCGGCTGTGGCAAGGATGAGGAAGCCCTGCGCGTCGGCCTCGAGCGGTTCCGCAAGGCTTCGATCCGCGCCCGCAAGATGCGCATGATGGGCAGCGCGGCTCTCGGGCTCGCCTACATTGCCAGCGGCCGGCTGGATGCCTACGTCGAGTCCCGCATTTCCCTGTGGGACATCGCTGCCGGAAAATTGCTGGTGGAGGCGGCGGGCGGCAAGGTGAACCTCGAGGAAAACCCGGATCATGCCGATTCCTGGTCCATCGTCGCCACCAACGGGTTGATCCCGATCGAGGAAATTCTCTAACAACATCACGCGGCCATGATCGGACTCGGCTACGACATCCATCGTTTCAAGGAAGGCCGGCCTCTGGTGCTGGGCGGGGTGGAAATCGCCCATTCGCACGGGCTCGATGGTCATTCGGATGCCGACGTGCTCAGTCATGCCATTGCCGATGCCGTGCTGGGCTCGCTCGGTTTGCCGGACATCGGCCACTGGTTCCCGCCGGGCGATCCGGACTGCAAGGACATTTCCTCGCTGCGCATTCTGGAGAAGGCTGCGGCCCTCATCCGTGAGCAGGGATATGAGTTGGTGAACGTCGATGCCACGCTGATCGCCGAAGCGCCGAAGATTCTGCCGCATCGCACGGCCATGCAGGAAAACATCGGTCGCGCGCTCGGTCTGCCTGCGGAGCGGGTGGGCATCAAGGCGACCACGAATGAAATGCTTGGCGCGATCGGCCGCCGGGAAGGCATCGCCGCCATGGCGGTGGCGCAGGTGAGATCCGTGTAGCCGTGGCTTGCCACGCCGCAGGCTCGTGCTAGCTTCGTGGCGTGCTGAACGGGCGACCTGACCGACCATTTCTCGATAGCTGGCTGCGCCGCACGCGCAAGCAGTTGGCTCCGAGCGGGCGGCTGAGCGAACTGGCACTCATCCTCGATCGTCAGGAAGGCGGAGGCGTCGAACACTGGTCGCGCTGGTTGCGCGGGGTTCTGGATGGCGAGATTGTCCCGACCCTGGACGAACTGACCGGCATCGATCTTCTCCTTGCCCGCCCCGCCCCTGGTGCCGCGTCCTCCGAGGCGGAGGGCAAGCTGCTTTTTTGATTCCGCTGCCGTTTCTGTTAGAAAACCACACGGGTGCAGAGCCACAGGGTGGTGCCGCGATAGACGTTCACCGATTGCGAGCTGAGCTGTTCCCATTCCACGCCGCCCAGGACGCTCCAGTGTTTCGGGCAGGGCCACCAGACGAAGCCACCATAGACGGACTGGTGGAAATCCCCGCGTCCTGCTGCGAGGGATGGGATGCCTTCATTGGCAGGATTTCCCGCTTCGCGGGCGTAGCGGCCGTTGAGTTGCAGGCCGCGGGCGGCGTCCGATGACATGACGGCATATCTCGCCACCCACTGGAACTTGTCCTTCACCATCCAATAAGCTGGCATGACCGTGACGCCGCCGAATGGCCCGCCGGTCGTTTTGTCCGGACCTTCCAACTCGCCATAGACGCCGCTGACACGCAGTTCCCATGGACCCTTGCGCATCCGCAACCACGGCGTTACCACCCATTCCCAGGCCGAATAGGCTTCGTCGCCGGCCTTCACATCCTGAATCGCCCCGCCGATCGAAAGGATCGCCTCGTCCACGCCCCAGGATTTCGCGAAATCATGACGCCACGCTCCGACGAGCAGGGTGCCATCATCCCAGGTGCCGAATTCCGGGCTGGTGTCCGAACTGAAGACCCCGATGGAAACCGATTCATTCCCCCAGCCCACCGTCGTCCACGCCCCGGTCGTGCCGCCGCCCGCGCGGAAGGGGACCACGAAATTCGAAAGCGTCGAGCGCTCCGGCGTGAGGATCAAATTGATCGAGGTTTCATCCTCTTCATTCAGCTCGATGAGTTTTCTTTTGCCGTAGCCAAAAGCGATCTTCTTGAAGCCTGTGTCGGTGATCCACTTGGTGAGATCGAGTTCGACATAGGCGGTGAAGAGGCTGATGTAATCGAACTCCACGCCTCCGCCGGTGCCACCCTGGTCCTCGTCCATGTTGGCATGCACACTCAGATTCAGCGCCTTGATGGCCTGTGCCGACATCGTCAAGCGGGTGCGGCGGACATCGAGCAGGTTGTCGTAGTGGAAATCCCGGTTGGCGGCTCGGCCATCGACACCCGCAGCCTGAAGGTGGATGTAGGCACCGAAACGGAGGGATTGCAGCCAGGGCGATTCGGCATCCACCGGAACCTGACCGATGTCCCACGGGATCGCCTTGCACCAATCTCCCTCGTTACCTTTGGCCACCGTGATGGCAGCCACCAATCCCAGCGCGGACCAGATCGCTTTCACGGCCGCAGGGGATCATGCCGGGTCCGGCATGGCCAGATTATGGGTGGATCCCGGCAGCAAATCGCAGGATGTGCGAAATCTTGTCGAGGCGCGATTTCCACGGCACCGGCGGCCGCAGGATGCGCCAGGCCCGCTCCGTGGCGATCCCGGCGAGCCGTGGGGATGGATTCACCACCGTGCCCGCGCGGCAGGCGAACATCATCGGCAGGTCGGCACAGCTATCGGTGTAGCCATGGCTTCCCTCCCAGCCCTGCGGCGGTGGCGGGCCGATGATCTCCGATAAACGTCGTACTTTCTCCCCGCCCTTGTGATTCACCAGATCCGGAAAAAGCCGGGGCGGTCCGGCGATGTCCACCGGGGTGCCGAGGGCGAGATCGAAGCCGAGGTGACGGCCCACCTCCGTCACATAGAAATCCGGACTCGCCGAAGCCAGGACGGTCAGATGGCCGGCAGCGCGGTGATGGTCGAGCGCCTCCCGCACTTCCGGATGGATCTGGCCAGGCAACCACGATGCGACCCACTCGCGCGCCCACTCGCGGACTTGCGCGGGACTGGCTTTCCACAGGTAGCTGAGGAAAACCCGCTTCATCCCTTCATCGCCAAGGATGCCCGCTGCCGGCGAAAGCGCCGCGAAAACCGCAAGATAAAGCCGCCGTGCCGGTTCGCGCTTCAAGACATGATTGGCAAAAACCACCTGCGTATCCCAGGGGAGCAGCGTGCCATCGAAATCAAACAGAGCGAGACCGCGGGCGAGCTTGTCGCGCAGTTCGGGTTTCAAGGTTGTGGCGGATTCGTCCGGCATCACGGGCAGGTGCGCAGCGATCATGCATGAGCCCGCCCATCTCACAAGCCCGCGGAATCGAAGAGTTCCGGCTGGATGCCATCGTCGGGATCCCGGAAGCGCACCCCGGCACCGAGCAGGCGGACCGGACGGTTGGCCCCGCGTTTCCATGCCTCTTCTAACAGCTCGGCATAAACTCCGGCATCGAGTTCCGGATGCGCGCGCTCGGCGGTGGTGCGGGTGAAATCGGCAAACTTCATTTTCACCACCAGCGAGCGGATCACCCGATCGGCATGGCGGCGTTCCACATCCTCGCGGACTTCATCGATCATCGCCAGCAACTGCGGCCGCAAGGCTTCGAGCGTGAGGATGTTTTCGGTGAAGGTGTGTTCGCAGGAGACCGACTTGCGGATGCGGTCGATGCTGACTTCGCGGTCGTCCTCGCCCCTCGCGAGGGCGTGGAGTTCCAGCCCCCAGGTGCCGAAGCGGCGGGCGAGATCGATCTTGTCCATTGCCCGCAGTTCGCCGCAGGTGCGGATGCCCATGGCTTCGAGCTTGCCGCGCATTTTCGGGCCGATGCCCCACAGCCGTCCCACCGGCAGGGCGCTCATGAAATCCTCCACATCCTCCGCCCGGACCTCGTGCTGCCCATCCGGTTTGTTCCAGTCCGAGGCGATCTTCGCGATCAACTTGTTAGGCCCGATCCCGGCCGATGCCGTGAGCCCGGTTTCCTCACGGATCTGCGCGCGGATTTCCCGGGCGATGGCCGCACCGCTGCTGTGAAGATGCGAGACATCGAGGTAAGCCTCATCGAGTGACAGCGGCTCGATCTTTTCGGTAAAACGGCCGAAGATCGCCCGGATGCGTGCGGACTCGGCGCGGTAGAGGTCGAAGCGGACCGGCACGAGGATGAGGTGCGGGCAGAGTTCGCGGGCTTTGAAGACCGGCATGGCACTACGACAACCGTACTTCCGCGCCTCGTAGTTCGCGGTGGTGAGCACGCCGCGACGTGAACCACCGCCCACGCCCACCGGCTTGCCGCGCAGCTCGGGGTTTTCGCGTTCCTCGATGGCCGCGTAGAAGCAGTCCATATCGATGTGGATGATCTTCCGCATGCCCTTGGGGGAAAATGAAGGCGGCATCCCGCGCGATGCAAGCGGCGGCATTCAGTCCCACTCGGTGGGCAGGGTGGGATCGGCATGATGCCGGCAGGCCAGCGCCACGTATTCCGGCGAGGCGCGGTGCGGGCACATCTCCGGCAGCTCCGCGGGGTCGAACCAGCCGATCTCGGAGATTTCATGCGAAAGCCTTTCCTCGCCGCCTAACAGCTCGCAGAGGAAAAGGCATTTGTAGGTGTATTCCGGCTCGGCGGGGTGGCCGTGGCAGGCCTTGTCCCAGATGGCGGCGAGTTTCGTGGCGCGGACCTCGTAGCCGCTTTCCTCACGGACTTCGCGCACGGCGTTTTCTCCGGGCGTGGACCCGGCATCCATCCAGCCGCCGGGCAGGGTCCAGAGCCCGTTCGAGCGCTCGCGCACGAGCAGCAGGCGGCCATCATCGCGGAAAACGGCGGCGCGGGAATCGATCTTCGGGGTCGGATAGCCGAGTTCCACCGGCCAGCGGAAATCCGGGATCTGGGCTTGCAGCAGTTCGCTGGCGATCTCGTGCAGGCGAGTGTAGCGCTCGCGGTCGAAAGCACCATCCGAATAACGCAGGCCGGTTTCGGCGATTCCCTTGATTTCCCGGCTGAGGGCGAGCAGGTCGGCAGGCATGGACCGACCTTGCGCCACCGCCCGATCATGGCAATCCGGATCTTCGGAACCCTTCCGGGGCGGACTCAATTTCCGGCTGACTCGCGAGGCATTTCGGCTAGGCTGCCGCCGCAATGAAAACGTGGCACTATGCGACCAGCGGGGGCGGCCAAGCCCAGACCGATGAAGAGAACCTGCGCGAGCTCGTGGAAGGCGGCGCGATCCGCCGGGAAACGATCGTGTGGACCGGCGGCATGAGCGGATGGGAGCCGGCAGGCAAGGTGCTGCCGGACCTTTTCTCCGGCCCCGGCGCGCCACCTCCCCTGCCCGCAGGAGGTCCGCCACCCATGACAGGAGGCCGCCGTTCGCATGAGATCGATTATGAAATCATCGGCGAGTCCATCCAGATGGTCGAGATCGAGCTGGACCCCGGCGAGACCGTGATCGCTGAAGCCGGAGCGATGAATTACATGGACGACGGCATCACCTTCGAAACCAAGATGGGCGACGGCTCCGCACCCGAGCAGGGCCTCATGGGCAAGCTGCTCTCCGCCGGCAAACGGGCGATCACCGGCGAGTCGCTTTTCATGACTCATTTCACCAATCGCGGCACCGGGAAAAAGCGGGTCACCTTCGCCGCGCCCTACCCGGGCACCGTCGTCCCGGTGAATCTAACAGACCATGGCCATGAAGTCCTCTGCCAGAAGGACGCCTTCCTCTGTGCCGCGATGGGCACGAGTGTGGGCATCGCCTTCAATCAGAAGCTCGGCACCGGCCTCTTCGGTGGTGAGGGTTTCATCCTGCAAAAGCTCAATGGCGATGGCATGGCCTTCATCCACGCCGGTGGCACCGTTGTTAGAAAAGAGCTGAAGGGCGAGAAACTGCTCGTCGATACCGGCTGCCTCGTCGGCTTCACCAAGGGGGTGGACTACAGCATCCAGCGGGCGGGGAACCTGAAGTCGATGGTCTTCGGCGGCGAGGGTCTTTTCCTCGCCACGCTTCAAGGTCACGGCACGGTGTGGCTGCAGAGCATGCCCTTCGCCCGCCTGGCCCAGCGCATCACCAGCATGTATGCGCAAGGCCGTGGCGAGGGCTCGGTGCTTGGTGGCATCAGCAATATCTTCTCGGAGTAAAGCTCACCAAATCACCTTCGCACCCAGGATCCCGTTCAGGCCAGGCTCGTTCTGGCCTGAACCGTGATTGCGGTAGGTGGCATCGAAGATGTTCTCCACCGCCGTGGTCAATTCGAGGTGCTCGTTGACCCGGTAGCCGGCTGTTAGAGAGGCGGTGACGTAGCCTGGTGTGCCGCCGGTGGGGATACGTTGGTTGTCGGCGGCCTGATCGGCGGGGTGGATGCGTCCTTCGCCCACGGCACCGAGAACCCGGCCCTCGACCCAAAGTCGGTCGTCAGGCCGGGTCCAGCGCAGTGCTACAGAGCTGGTGAAGGGGAGCAGGCGGGTGATCCAGCGTTCGCCATTGGCGGCGGTTTCGGTCTTGCCTTCGTTCCACGCCATCATGCCGCTGAGCATCCAGTCCGGCGCAAACTGCCAGGCACCCTCGGCTTCGAAGCCGTAAATGAAGCCGTCCTGCCCATTCGCCGCGGTGCTGGTCGGTCCGGTGACGACGTTGGTGATGGCATCACTGGTCCAGGTATGGAACGCGGCGAGGGAGAAACTGATATCATCCGCGATGTAGCGGGTGCCGATTTCTGCCGTGAGGTATTTCTCGGCTTCCAGATTCGGCGATCCCTGGGCAGTGAGTCCCGCAAGCGAAAGCGTGGTGCCGGTGAGATCGCTCAGATTCGGCGCGCGGAATGCCTGGGACAGACCGCCATAGACCGACCAACGGTCATCGAGATTCACGAGACCACGGAGACTCGCGGAAAAATCATCCCATTCCCCGAATCCACCGCGATCCACCGCCGGACCGCCCGCTGCACGGTAGAAATCCCACTCTGCTTCGGCATAGGTGTAGCGGATGCCGCCGGTGATCGAATAGCGGTCGCTGGGTTTCCATTCATACTGGGTGAAGGCCCCTAACAGATGGTAGGAGGCATCATCCGCCACCGGCCGATCCGTCGCGCGGAAGACTCCATTGCGATAGGCGGCGGACTGGGCTTCATCCATGTAGTAGTCGAGCCCGTAAACCAGCGTGCCGGAGCCGATGTCGGATTCGAGGCTGATGTCGAAACCCCAGGTGGCGAGATCGATCACCGCGAGGCGTCGGTCCACCAAGGTGCGGATCTGGCTCTCCGAATCCTGTGTGTTCTGGTAGCTGAGCGTGGCCGACCAGCGGCTGATGAACTCGCCCTCCGGCTCGCCCGTCATTTTCAGATAGGTCAGCGAGCGCTCCTGATCGTAGAGATTCGAGATGAAGGTGCCGGGAGCGGCGATGTGGCCATCGTGATTCCAGCCGGGATTCAGTGTCGTGCGGTGCCAGCGTGAGATGTTGTCCTGATTCACATACTGGTGGGCCAGCGTGAGGGTGGTGTCGGAATTCAGCGCGAAATCGAAGCGGAAATCGATGTCCTGCTCGGGATAGCCGGTGCCGCGCATGCGGCCGACGGACGAATCCTCGATATCGCCGAATTCCTTGGCGGAAAGTCCGAGGAAAACCCCGAAGCGGTCGCCGATGCCAAAGGCCGATTCGACCCGCCCGAGGTGGGACCCCTCGCCATTCGTACGATATTCGTAGTAGGCGGATCCGGTATTGAAGAACTCCCCGGCAGTGCGGTCGCGGAAATTCGAGGATTTCGTGAATGCGTTCAGCGTGCCACCGATGGCGTCCGATCCGTAGAGCACCGAGCCCTGGCTTTTCACGAGTTCGAGCCGGTCGATCGAGAAGGCATCCACCGTGCTCCAGTACTGGACCGGTCCACTGCGCCAGGTGGAATTGTTGAGACGCACCCCATCGACAAGCAGCAGGTTCTGCCGCCCGGTGAAACCGCGGATGAAGGGCGAGCCATGGCCGTAGGCGGTGCGCTGGACCAGCACGCCGGGAGTGTATTGCAGGGTGTCCGGCAGGGTGCGGCGGTGGTTCTGTTGGATGAAATCCGAGTCGATCTGAGTCACCGTGTATGGCAGGTCCGAGGCATTGGTGGCGCTGCGGCTGGCGGTGACGACGAGGGGATCGAGGAAATCCTGGGCGGCAAGAGGCGCGGCAAGGAAAGGAACCGTGGCGAGGAAGGCGGCGTTTTTCATGCGATAGACCGGGTCCTAACGGACCGAAGGGTGGGTTCTTAGGAAGAAATCCGAAATTCTTCGGGTGGTCCGATGAATCCTATGGCGAGCCGAGCCATCAAGGAGTCAGCACACGGTCATCGACGATTCCCGAGCGGGTCGTCGTCACATCGCCGCGTTTGAGGGATTCGAGGATTTCGATTTCCTTGGCAGTGATGTCGTAAGGTCCGGCGAACTCGATGATTTCCGGCTGCCCGCGCCAACTGCGGCAGGCGAAGGCCTGCTTGCGGCCGAGGTAATAGAGGATCAGATACTGCCGGTCATCGCTGGAAGTCTCGGCAATGAAATCCGGATTTCCCCGGCGGCGCAGGAAGTTGGCGAGGTCCGGATGGGTGGATGCCTGGTAGGCCAGACGCTTGAGGCCGAGTGAGGGCGGACTCTCCTCCACCAGCATGATGCGATCCTGCGATGCCCGCTCGGTCCAATGCATGCGATTTCCACATGACGCAAGCCAGGGCAGGAGGAGGGCGAGGAAAAGGAAACGGGACATGCTCAAGGGACGATGGCGGCCGGAGGCCGGCGGTTGCGGTCGGCGGCGATCAGGCGCATCAGCCGGGCCACGTTGGGTCGGTTTGCCTCGGATTCGATGAAAAACGGGGTTTCCAGCGGGATGAGGTATTCGACGGCGGAATTGATCCCGACGAGCATGCCTTGGGCGTCCACTACGGGACCCCCGCTATCTCCGGGCTCCAGCGGGATGTCGTGCTTGAATTTCACCCCGCGACCGAGCCCCGCAATGGGAGGAAGCGGGGAAACGAGCTTGCCGGACCCGCCGCGGAAACCCGTCGCCACGCCGGCATGCATGACCGGCGTGCCTTGCGGCAGCCATCGATTGGAGGGCGTCCAACGGTAAAACTCAGGCGTCGCCAGATCGGCATGAACCAGGGCGAGATCGAGATCCGCCGACCTCCACACCGTCCGCGCCGGGTAACCCCGAAGACGGCCATCCACGCGACGAACCACAAACACGTGGCGGCCTTCCGAGCGCGCGAGCACGTGATCGGCCGTAAGGAAATACCCATCTGGCGCGATTGGCGCGGCAGACCCGCCATCGGCATCCGTCCTCCCGCCGATCCCGCTGGCGAGCCAGCCGGCGATGTCCTCGCGGGGCGAAACGACGATCGCGGCAAAGCGGCGGGCGGCGATCCGATAGACCTCCTGGCTCGGTGGCGGTGCCTTCACCGGCGGTGGCGGTGTTTGCCCACATGAGGCGAAAACCAGGACCAGGCCCGATGCCACCAACCATCTCCACTTGCTGATCATCCCGGGCGAGTCCTACACGGGTTTTCCCGGATGCTCACGCGAATTCATCCGGAAGAGCCAAGCAATTCATCCAAAGCCCTCCGATCCGCGGGCGGGATGACCAAATCCTTGAGTTTTTCCAGCTCCTGCCATGCCTCCCCGTCGCCTGCGCGGACCGGTTTCTGCGAGCCATGCACCGCCATCGTGACCCGATACCGCGTGATTCCATATTTTGCCTGATACAGGAGTGGCCCGGACGGCTCGCGTTCCGGCAGGCGCCACATCCCTTCTCGCCGCCCCGCGCCGAGTTGGCGGAGCAGGACCTTGCCGTCTCTTTCGGCAAAAAGCAGGGTTTCGGCCACTTCGGTGACCTCATGGCGTTTCGCCTTGATCGGCAGCCCCGCAGGCTCCCGCGTCCGGCACCAGCGGGAAACCGGGCAGGACAGGCAATCCGGCACCCCGGGTCGGCACAGCCGCTGCCCCAGTTCCATCAAGCCCGAGTTGAACTCGCGCGGGTGCTTCGGATCCACCAGCACCTCCGCCCATTCCCAAGCCCGTGCCATCCCACGGCCGTCCACGGGGTCCTCGCAGTCCATCAGCCGCATCAACACCCGGGCGATGTTGCCATCGACGATCGGCTCTGCCTGCCCGAAGGCAAAGCTCGCCACCGCTCCCGCTGTGTATCGGCCCACCCCGGGCAGCGCGAGAATCTCGGAAGGCTTGCTGGGAAACACCCCGCCATGCCGCTCCATCACCGCCCGCGCCGCCTCCCGCAGAAATCTCGCCCGCCGATAATACCCCAGCCCCTCCCAGGCCTTCAGCAATTCCTCATCCCCGGCCGCCGCCAGAGTCGGCAAATCCGGAAAGCGATCGAGAAATCGCGCGTAATACCCCCGGCCCAACACCGTGGCGATCTGGGTTTGCTGCAGCATGACCTCGGAAACCAGCACCGCATAGGGGTCCCTCGTCCGCCGCCAGGGGAAATCCAAGCCCTCCGCCATGAACCATTTCACCACCGCCCCACGGAATCCCGCGGCATCTTCCACTGCATCCTTTTCCCATCGAGGTTTCAGCACCCCCTGAAGCTGCCTTGATTCCCGCTCCTGAAAACCGGAATTTTCCGCCGTGCCCGTCAACTCCCACACTGCCGCCCTCCGCAGCGATCAGGCCGAACGCCTCCGCGAGCTGCTCGAAGAGCGCGGCTTCGAATTCGTGGAAAAACCCCACACCCTCTTCGCCGCCTCCAAGGGGAAACTCCACGTGGCCGTTTACGAAAAAGGCCCCAAAGTCCTCGTCCAGGGAAAGGAAACCGAGGATTTCGTCCGCTTCCTGCTCGAACCGGAGATCCTCGGCGAAGCGAAACTCGGCTACGAGGAGGTCCTTCACCCCGACCGCTTTGAACCCCATTTCGGCATCGATGAAAGCGGCAAAGGCGACTACTTCGGCCCGCTGGTGATTTCCGGCGTGTATGCCGATGCCGCCATCGCCCGCGCTCTCGGCGATGCCGGCATCATGGATTCGAAACGCATTTCCAGCGCCACCCGCATCCGCCAACTTGCCGCGAAAATCCGCGCCATCCCCGGGCTCATCCACGCCACCGTCGCCATCGGTCCCGAGAAATACAACGAACTCCACACTCGGATGGGCAACATCAACCGCCTCCTCGCCTGGGGGCACGCCCGGACCATAGCCACCCTTCACGAAAAAGTCCCCCACTGCCCCCGCGCCCTCTCCGACCAATTCGCCCGCGCCGACGTCCTCGAACGCGCCCTGAAAACCCAGAAAGTCAGCATCCAGCTCGATCAACGCACCAAGGCCGAGTCCGATCCCGCCGTCGCCGCCGCCTCCATCCTCGCCCGCGAACGCTTCATCGACTGGATGGACAAAACCTCTGAGGCCTCCGGCGTCGCCCTGCCCCTCGGAGCCTCCTCGGCGGTCATCGATGCCGCCCGCGATCTCGTCGCCCGCCACGGCCGCGATGCTCTCGGCAAGGCCGCCAAGCTGCATTTCCGCACGACTTCGCAGGTTTTCGGACAAATCGCGCAGGACGGCACGGATTCCGCACCTTCCTGACGATTTTTCGCGGGACAAACGCCCGATCCTGTGGTCTCCAATCCCCGCGCACTCCCCGAAACGCTCTCCCACACACATCACCCATGGCCACCATCACCAAGCGCGAACTCGTCATCAAGATCAGCAACGAAACCGGCCTGACCCAACAGCAGGTCTTCGATGTGATCCAGCGTACCCTCGACTCCATCACCGATGCCCTTTCCCAAGGCGATTCCGTGGTCATGCGGAACTTCGGCGCCTTCCAGGTCAAGGAGACCAAGGCCAAAATCGGCCGCAACCCGAAGGACCCCTCGAAAGACGTGCCCATCCCGGCCCGTGCCATCGTGAAATTCAAGCCCGGCAAGGAAATGAAGGAACAAGTCGCCTCCACCCTGCCCCTCATTCGCGAGCGCGAGGAAGACTGAGGAAATCCCCGCCCGGCGGCCATGGGTTTCACCCTGGCACCACCAGAGCGACCGCCATCGCAGCGATCTGCCATAGCCCCACGATGGTCCAGAAGTTCTTCTGGTAGGATTTCTTCTTCGATTTGTGCCTCAGATAGACCTGCGCCATCAAGCCCCCCGGCCATCCGCCGAGAAGTTCGATTCCGTGTAGGTTGTTCTCCGAAATCCTCGTGGCTCCATCCTTTCCCGCCACCTGCTTGTCGATCCCATGGATTTTCCAGCACATGAGAGAGGCCATGGAAATCCACGCGAGACCGATCCAAGGACTGCCGGAGACCAGCCAGATCGATGCCAAAGGCAGAACCAGAAGCGGAGGCAGCAGGAGCACGTCCAAAATCGGCATCGGCCGACTCGGATCCCGCTGCCGCTCGATGCGGATTTTCCCGGCGCATTTCCGGCCCTGAGCATCCCGGCTCAGGATGCAACTGACCCTCATCCCCGATTTCGGCCTTATGTGACGGGATGAGAAATCCCGAATGTGGGCAAAGAGCCGGAGATTCTGACCGACGATCCAGCCGAAACCCCTCGAGTCATTCCATTCCTCCAGAGTCCCTTCGATTCTCGCTTGATTCCGCCGCGCCATCCGCTCACCGGAGACAAGCGGATCCGCCCCTCCAAGCCAAGCAGATCAAACACGAAAATCGCGCGCTGGCGTCGCCTCCTGTTTCAGATGGCGTCTTTCTTCAGACCTTTTTCGCGGCGGGCGATTTTCTTGCGGAGGGAGGTGGCCTTGTCTTTTTCGCCGGCATCATCGTAGGCCTGGGCCACGCGTTTGTGCAGGCCTACTTCCATCATCCCACGGAAGTATTCGTCCGAGTTGGAATCGGCATAGCGATCATAAAAATCCTCAAGATCCCCAGCCACGTCCTTGTGGATTTCCGGGAAGGATCGGGTGGATTCGAGATAACGATCCATGAGCTTCGAGAACAGTTCAAGGTCTTCCCCACAGCGCCGGAATGAGGCCTTGAAGAGTTTGCGCAAGCCTTCCGGAGACCGGCGTTCCACCAGCATTTTGGCGAGCGATGCCACCGAGTTCGCGACGATGTCGCCCTTGTCCTCGTATTTCCGATGATTCCGGCGAATTTCCTGATCGAGCTCCTTGGCCAGATCTTCTTCCGAAAGCCGGCTCATGAGGTGTTCGCGGCGGAGGTCGGAAACCATGCCGACAATCACAGGGAAATCCCGGAAACGTCTCTCCACTTCCGCAAGGTGGGCGGCGAGTGCCTTGTCATCGTCCTTGCGCGTGGCGAGCAGGAAACGGAACTCCGCCTGCCAAGGTTCGGGCGAAAGCTTCGATGCGGCACGGGCAGCCTTGAAACAGGCAATGGCCATTTCCGGGTCTTTGGCACTCGCCGCAGCATCCATCAGCATCAAGGCTGGAACTCGTCGGTCCTTGGCAAAATCCGCATCGGCCTCCAGGACTAACAGGTCGTAGGAAATGTCCCGGCCGCGTTGGTCGTCATAGAGGTTTCCGTTGGTGATCCCCTGGTCGCCATGGACCGCCCATTCATGATCCTCGGGCATGAAGCCAAGCCAGGCGTGACCGCCGCGGTCGCCCACGCCGGAGATATAACTCGCGGGGATTCCATAGGCCTTGGCGGTTTCAGATGAATAATAGGCCTGATCATGGCAAATGCCGCCCTCCTTGAGGATTTCGGACAAGATATAGGATTCGTAGGGATTGAGCCCCTCCACCGCGCGCTCCATCAGGTATTCGATGGAATCATAATGTTCACCCCAGTTCTTCCTCGATCCATTCACCTTGTCATGGGTCCATTCCGCTTCGCGCTTGGAGACCACGATGTCCACCACATGGATCCACTGGCGGGGCACGAGCTGTTTCGCGTTGGTCTTGAGTTTCCCCGCCTCCGAGGCATCGCGGAAGAAGTCATATTTCCCCTCCGCATCCATGCTGCCCTCATATTCCGCTCCCTGCTTGGTGCGGACGTGGTCAGGTTGATCGTATATCAGTGCCAGTCCGAGGGCGAGTCCGGCATAGTCTTCACGGAACTTTTCATTTTTCTCCCGTTTCCATAACTCCGCCCAGACTTCCAGGACGCGGGTGACATCATCTTCCGGGCGCAGCTCGCCAATGAGCGTTTCAAGATGATGCGGGGACCGGAACAACCAGGTGATGAACTCCCGCCTCGATTCCAGCCACTCCGGATCCGCCAGCGCGGAAACCGGCAGCCGTTTGAGCGCGGAATGCAGCAGCAGTCGGGTGCGGGCATCGCCCTCGGTCCCTAACAATCCCGCAGGCCCCTGTGCCGTCAGCACCACCACATCGGCCGCCAGCATGGATTGGGCCGCAGGGAAATCTTTCGATTCGATCGCCGCCGCCAGCTTGCCAAGATCCGTCAGCACCGGCTCCGCGGAAAAGGCCGGCGCGCAGCAGATCAGTCCCGCAAGCGCGAGCAATGGGTGGCTTGAACACTTCATTTCGGTGACATGATGATCGGCTTTTTCCTCGCGTAAAGTCAAACCCGGGCAGCACGCCGCGTCACTTCATCGGCAGTTTCGCAAAATCGATCAGCGGTCGCGTGGCCGGGTTCGAGGGAATTTCAAAGCTTTGATTGAAGGGGACCCGGTCCGAGAAGAACCCGCCATTTTTCATGAAAAACCGTCCGCCGCGCACGCCGCCGGCATAGTCAAGCCGATGGCCGCCGCCTGCTGTGCCATCGGCCGTGAAACGTGCCCGGGTGATTTCATGCCACTGCCCGGAAGTATCACAAACCCAGGGCGATCCATGGTCGGAAGAACGTTCCACCGCTCCATAGTCCGGAGCGAAATTCTCCAGGAAGGAATGGAATCCGCGGAGATGGGTTTTTGTGCGCGGCCGACGAAAGCTCGCCATCAGCCGCCATTCATCCGCCGCCTTGTCGCCGAACCACGAGGTGTAAGTGGTGGTATTGTCATCGTGGGGCTGGACGCGGGTGAGAAATCGATAGGTCTTCCCCGCAACCCATGGATAGATCAGGAAGCTTTGGCCGCCCGATCCCTCGCCGCCGAAGTTCTGCGATTTCACCCCCGGCCCGGTGGCCAGCGTGACGATGCGATAGGCCTCCGGGATCTCGGCCGGGCGATCGGTATGAAACGGGCTCCACACGGAGAACAGCACCCAGCGCTCCACCGGGCTTTTCACCTGGATGCCAAAGTATCCTTCGCCGAAGCCATTGGCCATGAAGTAGGAGCCGATCGGATCCTGGCCTTCCGGCACGGTGATTTCACTGTAGGCCCACTCGATGTCCCGGCCCTCCGGCAAATCGTAGCCGAGGTGGACCGAGGGCCCGCGGCGACCCCAGTAGAACATGTTGCCGTCGTTGGATTTCACGAAACTGGGCTTCAGGTCGGCGGTATCGGAGGAAATCCTCAGCGCCTTCACCTGGCCGAATCCCGCCCCGCTCGCCCCCGTGCCGGAGAGGTCCAGCCGCAGGTAGCCCGGCTGGGTCACTTCCACCCTGCCTAGCTCGTGCATTTCCCCTGCATCCGGTTTGCCGGCGATTTCAAAGACCTGATCCCTCACCGCCACCCGCCAGCCGCTGCCTTGCGCCGGCAATTTGCCCTCCAAGGCCACTTTCAGCTCCGCCGGGCGGTCCAAATGCACGAAGACCGAGTAAACCTCCCCCGCGTCCCGCCACTGCAGGCCCTCTTCCCCCAGCGCCACCCTTCCCGGCCCGGGGCTGCTTCGATAAACATTCCCCGCAAGTGGGACCGACCACTCCACCGCCATCGCGGAACCCATGAACGCCAAAAGACCGAGAACCCTCCACATGTGGCCAGCAATGACGGGGTGACCGACGGGATTCTTGCAGGAACAGCCTCAAAAAGTGGCGGATTCTGTCGAAAAATCGTGCCCCCTCGGAGAGCTTCTGCTGTCCTTGATTCACGCAAAACCGCATGACCGATCGACGCCATTTCATCGCCACCCTTGCCGCTTGCACGGTAGTCCACCCTCTCCCTGCCCGGCCCACGGACCCGCAAAAACTCAAGATCGGCCTGATTTCCGACGTCCACAAAGACATCATTCACGATGCCGACGCGCGCCTGCGGGCCTTTGTGGATGCCATGGCTGCCGAGAAAGTTGATGCCGCGATCCAGCTTGGCGATTTCTGCACGCCCAAACCCACCCACCAGCCATTCCGCGATCTTTTCCACTCCCTGCCCTGTCCCACCTATCATGTGATCGGCAATCATGAGATGGACGGCGGGTTTTCCCGGGAGGATGTCGTCGCCTTCCTTGGCATGAAGTCCCGCTATTACTCCTTCGATCTGGCTGGATTCCATTTCATCATTCTCGATGCCAACGACCGCCCGGCGGGTTGGAAAGGCGGCTATCCGAGCCACATCGCGGCCGATCAGGTGGAATGGCTCAAGCAAGACCTCGCCAAAACCGCCCTTCCCACCTTCGTTTTCTCCCATCAGAGCCTCGAACGACCGAGCTGCATCGACAACCAGGAAGCCATCCGGGCCATCCTCGAGGCCGCCCGCAGGGAGGATGGAAAACGCAAGGTCGCCGCCTGTTTCAACGGTCACTGGCACATCGACCACGAAAGGATCATCGGGGAAATCCCCTATCTTCATCTCAACTCCGCTTCCTATTTCTGGATGGGTGGCGAATACAAAAAAGAACGTCTCCCAGCGGATCTCGCCAAAGCCTTTCCCTGGGTCGCCCTCACCGCCCCCTATGTGAAACCGCTCTTCAGCGTTCTGGAAATCGATCCCGCCGCTGGCAACTTCTCCCTCCGCGCCTGCCGGAGCGAATGGCTTGGCCCGTCCCCTGAGGAGCTTCATTATCAGGAGGAGGGATTCGATGCCTCGATGATCCGTCCGGAAATCCGCGCACGGAGGCAGGCCTTGCCGGGGTGAGTCGTGAAATTCCCCCGCGGGATCCGCTTTTCCCCTCGCCCCTTTGGTGAGGATCTGCTAGGCCGCACCCCATGCGCGTCAAACCCATCGGCTGCCTGCTCTTCCTCCTGCCCTCGTGGCTCCCGGCCTGCGAATTCTGCGCCGGAATGCAGCGGCCGAATTTCACGGTGGAGCCCTCTTTCCCCACCATGGCCGCGCTGTCCTCTTCGAACATCGGCAGCAGTGCCTCGGCCGAAGATCCGCCCGTGCCCTTCAGCATCACGGTGAACTACAGTGGCGACCCCGCTTTCCAGGCTTCTTTCCAACAAGCCGCCGCCACTTGGGAAAGCCTGATCCCGTTCTACCTCGATGGCCGCCAAGGCACCGCCATTTTCCCCGGAATCACCATCACCGCCTCGGTCAATAACATCGATGGCGCCGGCGGCATCCTCGGTTCAGCCGGGCCGCTCACCGGGGGATTCGATGACTCCGGCTACTTGCTCGCCGACACCGGCCAGATGCAGTTCGATTCCTCCGACTTCGCCTCTCCTACCAGCGGCTTCCAAGCGGTGGTGCTTCACGAAATGGCCCACGTCATCGGCATCGGCACCCTTTGGGGTTTCAACGGTCTTTATAGTAGTTCAGCTCCCTCGGTGATCGATCCCAACAACGGCCAGACTGTGGGCCAATACATCGGAGCCTTCGGACTCCAAGGCTGGCAGGCGGAATACAATCCCGCCGCCACCTACGTCCCCATCGAAAAAGGCGGCGGCAGCGGCACCGCGAATGGTCACTGGAATGAAGGCGATGGCGGCCTGCCTACAGGTTACATTTCCTCCATCACCGGTCTGGATTCGCGCTTCGAGCTGATGACCGGCTGGCTGAATGGCGGCAGCACCATCGGCGAAGTCACCAAGGGCAGCCTCAGGGACCTGGGATACGACGTCGTGGTCATCCCCGAGCCCGCCTGGTTCGCCTTCACCGGACTTGCCGGCTTTGTCTGGACGCTGCGCCGCAAGCGGGCATGACGCCGGAAGAGGAAACAAGCGGCGCTGAAGGAAGGAGCCGCAGCCCGTTTCCCCGGATCGTCGCTGTCGGGCTCGGCCTCGCGGGCATCATCGGGCTGTGGCTGCTTCTCTCCGGAGCCTTTCTCATCCGCCCCACCCCGCGTCCTGCTCCCATAGTCGTCCCAGGGGAAAGCGCCGCTCCTCCCGGCGATCTCGCCTCCTGCCGCCGCCTTGCCGCCGAGGTTTGGCAGGCATTCATCGAGGCACCCGACGTCCGGGAACGGCTGGAATTCATCAAGGACCCGGAGCGCGTCGCACCGCTCATCGATGATTTCCACGTCCGGCGCGGTCACGCCTGGCCGACCATGGGCCGCATCCTGCCGGATCAATCGATGACTTCCGCGGATTTCCATCACCTCCTCTTCGTCGTCGAGCCCTACGAAGGTGCCCCCTACGCCGTGCCCATGGAGTGGAGCGAGGGAAGCTATCGGGTCGATTGGGAGGTGCTCACCGCCTACGGCAGCATGGATTGGTATGAACTCATCGAATCCCGCCCGCGGGAAACCCAGCGCATGAGGGTTTTCGTGAGCCCCATGAACGAACTCTGGAAACTTCCGCTCCTGCCAGCCGGGACTGCCACCTACGTGATGGAACATCGCTCGGCTGCCGATGCCATCACCGTCGCCGCGCGCCATGCGGTGGTGACCGAGTTGGCCGAGGCCGTGACCGCACCCCGCACGCCGATGAGGGTCGAAGTGAAATGGTCCGAAGACCTCGATTGCCTGGAAATCGTCCGCGTGATCGGCCGGAACTGGAACGAGTGAGTCACCCGTCCTTTTTCCACCAGTCCGCTTCCTTTTCCCAGGCCTCCCTCGCCGGTCCCTCCGCCGGAGCCGCTTTCGGCGCAGGCGGCTTTTTCTCCTCCCGTTCAAGCTCCTCGATGAGCCGGTCCACCTCCGGATCCCGCTTCGAGCCGTTTCTCACCATGGTGAAAAGGATCCCGAGCACCACCCCGAGGCTCAGGGTCAGCATCGCAATCATCGCCACGGCAAATCCATCGGCCTCATTCATCGGCTCACTGCGGGCTCAGCCCTCGCCCTCCTTGCCGATGATTTTCCTCATCGGGATCATGTTCGAATACTCGAAGCCATACTTGCGGAAGAAATTCTGCGAGTCGGCGGAAATCTTGTCGGTCAGCAAAGTGATGCGCTTGAAGTCCTTCGCCTTGGCGAACTCCGTCACGTGCCCCAGCAGCATGCTGCCGAATCCCTGGCCGCGGTGATCGGGGTGGATGATGACGTCCTCCATCAGGATCACGAAGCCACCCATCGCCGTGGAAATGGTAAACAGCAGGTTGACCATGCCCACGATCTGGTGGCCATTCCGCAGAACAAAGATCCGTCCGCGCGAAGGCTGCTCCAAAATCAGCGCCAGCCCGCGTTCCTGGGCAGCGGGGTCCGGTTCGAAATCGCCCTGCAGGCGGAAAAGTTCCATGACCAGCTCGACCAGCTCCGGCAGATCCTCGATCGTTGCGGTCTCCACCCGCGGAACATCATTCTCCGGCGGGCGGATCGTGGAGGGTTGGGCCTGCGTCACGCCGGGGACCATGCCACCATCTCCGGGATCGGACACGGAATTTCCGTCGCATCCGCAAAACTTTTTGGAAAATTCCTGTGACTGAGGGTTTGACAAGGCGACCTTGCCCGCTAGGGTGCCCGCCCGCGCCGCGCGGCGCCCGCCTAGTTTCCAGAAACCTGACGATTCCCCGCTTCCACCTCTCTCCGACCCCGCCATGAAACGCACCTTCCAACCCTCCAAGCGCACTCGCAAGCGTCAGCACGGTTTCCGCGCCCGCATGGCAACCAAGGCCGGCCGTGACATTCTCCGCCGCCGCCGCCAAAAAGGCCGCAAGCGCCTCCTGCCCAAGGGAGCCGAGGTCAAATACGACCGCCACACCACCCAGCACGGGGTGTGATCCCAGCCAGCTTCCGGGCCATGCGCCTCAACAGGAAGCACAGCATGACCCGGCGGAGCGATTTCCTCCGGGTCCGCAAGGACGGTCGGTCCAAAGCCGGCCGTTTTCTCATTTTAAGCACGCTCGAAGACCCCGGGCTGCCTCACGTGATGACCGGATTCATCACCACCCGGAAGGTCGGCAAGGCCCACGACCGGAACCGCCTCCGCCGCCGCCTGCGCGAAATCGTCAGCCGCCATGGCGATTCCCTGGGCGATCCGCGCCGCTACCTCGTCACCATCCCGCGCCCCGGGTCTTCCCAGGCCGACTTTGCCGACTTGGAAAAAGACTGGCTCACCCTCGCCCGTCGGCTTGGCCTGCTCGCCCCCGGCCAGGATTTACCGCCACGGCCCGCCCCATGAGCCGCCACCCGCTCAACCGCGCCCTCGTCGGCGCGCTTCGCTTTCTCGTCGCCGGGATCTACCAGAAACTCCTCAGCCCCATCCTCCATTTCATGGCCGGACCCCTCGGCGGCTGCCGTTTCCAGCCCTCCTGCTCGAACTATTTCCTCCAAGCCATCGACCTCCACGGCCCGTGGAAAGGCTCCTGGCTCGGAATCCGCCGGATTTTCCGCTGTCATCCCTGGGGGGGGCATGGTTATGACCCCGTCCCGCCGCCCCGGAACTCCGGAGCCGATACCCACTAGCCCCTCTCTCCCACTCCACTTCCCCATGTACGACCGCAAGACCTGGATCGTCGTCATCGCCTGCAGCGTCCTCATCGCCGTGAACTACTGGTTCATGCAGAAAAACGCCCGCGAGCGCGCCGCCCAATCGCCGCCGCCCATCACCGCCCCGGCCAATCCCGCAGCCCCCGCCGGAGAACAGCCCGGCGTGCTGGAAATCGTCGATCCCGAGCCGCTCGAAGCCGCCACCACCCACGAACTCCGCACCGACAAGGCCCGCTACACCTTCACCAGCCTCGGCGGCGGCCTGCTCACGGCCGAGCTGCTCCAATACCCCGCCGTGCTCGATGCCGAGCACTTCGTCACCCTCAACGCCGGCGACCCGAACCCCATCGGCGCGATTTCCGAGGGCGCGGATGGCATCGAACGCTTCAACTACACCTTCGTCTCCGCCGAGTCCGAGGAAGGCCGCAAGCTCGTCTTCACCGGCACCCACCCGTCCGGCCTCAAGGTGAAAAAAATCTGGCAACTCGTCCCTGCGGAAACTCCGGGGGCCGATTACCAGCTCGACTATCGCATCGAACTCGCCAGCCCGGCCGATGCCGCCCAGCAGACCGCGCTCGATCGTTTCTCCCTCTACCTCGGCCGCGCCCAGCCACTCCAAGCCGGGGAAAGCAGCATCAATCCCGCCAGCTTCCTGTGGAACGATGAAGGGGAATTCACCCAGAAAAAATCCACCTCCTTTACCGGTGGCTGGTTCAGCAAGCCGAAATCCCTCATCAGCGAGTCCGCCCAGCGTCTCGACTACGCCGGGGTTTCCAGCCAGTTCTTCGCCACCGTCCTGCGCCCCATCGAACCCGCCACCGGCGGCATCTGGGCCAAGACCGCCCCCGCGGAAGTCCCGAAATCCGACAAACAGGAACTCGCCGTCCGCGCCGGACTCATCCTGCCCAATGCCACCCTCGCCCCCGGCGAAACCCGCGGCTTCAACTACCGCCTCTACACCGGCCCCAAGGAAAACAAACTCCTCCGCGACATCGGCCACGGCATGGGCGACGTCATGGACTACGGCTGGCCCATCTTCTCGCTGCCCGCGAGGTTCATGAATTTCCTCCTCGTCCACAGCCACAACATCGTCGCGAAGTTCTCCGACAAGTGGTCCTGGGGCATCGCCGTGGTCGTGGTCACCCTCATCGTCCGCACGCTCATGTGGCCGCTCTACGCGCGCTCGAACAAGACGATGAAGCGCATGGCCAAACTCAAGCCGGAGATGGATCGGCTGAAGGAAAAATACCCCGATGATCCGGCCAAAATGCAGCAGGAAGTCATGGGGCTCTACCGGAAATACGGCATCAACCCCATCGGCGGCTGCCTCCCGATGTTCGCGCAAATCCCCATTTTCTTCGGCTTCTTCCGCATGCTCCAGCACGCCGTGGAAATGCGCGGCCACGGATTCCTGTGGGTCGATGACCTTTCCATGCCGGACACCATCACCCACATCGCCGGCTTCCCCATCAACATCCTCCCCATCGTCATGGGCCTCACCAGCTTCTGGCAGATGCACATGATGCCCAACACCACCGCGGACAAGACCCAGATGGCCGTCATGAAATTCATGCCCATCCTGTTCCTCTTCTTCTGTTACAACTACGCCTCCGCGCTGGCGCTTTACTGGACGACATCGAACCTCTTCTCGATCATGCAAACCTGGATCACCCAGCGCATGCCCGAACCCGAGCTGAAGGAACGCAAGGGCGGCTCAGGCAAATCCCTCATGGAGCGCATGGCCGCCGCCGCCGAGGAAGCCCAGCGCCAGCAAAAGATGCGCCAGGCCCAGGGACGCGTGGTCGAAGACGACAAACCCAAGAAACCCCGCGGACCCCGCACCGGCGGTTGAAAGCCGCCACCCGGAAGGGGCATTGACAGGAAGCCCCCGGATTTCCTGTAGGATGCCCCCCGATGAAAGCCCTTCTGGTCCTCGCCAGCCTCGCCCTCACCCTGCTTTCGGCCCACGGCCGCAAGCCGGATGTCCTCGTCATCCTCGCCGATGACCTCGGCTGGTCGGACCTCGGTTGCTACGGCTCGGAAATCCAAACCCCGGCGCTCGATTCCCTCGCCACCCACGGCCTGCGCTTCCGGGAGTTCTACAATTCCTCCCGCTGCTGCCCCAGCCGCGCCGCCCTGCTCACCGGTCTCCACCCCCACCAGGCCGGCATGGGCGGCATGGTGGACTCCGGGAAAGCCGCCTCCGGCCCCTACCAGGGATGGCTCAACGACCGCTGCCTCACCCTCGCCGAGACCCTCCGACCCGCCGGATACCGCACCCTCCACACCGGAAAATGGCACGTCGGCGAAAAACGGCCGCATTGGCCGGTCGATCGCGGATTCGATCACTTCCACGGCCTGATCTCCGGGGCCATGAACTACTATGACATTCGTAAAGGCAAAACCCCGGGCATCCGCCGCACCTTTGCCATCGATGATCGTGCCGTCACCCCCGAACCGGGGAAATTCTACGCCACCGATGATTTCACCGATGCCGCCCTGCGTCTCATCGATGCCACCGCCGCCGACCAACCGCTTTTCCTCTACCTCGCCTACACCGCCCCCCACTGGCCGCTCCATGCACCCGAGGAGCTGATCGCGAAATACGAAGCTCTCTATCGCGAGGGCTGGGAACCCCGCCGCCGCGAGCGGCTCGATCGCCTCGTCGCCTCCGGCATGCTGCCCCGCGATACTCCGCTGCCATCGCGTGATGCCGCGGATTGGGAAAAACTCACCGCGGCCGAAAAACTCGCCATGACCCGCAAGCTCGCCACCCATGCCGCCATGGTCGATCGCATGGACTGGAACATCGCCCGCGTGCTCGCCAAGCTCCGCGAACTGAAGCGTTTCGATGACACCCTCATCATCTTCCTTTCCGACAACGGCGCATCCTCCGAGTCCGGCCCCTTGGGAAACAATTTCCGCCCGGATCTCCAAGGCCCCATCGGCACCGTGGACTCCTACCACAGCTTCGGCCGCTCCGGAGCCACCCTCAGCAATACCCCCCTGCGCCGCTTCAAGGCGGAAACGTACGAAGGCGGCATCCGCACCCCCTGCATCGTCCACTGGCCCGCCGGCCTGAAAGCCCGGCCCGGCAGCATCAGCAGCGAGGTCGGCCATGTCATCGACCTCATGCCCACCCTCCTCGATGTCTGCGGCGCGGAGTATCCCCGGGAGATCGATGGCAAAGCCCTCATCCCTCTCCAGGGCCTCTCGCTGCTGCCGGTTTTCCATGGGGAAAAACTCCCCCGCCGCTCCCTCGCCTGGGAACACTTCGGCCACGCCGCATGGCGCGAAGGCCACTTGAAAGCCGTCCGCCCCGGCTTCGGAAAAGCCTGGGAACTCTACGACCTCACTCAAGACCCGTTGGAACTCGAAGACCTTGCCGCTTCCCGCCCGGAGGAGTTGGAGAAACTCACCCGCTCCTGGCAAACCTGGGCGGATGAAGTCGGCGTCCGCGACAAGCCCTGAGCCTTTCTCAGGGTTCGATCTCGATCACCGCCGGAAACGAAAACCTCGGATCTCCCCTCTCCTCCAGCGTCCTTGCCAGGGACTCCACACTCCGTCCCGGCGCGGGGAACTCGCGCATCCGGCCATTGACTTCGATCGCCACCGGATTGCCGAGATCCGCCATCGAATCGTCCAGCATCACCCGGATCTTCGTCTCTTTCGGGAAATCCCCCTCGACTGCCTTTGCCGTCAACCGGATGCCCCCGTCATCGCGACGTGCGACCATTTCCAACCGCGCATCTGCCGCCGCCTTTTCCAGACCCAGCCAATAGAAGGCACTGCGCCGCCGCCCCTCATGCGGCACCGCGGTCCAGACCACCGTCTGCGGACGCGCGTCCCGGCGATGCTGGATCATCCATGCCGGCCCCGGCGCGTAGTCGATCCCGTGACCCCGCCCCGCTTGCACGTTCAAGACATGCACATACGGCCCCCATTTCTCCCCGCAGGCCTCCAGCCGCGCATGATACTTCCGCGCCAGCCCCACCCGGTCAAAGGTCGTATCCTTCTCCCCCACCTCCGTTCGGATGGCGAGGTTGCGGAGGTTTTCCAAGGGCATGTTCTCACTGATCCCCCCGGCCATGGCGCAGGCACCGCCAAATCGATCCGCCATCTGCGGAGCCAGGATCTGCGTGCCATAACACCCTTCCGAAATCCCTAACAGATAAACCCTGTCGGGATCCACGCCCCATTCGCGGATGGCGTGTTCGATGACGATGTCGATCGCATCCTGATGGTGGGCATGGTGCCAGCGGCCCAGGCGATCGTCCGCCATCCGCGGCACGAAATAGATCCCTTCCCCGGCGTAAACCTTGGCCGCAAGGCCCGCCTGCGCCTGCCATTCCCCATCATTCACCTCCCACGCATGCGGACCCGCCGCCTGCGGATTCGCGCCGCCGCCATGCATGGCATAGTAAAGCGCCCTGCCGCGCTCCGGCACCGCCGCCTTTTCCCTGCGGATCAGCACGAAGGGCATGCGGTGCTCGCCAAGGCTCAGTTGACCCGGCTTGAGCCCTCCCGCCGCCATCACCTCCTCAAGCTTCTGCGGCAGCGGCCCCAACTCCTTGGCCGCGGGATCATGACGATGCGCCTCACGGTGGATGGATGCCAACTCCGCCTTCGCCTGCTCGACCGCCCCGGCATCGGCGAGCTTCACTTCATCCAGCCCATCCGGCCAAGCCGCCCCACCACTGCGGAACCACGCCGCCAGCTCACGCCTTTGATCCAGGGAAAAAATCCCGGCCGCGTCCTCCGCGGTCACCTCGATCTTCACCTCGGTCTCTTTTCCCACCTCCGCCGTGACCTTCCGGCTCTGCCACTCGCCATTGGCTTCGCGGTGTTCGATGACGAATTCCCCCGGCTCCGCCGTGATGCGGATGTAGTCATTCAAGTCCAGTGCCTCGGACGCGCTCCGCCCTTCGAAAACCACCTTGTCCTCCCGCCGGATCCGCACCGGCAGGTCCACCCGTGTCGTCGTGCCCTTCAGGAAAACCCTCACACTCACACAAGCCTGCCCTTCAGGAATCGGCAGTTTCCTCCCGCCCGCCAGACGGATGTAGTGCGAAGTACGATCGATCCCGTAGATCGTGACCTCCTGGAAACTCCACACCAGCCGCTTCAGGGAACCATCCTCGGCGCGTTCCTGCTCGCAATAGTTTCCCTCCGCCATCCGCCACTCCCAGACCGCCGGGAAACCCACCGGAGTCGGCACATAGGAAGTCGCAAAAACCCCGTGGATCGGCTCCATGGGATCACAGTAGGCGCAGCGCGGGATTTCCCATCCCTGGTCCCACTGCTCCGGCGTGGAACCGAAGCCGGTGAAGCGCCAGTCCTTGCCATCGTGCACTTCCACCCACGTGTGGTTCCCTTCCTTCGTCCCCCACAGCGGGATTGCCGCCAAACGTGCCGGAATGCCCACCGCACGCAGCGCATCCACCATCAGGATCGATAGCCCCGTGCAACTCGCCATCCCCTGGCGCATCGATTCCGCAGGGCTTTGGCAGGTCTTTTCCCGCTTCGTATTGTATTCCACGCCCGTCAGCGCCGGCAGTTTCGCACTCACCGCCTGGCAGGCTTCGCGCAGCGTCTTGGCTGCGGCCACCTCCGGGTGAAACAGTTCGCGCAGCCGCTTGCGCCACGGATCGCGGACTTCCGTGACCACCGCATGGGGCAGCACGTCATTGAAAAACAACTCACGCGGCAGGGCCTTGGCCCATGGATAGGTTTCGCGGGCGATGAAGGCTTGCTCCAGATTTTCGCGAAAAAGCTCCACCGTCAGCGACTCGCGATCGCGTTCCGGCAGATAATAGATCAGGAAATTCGCCGCCTCCCGCTTCTCACCCTCCAGCTTCGCCGCATAGGCCTGCAAAGCCGGCAGCCCCTTGTCCTCCGCCATGATCGCATTCACGGAAATCAGGAAAAGGCCGACAAAACGCGCAAGACTTCGCATAGCTCCCAAAACGACAGGCAGCCCCGGCGATGAAAAGATCAAAGTGCCCCGAGCCACCATCTCGATCCCCACCGACCCATCCCACCCCATTTCAAAACCCCTCCCGCCCCACGGCCATGCGGCGGGCGATGCGGTCGATGTAGCGCCACTTGCGGATGAGGATGGAGCGGTCGGTCAATCTCACCGGCAGTCGGCCCTTGTGGCGGAGGTAGAAGTGGAAGGTTTCCGCGAAGTCCTCCGAGGGCGAGGTGGAGGCATACCAGGTCAGGTGGCGCTCCGGGCTGTATTCCCAAGGGCCCTGCTTGTCATCGTATTCCCCGCCGAAGGTGCGGACAAACTGCGGGCAACGGACGAAATCCGGATGCACCGCCGCCAGCGCGTGGGCCCACTCGTGGCGCAGGATGTCGGTCAGCCGCGTCTGACGGCCATTGCGGCGGTCATCGAGATATGCCAGCGACACCGCCGGAATGGAAATCGCCCCCGGCGTGCCCTGGTGCCAGCCGTAGCAGTAGTGGGAAACCGGAACAAGATAGACGCCCACCTCACAAAGCCCGTCCGACCACAGCCCGAGTCGCGACATCTCACGGGTCACCTTGGCATTGGCGACAGTGAGTCGACGCAGCGAAACATAGTTCCGCGGGGGCTTCCGGCTCGTCTTGCAACTGAAGGGCATGGCGGGAAATCACGGGCGTCATCCACACCCGTTTTCCAGCGGATGATACACGCCCCCGGCCCATGGCAAGCTTTCCCTTCCGGTGTGGTGAAAAATTCCTAACAGATTTTTTCAAGACTTCTGTTAGGGGCGTCGGCCACCTCAGTTTTCGATGAACGGCGCGAGGCGACCGGCGATGGCGGCGGGGACCACGGCGTGGATGAGGATGTCGTTTTCCTCGTAGTCGGTGGAGAGGATTTTCGCATCGCGGTGCAGCAGGCCGACGATGTCCGCGCGGGATTGCGGGATGCGGTAGCAGATGCGGCGCACGCGATCGGCCAGCACGGCGGAGCAGGCGGTCAGCAGTTCGGCCATGCCGAGATCCAGCGCAGCGGAGCCATGGAGGGCATCGGGATAGAGCCTGCGCAAGCGCGCGAGCTGGTCGGGGTCGGTCACCAGGTCGATCTTGTTGAGCAGGGTGATGACGGTTTTGTCGCCCGCGCCGAGTTCGTTGAGGACGTGGAGGGTGGTGTGGTGGAAGCGTTCGATTTCCGGCGAGGAGGCATCGAGCACGTGGATGAGGAAATCGGCGAGCACGGCTTCTTCGAGCGTGGCTTTGAAGGCTTCGACGAGGCGGTGAGGGAGGTTGCGGACGAAGCCGACGGTGTCGGTGAGCAGGAGGGGCTGGCCATCGGGTAGCTCGATTTTCCGGGTGGTGGTGTCGAGCGTGGCGAAGAGCATGTCCTTGGAGAGGACATCGGAGCCGGAGAGACGGTTGAGGAGGGTGGATTTGCCGGCGTTGGTGTAGCCGACGATGGCGGCGTGCGGGGTTTCGAATTTCTCGCGGGCCTGGCGCTGGGTGGCGCGTTGTTTGCGGACTTCCTCGAGTTCGCGTTTGGCGCGGTCGATGCGGACATGGGCCATGCGGCGGTCCACTTCGATCTGTTTTTCACCCATGCCCCGCGCCGCGGCCGAGCCCCCGGAGCCGCCGCCGCCTTCGCGGTCGAGGTGGCCCCACATCCGTGCCATGCGCGGCAGGGCGTATTGCATGCGGGCGAGTTCCACCTGGAGGCGGGCCTCGCGGGTCTGGGCGCGCTTGGCAAAGATGTCGAGGATGACCTCCTCGCGGTCGATGACGCAGAGGTCGGCCGCGCGTTCCCATTCGCGTTGCTGAGAGGGAGCGAGGGCGTTGTCGATGACGATGCAGTCGCAATCGTGGGCCTTGGCGAGTTCGACGATTTCCGCCGCCTTGCCGGTGCCGCAGAGGAATTTTTTGTGCATCGACCGCGAGCGAGCGAGGACCTTTTCCACCACGCCGATGCCGAGGGTGCGGACGAGTTCTTCGAGTTCGTCGAGCAGGGCCTCGGACTCATCGGCATCGCGGGGATCGAAATAGAGCCGCACGAGCAGC
>JALOTY010000161.1 GCA_025457665.1 Akkermansiaceae bacterium | reverse complement strand
GGCGATCAGACTCCGGAGTCGATGCCGAAGCCGCCATCGACGACCAGGGTGGTGCCGGTGACGAAGCGGGAGGCCTCGGTGAGGAGGTAGTGGATGGCGCCGTGAAGTTCATCAGGTTCGCCGAAGCGGCCGAAGGAGGTTTGGCGGCAGATTGTTTGGCCGCGATCGGTGAGCGAGCCGTCTTCCTGGGTGAGCAGGCGGCGGTTTTGCTCGCCGATGAAAAATCCGGGCACCAGGGAGTTCACCCGCACGCCGCCCTTGGTCCGGCGGGCGAGGTCGGCGGCGAGCCAGCGGGTGAAGCTGTCCACCGCTGCCTTGGCGGCGGAGTAGCCGACCACCCGGCTGATGGCGCGGGCGGAGGAGGCGGAGGAGAAATTGATGATGCTCGCTCCCGGTGCGCTTTCTAACAGAGCCGGAAGGAAGGCGAGGGTGGGAAGCACGGTGCCGTGGAGGTTGAGGTCCACGACCTGCTCGAAAGCGGTGAAATCAGGGCGGCATCGAGCTTCTCACGGGAGCGACCGAGATAGACGACTCGGGCACCTTCGCCGGCAAGGTAATCGGCGGCGGAGCCGGTGAGGGTGCCGGTGGCACCGGTGATGACGACGACTTTGCCACGAAGATCGAAAAGAGCGGACATGGATGCGATGGGTTTTGGGGTTGGATGGGAGTTTTGACTTTCTGTTAGATCGTGGCCTCCACGGCGGCGGCGACCTCGGCGGCGAGTTCGTTGACGTGAGGCACGGCGAAGAATTCGAAGTGTTCGCAGGACTTCGTGATGTCGCGCAGCGGGCCGTGGGTGAGTTTCATCGATGCCTGCGGGGCGGCCCATTCGTGACCGCCACGCCAGCAGAACACAGGGGCGGAAACCGGTTTGAGCTTTGCCTTCAGGCCCATGTCGGAATGGGCGATCTGCAGGGTGACGAGGAAGGTGACGAGGCGCGGATCGACCCCGGCGGCAACGAGGCCGTGGTGCTCGAGCCAGTGGGTGAGGCGGCGCTTCGCTTTGGCTTCATCGAGCGCCATGAGTTCGACGGCAAGCGGGTGGAGTTCGCGGGCGATGGCCGGGGTTAGGGCGCCGAGTTGATCGAGGAATTCGAGAATCAGCGCGGTGATATTGCCGGTGTGCCAGGAAACAATGTTAGAGTTCTTTTTCCCCGCTTGGGCGAGCACGGACTCCATCGGATCGACGAGGCCGAGCCAGGCGACCTTGCGGCCGCTTTCCTCGATGCGTGAGGCGATGGCATGGGCAAGCCAGGAGCCGAAGGAGAAACCGAAGAGGTGGATATCGCCGCCGGGTTGGCGTTCCAGGATGGCCCGGGCATAGGCATCGGCCATGCGATCGAAGCTTGGATACTCGCTGGTGGCACCGGCAAGCATGCGGCTCTGGATGCCGATGGCCGGAAGCTCATCGGGCAGGGCGGCGGCGATGGCATCATAGCCACCCACCAGTCCGCCCGCGGGGTGGATCATGAAGAGCGGCGGTCGGCTGCCGGACTTTTTCAGATCGATGAGGCAAGCGGCGGGCAGCGAGTCATCGGTGGAATCGGCCTTGGCGGTGGTGGGATCGAGATCCGGCGAGGCGGTTTCTCCGGCCTGGGTGCTCCCGGAAGCAGCGCCACCGATGAGTTCGAGCAAGTGGTTGGCGACATCGGCCAGCGTGGTTCCTTCCTTCATCCGCGTGGGCGGCATGGAAATTTCGAAAAGGTTCTCGAGGCGCATGAGCAGCTCGAAGGTCATGAGCGAATCGAGGCCGAGCTGGGTGAGAGGGCGGTCTTCGCGGATCTTGGCGGGCGAGGAACGCAGGACCTTGGCGACTTCCTCGCGCAGCATCTGGATGGCGAGGGCGCGGCGTTTCGCCGCAGGGGCTTCCAACAGCACATCGCGGGCGGAGCGGGCACCGGGGTCGGCACCGTCCTCGTGGATGGAAGCAAAGACGCTTTCGTAGCGGCTCGATTTCACCAACTGCGGGTGGGTGGCGCGGAAGGCTTTCCAATCGATGGGGATGACGCCGGTCTGGACGTGGCCGTTGGCCAGCAGGTCGCCTAACAACTCGCAGGCGCGGCCGACCGGGAGCGGCAGGATGCCCTGGCGGGTGAGGGTTTCCTTGAGCTTGTCATCGGAAGCGGCGACACCGACATCGCCAAGCTGGCCCCAGTTCACCGTCAGCACGGGGAGCTTGCGGGCTTGGCGGTAGTGGGCGAGGGCGTCGAGGAAGGCATTGGCGGCGGCGTAGTTGGCCTGGCCGGCATTGCCGAGGATGGAGCTGACCGAGGAGAAGAGGACGAACATGTCGATGGGATCGTCCAGCGTGGCTTCGTGGAGATTCCAGGCACCGCGGACCTTGGGAGCGAGGACGCGGGTCATCTGCTCGGGGGTCATGTTGGCCAGCGTCTTGTCATCGAGCACCATCGCGGAGTGGATGATGCCGCGGACGGGAGTGCCGGACTTGCGGATGCGCTTGAGCAGGGCATCGACACTGGCGCGCGAGGTGACATCGCAGGCGGAAACGGTGACGTGATAACCGCGCTTCGCGGCCTCGGCGATGCCGGCGCGGAGTTTTTCATCGGCCTTGCCGCTCCGGCTGACGAGGTGGAGATGGCGCACGCCCTGGCCTAACAGCCAGAGGCCGATCTGCGCGCCGAAGCCGGTGAGGCCACCGGTGACGATGTAGGCGCCCTTGGGATCGGCGAGGTTTTCCGCTTCGCGCGGGGCGGGCTTGGGAGTGATGGCCGGGCCTTCCGAGGAAAGCACGATCTTGCCGATGTGGCGGGCGGCGGCCATGCAACGGAAGGCGTCCTTGGCACGGGCCAGCGGGAAAACACGATGCGGCAGCGGGCGCAAACCCTTGCCCTGGAACATGGCCAGCACTTGCTGGAGGAGGCGGCGGAGCATTTCACCACCGCCATTCATCGCGGCACCGAGATCGACGACCGAGAGCGTGAGGTTGTGGCGGAAGGGGCGCAGGCCGATGGGCGTGTTGCCATAGATGTCGCGCTTGCCGATTTCGACAAAG
>JALOTY010000118.1 GCA_025457665.1 Akkermansiaceae bacterium | reverse complement strand
TCCCATAGTAAGTGTGCTTGCGCAGGGGATCGCGGCCCATGTTGACGATGAGCGAGGAGGCCACACCCACCACTCGGCCGTCCATTTCCGCGAGCAACTGGCCCTCCTCGAAAACATTCAGGTGACTGCGCAGTTCAACTCCTTCGGCAGCACGCCCTGAAGCTCTCCAACCCGGATGCAAAGGCAAGCTTCAAGCGCGGGATGAACCGCGCTTGCCGCCCGTCACCGTGCGGCCACGAGGTCGTAGCCGCGCCAGTCGCGGATGGTCACATCGGCAAACTCGCCGACGGGGATGGATTCATCGACATGCACCGAGCCATCGATTTCCGGGGCGTCCCAGGCGGTGCGTCCGACGCCGGGCTGTTCGACGAGAACGCGGACGGTCTTGCCGACTTGTTCCTGGTTGAGTTCGGCGGCGATTTTCTGGAGTTCCGCCATGGCGCGGGACCAGCGGCCCTTGCGGGTCATGTGGTGGATCTGGCCACTCATCTTGTAGGCGGGTGTGCCCTCTTCCTTGGAGTATTGGAAAACCCCGGCGCGCTCGAACCGGAACTCGCGGATGAATTCGAGGAGTTCGCTGAAGTCCTCCTCGGTCTCACCCGGGAAACCTACGATAAACGTCGTACGAATCCCCAGCCCGGGAATCCCGGCGCGCATGCGGCGCAGGAGGTCGCGGATGTAGTTGCCATCGGTCTTGCGCTTCATCACCGCGAGCATGCGGTCGGAGATGTGTTGCAGCGGGATATCGACGTATTTCACGACCTTGTCGCATTGCGCGATGGTTTCGATGAGTTCATCGGACCAGTGGGCCGGGTGGGTGTAGAGCAGTCGGATCCAGAAATCGCCTTCGATGGTGTTCAGCTCGCGCAGCAGGGAGGCGAGGGATTCGCCGCGGGAGGAATCGACCGGCGAGTTCGGGTTCGGCCGCTGGCCTTCCCATTTGTCCATGCCGAAGTAGGTGGTGTCCTGGGAGATGAGGTTGATTTCCTTCACCCCGGCAGCGACGAGGTCGCGGACTTCGCGGACGACGCTTTCCTGGGTCCGCGAGCGGTGCATGCCGCGGATCTTCGGGATGATGCAGAAGGTGCAGGTGTGGTTGCAGCCTTCGGCGATTTTCACGTAGGCCGAGTGGTCGGGCGTGAGGCGCCAGCGCGGGGTATTGTAATCGGGAACGTATTTCGGCTTCAGCGTGACGAAATCGCGCTCGTCATTGGTGGCCACGCCCTCGTCTTTTTGCGGCGCGGGTTTTTTGCCGACGAGGCCTTCGATGATCGGGGCGACCTTGGTGATCTGGTCGAGGCCGATGAAGGCGTCCACCTCCGGCATGATGCCCGGGAGGTCCTTGGCGAAACGTTGGGACAGGCAGCCGGCGACGATGATTTTCTGCCGCGCGCGCTCGGGGTCCTCGGTGCGGGCGTTGACGGCGCCGAAGATGGCATCGATGGACTCCTGCTTGGCCATGTCGATGAACGAGCAGGTGTTGACGATGAGGACATCGGCCAGCTCGGCATCGGGCGTGAGGGCCATGCCGGCTTCGGCGAGGTGGCCCATCATGACTTCGGAGTCGATGAGGTTCTTGGCGCAGCCAAGGGAAATGAGACCGACGGTGGTGGACATGAGCGGGGAATCAGGGTGCGAGATCGACGACTTCCTTGAGGATGAGTTCGTCGCCGGGCTGGGGTTTCACTTCGTTGAAACGGGTGACGGGGTTGGCGATCGCGCCTTCGGCCGTGATTTCTCCGACGCGAAGTGTCCCGAGGATTCCGCCATTGCGACGGATGACAAGTTCAGAGCCGGCCTGCACATTTTCCGAGCTGACGACTTCCAGCACGGCGAAGTCGCCAAGGTTGGGGTCTTCCTGCCAGTGGGCGATGCGGGCGATGAGCATGGCCTCGCTGATGAGCCGGGCGCGGCGGGCTTCCTTGTCGCGGCCTTCGGCGGTTTGCTGGTTCAGAAGGAGGGCTTCTTCTTCGGCGCGCTCGGCATCCATGCGGGCGTCGGTGGCCTCCGCCTCAAGCTGTTTGAGCCGGGCTTCAAGGGCCTCACGGTCCGCCTCGGCCTCCTCGCGGGTGACGACATCACTGCTCGCCGGGGTCTCGGCGGCTTCGCGGAGGAGCTTGCGTTCTTTTTCCACGCGCAGGCGGTCCATCTCCTGCTCGATCTCGAAAAGCTGCTGGCGCATTTTGGAAAGGTCCTCCTTGGAGGCGCCTTTCACGTCCTCCTTCATGCGGCCGGCGAAGGTGATGAGCAGTCCAAGCACGAGTGCGAGGGTGGCACCGAGCAGGATCTTGAGTGTGTCCATGCGCGGGAGCGTGGGCGCTGCGGCGGCGGATGTCAACGCGGCCCGAAAATCGCCCGGACGCGCAGCCGTGACCAGAAATCGCGATCCCGGGAGTGGGGAAAGCGCTCGCCCCAAGCCCTCAAGGCGGCAGGCCCGCTGACTTCGTCTCCCGCCACCAGGGCCTCGTTCATGCTGTCCGGGGTCGTGACGGATCTCACCTCGGAAAAAGCCCGGCGCGCGGCCGCCCGGGTCTTCGATTGCAGCCTGCGGTGCCCCGAGCCGGTCACCAGGTTCATGACAAATAGCCCGCCGGGAGCGATCGCAGGCCTGAGGGTATCGATGAGCCGACCCGGATCGCGCTCGGGCCGGAAGACGTCGTCGGCACCCGCGAGGTAACAATCGTCGATGATCACATCGAACTTCCGCTTGCAGCGGCGGACCCAGTCGTAGGCGTCGGCGACGTGGATCTGCGCTCCCACGCGGTCGAGATCCATGTGTTCACGGGCGATTTCGAGGATCTCGGGATCGATTTCCACCGCGGTGATTTCCGCATCCGGCAGCAGGTGGCGGAGGGTGCGCAGGGTGGTGCCGCCGGCGACTCCGAGCATGAGCACCGAGGCGGGTGGTCCGGCCGGGCGGAGCAGGGCGGCGGCGGCGAGGTTGTCCCAGGCCAGCCCGGTAAGGAAACGGTCGCGGTGCCACCAGGCATGGGTCGCCCCGGCCACGCGGAACTCGCAGGACGCGGTGGATTTCCAGATTTCCAGCGTCTGGAATCCGGTCGTCTCCGTGGCCACCCGTCTTAATGCCATGGCCGCGAGTCTCGACCGCCCGGCTGGCCAGGGACAGGAATTTTTCCGGACAGCCGCTCGTTTGGCTTTCCGCACTTTCACTCCAAACTGACCCATGTCCGGGACGAAATCCTTATTCTCCCGTGGGGAACGTCATGAAAATCCTCAAAGGATCCAGTCGCCCGTCTCCCGTGCGTCATAGCCGGGAAGCTCGCTGAGAATCCGACGATGATGGCGGGAGCGGAGCAGCCTGACGAGGGCCACGATTCTCGGATCGCGAGTGGCAGAACATGGGAAACACAAATCCAAAGCCTCTTCGCGCAGCGGCAGGAAGTTCAGTGAGGCATTCTCTGCGGCGATTTTCACGCAGACGCCCAGGTCGGCCCAGCCCGCTCTGACCGCTTCTGCCACGGCCAGATGACCGCTCACGCATCGCCCCTCGGCAGGCGTTCTTTCCAGCAAATCATCCATGCATTCGCGGGCTGCCGAGCCCTTTTCCCGCATCGCCCAGCGCGCGTCCCGGCGGGCGTGAAAACGGAGGGATCGGGACTTCTCGCCCGGGGCCAACACCAATCCTTCCTGCCAATGTGCAATTCGAATCAAGCGATGATTCCCGCCCAGCAGGGTTTGCACGCTTTCCTGATTGCGATCCGGTTGTTTTTTCGTCGAGCGATGGATGCCTGCCGCGTGGATCAATCCGCGACTGAGGAGTTCGAGTGCATCAGCGCCACTCCTCTCCAGCACCAGCATGCGAAATCCACTCGCCGCCGCGTAGGCTTGGGCGAGCCAGCCTGCTGCCGGATCGCAGCACGCGATGATCAGCGTATTCTGCGCTGGGAAAGGCGAGCTTTCCTTGGCGGCACCACCTTGCCAGATGCCATCGTGGGAAACCGGATTCAACGCGGCGCTTTCCACCGGGTAGAGCCAATAATGGCCGGAAACCTCCGCCTGCCAATATCGGCACGATCCGCTCTGCGGCTGCCAGGCCCATTTGGGTTGGCCGACCGCGGATGACACTCCGGTCCCACTACCGAAAATCTCCTCCACCGTGCATTCCAGGGCCCCAGCCAAGGCAAGGGCGGCCGTCACCGAGGGTGTGAGTCGCCCCCCTTCGATGGCACTCACGGTCGTTCGCGGGATCCCGGCGCGGGCAGCGAGTTCGCCCTGCGTCCAACCCAGGTCCGCACGGCGCCTCGCGATCTCCTGAAACGTAGCCTTGCTGTTTGGCATGTTACTAGCTTGTTATGCCAGTATCCTGCCAATAGCAAGCATACGATTTCCTTCCTCCATGAATCCTTCCCTCATTTCACCCGTAGCCGCCTTGCTGGCATTATCCGGCGGTTTGTCCGCCGCCACATCCATCAATCTCGTTCCCCTCTCGGATGCGTTTGTCAGTGCGGCCAACGCATCGAACAACTACGGCGCCGCCAGTGCCCTCGGGGTCTCCGCTGGCGGTCTTGCCAAAGGGGAGTTCCAAAGCCTCCTCATGTTCGGTTTCTCATCGGCAAAAACCCAGTTCGACACGACCTATGGAAGCGGCGGATGGATGGTGGATTCGATCTCTCTCCAACTCACCGCCGCCAATCCGAACAATGCGATTTTCAACACCAGCTCTTCCGGTTCGATCTCCCTTCGTTGGCTGGCCGATGATTCATGGACCGAAGGCAGCGGCACTCCAGCGAGTCCCGGCGCGACCGGTGTGGCCTTCTCCGCTCTCGCCGGGATCCTTTCCTCCCCGAGTGAATCGCTCGGCTCCCATGCCTACAACGGCGCGACCTCCGGAGTGGTCTTGATCGATCTCCCACTCACCACCGGACTCGTAACCGATATCGGCAACGGCGGAAACACCACCATCAACCTTCTTCCCGGGGATTCCACGGTTAGTGGCTTGTTCAATTCCCGAAACAATTCAACCCCGGCGAACCGACCGGTGCTCACGGTCACCGCGAGTGCTGTTCCGGAACCGACGATATGGATGTTATCGATGTTTCCCGCTTTGATCATGGTGGCGAACCGTCGCAGGACTTCATGAATCGAAGCCATGCAGGATTTGAAAATGGCTTCACTCTCATTGAGTTGATGGTGACCATGGTGCTGGTGGCCGCACTTTGCTTGATTGGCTTTTCCGTCGGGAAAAAAGCGATGGTCCGCTCTCACCAATCCGCATCCGCATCAAACCTCCGCCAATGGGGAGTGGCTATGGCACTTTATTCGATCGATCAAAACGGCCGACTTCCGCGCCGTGGACAGGGAAGGCAGAAGCTGGGCATCGTCAACCGCCCGGAGGATTGGTTCAACGCTCTGCCGCCTTATCTGAACGCGCCCACCTACCGGGAACTTGCGGAGGGCAACATGCTCCCAAAGCCGGGAGATGCATCGATCTTCCTCTGTCCAGGATCAAAACTGTCGCCAACAGTGAAACATCCACTCGGCTATGGCATGAACATGAACCTCTCGCCTTGGAATTTTCCGCAAGCCACATTGCTATCCAATATCGAATCCCCATCCAAGGTCGTTTTCATGGCGGAAGCGCCGGGAGATTATTCCAGCGTCTATCCGTCCCGCGCGGGCTACAGCCTGATCGCTCCCCACGACGGCATGGGAAACATCCTTTTTCTCGACGGTCACGTCGCCGCTTATCACTCGGATGAGTTGGGTTGCCAAAAGGGCGATCCCAAACGTCCGGGTATCTCATGGAAAACCGGAACCGACAGCGATGCGAACTCAGACATGTATTGAAAACGGATTCGAAAATCGAAAGCCGGTCCCACTTTTGAAATCCACGAAGAGGCGGATGGAATTGAAGATCCCCGGCATTTTCCGTGCTTCCGCAGGACGAAACAAAAGATCAATCAGTCGTCTTGTAAGCCTGGGTCACCTGCTTGCGATCGTGGTTTTGTTAGAAAAGCCGATCGCCGCAGAGGAAGCGAAGCCCCAAGTTCGAGCCGCGGTGATCAACGGCATGATCATGACCGGATTCTGGCAAGCCTTGATGGAACGCTTCACCAACGAAACGGGCATCAAGGTAGAGCTGGCCGCCGCCGGTGAACGCGATATCCTCAATGCGGCTTTCCGCAAGGGCGGCATCGATTTTCTCACCATGCATTCCGGCGATGTGACGACCAACCTCGTCGCAGATGGCTTCGCGATGAACATGAGGCCTTGGGCGAAGAACGAGTTGGTCATCGTGGGGCCCAGTGGAGATCCTGCGGGAATCCAAGGAATGAAGGATGGCGTCGCCGCCTTGAAACAAATCGCTGCGAAGAGCGGGAAATTCGTCGATTTCCGCGATCTCGGAAGTCGCGAAGTGTTTCACACGCTCTTGGTGAAGAGCGAACTTGCGCCCGACCCCGCCTGGCTCCTGCAGGATACCGCGCCGCACAAGCGGGAAATCCTCAACTTCGCCGAGTCGCGCAACGCTTACGCCATCGTGGGAAGCCTGCCCGTTCGATTCGGCCGAATGCCACGCCAAAACATGATACCGATGGTGCAGGGCGATGCCATCATGCGCCGCCCCTACAATCTCATGGTGGCCAACCCCAAACGTTTTCCCAAGGCAAACGTGTCCGGGGCCGAAGCCCTCGCGGAGTTTCTTCTGACTGAGGAAACCCAGCGGTTCATCGCGACCTTCGGCAAGGGTGATCGGGGAGATGATCCGTATTTCTATCCCGTGGACCCGGATGCAAGGAGCGGAAAGTGAACCAAAAACTGTTGAGTCAGTCACCTGATCGATATCACCACGTCAGCGCTGGCGGGATCGTTGAAAAGGAAACCCGAAACTTCATAGATTCCCCCGCCACTCCGCTCCGTTAATAAAGAGATGAGCTTAGCATGTCTCGGGCGGATCTCGCTGGTGGCGGTTTCCCTTTTTTCCCCAGCTGCAGCGACGGTGGTCGGGCTGGGGACGATCGAGCAACCGGTCAATCTCGGACGGCGTTCCGACCCGGCATCGATCCCCTTGGGGCCTGTGGCTTACGAATCCAACTACGGTTATGGGATCCACGCCTTGATCAGCGCGTCGCGGCCCTGCCAGCACGGGGCGATGGAGCTGGAGAAGGGTCAGGAGCTGGAGCAAAACCTGGCGTTTGCCTTCGGGATTTCCGTGGAACCCGTCGATCCCACCCTGGTGCCCTACTCTCCGGTCGTGCTGCGCGTGAAAGCGTGGCCGAAACCCGCCTACAGCCCCTACTCGCGCGAGCAGGTGCTGGCGGCGACCTTACAATGCCTCGTGAGGTCGACGGGCGGCACGCCGAAAACGCCGCTGGTGGTCGAGGTGGTGACCGAGGATCCGGCCGATCAGGCATGGGCGGAGAAGTATGCGGGGAAATACATCACCCGTCCCGATAAGCCTGGCGAGCCATTCGAGCCGACCCCCGTGCCCGGCTCCAAGATCGAAACCGATGCCTTCGGAGTCGCGCGCGTGGTCTTTTCCGGCGTGAGCGGGAAGCCGGCCCTCGAACCGAGGGCACCTGTATGGATTCCGTTTCGGCTCGGTGGCGAGAGCGGACCGGATGAGCCGACCTGGAAACTGCTGCCGGTGTGGACGGGCGACGACTGGGCCGAGCCGCTCGATGCGCTCGGGCGTCCCTACACCCTGATCTACGATCTTTTCAATCCAGCCAGCAGCTTCTCGCCTCAGGCCCATGCCTTGTTCCGCCGGGGACACTCGAAACACTGGAATGTGACTCGGGAAGCCGGACGGACCTCGGTCCTGCTTTCCTTCGACGATGTCTCCGAGGGCGACATGGCGGCCTTCCTTCACGCCCTGATTCTGTCCGTGCGGCCGACCGCGGAGCACCCGCTGGAAGTGAACCTGCGGCCCTATCTCGGTCCGCCGCCCTATTTCGAAAACCTGCTCAAAGCCGGAGGCTGGGAAAAGACGGACGTGGGAAGTGACGTGGCCTTGCAGGCGATTTTCGTGCTCGACCCACAGACCGGGAAACTGCGGCGCGGGACTCTCCCGCGGCACCGCCTTGAAGGTCACGGCAGCGGCTCCTTGCAAGTGGTCGGTCCGCGGGAAGAGGACGATACCGGCAATCTTCCGCAGCAAGTCCACGAATCCTATCAATGGCATTTCATGCACGGCATGAGGGCCAAGGCCTTCGAGCCGACCGATGAAGAAATCCGCCAAGGCCTCGGTGAAACCAAGCCGGGCTCGATGCGTTGGGAGTTCTGGCATGCGGGGTATCGCGACGCCGTCCTCGAGTTCCTCGATCCCGCCCGACTGAATGCCGAAGATCCCGTCCCCGCCGATGAGCCCGACAATGAACTGTCCCGCTACCGCCAAAGCGGTCGCCAAGCCGGCCACCGCCGCGGCCAGGAAATCGGCACCAAGCTCCTGAAACAACAGCAAGCCGCCCTCGAAAACGCCGAGCCGGAGAGGTGATTCTTGAAGGGAAAAGGGAAGCCACGAAACCTGCGAAACTTCGCGAAAATCAAGGCGTCGGAGGATCAGGAACTTCGGAATTGCGACGGGGATGGTGCCCGGTTAGTGTTCCGAGGCATGGAGGCCGCGATGCCTGAGAAAGAGGCGCTGCGATTGCCCGAGAGCGAGCGGGCGATTCTAGCGGACAGGCTGCTGGCGAGCCTTATCCACCGCCCTGATGAACTGGAAGCGGCCTGCCTGAAGTGCCGCACTACGAGGCCGAGATCATCCTCACCTGTATCGATGAACTCTCGAAGGACGGTGCACGCTCCGCCGAACTCGGCCGCGACACTGCGCGGTTCGCCGCCTTTTTTAGCCCGCTGGATCTGGTGGAGGAACTCTCGGAGACCACCCAGCTCGCCTATCCCACCCTGATCAAGCTGCTGTCTCGCCTTCCGAGTCAGGATCGGTTCGTTCGCAATCCGCCACGATTCCTCCACGAGGCCTCCTGCGCCATCAATCGGATCAAGATCGAGGAAATGGTCAGCACCATCGATTACCGCCCTACCGGCGAGCAATTTGGCTGCGATCTCAAAGGACATCATCCCTACTTTCAGGGAACTGGAGCCCATGCCCGAGCGTGGCGGCTATGACCATGCCATCATCGACTCCGGTTCTTCCTACGAATCCTTCTTCGTCAAGCAGGCGGAGAGGGACCCGCGTGTGGTCTGCGTGCTGAAGCTGCCGGAGTGGTACAAGATCCCCACACCCGCGGGGAACTACACGCCGGACTTCGGCATCGTCGTCAGCCATAAATCCCTGCGCGATCACAAGGAGGTGGAAATCCATCTCGCGGTGGAGACCGGGTCTACCAGCGTGCTCGCGTAACTCGATGCCGATGAGCAGATCAAAACCAAATGCCCCATCCGCCACTTCCAGGCCCTCGGCGCAAACGCCAACACCTCGCTCATCTATCAGGCCCCGGTGGACCGCCTCGGAAGCATGCTGAAAGAGGACGAGGCTCCCTGCGCTGGAAGTCCTGCCGCCACGAGCTTTTTTGCCACCAAGACCAACCTTCCGGAAACGCTCTCCCAAGCGCTCAACACCAAATAACTCCAACGTCTAATCAGGTCACCTGCTCTAAAAAAACTTGAAATTCGTCAATTTTTTGACATTTTCACCTCGAAATGATCCTCCGCTACAGCGCGAAAAACTTCTTTTCCTTCAAAGAACGGGTCGAAGTGGACTTCACCGTAGGTCCTCAGGCGGGGCAGCGCCACGGAATCATTGAAACCGATTACGGATCCCGCGTGAACTTGGTTCTCGGCGTTTTCGGTCCCAATGCATCGGGAAAAACAAACCTCCTT
>JALOTY010000046.1 GCA_025457665.1 Akkermansiaceae bacterium | reverse complement strand
GCCGCCACCGTCGTGCTCGCCTGCGCCCGGCTTCAGGCGGTTTACATGCCCTTCGATGCCGATGTCCCGGCCGACCGCCTCGCCGCCATGATCCGCATCGCGGAACCCCGTGCACTGATCTCCGACCTCGATCCCGGCGAGGCATGGAGCGGCATTGTCCACATCGATCCGAGCGCCGTTTCCCCTGCTCCGGCATTGCCCGCGTTCGAAGCCCACGATGCCACGCTACCCTTCTGCCTGCTCTTCACCTCCGGCTCCACCGGCGAGCCCAAGGGCGTGCTCAACCACCACCTCGGCATCCTCAACGAAGTCCTTGCCATCGGCGAAATGCTCTCCATCCGCCCGGAAGACCGAGTGATGCAGTTCGCCTCGCTCGGCTTCGATGCCGCCCTCGAGGAAATCCTCGCCACCCTCATGGCCGGGGCCTGCCTCGTCCCGCGCGAGGAATCCATCCTCGAATCCTTCGAACTCTATCAGCAGTTTCTAACAGAGAACCGCGTCACCATCGCCGATCTCCCCACCGCCTACTGGGCCGGCTGGTGCGCGTGGCTCGCCAGCACCGGATCAAGCCCACCCGTCGGAGTCCGTGCCGTGATCATCGGCGGCGAAAAGGCCGGTGCCGGCTCCACCGATGCCTGGAACCGCGCCTGCGATTCCCGCATCCCTGTTTACAACACCTACGGCCCCACGGAAACCGCCATCGTCGCCACCGCCGCACCGCTCGTGATCCCCGCCGATGGCTCGGACCCGCCCATCGGCCGACCGCTCCCCGGCCTCAAGGCCCGCATCGTCGATCCGACCGGCCGCACCGCACCACCCCACCGCCTCGGCGAACTCTGGCTCGGCGGCGCAGGCGTCGGTCTCGGCTACCTCAACCGCCCCGAACTCACCTCCGCTGCCTTTGTCTTCGGCGATCGCCCCGGCCTGCCCGATTGGTATCGCACCGGCGACCTCGCTTCGATGGATGATGATGGCACCCTCCATTTCCACGGCCGCGTCGATGATCAGGTGAAAATCCGCGGCAAACGCATCGAGCCCGATGAAATCCGCGCCCGCCTCGAAGCCATCGATGCCGTCCGCCAAGCCCACGTCGGCGCGCCGCTCATCGACGGCCGCCGCCAGCTCGTCGCCTGGCTCGTGGCCGATGCCCCCGAAACCGAAATCCGCGACGAACTCCGGCGCTCGCTGCCCGGCTGGATGATTCCCGCCGCCTTCGTATTTCTCGATGCCCTCCCTCTCAATGCCCGCGGCAAGGTGGACCGTCGCGCCCTGCCCATGCCGGAAATCACCGCTGAGGATGACGCCACGGATCAGCAGGGCTCGGACGATCCCTTGGAAAAATGGATGGCCTCGCTCTTTGCCGAAGTCCTCGGCATCGATCCCTCCGCCGTCCGACTTTCCGCCGACTTCGCTGAGCAAGGCGGCGATTCACTTTCCGCCATGCTCCTGGCCACCCGCCTCGCCAAGGCCGGGGTCGATCTCGAACCCGGCGAACTCGCCGTCGATTCCTCACCCCGCCTGCTCGCCACCCGCATCCGCGATGGCTACGGCAAGTCTCGTACTTCGTGGGAACCCATCCTCCAGCTCCGCGCTGGCGATCCCTCCAAGCCGCCGCTCATCCTCATCCATGCGACACCGGGCGATGTCCTCGGCTACGCCAACCTCGTCACCCAGCTCGATCCCTCGCAACCCTGCCTCGGCGTCGTTTCCCGCGGCCTCCACCTGCCGGACCAGGCCCACGCTTCCATCGAGGAAATGGCCGCCGCCTACATCGATGCCCTGCGCCCGCGCCTCGACGGCCAGCCCTGGCTGTTAGGCGGATGGTGCTACGGCGGCATCGTCGCCTACGAAATGGCCCGCCAACTCGTCGCCGCCGGTGAGCCCGAGCCCTTCGTCATGATGATCGAGGCCTGGGCGCAATCGCCAGCCGATCCCGCCGCCGCACGCAAGCTGACTCTAACAAAAATTTCCGGCCTGCTCGGCATGCCGCTTGCCGCGAAATTCGGCTACGTCCGCCACCGCCTCGATGCCCGGAAAAAATCCGCCGCCCCCGCGCCCGCTGCGGATGATGGTTTTTCGCGATCCATCATCTATCAGACCAACCTCCGCGCCATCGCCCGCTATCAACCCGGACCTTATCAAGGCAAGCTCCACCTGCTCATGGCCGAAGACCATGGCCACGACACCATCCCGCTGAAAAACGGCGGCTGGCACGTCCTTGGCGCGCGCTGCGAAGTCCACCCCATCACCGGCGGTCACGACCTCGCCCTGCGCCCGCCCCACGTTACCCGCCTCGCGGATACCGTCTCCCGACTCCTGGCCACCCACTCAAGTTGATCCGGATTTCAACGCAAGGCCTTCGCTTTCTTCGCCTGCCGCGCCCACCACACGCCCCGCGCCAGCACCGCACAGAAGATGATCCACGTGGTCAGGTTCTTCGTTTGCGTCAGCACCCGTTCCACCTTGCCATGAAAATAGGTGATGGCCAGCGCGACGGTCACGCCTAACAGAAAGAGCCCCAGCGGGCCCTTCCAGAAATGGATGGTCGACCTCAAGCCATGCCATAGGGTCAGGATGAGGAAAAACAGGAAAGTCACGAACCCCGGAAATCCATTTTCCGCAAGCAGCAGCCAGTACAGGCTTTCGGTCAGTGGATTCGCTTTGAAATGCTCGGGATAAATCGTGCGTCCCCGGTTCTGCTCCCAGCGTTCCAGAATGGCGGAATACTTCGTCCCCTGCGGACGGCTGTTGGCCAAACCAAAGTTATTCCAGCCCACACCAGTGAGGGGTCGGTCCCGGCACATCGCCGCGGATTGCTGGTTCAAGGCGAAGCGCAAATCATTCTTCGGCGTGCTGTCCTCGCCCATGCGTTCCATGAAGGTATCGGCCGCCACCGCCAGGACCACAGCCCCACCCAAGGCCCCGAGCACTCCCACACTCACCCGCCGCGCCGTGATCCCCTGGAGATAGGAGCCTAACAGAACCAACACCGCCCCCACCCCAAAGGCCGCCAGCGAGGCTCGCGAGACCGAAAGCACCACCACCAATCCCGCCGCCGCGAAAGCCCCGCCAAAAAGCATCACATCCCGTGGTTTCGTCTGCTTCGTCAGGGCCAGCCCCAGCAGCGGCAGCGCCACCATGTACGACCACATCGCCATCGGATTCTGGTGCTCGAACCATCCCGTGACCCGGAATCCGCCCTGCACGTATCTCGCCCACAGACAGATCACCAGTTGCAGGATCAGCGCCACGGAAAATCCCCTCATCAAGGCCAGCAGATCCTTTTCATCCCTCAGCGCGGCAAAAACACCGAGGAAAATGAAGCCCATCTTCGCATACTTGAAGGCCGGCATCAGCGCATAGACCGGATCGATCGCCCCGGGCACGGAGAGCAGGCAGGCACCGATCCACAGGAACCACGCCCACAGGCCCGGCGGGAAAAAGCGGAAATCCCTGCGCTTTTCCAACAGGGCCGCCAGCGCCAGACCGATCGCGATCGCCTCCAGGAAATTGAACTCAAAACCCCGGCAATGCCCGCGATAGGTTTCGATCGAATACAACATCAAGGTGAAATCCGAAGGCGGCCTCACCAACCACCACGCCAGAAATCCCAGAGCGATGCGCCGCGCGGTGTTCCGTCCTTTGAGATAAAATCCCAATAGCGGGCCTATCCCCAGATAGACGAAGGCGATCACCAGCACCTTCAGCAGCGTCTTGACGGTTTCCATCGGGCGGCGATTCATTTCACCCGCAGCCTGCCCGAATGGCGAGCCGATTCGTCACCCGGCCAGTGACACGCGATCGCGTGTCACCTTGATTCGGGTTTGAGCTGTCCCGCCGGATTTCCTAATCTCCCGGTGATTGGCAAAACTCCGGGGTCTCCGTGCCCCGCCCATGGATGTGAAATCGGATGGACTACCTCGTCTTCATCATCGGATTGCTGCTGCTGACCGCCGGCTTGGGCAGTCTGTGCCATGTTGTCATCGATCGTCATCCCTCCCGCTGGCCCGCCCTCGGCATCGCCCTGGCCGCCCTCGCGCTCAGGACTTGGAATGAGTTGTTCATCTTTGCCACGGACTTCGGAGCCCACGCCGAACTCCTGGGGTCCTTGCTCGGATCCGTTGCCGCCGCCGCATTCGCCACCTTCATTCTTTCTCCCATCTCCGCCGGCTCCAGCCCGCGCTTCGCCGCGAAATGGGCGGCGATCGTTGGCTGCTTCGGCCTCGCCTTCCTCTCCGCGGCCGGAGAACCCGACTCACCGGGCCTCGTCGCAGCCATCGTCATCACCGCCATCATCGCCGGTTGGCGACTGCCCGATTTCATCCGCAGCCGCCACGGCGAAACTCAATGGCTGCGGAAACCTCTCTCCTGTGCCGTCATGGTGGTCGCGGTCCTCCCCGCCGTCACCCAAGGAGTCGCGGAAACCGTTCACGATGTGAATGGTCTCCACCTCGCCCCTCCGCGATCCATCGATCTGCTGAGCCTGTTCGTCTCCGCCCTCTGCGCCCTGTGCCTTTGCGCCATCCTTTGGAGCCTGATCTACCGCGCCCCCAAGGGCATCATCTCCGCCAATCTCCGCCGCCGACGCCGCTCCGGCAGTGCCTTCATTTTCGCTGCCGCCATCCTCACCGTCACCAATGGCGCATGGCTCGCCCACTGGCTCGGCAATCAGGCGAAAAAAGAACAGCAATCCACCCTCCTCAGCGCCCTCGAACTCGGTGCCCACCATCTCGATCGCAGCCTGATTCGCGAGATCGATGGCAGGATCACCGAAGTCGGCACCGACGCCTTCAACAAACTGCGCAAAAATCTCATCGGAATCCGCGACGCCCTCCCCAACTCCCGCTATTGTTATCTCTTCGCCATGCGCGACCAGAAGCTCGTCTTCCTCGTCGATGCCGAAGACCCCGCAAGCGCCGATACCTTCTCCGCTCCCGGCGACCCGGTCGAAAGCAATCCCGAACAGTGGCGCGACGAACTCGAGGGAAACGCCACTTTCACCGGCCCCTATTCCGATGAGTGGGGCGTCTGGTTCACCGCATGCCTCCCCCTCTTCGACCAGGACAATCAGGTCGTCGCCCTGCTCGGTGTCGATTACCCCGCCGAAGGTTGGCTCAAACCTTACGCCGCACGCCGCCTCGCCGCGATGGGTGTCACCCTTTCCGTGTTTCTCCTCCTCATCGTTCTTTTCGCCTTCCATCTCAACTCCATCGAATCCGCACGCCGCGTCGAATCCCTTTCTGAAAGACTCTCGGATGCGATGTCCGCGGCCGAGTTCGATACCTGGGAATGCCACCCTTCACCCTTCCGGCTCGATCTCGGAAAACGCATTTCCCGCACCCTTGGTTGGTCCGGCTCGCCTTCCTTCCGCACCATTCTCCGATGCATCCACCCTCAGGATCGACGCCTGCTCTTCGACCTCGCCCTCCAACAGGAACCCGCCGAGGCGGAAATCCGCGTCAAGGACCGCAGCGGCCATTGGCTCTGGTTCATGCTCCGCGGAAGAAACATCCCGCCTCATCCCGGTGACCCCGCCAGCGCCCGACTCGTCGGCACCATCCTCAACATCGATGAACGCCAGCGCACCCGGCTCGAAGGCGAACGCCAACGCCGCTTCGCCCAACAGGTCATGGAGTCCGTCCCTAACGGACTCGCTGTCCTCAGCCCCGATGGCCTGATCACCTACGCCAACCCCGCCTTCACCCGACTCGCCCGCGCGTCCGCAGATTCACTCAATCAGCGCAACATCGATTCCCTCCTCCACCCCGCCGACTCGCCGACCCGTGGCGGCACGGATGGTTTCGAAGCCACGCTCACCTGCCCCGAAGGGGCGGACATTCCCGTCCGCGCCTACCGCGCCCCTCTTTCCGAATCCAGTCTCAATGGCGAAACCATCCTCGCCCTCATCGATCTAACAGCCGCCAAGGAGGCCGAACAAAATCTCCTCCGCAGCCGCGCCGAAGCCAACCGACTCGCCCTCGTTGCAAAACGCACCGACAACGCCGTCGTCATCACCGACGCCCAAGGTCGCATCGAATGGGTCAACGAAGGTTTCACCAAAATCTCCGGCTACACCCGCGAAGAAGTCCTCGGCCGCAGCCCCGGCAGCATCCTCCAGCGCGGCACGGAAAATTCCGAAGCCCGACTCCTCATGCGCGAACGCATCCGCGCCGGCTCCGGCTTCGAGACGGAAATCATCAACCACACCAAGGACGGCCGCAGCTACCTCGTCCACATCGAGTGCCAGCCCCTCCACGACAAACACGGCAAGCTCACCGGCTTCATGGCCCTCGAGCGCGACATCACGCAGACACGACGCGCCACCCAACTCCTCGAAGCCGTCGCCGGCATCAGCTCCATGCTGTTGTCCAACCGCATCGATGATTCCCTCTGGGCCCACATCCTCACCACCCTCGGCACTGCCGCCGGCGCGGATCGCTGCTACTATTTCGCAGTCCATCCCCACCCCGACACCGGCCTGCCTGCCATGTCCCAGACCGGCGAGTGGAACTCCGGCTCCGCCACTCCCCAGATCCACAATCCCGATCTCCAAAACGTCCCCTTCGCCGAAGCCGGCTTCGGTCGATGGCACGATGCCCTCCTCGCCGGACGCGAAATCTGCGGCCCCGTCTCGTCCTTCCCCGCGTCCGAACAACCCATCCTCCTCGCCCAGGACATCCGCTCCCTCGCCGTTGTCCCCATCTTCGCCGGAGAAAAACTCGCCGGTTTCCTCGGCTTCGATGCCTGCCTCGAAGACCGCCATTGGGAAAAATGGGAAATCTCCATCCTGCGCAGCGCCGCCGCCAACATCGGCCTCCGCCAGGTCGCCCAAAACGAGTCCGATGAACTCGTCCTCGCCCGCGACCTCGCCCACAATGCCGCCATCGCCGCCGAACGCGCCAATCAGGCCAAAGGCACCTTCCTGGCCACCATGAGCCATGAAATCCGCACGCCCCTCAATGCCGTCATCGGCATGGCCTCGCTGCTCGAAACCACTCGCCTCGATCCCCAACAACGCGACTTCACCGAAACCATCCTCAGCTCCGGAAACTTCCTGTTAGATCTGATCAACGACATTCTCGACTACTCCCGCATCGAGACCTCCCGCATCGAACTCGACTCCGCCCCCTTCACCCTCGCCCATGTTTGCCGCGAGGCCTTCGATGTCATCCGGCCCGGCATCATCGGCAAGCGCATCGAACTCAGCGCCCGCCTCCACCCCCAGCTCCCGTCCCGCTTCCTCGGCGATCGCGCCCGCATCCGCCAAATCCTCGTCAACCTCCTCGCCAACGCCGCCAAGTTCACCTCCGCCGGATTCATCAGCCTCGAAGTCGATGGCTCCCCGCTGCCCTCCGGGAAATGGCAAATCCGCTTCGATATCGCAGACTCCGGCATCGGCATCTCCCCCGAGGCCATCACCCGCCTCTTCAGCCCCTTCGTTCAGGAAGACTCCTCCACCACCCGCCGCTTCGGCGGCTCCGGTCTCGGCCTCGCCATCTGCAAACGCCTCGCCGAACTCATGGATGGCTCCATCCGCGTCACCAGCACCCAAGGCCAGGGCTCCACTTTCCATCTGGAAATCCTCATCGATCCCACCGCCGATGCCGCCCCGGTCGATGACCCACCACGCCTTGCCGACGGCCGCATGCCTTCCATCCTCGTCGTCGATGACAACCCCGCCAACCTCCGCATCATCACCGAAACCCTCGCCACCTGGGGACTGGCTTCCCGCACCGCGGTCGATGCCGCCTCGGCCCTCGATCTCTGGAAAAAGGCCGGGCCCTTCGACCTCGTCATCACCGATCACCACATGCCCGAGACCGATGGTGCCGAACTCGCCCGCCAACTCCGCGCCCTCCCTTCCGCCGCTCTCACTCGCATTTGCCTCCTCAGTTCCCAGACCCATCTCCCCGCGGACCTCCGCAGGATCTTCGATGATGTCGCTTCCAAACCCGTCTGGCCCTCCACCCTCCGCCTCATGCTTCAGCGCACCCTTCCCGGTGCCGTTTCGCCAAGCCCCGCTCCTGCCGAACCTGTTAGCACCCTTCCCACTCCCACCTTCAACGACCTCTCCGTCCTCGTTGCCGAGGACAATGACAACAACCAGAAAGTCATCCGCCTCCAACTCCGCCAACTCGGCATCGAGGCCGACCTCGTCGGCAACGGCAGCGATGCCGTCACCGCCGCCATGGCGAAATCCTACGATGTCATTCTGTTAGATGTGCAGATGCCCGTGATGGACGGCCTTGAAACCTGTCGGAAAATCCGCGCCTCCGGCCTTGCCAAACGCCCCTACATCATCGCCATCACCGCCAATGTCTTCCAGGAAGACCGCGATGCCGCCATGGACGCCGGCATGGATGCCTACATGACCAAGCCCATCACCATTTCCCGCATCCGCGAAAGCCTCCTCACCGCTCTATCCGCCCAAGCACCCGCTCAGGAAACGGAGCTTCAAACCACCCCGCCCACCACCGATCTTCTCGACGCCCAGATTCTATGTCACCTCGCCTTCCTTGAGCCGGACGAATTCATCGAGATCCTCGATGACACGACCCGGGAAATGGAAAGCGGCCTCGATCGGTTGCTTGAGGCGCTTCGTTCTGGCGAAGCCAAATCCATCGTCACCCTTGCCCACAAACTTCGCGGCATGCTCCTTCAGATCGGCTGCCAGAAGCTTCCCGAAAAATTCCTCGAACTCGAAACCGCCGCCAATCACCCTGCGCCCGAAGCTGCGGAAGAAATCCACCGCTCCCTTCAAGACCTCTGGCACCAAAGCCACCTCGCCCTCACCCACTGGAACGACCACCGCCCCAAGACTCCCGCCCCTGCATGAGTTTCTTCAACCGGTCGTCCTCGCCATCCCCGGCAAAACCGCCGCCAGCTACCCCATCTCCATGATCCTCGCCTACCGCATCGCCAATCATTCACCCGCTTGATCGGGCAGCATGCCATCGGTATTTCGTGAACCTCAAGATTTGCCGATGTCACTTCGACCCGCTGGATTGCTCCTTGGTTTCATCCCAAGTATCAGAGAGGAGGTCGAGCTCAAGCTCCGCCGATGCCCGAACTTGCTGAACAGGATCCTTCAAAAGGCTCCTCAAATCGGCAAGAGCAAGGGCGAACTCATGTGAACTTGCAGGGAGCGAACCTAGAAGATCGCCTATCCGACAGCATGCCAACTCCCTCAGCCATGAGTTATCCGATTTCGTGTATCCCCTTAATGTTGTGATCTCCTCCTCAGATTGCGCATGGGCGACATAGATATGCGCCCATGCCGAAAGCCATGAATCGCTCGATCCGCACAGCTTCTCAAATAGATTCATGGGGAGCGACTTGATATTGTGATTGATTGCCGAATAGATCGCCGCCACCTGGCTCTCAGGATCTCCCGAGTCCATAAACATTCGAAGAATTTCTCCACGTTCACCGTCCTCAAGCTCACCCGATTGGGAAAGCGCGAAGTAAGCCACCAACCTTTTCTCCCTTGATGGATTTGACAGAAACGACCGAAGCGCATCTCGACCGCTTTCTGTCCGAGCAAGAATTTTCCCGGCCTCCCACAGCAACTCCTCATTTTCGGCCTCTTGGAAGACGCGAGCAGCATTTTGTGAGTCACGTGGATTCGAATCGTATTCTACCATATCCTCGTCACACGCAGGTTTCCCTTATTGCGACATACCCTTGGATGTCCTGAACGGCATGAATCTACCGACCGTTCATGTCCAGACCATCTCAACCGATGCCGCTGATGAAAGCTTTTCCAGAAGTGGCGCGGGCTGGACCAGTCGATGGCACTGGCTTTGTCCACACCGAGCTTCTTGGTGACCAGCAACTCGAAGTCGCCGCGGTGATCGAGGAGCCAGTCGAGGTAGAAAAGTCCCTGGTTGATGACGTTGGCGTTGGTGGCCTTCTTGTATTCGATGATGACGGGCGCTCCGTTCTCGTCGATGCCAAGGGTGTCCATGCGCCCGCCGGTTTTCGGACCAGTGGAGTATTCGGAGGCGAGGAAGGTGACGCCGAGGAAGGTGTCGAGGTGCTTTTCGATCAGGGTCTGGAGGGAATTCTCCAGCGCCATCGAGGAGACGGAGAGTTCCGTGACCTGATTGGCGGCGAGTTTGTAGAGTTTGAGGTCGGACATGTCAGTGAACAGGCTCGGAAGGAAGTGGTGATGGAAGCGCAGCAGCCGTGACAACAATCGCGTTTACCCATTTCAAGACGGTGTCTTGAAGGTCGATTTGGGTGGCATGAATGTCCCATGAATGCAACAGGTAGCGCCCATCATCGAGTTTAATGTCCGGGGAGCATTCACGCATGGTCGTTGTATTGACAAAGCTGCAGAGGAATTCCTGCGATTTCTGATCCCTATCGAAAACGGTGAGTCGCCAATCGGTGAGCGAGTGAGCGAGGTCCAAAGCGATTCGGTGTCCTTGAATCTGGAAATCTACAACGAACACAATCCGCTGCCAAACCCATACTTTTTTGATGCATTCGTGTTTTGCGAGGTCGTCTTTGAGGTTTGACTCCAATGCGTAGTTGTAACCATCAAGTCGGTTCAATAAAGTTTGGCGGTCGGCAACGAGCTGCTCGATTGTGTCCGTGTGCTTTAGGAAGAAATCCGTGAATTCCTTGTTGGACGGGCTTTCTCCGGTGAGGCGGGAAGTGGTTTCCATAAAGTCGATGAGGTAGGTGACCCACTTAGGGTTCGCTTGAGGGAGGTAAAGGCCTAGTGAACTCCGGACCTGCGTCCAAAGCTGAGCGTAAGTGAAGCGCAGAAAACCTCCCGGTGGCAGTGGCTTCCACGCTTCTGCATGGAGACCCAACACGGTTTTGAGTGTGATCGCCTTTCTATCGCCCAGGGCATCGAGAACTCTGGCATAGTTCACGAAGTCATTCGCCTCCCAGTGATAGATCTTGTTTTCGATGCCAATGGTAAAGGCCTCGCAGTCGATGACCAAATCAATTCGCTTGTTGTCTTCCGCTGGATGCTCGCGGGTGATGGAAACAGTTTCTGGAATCTTAGTCTCGGGAATTTCCGGCATCGAGTTGCTCTTCTGCCAGTCCCGAACCATTTCCAAAAAGGCGGAAAGAAGCAGATCCTTCATTCCGTGCTCTTCCTTCGGGTCGAGGTAAAACGCGAGAATGTTGCTTGCCACGTTCTCGTAGTGCGCTTGGCCCGAGACTTCCATGAATGTTCTCGCTTTCGCCTCTCGGGGAAGCGACTGGAAATCCAACAACAGATTCAGGTAGTCGTTCATGCCGTTTTGGAACGCTCGCGGCGGGTTTTCGTGGCCGGCCTCTCGCGCTTGGCCGACTCCAATTGTTCCAGCAACGTAGTCGCCGGTTCGTCGTTCGGGTCCTGGGGGACGAGTTCGCCGCGGAAGGCTTTGGCGAGGGTGGCGGGGGTGAGGCGCTCGACGGTCTTTTGCGCGGTGGCGAGGCGGGCTTCGATCCGGTCGGCGAAGGCGAAGAGGGCTTCGACGCGGCGGACGATTTCTTGTTGTTCGGGGAGACTGGGAACTGCGATTTCGATAGCGCGGAGCTTCTTCTGGTTAATTGAGGCTTGGTTTACTGCATGTTGCGCGACCATTGAAAAAACGCTCTCTCCGCGAAGATGTCGCAAACTGAGCTCAAGGAACACAGAAGAGACCTTTTCATCGTCCGCCCTTAGCAACATAAGATTCATGCCATGAAATAGAGTGGCAGGAATGCCTCTGTAAATTGCCGTCTTCCCAAGGTGGGCGGCACTGTTGATGTGACTGAAAAGGATGTCGCAAAATTTAAGACGGAATGGTTCTGCCTGCTTCAATGTCACTTCGGTCGAGTAACCAATTCTTTCGGGATTAATAGTCCCGTCGGCTATGGTTTCGATTCGACTCATGGGAATGCCGACTGCTTCTTTGGTCTGCTTGGCGACAAGCCCGTTTTTCATTTCAGTCACCAGATCGCCGAGTTCAAAGTTTTCCCATTCGTCATTGACTCCGTTCACCTGTCTCCATTCCTCCGTCAACTTGCCAGAGGTTGCCGCGGCGAGGACGGATTGGCGGAAGCGTTTGACGAGGGCGGGGACGCGGTCGAGGCGGGCGCGGCAGGCGTCCACCCGACCAAGCACCGACTCCAGCTTGTCCGCGATGCGCTTTTGCTCGGCGAGGGGGGCGAGGGGGAGCGGCCATTCTTTGATGACTCCTTGAGAGAGGTTGGGTTGCGCTCCACCTTTCCCAGCCGCGATGAACGCATCCTTTTGAGACCTCAGATATTGGAATAAGTATTGAGGACCTGTGACACGAAGGTCGGGGATTCCCACGGCACACGCCTGATTGGTTGCGGCATCAATCCCAAGAATACTAACTTTTCCAATTGTGGCGCCGTACATTGCAATCGCGACCGAGCCCTTCGGAAACACCTTAGCGCTGGAGTTTTTCAAGCCAGCAGCAGTGATCTTTTCCTCGGTATCGAGAATTAGGCCATCGCCCAATTCGCCGGTTTTAATCCATGGAATTTCACCGCCATAGTATTTTGGATTTTTCCTCGGTGGCGTACCGCCAGAACCCCACGACGCTACGTCCTGAAGTTTGATGAGTTCCCACCCATTCGGCAGTTCGTCATTCGTCATTCGGGATTCGCCATTCATCATTTCCATCTCCCATGCATGTTCGCGTTCCACTTCTTCAGGGCCAAAGGCCCGGTCCATACCAGCATAGGGCAAGGCCCTAGGAAAAGATCCCCCCGTGATTCCGAGCCCTGAAGGGGCGTTCCAACGGGTGACTTGGCCGACGCAAGGTGTGCCGTCCCTTCAGGGCTGAATATGATGGTGTGCCGTGACCCAGGGCGTTGCCCTAGGCTGGTATGTGTCGCCCCCTTGGGGCTGGAGATTGGGCGGTTCTTTTTCATTCGTCACCGCTTCAGTTTCTGGATGACGGTATCGAGTTCGAAAGAAGCCCAGCAAACCTTGGCGAGTTCGTGGCCGTGGCCGCGCCAGGTGGCGTTGACGACCTTGTGGTTCTTGGATTGGAGTTTTTCGACAGCAGGTAAAAAATCCCGGTCACTGCTCAGAAGGAGCGCGACATCATAGGCACCTTCCCAAGCCAGACTGAGCATGTCGGTCACGATCCGCGAATCGACTGTCTTTTCGGCGGCACGTCCCAGATCGGCCTGGCAGCTTGGGCATACTGAAAAATCCGAGCCACAAGCGCGACAGTGAATGGTGTGCTTCTTCCAATGGCGCTCCACGGCGAAAACGCGAATGCCGGGTTGCTTGTCCAGGAAGTTATGAAGCCAGCCCTTGAGCTTCATTTCCCGACCAGGTTCGTAGGATGCGTAAACCCGCGTTTCCTCCAGTGAAATGGTGCCAAGTCCCGCCTGTGTGAGCAGGCTTTGGGCTTGCTGGGTAAGAACGAGAGGGAGACGGGACCAATCGCACTGAGCACCCTGGCAGCGGTCATTCCAATTCAGGGAGAAGTTCCAAAAATCAATGAATAGTCTGAGTTTCATAAGGGAAAAAATACGGGGAGCACCTTGCGGTGCCCCCCGGGAAGCTCATACGTGCCGCAATTTGCGACACGGGAATGTGATGGGGAAAAAGTGACACGAGACAGGTATCGGTCAAGTCAGATTTTGGCCGCAAGCGAATCACGCCCCCACCTCCTCCTCAATGTCCTCACCCAGTTCCGCGAGGATGCCACGTAGATCCTCCATGATCGCTTCCATTTCCTCCATGGCGCTGGTGGCGAGGACGGCGGGTTCCGGGAGGTCGGCGCTGGATTCGGCGCTTTCGTCCTTGAGCCAGGAGATGTCGAGGGAGTCGTCGCGCTCGGCGATCCACTCGCGGGTGAACTTGCGGAAGCGGCCGGTTTCGCCGGTGTCCTTGCGTTTTTTCAGGGCGGCGGGGCCACCCAAGGGGTCCTTGCCGAAGGCTTTTTCGAAATCGGCGAAATGCTCGCGGGTGAGCGGGGTGCGTTTGCCGAATTGCGGCATGTTGGCGCGGAGGTCATAGACCCAGACTTCCTTGGTGTTGCCCTTGTCGGTCTGGCCACGGGTGAAGAAGAGCACGTTGGTTTTCACGCCCTGGGCGTAGAAGATGCCGGTGGGCAGGCGGAGGATGGTGTGGAGGTTGCACTTGTCCATCAGGTCGCGGCGGATGTCCTTGCCGACGCCGGACTCGAAGAGAACGTTGTCCGGCAGCACCACGGCAGCGCGTCCGCCGGGGAGGAGATTGCGATAGATGTGCTGGACGAAGCAGAATTGTTTGTTGCTGGTGGGGAAGGTGAAGTCGGTGCGTGTGGGCAGTCCTCCGCCTTTTTTGGTGCCGAAGGGTGGATTGGTGAGGATGAGGGTGGCGCGGGGCAGCTTGGTGCCATCGTCCGAGAGGGTATCGCCATAAGTGATGCCTTCATCGATGCCGTGGAGCATGAGGTTCATGAGGGCGAGGCGGTGGGTGTCCTGCACGTGCTCCATGCCGCAGAAGGTGCCGCTACGGTATTTCCTCTGCTGTTTCTCGGTGAGGGAGTCGAAGTCGTTGTGGGCGCGGAGGTAGTGGTTGGCGGCGATGTGGAAGCCGCAGGTGCCGCCGGCCGGGTCCTGGATGATGTCGTCGAGGGTGGGCTTCATCACGGCGACCATGGAATCGATGAGCACGCGGACGGTGAAGTACTGGCCCGCGCCGGATTTCACCTCGCTGGCATTCTTTTCGAGCAGGCCTTCATAGAGGTCGCCCAGGCCTTCGTGACGGGCGGAATACCAATCGAGCTTGTCGATTTCGGTGACGAGAGTGGAGAGGGTGGCGGGTTTCTTGATGAAGGAAGAGGCGTTGGCGAAGATTTCCTTCACCAGCTTGGAGCCATGGGAGCCGAGGTGGATGAGGGCGATCTTGTAGAACTCCAGGCGGTCGGGCGCGGCCTTTGCTTCGAGGTCGGCCCAGCGGTAGCCCTTGGGGATCTGGTCCTCGGTGCCGGTTTCCTGGGCCATTTTGAGGAACAGGATGTAGGTGAGTTCGGTGACATACTGGTGGTAGGTCACGCCGTCGTCCTTGAGGACGTTGCAGAGGTTCCAGAGTTTTTGGACGATGTCGTGGGTGGGCATGGTGGGAAAGGCTGAAAAGCTGAAAAGCTGAAAAGCTGAAAGGCTGAAAGGCTGAAATGCTGAAAGGCTGGAATGGAAGGTGAAGAGGGTCGGGTGATCAGGGATGGGGGGGAATGATGGGTGGGAGGGTGGGACAAGGGCGGGGTTAGGTGGAAGAAAATCCTGAGGTAAGGCGGGTCACGGTGTCGAGGAGCGAGCCGGAGACGGGTTGCACGCGGAGGTCGATGGGGGCGAGCAGGCCATCGTCCATGAGGATGAGGTTGCCGCGGTGGGTATCGGACACGACGAGGCGGCGCTCGGGATCGAAGTAAGCGGTGTTTCCCTCGATGATGAATGGCTTCCAGCCGGAGCTGGTGAAGAAGTCCTGGATCTGTTCATCGGAGGCGGGCTTTCCAGCGATGGCCGGTTGGCGGATCAGCAGGCGCAGGCCGGATTCCGCCGCGAGGGCACCGAGGAACTCGACCTGGTCACCGAAGATGCGGTTGTGAAGATGCCAGCGCTCGAGGTAGGCGATGGGGGAAGCCTTTTGTTCCTCGTGCGGGCGATGGACGACGAGCATTCCGAAGAAATCGGGCCATGTGGCCTTGAGGAAGGCACCGGCATCAGGAAGGTGCCAGACCTGGTGTTCGTTCCCCTCATCGTCCGGCGGGCGGCTCAGCTCCGGCGGAGGGCTTTCGAGGAAGAGCCCGCATTCCCGCGCGTAGCTGAGGAAGATTCCGAGTTCCTCGTGGAGATAGGTAGAACCGCCTTGAAAGCGCGAAGCTGCTTCGCAGCGGCTTCGGAGCTTTTCAACGTGTGCTTCAAGCGGGATTCCCGCAGCAGCTCGGCTTGGTTCATGGGTGGACATTACAGACGCGGAGAGGCAGGATCAAGAGGGTTTCCGGACCGGGAATCGGAGTGCGGTGGGCGGGGAGTCATGAACGAGCGCGGGGATGGATACTGCCGGGAAGAATGAGGTCATTGAGCCTGGTTCCAGACGGCATCGTTGAACTGGTGCAGGACGGTTTCGAGTTCGCCGCCGAAGATCTTGTTGAGGCGGTTGAAGCCCCCGCCCTCGCGCTTGAAGAGGAGGCTCGGGTCGTCGATGGCGTCGCGGTCCACAAGGAGGTTGGCCTTGGTCTGGGCGGCGAGTTTTTTCAACCAATCGCGCTGGGGCTGGGACCAGCTTCGGGAGGCGAGGATGGTCTGGAGGGCGTGATCGACGCGCTCCTGAAAGGGCACGAGTGGGTCACCAAGGGCGGCCTGGCGGATGTAGCCGATGATTCGGGCGGCGATTTCGCGATTGGTCATCTCCCGCCAAGCGGCGGTCAGAGAGGCATCGGAATAGCCGGCCTCGTCGAGAAGCAGCGCGAGTTCCTTCAACTCGCGGCGGGTGAGGTCGCGGGGCCGGGTGAGGATGGTGAGGATGGCAGGGATCTCGTTGGCCTTGGATTTGATGAAGGCCGAGAACTCCTGAAGGTAGTCTTCGGGTTTTTTCCCGCTTCCGAAGCCGGGAAATGCGCCGAGGAAGCCATCCTCATGGTCGGAGATGAAGACCCGGGGCGTCGCCCCCGGACTTCTGCGGTCGAGGATTTCACCAAGGCCGGGGTGGGAGGTGAACCAGTCGGCGATGCGCTCCAGCGGCATGTCGCGCAGCTCGCGGAGAAAGGCATCGGGAGACATGCCGGCCCGGATCTCGAAGGCGTGTTCGCCGTCATCGCCGAGGTGGCGCTTTTTCCGCTGGAGTTTGGCGACAAACTGGTCGCGGACCAGGGCGATGGCTTCCTCGCCGTGGGAGCCGGTCAATTCGCGTTCGAGCTGGGAGAAGGAGATGGCCGGATTGACCACGACCGGAGTCATGGCGGTGAGGCCCTGGAGGGCTTCGTAGAGGCGGACGGCATCGAAGACGCGGAAGGTTTCCTTGCCGATCTCCGGGCAGAGCCGGGTGGCGCGGCCGAGCATCTGGTCGAAGAGGATGCGGCTGTTGACCCGGCGGAGGAAGACGAGGTTGCAGATGGCGGGGACATCGATGCCGGTGGTGAGGAGATCCACGGTGACGGCGACGCTGGGGTTGAGTTCGTTCTTGTAGCGGCGGATCAGGTGGAGCGGCTTGTCCGCAGCCCCGGTGATTTTCATCACGGCGTCGTCGTCCACGCTGCCGTAGGCATTCTTGAAGGCTATTTTCAGGAGCTTCACGACGAGGTCGGCATGGGCATCGTTGGCGCAGAAGATGAGTGTCTTCTGAGGGGCGGCCGGATCGATTTCGCTGGCGAGATACTCGCAAACGACGCGGTTGAAGTCCTCGGTGATGACCTTGCGATTGAATTCCTCGACCTCGAACTTGAGTTCGTCAGGGGTGCGGAAGAGCTCGATCTCCTGGGCTTGGGGATTGAAGACCGGGATTTCGGCACCGCGATTCCAGCCGATGCCGTTTTCGGAGAGTTCGGTCCGGATCTGGAGCGGCGGATCGTGATCGACAAGGTAGCCATCGATCACCGCCTCCCGGTAGCTGTAGGTGAAAACCGGAGGGCCGAAGATCTCAGTGGTGTGGAGCGCCGGAGTGGCGGTGAGGCCGATTTTCACGGCGGCGAAGTAGTCGATCACCCGGCGGTATTTCGAGACGTAGTCGTCGAAGCTGCGGAAGCGCAGTTCGGTCTCCGACAATTCGCGGTCGAGCAGGTAGCCGCGATGGCACTCGTCAATGATGATGCAATCGTATTCATCCACCGCCGGCGGCGGGGAATCCTCGCCGGGGTAGAGGACACGCTGGACCATGCCTTGCACCGTGGCGAGGTGGACGGCGGTGTCGGAATCCGCCCTCTGCTGGTCCAGCTCCTTGATGCCGAAGATGCCGGCGAAGGTCTGGAGGCTCTCCATCCGGGTTTCCTTGAAGGCGTTCGCGGCTTGCTCCCCCAGGGCGGAGCGATCGACCAGGAAGAGGATGCGGCGGAAGCGCTTCGTTTTCAGCAGCCGGTAGATGAGGGCGATGCACGTTTTGGTCTTGCCGGTGCCGGTGGCCATGGCGAGCAGGATGGCGCGGCGGCCCTCGCCGATGGCCTGTTCGGTGGCGAGGATGGCGGCCTGCTGATACTGGCGGACCGTGAAACCGTAATCGAAGATTTCCTTGGCAAGACGTTCGTGGGCCGCGACCTCGTCCTGCTTGAATCGGGCGAGCAGGCCCTCGGGCGAGAACCAGCCCTGGAGGGCATCGCCGAGATTGTCGGGCCTGCGGAGATCGCAGAACCAGATGCCGCTGTGGGTGGACAACTGGCGCAGCCAAGGGCGGCCATTGGTCGAGAACACGAAGGGGAGGCGGAACTCGCCGACCGTGCCCCAGTTCCGGTCGTGAAGCTCGATTTCGCCGGAGGGTTCGAAGCCCCGGCTGTAGCGCTTCGCCTGCTGGAGAGCAGCGGAGACGTTGACGTTTTTGCGCTTTGCCTCGACCGCGCCGAGTGGGAGGAGTCCGACAAAGAGCACGTAGTCAGCCGGTCCGGTGGAGGTCGGCCATTCGGCGATGGCCATGTTCTTGCCCTTCTGGGGGCGTGCTCCTGTGGAGAAGCGCAGGTTTTCCGAATCCACGATCCATCCGGCCTGGCGGAGCTGCTCATCAATCAGGCGGCGGGTGGAGGCTTCGTCGAGGTGGACATCGGCAGCGGCGGCGGTGGATGCCCGGACGAGCGAAGCAACCTCTTGGGCGGGGTTGGCGGCGGCCTCAGCCTGCTTGGCGGCGAGGCGCGCCTGGAGAGCTACTTTTTCGGTCTCCGCCTCGGTGGCCATGCTCTCCCAGAACGCTTGTTCGTCCTTTGCTGTCTTGAGCTGTTCCTCCAACGCACCGAGTTGAAGGGACTTCTCGTGATGGGCGGCCCGGTAGTCCGCGAGTTCCTTCGCGAGGGCATCCAGCTCGGCGAGGAGTTCATCGGATTCGTCCGACGGCGGGCGCGGCGGGACAAAGGGGCCGGACTTGAACCGGGGCTCGCCGAAGGTCCGGTGAAACCAGACGCCGAGCTGCCACGCGATTTTCAGGGTGGCTAGGGCGGTCCGGTGGTCGCCGGCGAGGGAGTGGTTTGCGGCATTTCCGGTGCGCCGGACCTCGTCGAAAAGCTGATGGATCTCGTAGGGCAGGATCCCGTGGTCGCGGAGTCGGTTGAGGAGGTCGTATTGCCCCTCGTCCGTCCGCTCGAAAACGCCGACATTCGAGGCGACCATCTGGGCGAGCACTTCGCTGAACTGCCGGAGTTTCAGCAGGCATGTGTTCGGATCTTCCGCGAAATACCGCTCGGCCAACATCCCGAGCCGCAGAAGCTGCTCATCGTGCGCTTGCAGATGAGCGAAATTGCTCCCGAGGCTAGGGCTGGATTTGGCGGAGTTTGGCACGTCGGGCGACTGGCGGGGTGTGACTGAGAGCGCGGGAGTTCTTTGGGACGCGAGGCCTACTACCCGAAATCGCAAGGGTCTTCTATCTCAAATGACGCGGCCAAAAACTAACAGATCGCACCCGGGAGGGAAGAACGAACCGGCCCTCGCCCGTGCTTTTCATGGTTCTTCAGGCGTAGGGGAGATTGCCGTCGCTGCCTAAATCCAGAAAGGTCGTGGCAAGCGCGTAAAGGCGCTTCCTGCCAACAAAGGAATCACATCAAAGTGCTCAATCCGGGTTTCTCTCCTCAAACGCCAGGAGCAAAATCGCAGACAAGCAATCGACCCAACTCTTCAACATCCCGCAGGATGACGTCGGTGAGCTTGCTGCCGGTGAGGTCTCTGTTGGCGGTCATGGCAGTGCGGAGGCCCGATTCCCGCAGGTCAGGTGCGATTTGATCCAAGAAAGATTTTCCTCAATAAGGATGGAAGTCGCCAAGGTGGGTGATGAGCGCCCAAGGTTGGCCAGAAAGGGGGTAGTTTGGGCGCGGGCGGCGGTGATGGGGTTTCCGATCTGATGCTTCATGCGTGGGTCACGTAGTGACCGGGGTTGATGAGCGATTCACCATTCCAGCGGTAGGCGACGAGGGGGCCGTCTTTTGCCCCGCTGTGGTCGAGGCAGGCGACGTTGGGGCGCTCGGGGTCGAGGGCGGCATCGGCGGGTTTGAAGTAGTGGCCGAAGAAGACCGGTGCAGCTCCTGCCGGGTAAGGCTGGAACATCGCCGCAGCATCGGGCGGGACGGGGATGTTAGGGATGGCGTGGTTCGCCGGGAAGACCAGGTCGCGGCAGTCGATTCCATCCGCCGGAAGTTCCCACCAGCGGGCGCGGAAGTTTTTTCTCCAGACACCAGTGTGATCGAAGAAGCCGTGAGGAGGGGGCAGCGGAACCTCGATGCCCTTGAGCACGATCTCGATCGCTTCACCCTCGGGCGTCGTCTTGTCGGCCGCAGCGTGGAGGAAGTCCTCATCCTCCAGCGTCCTGCCGTCGAGCAGGGCGATATGCTGCGGGTGCCAGCAGGCATGGACCGCCCGGAGACCGTTGAGATCGAGAAAAAGGGGCAGGCACTTGAGCCATGGCATCCAGAGCGTCTGCCATTCGCCGGCTGGATCCTTGTGGTCCGGGAAATCATCGAGCGTGCCCTGGTGTGTCGCCTGATTCTTGTCGCCGTGGTGGCGAAGCCATTTCTCCGTCCGGCCCGGAGTATGATAACAGATCGCGTTGAATTCGTGGTTTCCCATGATGACCCGGGCCTGACCACGGTCGGCCATGGCCTTGACCGCATGCAGGGTGGCACGGACGCTTCCGGGGCAAACATGGCCAGGCTTGGGATCGATCAGGTCGCCGAGAAACAGGGCGCAACGACCGGCCGGGGGCACGTAGCTTGTGCCATCGTGACGATAGCCGAGTCGCGCCAGCAGGGCTTCCAACTTGTCGAAGCGGCCATGAATGTCGGCGATGATGTCGAAGTGGATTCGGATGTCGTTCATGCAAGGGGAGACTGACCGCCAACATATGATCTGGAAACGGTCAAAATTACCAGTAACCTGACTCTAGGATCATGAATGCATTTGACCGTCTTTTTTTGGACTCCGGGCTTTCGCTCGATCGGCTGCGGACCTTTTTGGAAATTGCGGAGGCTGGCAACATTGCGAAGGCGGCCAAGGGAGATTCGAACCGGCAGTCCCAGTTTTCGCGGCAACTCAAGGAGCTGGAGGGTTTCTTTGGAGTGGCTCTGTCTCGCAAGGTGGGTCGTCGCATTGAGATCACCGAGGAGGGGCATCGACTGGCGGGGATGATCCGTCGGCATTTTTCCGAACTCGACGACTTTCGCGAAGTGATGTCGGGAAGACCGACCGCGATTCGGATTGGCGCTGCCGCGAGTGTCCTGGAGTGGATGGTTTTACCCAAAGTGAAGCGTTGTCGTGAGGTGCTCGGTGAAGTGGTGCTCGAGTTGGAGCCCTGCCGCAGTGCCGATGTCGCCCGCGGGGTTTCAGATGGACGCCTGGACTTTGGAATCCTGCGCGAGGATGCCGCTCCGGCGGAAGCCAAGCGATGGAAGTTGGGGCGGATCGGATATGCGCTCTTCGCGCCCAAGGCGGCATGGCGGAGCGGAGCCGGGATCGCGAGTGTGTTCGCAAGGCATGACTTCGGTGAACTGCTTCCTGGCGGCCAGTTTCATGATCGGTATCGGGACTTGTTAGTGCAGCAAAAGTGGTCTCCGCGGGTGATCGCTCGGGCAGGGTCTTTCCTTCAACTGGCAAAGCTTGTCCGCACGGAAGGAGTCGCTGCTGTTTTACCCGCCACTGCGGCGGTGGAGTTCGATGCTGCCAAGTTGCGATCCCAGCCCCTTCCGTGGAAACATGAGAGGTCCATGATGCTGGTGGCAAACTCAAGAAACCTGGAGCGGCTGGGAATCAGGCCGGGATCTGCCTCGGCCTTGGCCAAGTTGCTTGCGTGGGAAGGAGGTTTGCTTTGAGCAAGACCCTAGACGACTGGAGTGGCATCCCGCTCGAGTTGAGCGATGGGAACCGTTAGGCGTATTTCCGAAGAGACCAGGTCGTGACGAAATTTGCCACCCACCATGCCTGCCCCTGCATTCAGGCAGCTCCCCCGGATTCTCGAAGATGGTGCGCGCTGCAGGGTTCGAACCTGCGACCCCATCCGTGTGAAGGATGTGCTCTACCGCTGAGCTAAGCGCGCTGATTTTTCGAAACCACCCTTCCGGGGGCGGGCGGGAGTCTTTAGGCGAATCGATTGGGCTTGGCAAGGGACTTTGAAAAAATCCTGAGGCCGGAGGGTAGGACCGGGTGTTCCCTTGGTTTCAGGCGGACTCCGGAAGCTTTGTGGCTTGATGGATTTTCCGTCGAGCGTTCTGCTCTGCGGCATGTTTGGTTTCACCGCTGCTCCCTGTCGATCCTGCCTGGCCCAAGGCCATGCGGTTTGGCGGAGTGTGTTTTGCGGGCTGTCCTGCACCCTGGCGAAGGAGTTTGGAGGGGCGGCGAGGCTCTTGGTCAATCGGGACGGCACACTTCTCGGACTCCTCGGGGTGGCCATGGATCCGCGGGACAGCCCCAGTCGCGAAAAAACCTGCTGCAATCCGCTCGCCCGGCCCTACCCCATCATCGATTCCCACCCGGCCCTGGCCCATGCTGCGGCGGTAAGCTTATGCGGACTCCTTGCAAAACTGGAGGACGATGCCCGCGACGAGCGCGGCTGGCGAGGCGGCCTGGCACGATTGGGCCAACGAGCACTCGATTCCCCCGCCGGCCGGGCGATCCAATGGCTGAATTCCCATGGCTTTCCTACCGCCGAGGTCGTCACTGCGCTGGATCGACAATCCCGCCTCGAAGCCGAGTCCAGCGCCTACCCCGAAGCTCCGACGACTCTCGCCTTTTCCCACATTTTCCGTCATCTCGCCGTGATCACCGGGCAGCCTGCGGGGGCGGAAACCTTGACACGGATCGGCGCATCGCTGGGCACGCTGATTTACTGGAAAGATGCTTGGGACGATCAAGGGGAGGACGCGAAAAGAAAGAGGTTCAATGCCCTCCAACACCTCGGTCACGAAACTGCGAAGCCACGGATCGTCGGGGCTTGGGAAGAGTTCTCATCGGGCTTGAAGGAGCTTCCCTTGCATCGTCATGGCGAATGGATCCATGGCGTCCATGCGGCCACGGCTGCGAAGCATCGGGATTTCCTGGCCATGGAGACGGATACCCCGGCGAAGATCCGGAGGAAAGGTCGGTCCGAGCGAAACAAATCCCACTGCCTGGACGATTGCTGCAACGCTTGTGATTTCGCGTCGTGCTGTTGCCAGAGTTCCAAGGTAGGCCGGACGGGCGGCAGCGGATGTTGCGATGCTCTCATCGACTGCGGCCCCGGCGACAAGGGTTGCTGCGACTGCAATCCCTGCGATGGGGGCTGCTGCTGCTGTGGAAATTGAAATTGCAAAAGAGTTGCATTTATTTTCGGCAAGTGGCGGAAATGGACTCGTCAAGGAGCCATGAAGCGCATTCCCAGCAAAGGGAGAACCCGCTTCCCTTGAATCCGAACCAAGCAATACCATCATGACCACCCCTGCCATCCCCGAAGCCCTCAAGGGCACTCCGAAGAAGAAAGCCGATGTCGTTTTCGCCACTGAAGGCGGCAAGACTTATGCCATCCCGCTGTCCGTGGCCAGTCAGTATGAATTCACCGACGAGCATGCCTCGCTGGTGACCGCCGACAAACTCACGGGCGAAGGCGATGAAGTCCAAGGCCACCACGCCGTGGCACTCGCCGACGGAAGCTTCGGCTATCATGCCGATTGGCTGGTGGGTTACTACGTCTGGCATTGCGACGGCTGCACCTACCACGGTCTGCACCGCCACCCCTTCGGCTGGACGAACCCGCTCGCCGTGGACTGCGACGGCTGAAATCCCTGCCCTGCCTTGTTTGCGGGCCGCGGTCATGTGACAATGACCCGGCCCGCATTTTCGTGATCATCCCCTTTCTCTAACAACCGCCATGCCTGCGCCCGCTTCTGGAAAAACTCCGGGGAAATCCACCGCCGCCCCGGCACCCGTGCCTTTGCGTGAATCGCTGCGCATGGCCTGGTCGCTCAAACCGATTTTCCTGCCCGCGATGCCGGCCGCCATCGGCGTGCTGCTGCTCGCCCTGGTGCAGGCGGACCTTCTCGTGGGGGCCACGTTTCTCGGCCAGCATCTTCTCGATTCCTTCATCACTGGCGGCGCGCCAGCCTCCGCCGGTGTGGGACCATGGCTCACCTCCTGGCTCACCCGGCTTTTCGGAAATCAGGGCAGCGGCATGATCGCCCTGGGCCTCATTCTCACCGCCTTGCTTGCCGAGGCCCTATCGCTCCTCGCCTCGCAGTGGCGCTTCCGCATTTCCCAGGGCTTCCGTTCGCGACTCCAACAGCTTCTGTTAGATTCCATGTTCCGCGCCGCCGGCCCGCAGCGGGAGAAGCTCGACACTGCCACGGCGCAAATGATGTTCAACAGTGACAGCGGCGGCTTGGGGATGTTTCTCATTTTCGGCTTCCTCGGATTCGTCGAGCAAATCGTCAAGCTCACGACCCTGACCTTCGCGCTCTGTCGTTTCAGCGACGGCCGCGGCTGGATGCTGGCGGTGGTGCTGGTTCCGGCGGCCTTTGCCTTCAAGGCCATCGTCTCCAAGCTGTTCCTGCGCTGGGAGCAGCGCACGGCGCATCAATCGGACATGGCGATGATGCAAACGCAGCGCGCGGCGCTCGATTTCTTTCCGCTCATGGCACGCCTCGTCTATCTTGGCGGGGAAAGGACCAAGGCAAGCCACCTGTTAGAGCAAGCCGAGGTCTCCGCTCGCGGCAACCAGAAGCTCCAGTGGGTGACGAATCTCCATGGTTCGACCGCCCAGATCCTCGCCATCCTCGCTCTGCCGGTGGCGGCGCTGCTGATGTTGCAAATGGAGGTTTCCCCGGGCGTCGTGGTGCAAGGTCAGGGGCTTTTTGCCGGCATCATTGCCACGGTCGGCATCATCGTTTCCTTTCCCAGCCAGATCATCCAGTATGCCCCCGCACTTCGCCGGGTTTCGGAGACGCTGGCCATCGCTCCCCTGGCCGAAACCCCGGAAGCGGGCAACTCCAGCCACTCGCTGAAGTCGGGGATCCATGTCCGGAAACTCCGTTTTTCCTACGATCCGGGAAATCAGCCCGACACCCTTCATGATCTCGATTTCCAGATCCCGGCGGGAAGCCTCGTCTGCATCGTCGGCGGCTCCGGATCGGGAAAAAGCACCCTGGCCCGCCTGCTCATCGGTGAACGCCTGCCTCAGGAAGGCAGCATCGTCATCGATGACATCGATGTGACCCCGTGGCACCTCCTCTGGCGGCGGAATCGGATCGCTTTCCTCACGGCTGAAGTCGGCTTTTTTCGCGACAGCGTGGTGGCGAACATCCAGTTCGGTCGGCCGGAGGTATCTGCGGAAAAAGCCCGTGAAATCGCATCGTCCCTCGGGCTCGGTGCGGCCCTGGAAAAGTATGCCGACGCCCCGCTGCATTCGCCGGACACCCAGCTTTCCACCGGCGAGCAGCGTCGGGTGGGCGTGGCCCGACTGCTTGCGGGCAGCCAGCCGGTGTGGATTCTCGACGAGCCCTTATCCAACCTCGATCCCACCAACATGCGTCAGGTGGCCGAGGCGATCGAGTCCGCCGCGCGCACCGGTCGCACGATTCTCGTCATCACTCACGATCCCGAGTTCATCCGCTCGGACTTCAATCTTTTCCTCAAGGACGGGCGGATCGCGGCGCGCGGCACGCATGCCGAACTCATGGCCACTTGCGAGGAATATCGCGAACGCTACCACCGCGAAGCGGCGAACCTCTGAACCTTGCCGAGAAGGGCTCATCGCGAAATTCGGGAAAAACGTGGGGGCGGAAACGAGGGGGCGGGAGGGTGAAAGTCCTGCCCGGGGGTAGGTTTTGTCCCGTCTCTTGGTCCCCAGCCACGAACCCGTTTTTACCCCGGGATTCTGAAAAATTCAGAAAAGTTGTCTTTTCGTGGAACTTGTCATTACGCGATCGCGATAGAAGTAGAGATGAATGCCCAAATTCTCCCCAAAGAACTCCTCTCGGGCTCTCGTCCCCGCACGAACCAGCCCCGTCACTCGCTTCACCGCTGCTTGCAACAAAGGCTCGGCAAGGTGCAGCCGAAGGTCGATGCGTTTCTGGCTGGTCCCCGCGCGCTGATCGAGGCCCGCTATTCTCCGGCGCAGGCGTGGATCCTCATCCTGGCGACCCTGCCATCCATCCTCGGCGTGCTCGCCATGAAAGTCCCGGGCGTGCTTTTCCCCACCGAGGGACATCGCGCCTTTTTCCTCTACGCCCACACCGTCGCGACCGACCCCATGAGCCTCATGCCCATCGCCGTGGGAGCCGTGACCCTTCTGCTTTCCCTTCGGATCCCAGTTCACAGCCACTGACGATCCCATCGAAAGAGGGAAATGCCAGACAGGCTGCCGGTCTTGCACCGGCAGCCTTGCTTTTTGGGAAGATCACTCCGCTTCGACCGCTTTCGCCGCTTCCTCGATTTCCTCGCGCGAGGCGTCCGAGAGCTTCTCCAGCGGGTAGGTGACTTCCTTGCCATTCGACATGATGAAAACCACGGAGTCGCCCGTGACTTCCTTCACGGCGGCGGTGATCGATCGGCCATCGGAATTCGTCCAGTTCTTCGATGCGATCAAGGGACCAGCCGGCTTCGCTTCCTCTTCTTCCTCTGCGCCACCGCCTTCCTCCAAAGCTTTTTCCAGAGCCTCCTCGAACTCAGCACCGCCGGGCGAGCCATCGTAAACCAGAATGCCGTCCCGCCCGAAGATATGGCAGCGGGGAATTGCGTTGAACTCGATGGGACCTTCGCAGCCTTCCGTGATGGCAAATTCGACTTCGGCGTCATCGATGATCGGCTTGATGTCCGATTTCCCGTGGCCCTGGACTTCGGCACCGATGATCATCAGTCCATCGTCGCGGTGCTTTTTGTCCAACTCCGCGAGGTGGGGCATGGCGGCAACACAGGGGGGGCAACGCACGCCCCAGTTTTCCACCACCACCACCTTGCCCTTGAGATCGCCTTTGGAGAATCGCTCACCAAAGAGGACCTTGCCGAAACGCCATTGGGAAAGCTTGTATTCCTTTTCCTTCGCGCTGGCAGGCAGGGCGAGGCAGGCAAGGCTGAGACCCAGGAAAAGCGGGCGGAACGCGAATGAAGAAATTTTCATAACCGATCCATACCGCCACAGGCCTCGGAATTTTTCTGAAATCCTTCGATTTTCGGCAGTCCAGGAAATTCCTGCCGATGAAAGCCACAGCCCTGATCCAACGTTTCACCGTCCGGATGTCTTTCCGCACCTCCATCCTGGCTCTGGCCATCGGCATCGCCCCCTGCTTCGAGGCCCTGGCCCACTGGGCTTACGAATCCCCCCGCGCCCTCCAGCCTGCCGAGAACCCGGAGCACCCGGTCGATTTCCACCTCGCTGCCGCGTGGCAAGATGCCGGATTGAGGCCCGCCGAACTCGCCGCACCCCGCCGGTGGCTGGAAAGGGCCGCCCACCTGCTCACCGGGCTGCCTCCTTCCGCCGATCAGATCCGCCGTCTCGAAGCATCGCCGGACGACGTCACCTGGCGGGCGGTCATCGATGAACTTCTCGCCAACCCCGCCTACGGCGAACGCTGGGCGCGGCACTGGATGGATGTCGCCCGCTATGCCGATACCCAGGGCTACAACTTCGATCGCGACAATCGCTACCCCTTCGCCTACACCTACCGCGATTGGCTGATCCGGGCCTTCAATGATGACCTGCCTTACGAACGTTTCGTGCAGTTGCAGATCGCCGCGGATCATCTTGTCGATCGCCCCGACCACCCGGACCTCGCCGCCCTCGGCCTGATCACCGTGGGCCCGCGCTCGGGCGGACCGGAAACCATCGATGACCGCGTGGACGTCATCACCCGCGGATTCCTCTCCTCCACCGTCTCCTGCGCGCGTTGCCACGACCACAAGACCGATCCGATCACGATGGGGGATTACTACTCGATCTACTCCATCCTCGAAAACGCCGTGGAACCCGGGGAGCTTCCGGTCATCGGTTCCGCCGCGGACGCCAGCGCCCATCAGGCCTATCTCGCCGAGATCGCCGCCTTGCAGGAAAAGGATCGTGCGGCCCGGCAGGAAATCATCGACCACCTCAAATCCCCCGAAACGCTCGCCACCTATCTCGAACTCGCCTGGCTGGCCATGGAGCAGTCCTGGGACGCCCCGAAAACCACGGCCGAGTCCTTTTCCCGCGGTCGTTTCCGGCCCCAAGCCGTGCTTCGTTGGAGGGATTTTCTCCGGCATCATCGTGCGCCGGAACGGGCAAATCCCCGCATCGCCCGCTGGCTGGCCGCGCTCGCCACGGCCGATGCCCCCACCACCCGCCAGCTCTGCCTGGATTTCGCGAAAGATTGGACCGCCTCGCCGCCGCATCCTGAACTCGCCGCCCTCGTCGCCGAGCCCGCATGCCCGCTGCATCTGTCCGCAGATCGCGCCCACGAAATCATGGACGTCGAGGACCAGCAGGCCCATGCCCTCCGTCGCAGTGAAATGAGCCGCGTCCAGGCCGAGCATCCCGGCTCGCCGCCGCGGGCGATGAGTCTGCACGACCGCAAGCCCCTGCTTCCAGCCCGCACCTACCATCGCGGCGACCCTGCCGCTCCGGGCCCGGAGTTCGAACGCCATTGGCTCGGTTTCCTTGGTGGCGGCACCTTTCCAGCCGATGCCCCACCGCGCCTCGCCCTCGCCCGGAAAATCACCGATCCCGCCAACCCGCTGACCGCCCGGGTCCTCGTAAATCGCGTCTGGGCCTGGCACTTTGGCTCGCCCCTCGCCGACCCCGGCGACTTCGGTCCGCAGGAAAGCGCGCCAGTGCTTCTGCCGCTCCTCGATGAACTCGCCGTCCGCTTTTCCCGCTCTGGTGGATCACTCAAGGAACTGCATCGACTCCTGCTCACCTCCCGCGCCTTCCGTCTCGATACTCAGGGGCCAGCGGAAAACGACGGCATTGATCAGGCCAATACCCGCTTCTGGAAATGGCAGCGCCGCCGCCTCGATTTCGAAATCATGCGCGACCGCCTGCTCTTCAGTTCCGGCAGTCTGAGCACCAACTCGATCGGCGGTCGCTCGGTGAATCTCGATGACCCAAACGCCGATACGCGCCGCAGCGTCTATGCCTTCATCGACCGCTTCGCCCTTCCCACCACCTTTGTTTCCTTCGATCTCCCCCACCCCGACCACCATGCCCCGCGCCGCGCGGAAACCACCGTGCCGCAACAGGCCCTTTGGTATCTGAATGGTCCGCTCATCCTCCGGCAGGCCGAAAAACTCGCCGCCCATCCCGAGCTTGCCGCCCTCACCGATGCCCGTCAGCGCTTGGAATGGATCTACCAGCGCATCCACCGCCGCTCACCCACAGCTCGCGAGACGGCGGCCAGTCTCGACTGGCTGGCCAAGGTGAACCCCGCCGACTACCAGCCGCGCTTAAGCGGTCACTGGCGGGTCCTCCAGCTCCGGGACGATGCTTCGCCGCTGACCTCCGCCCGGCCATTTCCCCTCCATGCCGATGGGGTCTGGAAAACCGGTCCTAACCTCGACTCCGCTCCCATCCGCTGGTTCCACGCCGGTCCCAAAGGCGGCCACCCTGCCGCCGGTCACGCCCTTGTCCTCCGTTGGGAAGCCCTCGGTGCCGGGCAAATCCGCCTCGCCGGCGGTCTCAAGCGAACCCAAAAAGGCGGCGCCGCCCTCCATTGGTCACTTCATTCCGAAGCCTTCCCCAAACTCCCCGAGGGGAAATTGCCACCCGGAGGCTCCACCGCCGTCGAAAGCCCGTGGATCGACGTCCAGCCCGGCCAGTCGGTCGACTTCGTCCTTCGCGCTCCGGAGGGCGATGCCTTTGCCAGCTTCGATTGGGACTTCCGCATCGATGGCCGGGAAACACCCACTTCCGCCATCGCTGAAATTTCCCGGCTCGCCGATGCCTTTCCCCATTCCGACTCGCCTCCTGCCCTGCCCCCCGCAGCGGATCCTTGGGCGGACCTGATCCAGGTTCTCTGGGCCTCCAATGAATTTCAATTTCTCGACTGATGCACCACCCGCCCACCGCCCGCGATCTCATCCTCGACCGTCGCGATTTCCTCCAGCGTTGCGGCATGGGCTTCGGGGCCATGGCCCTCGGCGGACTGCTGACCCGTGAATCCACTGCCGCCACCCTGCCCGGAAACCCCCATTTCGCCCCGCGGGCAAAAAGGGTCGTCCACCTCTTCATGAATGGCGGGCCGTCGCAGGTCGATACCTTCGATCCCAAACCCGCCCTCCAGGCACGTCACGGCCAGCCCATTCCCCTTGATGGCCTCCGCACCGAGCGCCCCACCGGCACCGCCCTGCGCTCGCCTTTCAATTTCTCCCGCCACGGCGAATGCGGACTCGAAGTCAGCGAGCTTTTCTCCCACACCGCACGCCATGCCGATGACCTTTGCGTCATCCGCTCGATGACCGCCGATGTCCCGAACCACGAGCCCTCGCTCATGCTCATGAACTGTGGCGATGGCCGGCTGCCCCGCCCATCGATCGGCTCCTGGGTCACCTACGGTCTCGGCAGTGAAAACGACAACCTGCCCGCCTTTGTTTCCCTCTGCCCCGGCGGCATGCCCATCAAACGTGCCGAAAACTGGCGCTCCTCTTTCCTGCCCGGGAGCTTTCAGGGCACTTATCTCGATTCATCGATTCCCCGCGTGGAGCAGATGATCGAAAACCTCCGCAACCCCCGCAGCCGCGATTCCCGCCAAGCCGCCCAGCTCGATCTGCTCCGCCAGCTCAACGAAGAACACCTCGCCACCCGCCAGCACGACCCGCAGCTCGAAGCCCGCATCCGCAGTTTCGAACTCGCCTACCGCATGCAATCGGAAGCCACCGATGCCCTCGACGTTGAACGCGAACCCCAAGCCATCCGCGATCTCTACGGACCCGGAGCTTTCGCCCGTCAGTGCCTCATGGCCCGCCGCCTCCTCGAACGCGGCGTGCGCTTCATCCAGCTCTGGCATGGCAACGGCCAGCCCTGGGATTCGCATGATGACATCGAAGACCACCGCCGCCTCGCCCGCGAATGCGATCAGGCCATCGGGGCCTTTCTCACCGATCTCAAACAACGCGGCCTGCTCGATGAAACCCTCGTGCTCTGGGGCGGTGAGTTTGGCCGCACTCCGGTGGTCGAACTGCCTCAGGCCGGATCGAACAAAGGCGTTCAAAAAGGCCGCGATCACAACCACTACGGCTTCAGCGTCTGGATGGCCGGTGGCGGGGTCAAGGGCGGCCACGTCCATGGTGCCACCGATGACTTCGGCTTCGCCGCCGTGCAGGACAAGATGCACGTCCATGACCTCCACGCCACCATGCTCCACCTGTTAGGCCTCGATCACGAAAGGCTCACTTTCCGCTACTCCGGTCGCGACTTCAGACCCACCGATGTCCACGGTCGCGTCGTCCGGAAAATCATCGCTTGATTCACGGGCGGCGCTTCTTGCGCTTGGGTTTTTTCTTCGCCGGTGCGGCTTCCGGTTTCGGCGTGTCCGCCACTGCCACGCTCACCACCTGCACCCGTTGCGACCATTTGGCAAACTCCACCCCCGCCCATGCCACCCATGGCAATCCCAGAATCGCCAAAGGCGGCGGCGCAAATCCAAGACCACGGATCCAGCCT
>JALOTY010000160.1 GCA_025457665.1 Akkermansiaceae bacterium | reverse complement strand
CCGCCTCCAGCCAGTTCAAGGAACCCGTCTATGATGCATCGAATGCGAACGACGGCAATCCCGCCACACGTTGGGCTTCCGATTATGAAGCCCGCTCGGGTTCCCTCACGATCGATTTCGGTGCGGAAACCGAAATTTCCCATGCCATGGTTTCTGAAATCGAGTGGCCGGAGACGCGTGAGTTTACCATCGAAGTGAAACAAGGAAACTCGTGGAAGGAAGTCGCCCGTGGCACGACTATCGGTGTCAATAGAGAAATTCCCTTTGCCGCCCCGGTTCGTGCCAGCGAGGTTCGTTTGAATGTCCTCAATGCGAACCGTGCGATCAACATCAACGAATTCCAGGTCTTCCCACCGGAAAAACCTTAACTTCGCGCAGTCGCTTCATTTGCCTGAAAGTTGTTAGAATAACTCATATCGCCACCGATTATCATGTTCTCCCTGAATTGCCGTTTTCTATCCACTCTGATGCTTGCGGGCCTGTCCGCCTTGTCCATCGCCGCCTCGCCTGAGGAGGTGTTTCGCAATCCACCCGATGAAGCGAAACCCGGGGTTTGGTGGCATTGGATGGGATCCAATGTCAGCAAGGAAGGCATCACCCGCGATTTGGAGGAGTTCAAGAAAGCAGGTATCAGCGGAGCCACGATTTTTGGCATGGCGGATGTCTGCACGCCATGGGCGGGTCATATCGAAAATTCACCGAACGACGGGTTGTTGGCCTTTACCGATCCGTGGTGGAAGCTCGTCCGCCACGCGGCGGCGGAGGGCAAGCGCCTGGGCATTGATGTCGGCCTGCACAACTGCCCGGGCTACACCAGCACCGGCGGCCCTTGGATCACTCCGGAGCTTGCGATGCAGCAGATTTTCCAATCACAAACGCCCGTCGAGGGAGGCACGCCCTTTCGTGGCGTGCTGCCCAAGCCAGCGATCGATCCCCGCGGAGATATGCTTTTTCCGATGGTCAACAAACAGACCGGTGTTCTGGAGAAGCCGATCATCGAGGGTCGCAAATCCTATTGGCAGGACATCGCCGTGCTCGCCACCCCGGCCGAGGGAGTGATCGCCAAGGATCAGATCATCGATCTCACCGACAAAATGAAAGCGGACGGTTCGCTCGAATGGACGCCGCCTGCCGGCAAGTGGCTTGTTTATCGGTTCGGCCACACCACGATGGGTGCGCTCACCCAGCCGAATCAATGGGAGATCATGGGGCTCGAATGCGACAAGATGAGCGAAAAGGCCGTCGAGTTCCACCTCGGTCACGTCATCGGCAAGTTGAAGGAACATCTCGGACCCTTGCTGGGAACCGGGTTGCAACATGTTTTGTTGGATAGCTATGAGGCAGGCACTCCATCATGGACTCCGTTGATGCCGCAGGAGTTTTCACAACGTCGCGGATATGATATCAAAAATTTCCTTCCCACCTTCGCCGGACGTGTGGTGGGCGATGAGGGCGAGACCGCAAAATTTCGCGGTGATTTCGGCCGGACCATCGCGGATCTTTATCGTGACGTGTTGTTTGTAACGATGGCGCGGATGCTGGAAAAAGAGAATCTGCGATTCGTGTGCGAACCCTACGGCGGGCCCTTTCACACGGGAGAAGTGTCACAACATGTCCACCGCGTGATGACGGAGTTCTGGTCGGGCGATGCCTACTCGCCGCATGGCATGAATGGCATCTTCAATGCGGCGGATGGAAAACGACACAATATCCTCGAAGCGGAAGCTTTTACCGGAAGTCCTGGCAACAGCCAATGGACCGAGACCCCGGCCTGGCTCAAGCCAGTCGGCGATGGTGCTTTCTGTGCGGGGATCAATCGCCTCATCCTCCACACCAACCCGCACCAACCATGGGGTGACAGAATCCGGCCTGGCATGACCATGGGCCAATGGGGCACCCATTTCGGGCGCACCCAAACCTGGTGGGAGCCCGGCAAGGCATGGCTCGCCTACCTCGCCCGCTGTCAGGCACTTCTTCAGTGGGGCAGCCCTGCGGCGCAGACTGGATTTTCCTTTGGAAATCTAACAGGAGATCTCAAACTCCAGGGTATCCAACGCAGTGATGGCTCGGTCCATGTGTTCTTTCTCGCCAACACGGGCCAAGGCTCCGGTTCGGCCACCTGCATGTTTCAGGTCGGCGGGATGACTCCGGAGTTATGGGATCCCATCACCGGAAACATGCGTGATCTAACGGATTTCCAATCGACGGAATCCGCCACCCGCCTGCACCTCGACTTCGGTCCCGCGCAAAGCTGTTTCGTCGTCTTTCGCAAGGCAGTCTCCCGGCCCGTTCCCACTCGCCGGAATTCTCCGCTTCGTGTGGAAGCGGCGAAGCTCGCCGGTGCTTGGCAGGTCAGCTTTGATCCCGCCTGGGGCGGACCTGAAAGCGACGTGGAGTTTTCCAATCTCGACGAATGGACCGCCCGCCCCGAGCCTGGCATCCGTTATTACAGTGGCACCGCTGTTTACAGGACCCGGTTTGATCGCCCAGCCAAGGATGTGGCATTTCTCGATCTCGGCACCGTCCGACATCTCGCCCGGGTCCGCCTCAACGGCAGTGACCTC
>JALOTY010000159.1 GCA_025457665.1 Akkermansiaceae bacterium | reverse complement strand
AAGCTGCCGAACTACAAACGCATCCCCGCCGTCGAGGAAATCGTTCTCACTGAACAGGACTGGCCCGAGATTCTGGTGTTCCGCCGTTCCGAGAAATGGAAACGGAATCTATACACCCAGTTCGATACCATCGTCCGTCTCGATTCCATCGGCTACGCCGCGCCTCTCGCCTCCTTCTATCAATCCAACCCCTTCCCCGAGGACGTGCAACGCCCTTGGTATCATCTCAACCGAGTCGAAGACTGAATTTCCCAATCTCCAATTTCCAATCCCCAACCTCTTTTCCCACCATGGCCCTCGAACCCGTCAAACAAGTCACCGGCACCGCAGTCTTCATCCCCGGCGCGGACATCGATACCGACCGCATCATTCCCGCGCGTTTCATGAAATGCGTGACATTCGACGGACTCGGCGAGTTCGCATTCTATGATGTGCGTTTCAATTCCGAGACTGGTGAAAAAACCAATCACCCGCTCAACGATCCGCGTTTCGCCGGTGCCTCCATCCTTGTTGCCGGAGTCAACTTCGGTTGCGGGTCTTCCCGCGAGCATGCACCGCAGTCATTGCGCAAGTATGGCTTCAACGCCGTGATCGCCGAGTCGTTTGCCGAGATTTTCTTTGGCAACTCCACCACGCTTGCCATGCCCTGCGTGATTGCCAGCGCCGCCGATGTCGTGGCCCTGCAAGCCGCCATCGAGGCCGATCCTCAGACGCAAGTCACCATCGATGTGGACCTCCTCAAGGTCACCACCTCCGGCGGACTCGACTTCCCCGTCACCATGCCCGATTCCGCCCGCGACGCCCTGATTTCAGGCCGCTGGGATCCGATCCAGGAATTGCTGGACAACGAAAAAGCCATCGAAAGCAAAGCCCGGGAACTGCACTACGTCTGAACGGCGGAATCAGCCAGGAGAAATCTCCCCGGCCTCCGGTGCAGATCGCGAAAGATCGAAGGCCACAAAGGCCCCCTCGAATTTTCCAACCGTCTCGCCTGCGCTGGTAAGCTGGCTTTGAAGAATCAGCCGGGCCAGGCCCTTGCGCTCATAGCTTCCGAGAAATCGTGGCCAGGCGGCATCGTCGTGCAGGTGGCAAGTGGCCTCAAATTCTCCTTGGATGGGTTTGAGGTATTCCATCGTGTTTCGCTGGATCACGATACGGGCTCTCGTTCCCTCCAATTGCCGCATCCGACCATGGATCAGCGCCCAGGCGGAAAGAATGCACAAGGTGGAAGCACTGCCGCCGAAAACCGTCTCCCGGTGATTGATGTTCGGGGCCAGTGGCGCCGCCAATGTCACCGAATCCCCCTCCCAAGCCACCACCCGCACCTGCATCGCCGCCGTGATCGGAATGTGGGCATGCAAATAATCCTCCAACTCCCGTCCCGTAGTCTGCATCCCTACACCTATCCCCTCCCCCCAACCGACTCACCCGAAAAAATCACCGATTGCATCAGACACATATCTTACAGTTTCGCGCTTGCGACATTGAGCCCCGAACACACACCGATAACATCAGACACAAAAATTCGATTTCGCGCTTGCTACGGTGAGCCCCGCGGGCGGCGGCGACCGGGGGGCTGCGGCAACAAATTATTTCAGACACAAATCATTTAGATTTTTGCTTGTGGGAATTGACGGGCGGGGTGTGGGCGGGATTACCAGACGCCTTGGTCCTTGAGTTGGCGGGTGGCGGCTTCGGCCCAGCCGCGGTTGGCGGCGGGGGAGGCGGGGGAGGGATGGAGGATGCGGCCGAGGGTGGGCTGCGAGGGCAGGCTGGCGGCGGCGCGGCGCAGGCGTTCCTCGGCAAAGCCGCCGACGCCGATGAGGAATTGGGGGTCAAGCGCCTTGAGAACGGCGGAAAGGTGCTTGAGGCAGGCAGCCTCGACCGGGGCCATTTCCGCGGCGGGGAGTTTGTCCGGGGTGAGGTTGGCTCCAGTGGGGCTCATCCAGACGAGCGGGCAGTAGTTGAGGACGAAGTGTTCCTCGAAAAACGCCTCCGCCTTGCCGAAGCGCTCCGCAAACAGCCCCCAAAGCCGGCGTCCGCTGACTTCGGAGCGCTGGCACAGGAAGCCCTCGACCGGGCGTTTCGGGTGCTCTTTGGCGGGCTTGCCGACATTTTCCTCGATGCCCATCCAGTCCCTCACGGCGGCGATTTCACCAAAGGGCACGCCGGTTTGGACCATGCCGTAGGGACCGGGATTCATGCCGAGGAACACCACGCGTTTTTTGTTAGAGCCGAATCGCTCAATGTAGCGTTGCTGCGGTTTCCACGCATATTCCAGCGGGTTGTAAACGCAGGCGACGGGCTCGGCGAAACGAAGCGGAGCAAGCTCCCGGGTGAGCTCGCGGGCGGAATCGAGGAGGGCTTTCATGAAACATCAGGCGGGTGCCTTCCAAGCGATCGCCAACACCAGCAAGGCGACGGGCAGGTAAAGCAGGGTGAAGAAAAACAGCCGTCGCGCCGAGCTGCGTTCGCCATCGCGGGCGAACTTGATCGCCAGCGCCATCATGACAAGCGCGAGCAGCGGGCCGACGATGGTCCAGAGCACGTTGGCAAATCCCAGCAAG
>JALOTY010000045.1 GCA_025457665.1 Akkermansiaceae bacterium | reverse complement strand
GCGATGGGGCCCACGGTATCGAGATTCACCCCCCCGCTAGCTTCGAGCCAAGGCCGGCTGCGATTTCCCCGCAGGGCGACGCATTCGGCGAGCATTTCGAGGCTCATGTTATCGAGCAGGAGGTGGTCCACGCCTTCGAGTTCGAGGAAGGTGCGGACTTGATCGATGTGGTCGGCTTCGAGTTCGACTTCGACGCCCGGGTGATCGCTTTTCACCCGCCGGATGGCGGCCTGCAGGGATGCGGCATCGTGTTCGGCGACGAGGTGGTTGTCCTTGACCATGACGCGGTCGTAGAGGCCCATGCGATGGTTGGTGCCGCCCCCGGCGAGAACGGCGGCCTTATCGAGGCTGCGGTATCCGGGAAGGGTTTTGCGGGTATCGAGAATGCGGGCGCGGGTGCCATCGATGGCGGCAACGTATCGCGCCGTGGCGGTGGCGATGCCGGAGAGGCGCTGGAGGAAATTGAGGGCGGTGCGTTCGGCCGTGAGGACGGAGCGGGCGGGACCCTCGATGGCGATCACGTGGGCACCGGCGGCGACTTTGGAGCCATCGGTGAGAATGGGCTGAACGGAGATTGAGGCATCGACCTGGCGGAAGACCTCGACGGCGACATCGACACCGGCGAGCACGCCTTCCTCGCGGGAAACGACAAAGGCGCGGACCCGGCGATCGGCCGGCACGAAATACGTGGAGGTCAGGTCGCCGGGACCGATGTCCTCGGCGAGTGCCGCACGGATGAGGTTCAAGACATCGTCATTCACGCCCGAAAGGGTAGCGGCCCGCGCGGGCTTGCCAATCCTGAAGGGACGGGCGTGAGGATGAGGTCAGTAAACGTCGCGCTGGTAGCGTTTTTCCTTCTTGAGGCGGGCGACGTATTCCGCGGCTTCATCGAGAGTGCGTCCGCCATGTTTGACGATGACGGCGTGGAGGGCGTCATCGACATCCTTGGCCATGCGCGAGGCATCGCCGCAGACGTAGAAGGCGGCCCCTTCTTCGAGCCATTTCCAGAGTTCCTCGCCATGGCGGACCATGAGGTGCTGGACGTAGACCTTTTCCTTCTGATCGCGGGACCAGGCGAGGTCGAGGCGGGTCAGGGAGCCATCCTTGAGGGCGGCTTCGAGTTCTTCCTGATAGAGGAAATCGGTGGCGGAGTGGGGATTTCCGAAGAGCAGCCAGTTGCCACCGGTGGCGCCTTGGAGCTTGCGTTCCTCGATGAAGGCGCGGAAGGGCGCGATGCCGGTGCCGGGGCCGCACATGATGACCGGCGTGGCACCATCGGGCGGGAGGCGGAAGGCCTTGTTGGTGTGGATGAAGACACCGGGAGTGGCCCCTGCGGCGCGGTCGGCCAGATAGGTGGTGCAGATCCCTCCTCTTTTGCGGCCATGGGATTCGTAGCGCACGATGCCGACGCAGAGGTGGACCTCATCGGGATGGGCATTCGGGCTGGAGGCGATGGAGTAGAGGCGGGGCTGGAGCTTTTTGAGAATACCGACGAAGTCCTCGCCATCGGCGAAATCGGCGGGGTGATCGACGACGAGATCGATGAGATCGCGGCCCCAGCAGAAGTCTTCGTAGGCTTTCTTGTCATCGGCCTGCACCAAGGACCGCAGGAAAGGAGAGCCCGAGCGGGGCTGCCATTTCTGGATGATCGACTTGTTGATGGTGCCGATGTCGTAGTGCTTCAGGAGGGCTTCGCGGAGCGGGACTTCGCGGCCATCCGGGAGGGGCACTTCGCAATCTGTCTTGAAGGGGAGGTTGCCGAGGATTTCCTCGACCACGGCGGGATCGTTTTCCGGCAGGAGTCCGAGGGCATCGCCGACTTCATAGCTCAGCCCGGAGCCGGCGAGGGAAAGCTCGACGTGATGGGTCTGCTTCGCGCCGCCTTTGTTGAGGTCGTAGTTGTTGAGGATGGTGGCGGGGAAAGGGTTCTTTTTCGAGTAGCCCTCTTCCTCAAGCTCGACCGCGCCGGTGTGGGCGGGAACGACCACGGTGGCGGGGGCGAGGACGTTGACGAGGGTTTCGCTCCAGGTTTTGAACTCATCGTCGAACTCGACATCGCAATCGATGCGATCGGCGAGGCGGGTCGCGCCGAGGGCGGCGAAGCGGTCATCGATATCGATCCCGCATTTGCAGAAATCCGGGTAGTTCGTATCGCCGAGGGCGAGGACCGAGTAGGAAACGCCCTCCAGGCGAGGGGCGGAGTCCGAGAGGAGCCAGTGGTAGAACTCTGCGGCATTGTCCGGGGGCTCCCCATCGCCGTAGGTGGACGTGATGATCAGGACATTCTTCTCCGTGGCGAGCTGGGTGCGATCGTAGGTGGCGAGGTCGGCGAGCTTCGGTTCGAAATTCCCCTTGTTGAGGCGTTTGATCAATTTTTTCGCCAGGCCCTCGGCATTGCCGGTCTGGGAACCCCACAGGACCGTCACCGGAACGGCGGGGCCGCCCGGGGCCGCGGGGATCGCGACGCCGGCAAGGGTGCGGGTAAGGAATTCCTCAAGCCAGGCGCGTTGCTCGGCGGTGAATGGGGCGTCTTCGGGAAGTCGGATCATGGTGGGAAGGGTCCCGGCGGCTCCCATGCCTGCCGGGGCGGCGAAACATGGGTGCGGAGTTCCCCCGTTTCAAGCGTGATTCATGCCACAAAAGCGTGCTTTGACCGGGAGGAGTTCAGGATGAGGGAGGGAATCTTGGGAAATTCAGGATTTTTCCGCGAGAAGTTCGAGGAAACGGGGAAGGATCTTGCGATAGAGCGAGTTTTTCCCACCGCGGGACAATTGCTCTGCGACGAGGTCTTCGGCGTATTCGGGATCGGCGGGACCGGGGATATCGAGGCAATGCCCGGGGGTCCGCAGCAGGCGGCCGAGGTGGCTGGCACCGGGATCACGATCGATTTCCACGCTGACATCGCCGGCGGTGATTTCGAGTTTCCCGAGCGGGGCCGAGGCGGGATCGGCCACGAGGCGGGCGATGATTTCCGCGCCGCCACGGCTTTCGAAGGAAAAGGCCTCGACCTGACCGACCTTGCGTTCATCGCTAAGGTCCAGGGATGGGCCGAGGGACCATTTCGACTGGGTGGCCAGCCAGGCGAGCAACTGCAAGGCGGCGATGCGGTGGGCGGGGTGGTGCCGGATGGTCACGGCACGGACGGAGGCGAGGGAGGCTTGGGCGACCGGGTCATCGAACAACGCCGCGACCGAGACACGGAACTGGAAGGTGCGGGTCCATTCGAGGTCCTGCACGACGAGGCGCGGCGCATCGGTAAGGGCGGAGAGGATGCGCTCGAAGCTGGCTGCCGGGGATTTCCACGAGGCGGAATCGATGATGAAGCGATCGACCAAGCTGTAGAGCCGCTCGCTGAAGATAGAGCTGAGTTCGCCCTGCCACCAGAAGGTCAGCGGGAGATCGGAATTCAGGTGGGCGAAAACGGTGTTTCGCAAGCGGCCCTTTGTCTGGCCGGTGAGGGCGAAGGCGATTTGCTCGCAGCAGACCGATTTCTGGCCGGAGCGGAGGTGGCAATGGGCGGTGATCCAGGCGCGGATCGTGGCTTCGGGGTTCTCGCGATCGATGTGGATCAGCATCGCCCGGCAGGCGTGTTCGCGGGTGAGCGACTGGACGGCGCGGGAGTTTTTCTCAAGGCTTCCGGGGGATTCCGAGTAGATGGCGAGATTGATGAGCGAGGCATTCGTGCGTGCCTCGTCCTCGGCCCAGAGTTGGCGCAACTCGCGGTCGATCCGACCCACGGGGACTTCGCGTCCGAGTTCGGGGTGAATGGTTTCGGTGGCGTTCATGATGGCCGCAGGTTTCAGAGACGACGCCAGGTGAAGCCATCGGCTTTGACGAGTTCGTCCGCTTCCTTAGGCCCCCAAGAGCCGGCGTCGAATTCGGCCATGGGGATCGATTCGCCGGACTCGTGCCAGGCGCGTTCGATGTGATCGATGAAACGCCATGCTTCCTCGACCTCATCGCGGCGGGCGAAAAGGGTGGCATCGCCTGCCATGGCATCGAGCAGGAGCCGCTCGTAGGCTTCGGGGCTGCTTTTCCCGAAACTGGTGGCGTAGTGGAAATCCATTTTCACCGGTTCGAGGCGGAGAGAGGTGCCGGGGATTTTCGAGACCATGCGCAGCGAGATTCCCTCATCCGGCTGGATGCGGATGACGAGGACGTTCGATCCGGGGACGCCGCCAGGCAGGGCATTGAAGAGCACGCCGGGGGGCTGTTTGAAATGCACGGAGATTTCCGTGGCCTTTTTCGGCAGGCGCTTGCCCATGCGGATGTAGAAGGGCACGCCGCTCCAGCGCCAAGTATCGATCATCAATCGCAGGGCGACGTAGGCTTCCGTCATGCTTTCGGGATCGACGCGATCCTCCTCGCGGTAGCCCGGGACGGGGGTGCCATCGACGTGGCCGGCGGTGTATTGGGCACGGACGACATTGGCGGCGACTTTCTCCGGGGTGTCCCACTGGCGCAGCGAGCGCAGGACCTTGACCTTTTCATCCCGCACGCCATCGGCACTGAGGTCGGTGGGCGGCTCCATGGCGACGAGGCTGAGGAGCTGAAGGAGGTGGTTCTGCACCATGTCACGCAGGGCGCCGGATTTGTCGTAGTACCCTCCGCGGCCACCTTCCATGCCGAGGTTTTCGGCGCAGGTGATCTGGATTTGCTCGATGTGGCTGCTGTTCCAGAGGGGTTCGAAAATCGAATTGGCAAAGCGCAGGACCATGAGGTTCTGGGCGGTTTCCTTGCCGAGGTAGTGGTCGATCCGGTAGGTATCCTTTTCCTCGAAGGTGCGGTTGACGACCTGATTGAGGTGTTGGGCGGTGGCGAGATCCGTGCCGAAAGGTTTCTCCACGATCACCCGCGCCCAACAGCCCGGCGCGGCTTGATTCAGCCCGGCTCCCTTGAGGTTTTCGAGGATGTCATCGAAGAACTCCGGGGCACTGGCGACGTAGAACAGCCGGTTGCCCTTGCCGCCACGTTCGCGGTCGATGTCATCGAGCTTCGCGGCGAGACGTTGGTAGCCATCGGCATCCGTAAACTCGCTGCAGTGGTAATGGATGCTTTCCACGAAGCGCGACCAAATCGCCGCGTCATGTCCGGAGCGTGAGACCTTGCGATTGATTTCCTCGAGGCCGGTGCGGAATTCGGCATCGCTTTTTTCGCGACGGGCGAATCCGAGGATTTTCACGCCAGGGGGCAGCTCGCCATCGACCGCGAGGTTGTAGAGTGCGGGGACGAGCTTGCGGTGGGTGAGGTCGCCGGTGGCACCGAAGATGACGACGGTGCAAGGTTCGGGGCGGCTTCGGGAAACGAGGTCTTCGCGGAACGGATTGCTCATGAGCGGGCCGGGGATTTCACCCATCCTGGCGATTTGGAAAAGACAAATGCCCGTCAAATCCCGTCACCTCCTCGCCAGGTGTGGTCGGGAAAGCCGGCAGCGTGCCTTATTTCACCTCGCCGAGGCGGAGGATTTCCTCGGCCTGGGCCATGCCGAGCTGGCCGAGGTGACCGACCAGCGGCACATCGAGAGCCACGCGGCCGGTGGCCTGATCGACGGGGAAACGTTCGCGCAGGGCACGCGAGCGGTCGAAGGCCTCGCTGCGGACGGTGATGCGGACGCCGCCATTGAAGAGGAACAGGTTCCGGGCGCGGTCCATGGCATCGCGGCGCAGACGGCGCTGTTCGCCGAGGGAATCGAAGAACTTCACGTTCTCATCGCCCTGCTGGGCCGTGGGGCTTTGTTCCGCCTGCTCTTTTTCTTTCCTTTCGATCTCAGCCGCTTGGCGAAGGCTCATTTCCAACCGCTTTCTTTCTTCGGCGGCGGCGCTGCTTTCGGTCACGCCCGGTGCCTCGCCGGTGAGGTCGCCGAACTCGCGTACAAGTTCCTCTTCGTCGGGCTTTCTGACGATCACCCGTCCCTGCACCGTGACCAGTTCGCCGGCTTTCAGATCGAGCCCGGAAATCAGCACCTGTCCATTTCCGGAGGCGATATCGAAACCCCCGGAATCAAACTCCAGCTTCTTGTAACTGTTGAAAACATCAACGACATCGAGGGACTCGAACACGCGGAAACCCGAGCGGAGGATGATACGGTCCACGCCATCGAGGTCCACCCGACCTTTGAAGGTCACGCCTTCGGTGTTGTTGGTGGAGCCTCCGAGTTCGAACTCTCCGGAAATCGTGCCCGAAACCATTTCCGCGGCGTTCGAAGGGATGAGCGACTGCACCGGGACGCGGGAAAACACCAGGGATCCGCTGGGCTTGGGGGTCACGGCACCGGTGACTTTGACATTGCGGAACTCGATCGTCCCGCCGCCGGAGCGGAGTTTCCCTTTTTCGACAGTGACGCCGCTGGCATCGAGCACCACGAGGAGTTCGACGATCTCGAAACCGCGAATCCAGTTCTGCGTGAAAGTCCCGCCCTTGAAGGAGCAGCGCCAGCCATCGCCGGTGCGGGTCATGTTCATGTCGCTGCCTTCGATACCCCCGTAAGCACGCTCGAAATAGCCCCAGGAAAGCCGGGTGTTGTCGGCTTTGAGCCCGCGGAGGTCCATGTTCACCGGCGAGCCGAAGAGGGTCTCGCCAGCCGCACGGGCGCTTTCTTCCGAGTTGAAACCGGCCTTGAGATCGATGTCCACGGTATTGGCCTCGGCGACCCCCGCTTCCCAGACCCCGGTCAGTCCATCCAGCCAACCCATGTTCATCCGCAGATTGCGGATTTCCATGTTGTCAAAAACGCTGTCCGAAGTCCCGGTGCCGCCGACGCGGAAAACCGTCGCCTTCCCCTGCACCCGGGCCAGGCCGGAAATCTCCATTTCCCCGGCGTTGAGACCATCGACGAGCTTTTCCTTCAGGCCGTCTTGGAACCCTTGGGTATCGATCTGCTTGGATACCCAGAAGGCCGCCCCGGCACCGACGATCAGCAGCACGATGCCCAAACGCATGCCCAGACGCAGCAGGTGGAAAAGGGCTGTGGACAGTCCGCCGCCCCCGGAAAGCGAGTGCCGAAGCTGGAACCAGAACCCCTGGCTGGAGATCCATTCACTCAGTCGCTGGTTGAAGTCGGAGGATTCCTCGATGTCCATTTCTAGGCCGTGTTGGGGAGAGACGGGCGGATTACAGACGGACTGGCACCGGCATGCGAGGCAAATTTCCCTCGCCCGTGCCAGCATCTTCCCCTACCCAGACCCGCGTGGACGGCGACGATTATAAAGTGCGGCTCGATATCTTCGAAGGACCGCTCGATTTGCTCCTCTATCTGATCAAAAAGGATGAGGTGGACATCCAGGACATTTCCATCGCCCGCATCACCGGACAGTATCTGAAATACATCGAGACTTTCCGCCTTCTGAACATCGATCTCGCGGCCGAGTTCATCGTCATGGCGGCGAACCTGATGTATCTGAAGTCCCGCACCCTCCTCCCCCGCTCCGAGCAGCCGCCGGAGGAAGATGCCGAAGAGGACGATCCGCGCTGGGAGCTGATCCGCCAGCTCATCGAATACAAGAAATTCAAGGACGCCGCCCATTTCCTCGCCCACCGTGAAGTGGAGCAGGAGGGTCGATTCGCCCTGCGCCCGGAAAAACCCGAAGTGGACCCCACCCCTCCCCCCTTGGCGGAGATCTCCATTTTCGATCTCATCCGGGCTTTCCAGAACGTCCTCAAGCGCTTCGAGGAATCCCACGACCTCGGAGACATCGTCGATGACCGCTACACGGTGGCCGATAAGATCGAAATGCTCCTCACCCGCTTCGTCCCCGGTCAGGCGGCGCGTTTCGATAGCCTTTTCGCCGATGCCGTGACCAAGGCGGAAGTGATCGTGACCTTCCTCGCCGTTCTCGAGCTGATGAAGATGAATCAATTCGTCCTGCGTCAGACCGAGGTCTTCGGTGAGATCGAGATCGAGCGTCGATCCCAGGCCACGCATCCGGTGGACTACGAAATCACCAGCGACGATTCGGACGACTCCTGATCCCCCTCCGACCATGAAATCCCCACGGCGCGCCGCCGTTTCCATCCTCCGCGCTTGGGCCAAGGGCCACGTTTACGCGGAAAATCTCATCGAACGCCACGCCTCCCGCAACGAGCTATCTTCGGCCGACCGCGGTTTGCTCAATGCCATCGTGCTCGGCGTCCTCCGTCACCGCCGCCTGCTCGACCACTGGATCGGCGAACTGCGCAAGGGCAAGCTGGACCATGAGACCCGCGACATCCTCCGCGTGGGGCTTTGCCAGCTCCTCATCCTCCAGCTTCCCGATCATGCCGCGGTCTTCGAAACCGTGAACCTCGGAAAATCTCCGGTCCGCGGACTCATCAATGCCGTGATGCGCAAGGCCGCCGGAACGCGAAAATCCCTTCTGGATACCAGCGAACTGCCACCCGCCATCGCCTATTCCCACCCGGACTGGCTCTACAATCGCTGGAAGAAGCTTTTCGGCCGCGAGGCGGCGATCGAGCTCATGGCTTTCAACAACGAAGCCGCGCCAACGATTGCCCGCATCAACCCCTTGGTCCCCGAGTCCCGGGACCTCGCGAGCAGCCCCGATCAGCCTCCCGGATATCTGGAAATCGAAGGCCGACTGCCCACCGAACTTCTTGCCAGCGGCGCGATTTACGTCACCGATCCCGCCACCCGCCACGGCATCGAACTCCTCGATCCCCAGCCCGGCGAAAACATCCTGGATGCCTGTGCCGCCCCGGGTGGAAAGGCTTTTCTCATCGCCGCCGCCCAAGGTTCCGGCGAATGGCTCACCTGCACCGACTCGAATGACAAGCGCCTGCCTCGCCTTCGGGAGAACCTCGAAAGACTTCGCATCCAGCCCCGGGAAATCGCCTGCCACGACTGGACCCAGCCGGCGCCGACGGAATGGCATGGCCGCTTCGATGCCATTCTTCTCGATGTTCCCTGTTCCAATACCGGGGTTTTCCGGCGTCGGGTGGACGTCCGCTGGCGTCTTCAAGCCCCGGACATCACGGCACTCACGCGGATCCAGTCGGCCATCCTTGAAAACGCCCTGCCCTGCCTGAAGGAGGGCGGTCGATTGGTCTATTCCACCTGCTCGATCGAGCCCGAGGAAAACGAAGGCGTGGTCGAGTCCTTCCTTTCCCGCCATCCTTCATTCCAGCTCAAGGCAAGCCACCAGGCCCTGCCCCAGCGAGATGGGACGGATGGAGCCTATGCAGCCGTGCTTCAGTCGACATCCGGCCCGGCTTGAATCACAGCTTGGAGCTCACTTCGCGGTATTTGCGGCGCTGTGGAAATAGTCCGGCAGCTTGGCTTTCCCCACGGCTTCAAGCAGCTTTGCACTGACTTCCGCTCGATCCTCCGAAGCAGCCACCTGCGCGGCTTTCAGCGCGGCATGGGCGGCCTGCCGTGGGTCGGCTCCCGCAAGTTGTTTGAGGATTTCCGCCACCGCGGCGTCATCGGCGATTTGCCCCAAAGCCGCCAGAGCGCCCGAGTCGGCTTGTGGCACCAGCGAAATCAGGGCGGGCACGGCCTCGCGATCGCGCAGGACCCCGAGTGAATTCACCACCCCGGCACGTACGCTTCCCTGAAGTTTCCCGAGCGCTTCCCGCAAGGCCGCCGCAGCCGCGGGCGACGGAATGTTTTCCAGGGCACAACGGGCAAAATCGGCAAGCTTCACGTCACCTAACAGCTTGGCCAAAGCAGGAATGGCAGCCTCGTCTCCCACGATGGCGAGATGCTGGCAGGCGCGTGCCTTGAGTTGGAGATCGGCATCACCTTCGAGGATTTTCACCAGATCGGCGGAAGAGGATTTTTCAGGATTCATGATCGATTGCTGTTAGAGGGGTTTCAGGCATGCCAGGGAGCACGGCGGGCGCGGGAACGGAGGCGATTGGCTTCGGCATCATCCGGGAAGGATTCCGTGGCGGGATCGAAGACCAGGCGCCGACCCAGGCGGACGGCGATGGCAGCGGCGTGACAGGCCACATGACTGCTGCGCATGGCTCCCGAGTTGCAGGAGGTCAGGCCGCGGGTTTTGACACATTCGAGGAATTCGCGGACATGCGCGCCGGGGTCCGTGCCCGCGCTTTCAGGCACCTTGGAGTCGGCAAGCAGCGAGGCGGGATTGGCCGCCATTTTGCCGAAATCCCCGGTTTCCACCCAGCCGTCCTCACCCTCGAAGCGAACCGGACAGGTCCCCAGTCCCAGCCAGTCGCCCTCGTTGTTGAAACCGCCAAGCCGCATCACGAGCTTTTTGCCATCGGCATAGCGGGCGCGGATCGTCTGCCCATCCGGCTCGTATTCCACCGGCGCGGTTCCATCCATCCCCGCCGCCCATTGGCAAAGGTCCACGGTGTGGCAACCCCAGTCGAGCAGCCGACCTCCGGCATCGAAATCGTGATGCCCGCGCCATCCCCCGCGGACGTATTCCTGATGGTATGGCCGCCATGGCACCGGGCCCAGCCAGCGATCCCAGTCCACCTCTTCGGCCGGTGGCTCGGCCTGCCCTTCCTTCCATTCGAAAACTTCCTGCAAGGGATTGATCGAGGCATGGAGCGTCTGAAGCTTTCCCAGCCGCCCGCTGCGGGCGAGTTCCACCGCATGCATGAAATTCGGCACCGTCCGCCGCTGCGTGCCCGCCTGGAAAACCCGTCCATAGAGCTTCACCGCTTCATCGATCTCGCGGCTTTCGGCCATCGTGATGGCGCAGGGCTTTTCCGAATAAATGTCCTTCCCCGCCTTCGCCGCAAGGATGCTGCCCACCCCATGCCAGCGATCGCCCGTGGCAATCATCACGGCATCGATGTCCTCGCGGGCCAGCATTTCTAACAGATCGGAGCTGACCGCACAGTCCTCGTTCTTGTAGGCGCGATCGACCATCAGCTTGCCCGTGCGGCGATTCGCCTTCTGGACATCGCACACCATCACCACCTGCGCCTCGGGTTGTTTCAGGAAGGTCGAGAGCACCAATCTCCCGCGGGGACCGATGCCGATGGCTCCGACCGTGATTCGGTTGCTCGGAGCCACTGCGCCATTGAGGCCCAGCGCGCTGCCGGGGATGATGGCTGGCATGCCGAAGGCGGCGGCGGTCTTGAGGAAACTCCGGCGGGTGGGTCGGGCATTCATAGGTTTTGGGAACGGTATACCTTTCTCATACGCCGTTACTCACGCCCGGGTTTTCAGTCATCGGACATTTCATGGAAGCGCCCGTGAACACGGGAAAAGACCGACGACCCGCGCCACGCCTGTCCGCCATGGTGGTGCATTGACTCCCAGCCCGCTCCTCCTAAGGTCCGTGCAGGCTTCGGTAGGGATGTGATTCGCACCGGAGAAATGCCCCATCCGAACCTGCGCCCCATGCTTCGCTTCCTGACCCTATGGCTCGGCTTCTGTCTGGCGAGTCCCGCCGCGGAGACTCCCACGACTCTGCCTGCCGCGCAGATCGAGGCCAAGTCCCTCCATCTCCCCGATGACCTCCCCACCGCACGTCGCAAGCTGGTCATCGATGCCGTCGAAACCGCCGGTCGTCTGAAACTGGGTGCCTATGTTTTCGGCAGTGACGACCCGGATCGCGGCGGCTTCGATTGCTCCGGCTCCATCTCTTTCCTGCTTCGTCGCGCCGGCCTGGAGGTTCCCCGCAGTTCGGCCGGGCAATACGAATGGGTCCGCAATGCGGGCAAGCTCACCGCCGTGCCTGCGGAGGTCCGAAGCCTGGATCACCCCGTCTTCGCCAGCCTCCAGCCCGGCGATCTCCTATTCTGGGGCGGAACCTATGAACCGCGCGATGGACGGAAAAACCCGGTCACCCACGTTCAGATGTATCTCGGCAAGGAAGCCGATGGACTGCCCGTGATGATCGGTTCCAGCGATGGCCGGAGCTATCGCGGCAAAAAGCGCTGCGGCTTCGGGGTCTTCGATTTCAAACTCCCCGGACCCGCCTCCAAAGCCCGCTTTCTCGGTTTCGGCACGCCTCCCGGCCTCGTGACTGCGCCTTGATCGCTCCCTCCTTTCCCATGCGCCGCCTGCTTCTCTCCCTCTGCTGCCTCTCCCTGGGTGCCTGCGTCGCGCCGATTTCCGTTCATGAGATCGATCCCCCGAAACCTCCCGGCGTCGAGGAAATCGAGGTCGATCCCACCGCTCCACCGACCGCCATCGCCGCCCAACTCGAAGCCATCCGGACCTGCATTGCGGGCATCGATGCCCGAGACCCCCGGGCTCTGGCGGAATACAATCATCGTGTCGCCCGCCTCATCGAGACCTTGGAAACCCATCGGCTCCGGCCATGGGAAACGCCACTCGTCCTCGAATCAGCCCGCTTCCGTTCCTTGAAGGGGACCCTCCCACCCGGCCTGCGACTGGGAGCCGACCGCGAACTCGTGCCCAGCGATACGCTGCGTTTTTCCGGAGAATACGCCACCACCCCGAATGCCCGTGAGGGAGTCGGCGCGCCCCTCATTTCCCATCACCGCTCCGATCCCGAAACCCGCCCCACGCCCAATACCCACATCGGTGCCCGCACCCTCACCGCCCTGGTGCGCTTCCATGGCAAGGATGCCAGCATCGAACTTTACGATCCCTTTCAAACCGAAACCGTCCGCCCCGGCCGCCGCAGCTTTCCTATGGCTGCGGATTTCGTTGCGAACACCAGCTTCACCCTGTCCACCACCCGCATCGACAAGCTCGGCCTCGTCCGGCTTCTCCATCCGGATCGCTTCGATGACACCGCCGCCATCCAGCGCATCCAGCCCTACGATCCGGATCGCACGCCGGTGCTCTTCATCCATGGATTGCAAGACACTCCCGCGAGCTTCGCGCCGATGTATTTCCATCTCATGTCGGACCCCGAGATCCGGCGACACTTTCAGTTCTGGGTCTTCAGCTACCCCAGCGGCTACCCCTACCCCTGGTCCGGTGCCCTGCTGCGGAGAGAACTGGACCGCATGAAAAAAGCCTACCCCGGACACAAGGACATCGTGCTCGTGGGCCACAGCATGGGCGGCCTCCTCGCCCGGTTGATGGTGACCGATGCCGGCGACCGCATTTGGACCCGCACCTTCGGAAAATCCCCAGCCGCCACCCCGCTCAAAGGCCCCAGCCGCAAGCTGCTCGAAGACGCCCTCATCTTCCACTCCCGCAAGGAAGTCGCACGCGCCATCTTCATCTGTGCCCCTCACCACGGCTCAAGCCTCGCCTCCACGTGGATCGGCCGCACCGTTTCCCGGCTGGTTCATTTGCCTTCCTTTCTCGCCGATTCCCGGGACGCCGCCGTCGGCATTCTAACAGCCGACCGCCCCGGCATGGTGCTCGATCGCGCCCCCAACAGCATCGATACCCTCGCGCCCGGAAATTCCTTCATCCGCGCCGTCGCCGCCGAGCCGGTGGACCCGTCCATCCCGTTTCACAGCATCATGGGAGATCGGGGTCGGGGAAATGGTCCCGAGTCCAGCGATGGGGTGGTGGCCTACTGGAGTTCGCATCTTCCCGGTGCCGCGAGTGAGAAAATCATCCCCTCCGGCCACAGCGGTCACATGCACCCCGCAGGCATCGAGGAAGTCCGCCGCATCCTCCGCCTCCATCTCGGTCTCCCCCCGCCCTGATCGCCCCCTTGCCGGGAAATCCTCGGCATCGCCGTTTTTCGGGATAGCCGTCACGCCCCAGCCCGTCATGCTTGCCCCGCCCACCCCAGCCAGAAATGAAACTCACTGCCATCGTCGCCATGACCCCCGAACGTGTGATCGGGCGCGATGGTTCCCTGCCCTGGCACCTGCCCGAAGACCTCGCTTTCTTCAAACGCACCACTTCCGGCCACCCCGTGGTCATGGGCCGCAGCACCTTCGACTCCATCGGCCGCCCTCTGCCCAAGCGCCGCAACATCGTCCTCACCCGCGACCCCTCTTGGCACGCAGCGGGAGTGGAAGTCATTCATGCCCCGGGCGAGATCGATTCCCTCGGTCTCAAGGGCGTCGTTTTCATCATCGGCGGCTCGCAAATCTATCAGGCTTTCCTCCCGCGGCTCGACGAACTTCTCGTTTCCCACATCCATCATCCCTACCCGGGAGACACCCATCTGCCGCCTTTCGAAGCCGGTTTCCCCTACGTCGAAACCCTTGAAATCCACCCCGATTTCGAAGTTCGTCGCTACTCCCGCGTCCCTGCGGCTTGATCCGCGCCCTCAAATCCCCAACACTCCTCCCCATGGCCCAATCCTTTGAAATCACCGGCACACTCAAAAAGATTTTCGAAACCCAGACCTTTGCCAGCGGCTTCTCGAAAAGGGAATTCGTCGTCGAAGTGCCCGATGGAAACTATCCGCAGATGATCAAGTTCGAGATCGTCAAGGACCGCATCAGCCAGCTCGAATCCCATGCCCTGGGCGATGAAATCAAAGTCTCCTTCGACATCCGCGGAAACGAATACAAGGAACGCTTCTACGTGAACCTCAACGCCTGGAAGATCGAAGGCTCCGGATCGGCTGCCGCTCCCGCGAAATCGAAGTCCGCTCCGCAAAACAGCAGCCTCGACGATTCCTTCGACAACGAGCCGGACGAGTCCGACGAGATTCCCTTCTGAGCCGCCATCGCCTGCCCGACGGGGATTCAACATCCACTCTGGCGCGCCACGACCGCACGAAGCAGCACATCCGGGCCGATTTTTCGGAAACGGGGGTTTCCCAGCGTGATGCCTTCAGGAAATCCCAGCCCGGCAAGCGGGACATCCGGGCCGCCGCATAGCCGTGGCGCGAGAAAGACGGCGATTTCATCGATGCATCCCGCATCCATCCACGCTCCGGCAAGCCTGCCACCACACTCCAGCAGCACCGTATTGACTCCATCCTCTCTTGCAAGGGATTCTAACAACTCACCCGGATCCCCCCACGGCAGCACCCTGGTCCGATGCGCGGCGGCATCGCAAAACAGCGGGGCATCCGCAGGCAGACTTTCAGGACGGTTGCTGATGACCACCCGCAGCGGGATCTCGCGCCCTTCGAGGTACGAGGGTTCCCGTAGATCCAGCCGTGGCTTGTCCCGCCGCACCGTTTCCCCGCCGGTCACGATCGCCTCGCACGCCGCCCGCAGTTTCTGCACTTCCGCGCGGGCCGCCTCGCCGGTCAGCCACATCCCCTCGCCTGCCGGACGTGTGAGTCGGGCGTCCAGGCTCATGGCGGATTTCCAGATCACCCACGGTCGTCCGGTCTGCTGGACTTTCACAAAGCCGCGGATCAACTCCCCGCACTCCGCTTCCAGGACTCCCCGACAGACCTCGATCCCCGCCTTCCCAAGAATCCCGTCCGCCCCACCCGCATGTCGCGGGTTCGGATCCACCGCTCCATAAACCACCCGAGAAATCCCGGACTCGATCAGGCCTTCCGTGCACGGCGGCGTGCGACCATGGGTCGAACACGGCTCCAGTGTCACGTAAATCGTCGCCCCCCTCAAGGCCCCAAGTCCATGCACCTCCGCCACCCGGGCCATGGCTTCCCTTTCCGCATGCGGGCATCCCGCGCGCCGATGCCAACCCGCGCCGATTTCCACCCCATCCCTCACCACCACCGCCCCTACCGCCGGATTCGGAGCCGTCCTCCCCAGCCCCTTGGCCCCCTCTTCCAGAGCCCGAGTCATCCACCTTTCATCATCGGTCACCCCTCCGAAATGACCTCAAAGTCCCCCTTCCGCAACTCCGGGATTGAACAAACCGGAAGATCAGCGAAGATTCCCATGATCGGGGAATTCAGAGATCTCCGGTCAGCCCAAAAGCCAAACCCGCAATGCAATCCACGCCATGAAAACCACCCACCTGCTCGCCATCCTCGCCCTCACCATCACCCCCGCCCTGGCCGACAAGGCGGACGATGCCTATCGGAAAGGGATGCGCGCCATCGCCGCCGGAGACGTCACCGCCGCCCGCAGTGCTTTCAACGAAGCCCTCAAACTCCGGCCCAATCACCCCTACGCCCGCTACCAACTGAGCCAGCTCGATCAGGACACCGGCCAGATCACCGCACGCAAGAAAGCCAGCGAACTCGCCGCCGTCCGCCTGCCGAATGTCGATCTGAAGGACGTTCCCCTCAGTGATGCGATCATCGCCCTCAATCAGATGGTCGAGGAGGCATCGGCCAAACAATACGGCAAAGACAAGGCCCTCACGCCGAACTTCAACATCCAGGACCCCAAGGGCGAACTCGGGAAAAAGGAAGTCACGCTTCAACTCAAGAACGTGCCCGCCAAGACCGCCCTCGATTACATCCTCCAGCAGGCCGGAGCACGGGTGCGCTTCGATGAATTCGCCACCGTGATCGTGCCGAACTGATCCAAGGCTTGCCTCGATCCCCCGCTTGTCGCCAAGTCGCCGCGGATGCACCACATCGTCATCACTGGCGGCCATGGCGGTCTCGGTCAGGCCCTCCACCAGGCCTTCCGGGACACGGGGGATCAGGTCCGCGCCTTGGGTCATGCAGAGCTGGATGTGACCGATCCGGCATCCGTCGCCGCCCTCTTGGAAAAGGCCCCTGCGCCGGATCTGCTGGTGTGCAATGCCGGCTTCACCGATGACCGGCTTCTCGCCCGTCTCGATGCCGCATCGTTCTCGCGGCAGGTCGATGTCAACCTCCACGGTGCCTTCCGATGTGCCCGGGCGGTGGTGAAAGGCATGATCAAACGCCGCAGCGGTCACCTCGTTTTCATTTCCAGCCGCTCCGCCCTTCACCCGCCCGCAGGACAGGCCGCCTACGCTTCGGCCAAGGCCGCTTTGATCGGCTTTTCCCACTCCCTCGCCCGTGAGCTGGGCCCGTGGAACATCCGCTCGAACGTGATCCTCCCCGGCTTTCTGGAAACGCCCATGACTGCCGCCCTTCCGCCGGATCGACGCCAGGAAATCCTCGATCAACACTGCCTGTCCCGCTTCAACACCCCGGCCGAAGCCGCCCGCTTCCTCGTTTATCTCCAACACCATCTGCCCCACACCTCCGGCCAGGTCTTCCAGCTCGACAGCCGCATTCATCCGATTTCCTGACCATCGGAGAAACCGTCCCCCTGCCACCTCCTCCTCGCGGCGAGTGCGCCCAAAAGCGCATCACCCGATTGTCCTCGGCACCTATGGGGTCGGCACAAAAGGCTCCAAAAGGGGTCAGTCCCGAAAATCCATCGTTTGCTCGACCCGGATCGCCTTTGCGCTCCTTTCCTGACCGCCGCATTGGCCTCTGCTTCCTAGCGCTTTTCGCTCATGGGGACGGAAACTCCCCGCCTTGGCACCGATCGCCCCCCATCCCGCGAAATGCCGGATTGACCCGACGGGCCGTCTTCCTAACCTTCGCGTCATGAAAGCTCTCGCCGCCGCCACCCTCAGCGCCCTTCTGTTCGCCTCCTGCGCGTCCTCCAGCAGCGTGGCTGACACCGCCGGCCGGGCCGCAGCATCCGCGAACCGCACCGCAGCACGCTCGGGTGAAATGACCCGCGGCCTCACGGAAACCGCGTACCGCAGCCGCGGCACTGCCCAACGCAGCTACCAGACCGCCCAGCGGACCTACCAAAACGCTCCCGGCACCGCCGCACGCACCCAGGGGACCATCGGCCGGCTTTTCGATGCCATTGGCCGCTCCATGCGCTGATTGCCCGACTTTTTTTCTCTCAGCCCAGCACCCGTCTTCCCCCGGTTTCATCGGGTGAAATCCGGAGCCAACGGGTGTTTTCCGGCATCATTTCGGGGAAACGGTCGGCCCACTCGGCCACAACCACCCCGCCCTGATCGATCAATTCATCCCAGCCCAAGGCCACCAGTTCGGCCGCAGATTCGAGTCGGTAGAAATCCAAATGCGCCATGGGCAGCCGCCCTCCGGCATACTCGTGCACCAGGGAAAAAGTCGGGCTCGTCACCTCACCCTGGCAGCCCAACCCAGCCGCAATTCCCTTCGTCAAATGCGTTTTGCCTGCCCCCAGCCCCCCCACCAGAGCGATCACATCACCGCCCATCAATCCCGCCGCCAGTTCCCTTCCCAGGTCGATCATTTCCCCCTCGTTTGCGATGCCGCGTTCCATGCCCACCAAGAAAACCCGGGAGACCAATGCGTCGACCCCAAAAAATTCCCTTGCCGCCCACGGGCCCCTGTGATGTTCTCCCCGCCCGCCCGCGGAACCCCGGGGCGACAACACACGAAATTTCCACGGCCATGGCCTACGCAGTGATCAAAACCGGCGGCAAACAGTACCGCGTCCAAGCAGGTGATAAACTCGACGTCGAACACCTCAATGTCGAAGAAGGCACCAAGCTGGAATTCGCACCCCTCCTCGTGGGCGAAGGAGCTGACATCAAGATCGGCACTCCCGCCGTCGATGGTGCCACGGTGACCGCCACGGTCCTCGGAAACTTCCGCGGTCCCAAGGGCATCGCCTTTAAGTTCAAGCGCCGCAAAGGTTTCCACAAGACCAAGGGATTCCGCCGCGCCCTCACCAAGATTGAGATCAACTCGATCGGTTGATCCACCGCACCCGCAAACTTCCAACACCTCCTTCACATGGCCCATAAAAAAGGACAAGGCTCCGTCAAGAACGGACGTGACTCCCGCTCGAAGCGCCTCGGCGTGAAAAAATTCGGCGGCCAGGTCGTCATCCCAGGAAACATCATTCTCCGTCAGCGCGGCACCAAGTGGCACCCCGGCAAGAATGTGTTCATGGGCAAGGATTACACCATCCACGCCGGCATCGAAGGCCGCGTTTTCTTCGACCAAAACGGCCGTCGCGTGAACGTGCAGCCGCACGAAGTCGCTGCCAACTGAGCACCTCCGCCTCGAAAAGGCATTTTTTCCTCAAACCGCCGGGCTTCGTGCTCCGGCGGTTTTTTCGTGCCCATGCTTGGCCGAGGAACCCGGAAAACGCGGCCCAAGGCAGAAATCAATCCGCCCCGGAATCCCCACCCTCCACGCGACTCCGGATGAGACCATCCGCCACTCGGGTGACAAGATCATCGCCCGGCTTTGCCTCGCGGACGGAACGGATCACCTTGCCCTCCGAGGTCGTCGTGATGGAGAAACCCCTCTCAAATGCCGATGCCGGTCCCAGCGCCTTGAGCAACACCGCCAAGCGCCTCAACCGCTCACCCCGCTCATCGAGATCCCGTCCCGCCGCGCGCTTGAGCCGCCGCGCCCATTGTCCCAGGATTTCCTCTCTCTGGGCCAGTTGGCGCTCTGGCTTCATCAGTCCCAATCGCTGCCGCAGGCCCGCCAAGGCCTCGGTCTTTTCCCTCCAACCCGCTGCCAAAGCCTGACTCAATCGGCCTGCGACGGCATCCACCCGCAGCGCCGGTTCCCGCAGCAAGCGTTCCCCGCCCCTCGATAGCACCCCGCGCGCGACATTCGCCAGCACCAGATCCAGCCGACTGATCCTTTCCTCCACCCGTCGGCTCAAGCGCCTCCCGGTCATCGCCAACTGCCTCCGCAGTTCCTCGCCATCCGGCACCGCCATCTCCGCCGCGGCACTCGGCGTTGGTGCGCGTCGGTCCGCCACGAAATCCGCGATCGTGAAATCAATCTCATGCCCCACCGCTGAAATCACCGGAATCGGGCAAGCCGCGATCGCCCTCGCCACGACCTCTTCGTTGAAATTCCAGAGATCCTCGATCGATCCCCCGCCACGACCCACGATGATCACGTCACTACGAGGGATGCCGTACTTCTCCGGCGATCCCATCTTTTCCATCGCCGCCGCGATCTCCATCTCCGCCCCCCGCCCCTGGACCCGCACGGGCAGGAGCACCGGCACCACCCACGGCGCGCGGCGTCCCAGCACGTGGAGAATGTCCTCGATCGCCGCACCGGTGCCCGAAGTCACGATGCCCACCACCCGCGGAAATCCCGGCAGCGGACGCTTGCGTTCGGGCGCAAAGAGCCCTTCCGCCTCCAGTTTCCTCTTCAGCGCCTCGAACCTCGCCTGCAAATCCCCCAGACCCGCTTGCTCGACCTTCTGCACGATGATCTGCAACTGCCCCCGCGCCTCATACACACTCGGTTCGGCAAAGACCCTGACTTTCGCCCCATCCACCAGCGCGGCCGCTCCCGCTTTCCTCGCCGCTCCAAACATCGCACAGGAAATCTGCGCTCCCTCATCCTTCAGTGAGAAATACCAATGTCCGCTGCCCTGCTTGCGGAGATTCGAGACCTCACCCTCCACCCACTGCTCGCCCAATTGAATCTCTAACAGATTTTTCATGCGCCGCACCAGTTGCGTCACGCTCAACGCTTTGGGTTCGGCGGCGGGTCGGGATGAAAACAAGTCCACGCGCGAATCATGCCCTCATCCTGCCGATCATCAATCCCGGATCCCCACAAGCTTTCCCGGATCTGAAACATCACCATTCCTTCCCGGGTATTTCCCTTCCCCTTCATCCTTTTCTCACGGAACCAGCCCTTTCTTTCCCTTGTTCATGCAAGCCATCCTGCGTCCCACCACCAGCGTCCTTTCCCGGTCGGAAAGCCGGGATCTCGCACGGGTGGTCGCCGCCACCACCCTCGGCTTCGCCCTCTATGGTTTCACCACCGGCTTCTGGCGCTCCCCTCTCATGGGCCTCTACGTCGCCGTGAAGATGCCCCTGCTCATCGCCTGCACCCTCGCCTGCAATGGCCTCCTCAACGGCCTGCTCGGCATTCTGTTAGGCAGCAACCTCGGTTTCCGCCAATCCCTCCAGGCCCTCCTTTCCGCCTTCGCCATCTCCGGGCTCATCCTGGGTTCGGTGGCTCCGGTCACATTCTTCCTCGCCCTCAATGCCCCGCCGCCGGATTCCCCCCAGGCCGCATCCGCCCATGCCGGCTATCTTCTTTTCCACACCGCCATCATCGCCATCGCCGGCCTCATCGGCCTGGCCAGACTCCACGGGCTCCTGGAAAACTACTGCCCATCTCGTACTTCCGCCCGCACCACCCTTGCCGCATGGGTTGCCGGAAATGCTTTCCTGGGTGCCCAGTTCTCCTGGATCCTCCGCCCCTTCTTCGGCTCGCCGAATCTTGATGTCGCCTTCCTCCGCCCGGATCCGCTGCAGGGAAGCTTCTATGAGGCCGTGTGGCGCTCGTCCCGACATTTCATCGACCGAGTCCCGCCTGAACTCCTTTTGGCCTCCATCGCCTTGATTCTCACCGCCTGCCTCATCGCGCGCGCCCTTCTCCCTCATCACGCCAAACCAAACTCCACTCCATGAACACCACCCCACCTCCCGTGCCTCCTGATCCGACCAGCGAAGCCACTGCTCCATCCGTCCCCATCGGCTCCGGCCTCAGGGAGATCTTCGAGGCCCTGCTCCGCCGCCCGCGCGAGCTTGCCGCCCATGCCATGCTCGATACCCCCGCCACACTCGGGAAACTCGCCCTGCTTGCCATTGGCGCCATTACCGTCTTCGGACTCGTGCTCGGCACCTTCGCCTGGCAGGACCAAATCTGGGCCGCCCCGCTGAAGCTCGGCGCCGCCCTGATTTTCGCCGCCATCATCTGCTTTCCCAGCCTCTACATCTTCGCCTGCCTCGCCGGCGCCACCAGCTCGGCCGCACGCCTCGCCACCCTCCTCACCGCCATGCTCGCCCTCAGCGGCATCCTCTTGCTCGGTTTCGCCCCCGCCGTCTGGATTTTCACCCAAGGGACCACCTCCTTCGGCTTCATGGGGCTGCTCGCCATCGGCTCATGGCTCATCGCCTTCCTTTTCGGTTACCGCTTTCTCTCCACCGCCCTCAAAGTGCACGGTGCCACTCAGAGCGGGCCCGTTTTCATTTGGTCGATGATCTTCCTCCTCGTCACGCTTCAACTCACCACCTCGCTCCGACCCATCCTCGGCACTTCCGACCGTTTCATGACCACGGAAAAGAAATTCTTCCTCCAACATTGGAGCGAACAAGTCGGCAGGTCTCTTGGCGACAAGAAAAATGAACCCGAGCCCACCGCTGAACCCGAGCCCGCCGACATCCGCCGATGAAACTTCTCCACGGAACGGCGAAAGCAAAAATCCCCCGCCCCACCCTGCCTCCGAAGCGCCCCCCCGAGGCGTTCCGAAAGCCAGCACCACCCAGCCGCCAGAAAATCCGCAAACTCCCCCATGACCCGCTGTTCGAAGCCCTGCGGGAAGAACTCGGGCTATGATTCCCGCTGCCAGCTTTCCCGCTGGATCGTTCGCCCGTCGGCAGAATATCCAGCAGCATGTTCCTCGGACTTGATTCCTCCACCCAGTCGCTTTCCGCCGTTATCATCGATACCGATACCGGCACCATCGCCCACGAAGATTCCGTGAACTTCGGTGCGGAACTGCCTCACTACGGCAGTCCTAGTGGTTTCATCCCGGGAGGTGTCGCAGGCGAAGTCCATGCCGACCCACGGATGTGGATCGAGGCTCTCGATCTCCTCCTCAGCCGCGTCGGCAAGGCCTTCGATCTCTCCCAAGTCACCGCCATCGCCTGCTCCGGTCAGCAGCACGGGTCGGTCTACCTGGACGATAGTTTCTCGGATCGCCTCGCCGCGCTCGACCCCGCGCAGCCGCTCGTCGATCAACTCGCACCCGCCCTGACCCGCGCCACCTCGCCGATCTGGATGGATACTTCCACCGGCGAGGACTGCGCCGCCATCGCCGCTTCCCTGGGTGGAAATGAAGAAGTCTGCCGCCGCTCGGGATCGGTCGCCGTGGAGCGCTTCACCGGACCGCAGATCCGTCGATTCCACCGTCTCGACCCCGCCGGATACGAACGCACCCGCATCATTCATCTCGTTTCCTCCTTCATCGGTTCCATCCTTGCCGGGAAAAATATTGCCATCGATCACGGTGACGGAGCGGGCATGAACCTGCTGAATCTTCATTCGCTCGACTGGGATCAGGATCTTCTCGATGCCACTGCGCCCGGGTTGCGCCAGCGCCTGCCGCTTCCTGCCGCAGCGTCCAGTGTGGCGGGCGAGCTTGCGCCCTGTTTCGTGAAAAAATTCGGTTTCTCCGATCTCTGCGTGGTCGCGCTCTCCACCGGTGACAACCCCTCATCGCTTGTCGGCATGGGTGCCACTTCCCCCGGGACCTGCGTGATCTCCCTGGGCACCAGCGATACCTTCTTTGCCGCCATGTCCGGTGCCGTGACCGATCCCAACGGCTTCGGCCATGTCTTCGGCAATCCCGCCGGCGGCTTCATGTCCCTCATCTGTTTCCGCAATGGCTCCCTTTCCCGCGAAGCCTTGCGTGATGAACTGGGTCTGTCCTGGGCGGACTTCGATGAAAGCGGTCTCTCCGCCACGCCCGCGGGCAACAAGGGCCAGGTGATGCTGCCATTCTACGGCCCGGAAATCACTCCGCGACTCGACTTCACCGGACCGGTGAGAAACTTCCCTGTCGATGCTCCATCCGCCGTTCAGGTCCGGGCGCTGTTAGAAGGACAATTTCTCAACATGCGCCTCCATTCCCAGTGGATCGGGGAAAAACCCACCCTCATCCGTCTGACCGGTGGAGCATCGAAAAACGATGGCATCGCCCGCCTGATCGCCAACATCTTCCAAGCCCCGGTGGAGCGCTTTGCCGTGGCCAATGGTGCCGCCCTCGGTGCTGCGATTCGTGCCGCCCATGCCTGCGGCGCGGATCTCGCCTCACTCACCGCTGCCTTCTGCCGCCCAGCGGAGAACTCGCGGATCGAACCGGACACCAGTCTCGCCGCAACCTACGATGCGGCTCTCGGGCATTTCCAGGCCCTGCTTGCCGATCACTGACCCCTACCCTATCCCACAGCCTCGCAGGCGTGAAGCACCTTCACCGCCTGCCAGGCTGCGGAAACATCATGCACGCGGAACATCTGCGCTCCGCGTGCCATCGCTGCGGCGATGCAGGCAATTGTCCCCGCATCGCGGTCCCGCGGATCGGGAAGTCCGAGCACTTCACCGATCACCGTTTTCCGGCTCACCGGCACCATCACCGGTCGACCGAAACGCTGCAGGCGTCCGAGCTGACGATACACTTCCAGGTTATCCGCCCGCTGTTTTGCGAAATCGATCCCCGGATCCAGCATGAGCCTCTCCTCCTCCAGGCCGACACTGCGGGCCAGTTCGATTTTCTCACGAAAGAATCGTTCCATCGCCTCCATCACATGATCCCAACTCTGCCCCGTATGGGCCACCTTCGGCTCGCCCACCGTATGCATCAGCAAAAGGGATGCTCCATAGCCGGCGCAGAGAGCGGCATTTCGAGGATCCGGCAGGCCTCCCATGTCATTGACCAACTCCACTCCCAACGGCAGGACCGCTTCCACCACCTCGGCCCGCCACGTGTTGGCGGAAAGCACCGGGGGCCAGACCTGCGCGGAATCCATCGGTGCCAGACCCTCGTGAACCTCGGGCCAGCGTCGCAGGAACTCCGAGAAACGTCGTACTTCCTCGGCAACGGCCACCGCACCCCGATTGGTCCGTGCGCTTTCGGCACCGATATCGACGACATCCGCACCCTGCGCCACCGCACTCCGGGCTTTGGCCACGGCTTCATCCATGTCCAGCGTGCCATCGCCGGAAAAGGAATCATCGTTCACATTCACGATTCCCATGATCAGGGGACGGCGCGGAAAGAGAATGTCCCGTTGCGGAAGCTTCCAAAGCATGCCCCACTTTTTCCGCCCGGGCCCTCCCTGCCAAGCCGTGAGATCAGGGCCTCTGTTTTTCCTCGAAAGGTTCCGCCTTCGTCAGTCTTTTGCGCACGCAACTGAAGGCCACCCCCGTCGGTTGCGCCGGAGATGGCGGCACCCGCCAGGCAACGATGAAGGCCTTCTCGTCCTTGCGGGGTGCGATCACCTGATTCACCAGTTGTGACCAGCCATTTCCCGCTGGCGCAGCGAGGATCAGCGGCATTTCACCCTTGGCATTCATGCCCAGTTCCAGCGGACCCTTGTGATCCGGCTTCACCTTGAAAAGCACGTCACCGCGGTGCATCGCCAATTCTCCGCCACTGGCATTCACCATCACCACGGAGTTCGCTTTCAGGCGTCCGGGAGAGACATCGATGAGGGTGCTCCGAGGCGAGGTCCAGCGCTTCGCAGAAGGCTCCTTCCACAGCACCACCACGAGGTGGGTGGCCGATCCCGGAATCGAGAAGTCATCGATCTTCACCAGGTCCACCTCACCCTCATCCGCATCTTCATCGCCCTCCGGATCCGGCGGGCGTTCGTACGAAAGCGATAGGGTGGACATCATGGGAACCCGCGTGAAGGGACCCACCTGATTCTGCGAACCCAGCACCCGCACGGTTCCTTTGCCGGTCTTCACATGATAAACCGCCGGCGGATAGGCCAAGGGATGCCGATACTTCTCCCGCGGCATGCCATCCTTGCCGATTTCGATGATGGGTGGCGGGATGAAACCCACCGGAACGACCGCCACCTGGATCGGCGTCAAGCGGCGCTCCTCAGGGGTAAGAACCTCTTCCTCGATCTGTCGATCCGCTTCCGGAATCGGGATTTTGCTGAGATCGATGCTGCTCCCGCCATCACCTCCCGCGCCTCCCTCCTCGGGCGGCGGCGGTGGGGGCGGCGTCTGAGCCGAAACATGGACCATCATCATCGTCCAAGCCAAAAGTGCAGTCCGGATCATCATGGCGGCTCGCATTCGGTTAGATTTCATTGGGCGACAGCCAGCGGAAGGAAACGACCAGGAATTTCCGACCGAAGCGGCGGTTCAAGGCGGAGACCTGATTGTTCACCGTGCCGGAAATGGCAACCGGTTCTTCCGGCTTGTCGGAAGGATCGACATAGGAGGGCAGCCTCTGCACCTCGGCCTCGCACCAAGCCCTGGCAAGCACCCGGGTGCCATCGGGACTCCGCGCATCGCCATAGGCGCGGACCACGAAGGTATCCCCGCGCGCCACCAGCATTCCACCCAGAGGCTGCAGGATATCCCCCTGCTGAAGATAGGCAGGCATCCCCGTGGCCTTCGATTTCCGCAAATGGGTGGTCGGTGCCCACTCCTCGGCATTCGATCCCGGTTCATAGGATGCCTGGCCATATCCCGTGGTGGACATGGCGACATCGCCCGACTGCAAGCCATCATTGAGCCCGGAGTCCTCGATGGCCTGCTGCAGCGGCCCCATGAGTCCGTTGTTGGAATTCGTCCCACGGTCGCGGACGAGCCGTCGGTTCACAAAGTCACTGACCGAGAGGAAGGGCCCACGGAGTTTGACCTGCTCCACAATGGCCTCGGCCAGCGCGGTGATCTCCGATTCGGACAGCACCCGGGTGCCGGTCCATGACGAGGGCTGATAGGGATTGTCGGCATCCACCTCACCTTGGGAGGTGTGGAATCTTGAAAAGGCGGTTTCTCCGCCCTCACCGCGGGACATCGACGCGAGGAAGGCTCTCCACGCATCCACATCCGTCGTGTTGACATTGAAGGCACCCGCCATCAGGACCTCCCCTGCCGCTTCATAAAATCCTCCCAGCGCGGTGGCATCGACACCTTTCCCGGCCACCGGCACAAGCTTTGGGTTTGGCAGGGGACTCGCCGCCGGGTCAGTGGCAAAGGCGTCCTTCTCCGAGCGGATCGCCCCACTGAGAAAATAGCGATCCCACAACTCATGATTCACCTCGTAGGAAAGATCGTAGATCACGATGTCACCCCGTCCCGGAGTTGCTCGTCCCTGTTTCATCCAATCGGGAAGAAACGGAACATAACCCGTCCAGGCCGCATCCACGGTGCGGATGGCATCGGCGGACTGCTCGCGTCGGATTTGATTCGCCGGCACCCATGAATTTCCGATGGGAAATCCGCTGTGCCAAATGAAGGGGCTGAGCTGCACGTGCTGCAATCGACCCAGAGATATGATTTTCTCACCTGCCGCAGGCAAGTCATAGACCGGCCAGGTGCTTCCCGGGCGGCTTGAGGCATTGCCATAAAACGGACTTACCCGGTAGCCATTGCCCCCGCTCTGACCCAGTCTCTCTGACGAGATGAAGGGCAGACCCTGTTCGCGGTCGGTGGTGTAAGGGCCCCACATGTACCAGTGATGGGATTCGCCCGTATCCGTCACGGCATCATACGGGCTGCGATGGGCCATCACGGCGCGAAGATTGTGATCCGAAATCGGCGATGAAGACCAGAAACGCTGGCCACCGGTTCCCGCATAATTGTAGGGATTCCGTTCCACCCACCATTTGAAACGAATGCCATAGGCCCCTCTCGCCCAAGGTTCGAAATCGGCGGTGCGCTCGTAGTCATACACCGGCTCGACACCTCCGACGCGCCAGCGCCCGTTGTTGTATCCTCCCTCATAGCCCCGCCGCCAGTTGTCGCTATCCAACAACTGCAACAAGGGAAGCTTCAGGCGATCCGAATAGTTTCCCGCCCGACCGAGATGCAAACTCACCTTCAGACCATTGTCGGGATTCCTCTCCCACCAATCCATCATGTCCACCCAATAGTAGGCACCGCGGTTGTGATTGGCGTAAACGGGGAGATCCCGGGCCGTCACTCCGGGAAGGGGATCGCCCAGCGTGAGATAAAAGTTTGTTAGATCCGCAGGATTTACCTTGGCACTCAGAAGATTTTCCCCGCTGCCATTCCTCGTCGCCAGGGGTGCCGCCCTTCCCGCGAGCGCTCCCGTGCTCACGCGCGGAGAAAAAACCAGCGCTTCGCCAGGCTCGAAGGCCGTGGCCTCAAGCGTCAGACTGAGACGATTCTGCTTCGCCCCACGGGTATCAAAGGCACGATTGCCGATATCTTCCGTGCCCGATGCGGTGCGCTTTTCAATCGTCATCGAATCATTCAGGCAAATGTTGAAATCCACCGTGTAGGCCTGCGACTGAAGGGCGGCATTGTAGGGATTCCAAAGGACGACCCGCGGAAAGAGATGCACCGTGAGATAGCCCCGCACATAGGCGAAACGGGTGTAGAACTCCGCAGACACGATGACCGGATGGATGGGCTGGGTATTGAAGCTTTCCAAATCCGGGACGGCACCGAACTTGTCTCCGGACTCGGTCCTTGCGGCGGCACGCACCGCCACTCCGCCACCGGAGCTGCCCGACTCAACCTGCGCGTAGGACCGCAAGGCACCAAACTTCGGACCCTGCCCGCGCCGCCTGTCACCGGAGAGAATCGGTGTGTTTTCGGCAAGAGCATCCAGACCAGGCCCTTTCGCAGGCACCTGCCCGTCCTCGAAAAACACGGAGAGATCCCGTTTCAATCCACTGCGAACCGGATCCGCGAGCACCGCCGATGCCCGGTGCCCCAACGAATGGAAGTGTTCCGCAAGGGACTCTCTCGATCCCGCACCGCTCAAAGCCACCTGCCCGTATCCGGTGAGTTTCTCCAAGGTCGCGTCATCCACGCCCTCATACCCATCCATGCCTGCAAGGGCAGCAGCGCCAAATCGCTCGGGAGGCATGGCTTCGTTGGCGATCGGATTCGGATCCTGCTGCGGTAGGTTCAAGCTCGCTTTGAACGACTCATCCGAGCACCAGTAGGCAAATCCACCCGCCGACCCGTTCGCCGCACTCACTGGAACGAAGGGGACTTGGACCCGGTCGTTTTGTTTCTCCACGGTTCCATCGCCCACCAGCGTGATCATTTCACCGCTCGCGGCATCCGGCTCTCCGGTCGGCTCACCGCTCACCAGCCACGTTTCCCGCAAGGCCGCCGCACCCAGAGATCCACTGCTTCGGGCATCGGTCAGGGCGGAGTCACGGCTGCTCCACTGGACGACCGGCAGGTATCCGCCCGCCGTCGTCGTGGTGCGATACACTCCCACCCAGCGAGGATGGCTCTTGCTGCCCGTCATTTCCGCCGGGGCGGTGACCCTCTGGTCGGGCCCGGCATGCCTCTGCAGTTCGGCGATGGCCAGTTCCAGCGCCATTCTCGCGTTTGCCCGGGCCAGCGCCTGGGCCTCTCCCTGACCGGAACCCCTCACCTGAACCGTGGCCAAACTCAGGAGTCCCACCGCAAGAAGGGTGAGGAGCACCATCATGCTGATGGTCACGACCAATGCGAAACCCCTCTCACGCCGACTCCGAAGGGATCGGACCCCACTTAAGAAGATCGCAAGCTTGCCCGGAGCTTCTGCCTTCCCGAATGTGTTTGAGACTTCCATTTGCAATGACCGGTGATCGAGAAAGGCCCACAAAAGTCACTGAAATCATATTTTTCAGTGGTTAAGTGACGCTTCACGATACCGATAGCACGAAGGAAACCATCTGTCATCCGTCCTCGAAACTTTTGCCGGAAAACCACGATTTCCCCCGAAAAGTCACAAACCCCTTCCTAAAATGACAAGGAATGTATCCAGGAACTGGCCTGCTGCCTCGGGTTCGAAGCAACTTTGGATCAAGGGTGCCGACTCAGGGACGCCCCAGCGGAACCTGAGCCTGAGCGAAAGGGCCTTCAGACCCGCCGCTTGCGGACTTTCGGCGGGGTGAAATCGACCTTGGCCGGGTCGAAGGCCTCCGCGTCGTAACCCGGATGGTCCCACCCGATTTCCCCGTGAAGGGCCTGCATGTAGCGGAAGGCACCGCCAAAATCCTCAGGCGGACAGGCCCGGGCACCGCCCAGCATCTGGGGCACGCCTTCCCCTTCCGACCTTTTTTCCAAAACCACCTCGTGGATCCAGTCCTCGGCGAAATCATATCGATACAGCAAGCGCATGGGCAGGCGCTTCCGGCCCACATAAGCCGCGAGGGTCAGTTGCGCCTCATCCTGGAACTCCCCACCCACCGGCACTTGATCGGCAAGTCCCACCGGTCCGATCACATCCACCAGCCGCTTGCCCTTGCCATGGCGGAACTCATGCGGGTGCTTGTTTTCCCACCCCATGGCCGATTGGAGGGCATCGTGAAGCTGCCCGAACGTGTAGGTCTCCGGCACCGCAAAACGGCGCCAGATCTTCGGGGTGATCTGATAGAGGAAAACCTGCACTTCGATTTGCGGCGTCGGCATGGGCTCATTTTAGGCCAGGCCCTTCCTCCGGCGCAACCCCGCATGCCGACGCTCGATGGCTTTTGCCACGATTTGGCGCTTGGATGTTCGCACCATCAGGCGGATAGGTGAGGGCATGCCTCCCATCGAGTGGAACACGCTCCTCGCCGCCGTCGGCCTCGCCTGCCTGCACGGTCTGGGCCTGCTCCACATCCTGCACGTCCTCATGCGCGGCCGCACGGCCCAAGGCACGATCGCCTGGATCGTCTGCATGGCCGTCGTCCCATGGGTTGCCATCCCGTTCTACTGGATCGCCGGTCGCAGGCGGTTCACCGGATACGTCCGCGCCCGACGGACCGGAGATTGCGAACTCCGCAAGGTCTCCGAAGACATGCACCAGCGCCTCCGGCATTTCGAACTGAAACCCACCGATGCCTTCGCCAAAGCCGCGGAAATCCTCGGGGGGCTACCCTTCACCCGGGGAAATTCCATCGAACTGCTCATCGATGGCGAACGCACCTTCCGCGCGATCTTCGATGCCATCGAATCCGCCGAGCAATACGTGCTGGTGAATTTCTTCATCGTGAAAAACGACCGCGTGGGCCAGCGCTTCAAGGAAGCCCTGATCCGCCGCGCCAAGGCCGGAGTCCGGGTCTTCTTCCTGTTTGACGAAATCGGCTCCCACAAGCTCAGCCGCCGCTACCTCAATGAACTGCGCAGCGCCGGAGTGGAGTGCCACTCCTTCGGCGTCAACCGCCACTGGTGGTCGCGCCTTCAGATCAATTTCCGCAACCACCGCAAGATCGTCGTCACCGATGGCAAGACGGCATTCATCGGCGGCCTCAATGTGGGCGATGAATACCTCGGCCGTGATCTGCGCTTCGGCCATTGGCGTGACACCCATCTCCGTCTTCAGGGCCCCTGCGTCCAGGCCATCCAGCTTGTCTTCCTTGAAGACTGGAACTGGGCAACCGATGAACGACCCACACTCTCCTGGGACTGCCATGCCCGCACCGAGGATCAGGCCGTGGCCATCCTGCCCACAGGCCCTGCCGATCCTGCGGACTCCTGGCAACTCACCGTCGCGGAAGCCTGCAGCACCGCGCGCGAACGGATCTGGATCGCGTCGCCCTATTTCGTCCCCGACCAAGGAGTGCTCACCGCCCTCCAGGCCGCAGCCATCCGGGGAGTGGATATCCGCATCCTCATTCCGGAAAAAGCCGACCACCTTCTCGTCTGGCTCGCCGCCTTCACCTTTTATGAGGAAACCCTCCCCTACGGCATCCGACTGCTGAGATACCACGGCGGCTTCCTTCACCAGAAGGCCATGCTCGTCGATGACCGCTACGCCTTTGTCGGCACCGCGAATCTCGACAACCGCTCCTTCCGCCTCAATTTCGAGATCACCGCCATTTCCACGGATCGGGATTTCGTTCAAAAGGTGACCCACATGTTAGAAGCCGATTTCCAACAAGCCCGCGATGCGGAAATGATCGACTTCGACGGTCGTTCCCTACCCTTCCGGCTTGCTGCACGCATGGCCCGGCTTTGTGCTCCGGTGCTTTGATTCGGCCGATCTCCACACCTCACCACTCCGCGGGATCCATGCCGTAAAACCGCACCAATTCCCCCTGCACCTCGGGCTCCTCACGTTTCATCGCTTCCGCCCTTTCGAAAAACGTCTCCGTCGCCACCGCGAAAAACTCCGCCGGACTCTCGGCCCCATAGTCATCCATCACCGTCTTTTTTCCGGCCGCCACTCTTTCGCAAAAGGCTTCGTAGGCCGGCATCAGGGCACTCGACCAGCGTCCATAGTCTTCCGGTTCCTCCATCTCCGGCACGCCATCCGCCGCACCATCTTCCTGATCGATCTGATGCGCGAACTCATGCAAAACCACATTGAGTCCGTCCTCGGGATTCGCATCGCCGGCAAGAACACTCGACCATGCCAGGACCACACTCCCCGTCCCCCAGGATTCTCCCAGACGGATGTCTTCCATGCCCCACTCATCCCTCACCACATAGGCATCCGGATAAACGAGGATCGTTCTCAAGCGTTCATAGTAGTCCATCGGTCTCCGTGCAATGAGCAGGCAGGCGGGTGCCGCGATCGCCAGCTTCATTTCCTCGGTCACCTCTTCCAGGCCTCCACAGGGCTCGAAGGCTTTCTCGCTCATGAACACCCTCATCCACCCCTCCGCATCCCGCCGGATATCCGCGGGGATCTTTTTCCATAGGGGGAAACGTTTCTCCACCACCGCACGCTCATTGTCTGTTAGACCCTGCCGCCGCAGTCGGTCCCGCTCCCCCCGGACTCTGCGCCCGTGCCACAAGACCAGCAAAAACACCAAGGCAAGGCCGGTGAGGAAAATCCACAGTCCGCTCATTTCTTGCGTCCGCTGAATTTCCAGCCGGCATGGCCACCACCGGAAGGAAGAATCCCGCCAGCAGGTTGAGCCGATACGCCATGACATTGAGACGCTCCGCCGCCGCCTGATGTTCCTCCGCACTTTCCGCCTGCCAGAATTCAAGCGTCAACTTCGCGTCGTGATAGAGCAATTCCGCCGCCCTCTGGATTTCATAAGACCGGTCCCTCAATTCCATGATCTTGCGATCGTCCTTGCACAGCTCCACCGCATGGGTGAGCACCGCTGCCAGGTTACGGCTGGAGCGGGCGATCGGCCCGGCATGTCGGATCAATCCGAAGACCTCCGCCGCAGTGTCCGCCTCTTCGATTTCATCTTCGTATCGATCGATGGTCGCCTCATAACGATTCATCAACTCCGCCAGCGAATCGAGCCCGCCACCCGCGCCATCGTCCCAAGTCCCATTTTGCCGCAGCACGAAGAATCGCGCCGAGCGCTCCGGAACCCTCGCCTCAGGGACCTCATGCACCACCAGCAGCAATTCACGATCCCCCGTCAGACAGCGCTGCCCGCCGGGCCGGTTGCTGATCTGCCCAAGCAGTTCCTGATCCAGCTCCAGCCACCCGGGCAGCCCCTGCGGTTCATGCATCGCGTCCATGCCCGATCACAGACCCAAAGCCTGACCTCGCACAAGCCCTCATCAAGACCACCGTCATGAAGCCGGAGAAAATTTTCCGAAGCATCATGAATAATCCCTCGGCTCCTCCGTCGAAGAATGCGAACCCGGAGAACTCCGGAACAAAACATGAAAAACATCATCGCATTGCTCGCCGCCGCTTTCGCGGCCTTCGCCTCGGTCAACACTGCCGAAGCCCAGTCCTGCGGAAACCGGATCTACGTCACAGGTCGTACTTCGTGCGGCTGTCCCATCTACGCCGAACGCTATGTGGCCTACTATGACCGCTGCGGAAACCCGGTTTACCAGGTCCGCTACGTCCCGGTGAACCACCGTTGCCGCCCGGCCGCCCCTCCCTGCCGCCCGGCCATCCGACCCATCGTCCGCCGCGTTCCCGTCCATCCCGTTCCCTACCGCCCCTCCCACGGCTGGGGCCGCGGGGTAGGCCACGGCGGTTGCCGCTAAGCGCGCTCGCCATCTGATCTCGTGCTGATTCCAAGCCGCCGGTGCCCACCGGCGGCTTTTTTGGGTCCTTTTCCCACCCAACCTTGCCAGCCCCCACCAAGCACCGGATGCTCCGCCCATGAAATCACGCCTCGCCATCGGCCTCATCAGCCTGCTCGGCATGCTGCCCGGACTCGCCTCGCACACCTCGGATGAATTGTTGGCGTCATTTCAATCGAAGATCGATGCCGGTGAGGAAATCGATGAAATCCTCGACTCCCTTGAGTCGCTCGAATCCGCCGACCTCAAGGACCTGCTCGCCAGCCTCAACAAAGCCTGGCCCCAAGTGCTGCGTGCCTACGGCTCCGCCTTCGAGAAAGCTGCGGCCAAACCTGCCGACCCCGCCGCCTTCCGCGAAACCCTGAAATCCCGCCGACAGGCATTCATGAAGGTCTATGCCATGGCGGAAGGACCGATGAAACCGGAACTCGCGAAAACCAGCATGCCCGCCATCGAGGAACTCGCCAAACTGCTCTCCCCCACGGCCGAAACCCTCGTCGAGTCCGATCCCTCCCTCGCCAAGATGCGCCGCACCGCCCAGGCCCTGGCAAGCTTCCGGGATGCCGCTCTCGAAGCCGCCATTTCCACCACTCCTGTCGATTCCCTCTCAACCCTCGAAGCCACCGAACAGGAAGCCATCCTGAAATCCTCGCCACTGCCGCGCGATGGCCTGAGAATCCTCGCCGACAACCGCAAGATCGCCGAGAAAAACGAAGTCCCGGCCGATGAAGCCCGCGGCATCGAGGAATGCAATCTCTGGCGGCTCTATGTGGGCCTCAATGCCCTCGTGCTCGACCCGAAACTCTGCGACGCCGCCCGCGATCACTCCAAGGACATGGCCACGCTGGGATTCTTTGCCCATGAATCTCCAGTCGAAGGCAAGAAGACCCCTTGGGACCGCGCGAAAAATTTCGACACCACCGCCTCGGGCGAAAACATCTATGCCGGCTCCGCAGACCCGGGCTCCGCGAACCGCGGATGGTTCTTCTCTCCGGGTCACCACAAAAACATGTTCAGCCCGGGGCAGAGACGGATCGGTCTCGGTCGGCACAATGGCCACTGGACGCAGTTGTTCGGAAACTGATCAGTCGTCCGCGTCCTCCCATGCGCTGAGGAAGGAGTCCCACTCGATTTCCCCACCCATCGCTACCAAGCCCGCCTCAACTTCCCCCAGGGTGGGAAACACGACTCCCTCCCGCCGCACCTGGACTTCATCCACCGGATGCTCACCCGCATCCAGCGCGCTGAGCGAAATCCAAAAACAGGCCCAGGCCCGCCAGCTCCGGAGTTCGCCATCCGGCCCCGTCATCCGGGTCGCAAGATGCTGGAAATGACGCACCGGATTGCCGAGAAATTCCCCTTCTCTCCGGGGCTGGAGCAGCATCCACCTCAGCGCCCGGTACGGATTCCCCTCGCCCGCCGCCTGGTCCCAACATTCACGACTCGCCAGCACGCGGTTGAGCTGGAGGATCGCTTGCGCCGGCTTGCCCTGCTGCCAAAGGGACTGGGCACAATGCTTCGCCGCAAGGCACATGGCGGCATCGCGCCTGCCCCGGTGCGGAGCCATCCACGTGGCATTCAAACGCCTCTCTTCAAGGGGCAAATGGGGGCACGGGACGCGCATGGAACCCTCCTATCCGACAGAAAAAGTCCCCCTGCAATCTGAAAGGAAAGCTTTCTTGTTTCGTAGTTTGACTAAGGTTTGCTTTCGCCTGCTCCACACACGCTCCCTTTCCATGCGTTCTCCCATCCGCTTCCTTTTCCCCGTGGCTGCCGCTTGCCTCTTCACGGCATGCGATCCACCGCCGTCTGCTGCCACCGCCGCCCCCGCCGCCGAGGGAGAGAGCGCCGCTGCCAGCCCCGTCACGGAGCCGGAAACCGTCGCGCTGCCGGAGAAAGTCACTTTCAACGAACACATCCAGCCCATCCTCTCGGAATACTGCTATCACTGCCACGGTCCCGATGAGAAAACCCGTTTCCCGGAAGACAAACCGCTGCGCATCGATCGACCGGAATTCGCCTTCGAACCCCGCGAAAATGGCAAACCCGTGATCGTCAAGGGCGATGCCGCCGCATCCCTCATCATGACCCTCATCCACTCGGATGATCCGGACACGATCATGCCCCCTCCCGAGTCCCACAAGGTTCTCGATCCCTATCAGATCGCCCTGTTGGAAAAATGGATCAACGATGGCGCCGAATACCAGGAACACTGGTCCTTCATCCCCATCGCCCGCCCGGAAACTCCCGCCAGCGGCAAGGAATGGTCCAGCCATCCCATCGATGCCTTCGTCCACGAAAAACTCGTAGAAAACCAGCTCGAACCCGCCCCCGCGGATGACCTTGCCCGCTTCCACCGCCGCCTGACGCTCGATACCACCGGTCTCCCCCCTTCGCCCGAGGAAACACGCGCGTTTCTCGATGCCGCCGCCAAGGACACCGAGGCCGCGATCTCTGCCGAGGCCGATCGACTCCTCGCCACTCCCGCCTCCGGCGAACACTTCGCCCGCCACTGGCTGGACGCCGCACGCTACGCGGACACCCACGGCATCCATATCGATAACTACCGCTCCATCTGGCCCTACCGCGACTGGGTCATCCGCGCCTTCCAGAACAACATGCCCTGGGATCAATTCACCACCGAACAAATCGCCGGTGATCTCCTCCCGAATCCGTCGATCGATCAAGTCGTCGCCACCGGCTTCAACCGCTGCCTCCCGACCACCGGCGAAGGCGGGGCGATTGCCGATGAATACCTCGCCATCTACGCCAAAGACCGGGTCGAAACCACCACCGCCGTCTGGCTCGGCCTCACCGCCGGCTGCGCCGCTTGCCACGATCACAAGTTCGACCCGATTTCCATGCGGGAATTCTACTCCTTCGCCGCCTTCTTCCGGAACACCCCGATGTCGGCACTCGATGGAAATGACGCCAATCACCCGCCCAATATCTTCGTCCCCCTCCCCGAAGACCGCGCACGCTTCGCATCCCTGGGCTCGGAAATCCAGCAGGCCCGCCAGCAGCTCGAACAGCGGAAAGGCGCCGCCCAAGCGGACTTCGATGCCTGGCTGCCGACCGCCGCCACCACCGCTCCCCAAAGCCTCGGTCAGGGACTTCACCTTCACCTGCCCCTCACCGATGCCGCAGGCCCCCTGCGTGGGATCGTCGATGCCCAGTCCCGCGAATGGCCCTCCGAACTTCCCCGCATCCCCGGCCCGCTTGGCCCGGCACCGGTCATCAGCCATCAGGCTCTCGACCTCGGCGATCTCGCCAGTTTCCCCCGGACTTCCCAGGTCAGCTTCGGCGGCTTCATCCGCATCGAAGGCACACCCACCGGAGCGGTCATCGCCCGCATGAACCCCGCCGAGGCCTTCCGCGGCTGGGACCTCTACCTCCAGAACGGCCACCCCTCCTGCCACGTCATCGATACCTGGAGCCACAAGGCCAGCAAGATCACCGCCAACCAGCCCCTCACCCCCGGCCAATGGCGGCATGTGATGGTCACCTTCGATGGCACCAAGGGACCCAATCAAGCCATCGCGATTCACGTCGATGGCAAGCTCGTCGAATCCAAGGTCGATTACGGCACCGTGGGCGACACCATCGAAACCCAAGTCCCTCTCACTCTCGGCTCCCGCCACAATGGCGACTCACGCCTGACGACGCCGGTCGCCCTCCAGGATTTCCGTTTCTACCGCCGTCTGCTCAGCCCGGAGGAAATCCACCATCTCGCCGTGGATTCCACCCTGCGCAGCCTCGCCTCCCTGCCTGCCGATCAAAGGTCCCCGGAACAGCTCAAACTGCTCATGGACCATTACCTGGCGGCCATCGATCCCGTTTCCAAATCCCTCCGCGAGAAAGTCGCCGCTCTCGAAAAGGAAGAGGCCGACATCCGCGCCCGCGGTTCCATGTCGCTGGTCATGCAGGAAAAGAATGAGGCTCCCTACGCCCACATTCTCAATCGTGGCGTGTATAGCGACGTGGGCGAAAAAGTCCCCGCCGCCACTCCCGCCGTCCTGCCTCCCATGCCGAAGGATGCTCCGGTCAATCGCCTCGGACTCGCCCGCTGGCTCATGGACCCCGCCAATCCCCTCACCGCCCGGGTCACCATGAACCGCACCTGGTATTACTTCTTCGGCACCGGCATCGTCGAAACCACGGAGGACTTCGGCATCATGGGCGCCCGCCCCAGCCACCCCGCCCTGCTCGATTGGCTGGCGTCCGAGTTCATCGCTTCCGGCTGGAACTACCGCCACATGATCAAACAGATCGTCACCTCCGCCACCTACCGCCAGTCCGGCCAGGTCACCCCGGAGAAGCTTGAGAAAGACCCCTTGAACCGACTCCTCTCCCGCGGCCCACGCTATCGTCTCGATGCCGAGCAAATCCGCGACATGGCCCTCCAGGCCTCCGGGCTTTTGGTCCATCGGATCGGTGGCCCACCCGTCAAACCCTATCAGCCGGAAGGCATCTGGGAGGCAGTCGCCATGCACCAGTCGAACACCCGCTTCTACAAACAGGACAGCGGCGACGCCCTCTACCGCCGCTCGATCTACACCTTCTGGAAACGCACCGCGCCGAATCCCACCATGGAAATCCTCAATGCCCCCAGCCGCGAGGTCTTCTGCGTCCGCCGCGAGCGCACCAACACCCCACTCCAAGCCCTCGCCACGCTCAATGACCCGCAGTTTGTCGAAGCCTCCCGCAGGCTCGCCGAACATGCCTTGAAATCCTCGCCGGATGCCGATGCCCGGCTCGATTTCATCAGTCTCCGCCTGATCGCCCGCCCCCTGGTGGCCGAGGAAAGAGCCATCGTTTCCGAAACCCTCAAACAAGCTTCCCAAGCCTATCAGAAAGACCCGGACGCCGCGGCGAAGTTCATCGCCACCGGCGAAAGCAAGCCAGACCCCGCCCTGCCCGCGGCCGACCTCGCCGCCTGGACCCTGGTCACCAGCCAGATCCTCAATCTCGACGAAACGCTCACGAAATAACCGGCTCCGCCGCATCCCACGACCCAGCCGCCATGAACGACCTTTTCCGCTTCAACCAAGCCGTCACCCGCCGCCAGTTCTTCCGCAAGAATGGCACCGGCCTCGGCGTTGCCGCCCTTTCCTCCCTGCTCGCCCGCAGCGGCCTTTCGGGTGCCGAACCCGCTCTCGACCACCTCACCCATTTCGCCCCCAAGGCCAAACGGGCCATCTACATTTCCCTCATCGGCGCGCCTTCGCAGATCGACCTGTTCGACTACAAGCCGGAACTCGCCAAACGCTTCCGCGAGGACCTCAAAACCTACCTCGCCGAACAAGGCCAACGCCTCACCGGCATGACCTCCGGCCAGGCCGCCTTCCCCCTCGCTCCCTCGATCTTCAAATTCCAACAATACGGCCAAAACGGCACCTGGGTCTCCGAGCTCCTCCCCTGGACCGCAAAAATGGTCGATGACCTCTGCATCATCAAATCGATGCATACCGAGGCCATCAACCACGAGCCCGCCAACCAGCTCATCCTCACCGGCTCCATGCAGTCGGGCAAAGCCTCCATCGGCGCATGGCTTTCCTACGGCCTCGGATCGATGAATGAGGACCTCCCTACTTTCGTCGTCCTTCACGCCTCGCACTCCTCGCCCCACTCGAACGTCCAGGCGATCTCCTCCCGCCTCTGGGGCGCCGGTTTCCTCCCCGGAAAACATGCCGGCGTCGCCCTCCGCTCGAAGGGGGATCCGGTGCTTTTCCTCGATGACACTCCGGGCGTTTCACGCGACCTCCGCCGCGCCATGCTCGATGGTCTGAATCACCTCAACCAACGTTCCTACGACGCCGTCGGCGACCCTGAAATCCAGACCCGCATCCAGCAGTACGAAATGGCCTTCCGCATGCAGGCCTCCGTGCCCGAGCTGGCCGATATCTCCGGCGAGCCCGCCCACATCCATGATCTCTATGGCGAGGAAAGCAAGGTCCGCGGCACCTTTGCCAACTCCGCCCTCATGGCCCGCCGCCTGCTCGAACGTGGCGTCCGCTTCATCCAGATTTTCCACCGCGGTTGGGACCAGCATGGCAATCTTCCCCGCGACCTCGCCTCGCAGTGCAAGGACGTGGACCACGGAGTTTACGGTCTCATCCAGGACCTCAAACAACGGGGCATGCTCGAAGATACCGTCGTGATCTTCGGCGGCGAATTCGGTCGCACGGTTTATTGCCAGGGAGAACTTTCGGAAACCAACTACGGCCGCGACCACCACCCCCGCTGCTTCACCCTCTGGGCCGCCGGCGGCGGGTTCAAGCCGGGCCTTGTGCACGGCGAGACCGATGACATGAGCTACAACATCGTCAAAGACCCCGTCCACATCCGCGACCTCCACGCCACCCTCCTTCACCAACTCGGACTCGATCACCACCGCTTCGTCTTCCCCTACCAAGGCCTCGACCAACGCCTCACCGGCGTCGAACCCGCCAAAGTCGTCAAAGACATCCTCGCCTAAGCCTAAGCCCAAACCTCCGCCAAACCACAGGCACAGACCAAGAAGACATGGGAAAAGCCCAATGCCGCGGAAACTTGGGCGACCTCCCCTTCGAGCAAAGCCAATCCGGCATGACGTGAGCACAGCGAGGTCGAATACTGAAACGACTCTGCACGAAACCCGCCCCGCATCCCGCATCCCGCATCCCGCATCTCAGTGATCAGTGATCAGTGATCGGTGAGACGGCGATCACCTGTTGCTCGCGTCTCCTTGCTTCTCGCTTCTCGGTGTCTCGGTCCTTTCAGCCCCGCGAGGGGCTCCGGCATGTAGCCACGGGTGCAACCCGTGGACCATGTCCAGCCCATGACCCCCGCGCTTGATCCGCGCGCCACTCTCCCCAAGCACCGCTGTTTTGCATTTCCCAGTAGCCGGTGGTTGAACCCGCGGGAGCGGGTGACACCACCGGTCTCCAAAGCCCCAAAAACCTCGCACCCCGGCAGGGGTGCAAGCATGCCGCCAAGCCCGACTCATCCCTCCAGCCTTGCCCCCTGAAATCGCTGTCCCCTCGCTTCTCCGTCGGCGGTAGGAAGAGTTCACCACAAAGGCACAAAGTCCTCAAAGACCGCGGAAAAAAGGACGGAAGAGTAGGAACAACGAAAAAGATCGAAAGGATCGAAGGCGAGGCTCACCCGACAGTTCTCCACCCGGAGCCAGCAGCCACGCATCACGCTTCTCGTTTAGCGGTGTCCGATGCTTTCAGCCCCGAGGGGGGCGCAGGCATGTAGCCACGGGTGCAACCCGTGGACCATGTCCAGCCCATGAACCCCGCGCTTGATCCGCGCCCCACTCCCCCCAAGCACGGCTGTTTTGCCTTTCATTGGCACTTGGCCCTTAGAAATTGGCACTTCCCCGCACCAGCGGGGCTAATCACCATTTGATCCAGCGGGCTCACCACGCCCAAGCCGTTGACCCCCATCGCCACATGAAGATAAATCTCCGTCGTTGTAATGTCCTCATGGCCCAGGATCTCCTGTATCGTCCGTAAATCCGTCCCACCCTCAAGCAGGTGCGTCGCAAAGGAGTGCCGCAACGCATGACTCGTCACCCGCTTCTCGATCCCCACTGCCGCGGCCGCACGCTGGATCGCCTCGTTGTAAACCTTCCCATGCAGATGATGCCGCCGACGAACTCCACCCTCGGGATCCACCGAAATCTGTCGCGCAGGAAACAACCAAAACCATTCGAAACTCTCCGCCGCACGCCGAAACTTCCGCGCCAGCGCACCCGGCAAATGCACCCCAGCCAGACCCGTTTCCCGATCACCTCGCCATATCTCCCGCGCCTTCTCGATCTGACCCGCGATCTGTTCACGCAACCTCTGCGGCAGCACCGTGCTCCGGTCCTTCTCTCCCTTCCCCATCCGCACCGTCAACATCCCACGCTCAAGGTCCACATCCTTGATCCGCAAGCGCACCAATTCCGATACCCTCAACCCAGCCCCATACTGCAATCGCGCCGCCAGCCCATACCGACCATCGGTGCTCTTCACCGCCGCGCCATGCTCATCAAGCTTGTCGAAAATCCGCTGCGCCTCCCCGCTCGATAACACCACCGGAATCCGCGTTCCCGACTTGCGTAATTTCACCGAAAACACCGGCTCCTCCACCCCACAAACATGCTTGAAGAAAAACGCCAAGGCGTTGAGTGCCTGCTTCTGCGTGGAATAGGCACAGTCCTCATCATTCACCACTGCCGCCAGAAACCTTGATGCGGTCCCCACCTCCATCACCGCCCGCTCATCCTCGGCATAAACGCCGTAACGGGCCGCCCAAGCCCCATAGCATTGCTTCGTCCGCAGCGCCAGGCCACGCCGCGACCCGGCAGAGTAAACCGCCGCACGCAGTCTCTCCGGTAAACTCCGGTGATCCGCCCCGGCCTCCTCACAGGCCTTCAGCCAGCCCAGATACCATTGGATCGCGTCCGTCCATTGCTCCAATTGCCAGCGCTCCCGCTCCCGGTCCTTACGTTTGACCTCCCTGAGCCAGAACTCCCTCGCCGCCTCCCGCCCCGCCTCAAGACCCAATCGCATCCGGAAAGCTTCAAACCATTCCAGCACAAGGAGATAACCCACCTTTTCCTGGGCGGACAATCCCCGGAACTCGCTCAAATCCTTACGCCAGGACCACCGGGTTTTCACCTTCGAAGACACGATCATGGAGAGCAACCAATCCGAACTCCGCCCCACCGTCAAGCTTCAAAGTTGTTCGCCTGAACATGTTTTTCGATCCGCCGAAGAGGGGCGCAATCCTCAGCAAGTACCGAATATCAGCTTTTCCGAAACATCGACGCCCCAGACCCGTCCTGGCACCTCCTCGGGCCGCGATATCAGCCTTGACACCTTCCCGGCAAAAACCCGCCCGCCAAACGGCGGATATCAGCACCCATCCCGC
>JALOTY010000044.1 GCA_025457665.1 Akkermansiaceae bacterium | reverse complement strand
AAAGCTCCCGCCGCATTCAGCATTTGCCCTCGCTGTGCTCACGCCATGCCAATTTGGCTTCGCCGGAGATAGAGGTCGCCACAGCTCCCGCCGCATTCAGCATTTCACTTTTTCCCCTCAGCGGCTTGGGCGACGACTTCCTGGCCGGGGACGAGCATGCCGTTCGGGCTGACGATGACGGCGCTGTCGGCCGCGAGTCCGGTGGAAACCATTTCCATGCGGTCGCCGAGATTCCGGCCGGGGAGAACATCGATGAGGGTGAATTTCCCGTCCTTCACGAGGCCGACCATGCTTTTTCCATCGCGCAGGATGAGGGTATTGGTGGGCACGAGCCAAGTGCCGGGGGCGGGGTCGAGCTTGAAGACGGCGCTGCCACTGAGGCCGGCGGGCAGCTCGAAGTCGGGGTTTTCGAGGAGCAGCTCCACCCGCATGGTGCCGCTGGCGGGATCGAAGAGATCGCTGGAACGGCTGACCTTGGCCGGGAAGCTGCGGCCGGGGAATTCGGGGAATTCGACGACGGCGGGAGTGCCGGGCTCGACCCGCAGGGCGATGTCGGGCGTGCCGGCGACGGCGAAGCGGAGCTTGTCGAGGCGGACGAGGTGGAAGGCCCATTCCTCGATGCCCGAGCCATTTCCACGGAGGAAATCCCCGCGGTCGATCCGCCGGGCGGCGATGGTCGCGGGAAAAGGGGCCCGCAGGGTGGCAAAGCCGATGAGGGCATCCAGTCGTCGGACTTCGGCCTCGGCCGCGCGTGCCGCTGCTCCGGCTTCGGCCTCGGCGGAGGCCCGTTGTTCGCTTTCCTCCAGGGAAATCGCCTTCGTATCCAGGAGTGATGCCGCGCGCTCGGCGGCGAGTCTGGCGGTTTCCGCGCGGGCGATGGCCTGATCGGCGATGGCCCGGGCCTGATCGCGCTGGTGGACGAGTTCCGGCACTTCGATTTCGGCGAGCACCTCGTCCTGTTTCACGCGGTCGCCGATATCGACGAAGCGTTCCTTCACCACGCCGGTGGCGCGGGAAAAGAGGTGGGCTTGCTCGAAAGGTTCGGTGCGGCCGGGCAGGTCGTAGGACTGGGCCTCGGTGGCCGCGGTGGGGTTCACCGTGCGGACCGTGGCGGGGCCCTGGGCGGCCAGGGAGGAAATCAGCAGCAAGGGGAAGAGACGCGCGATCATGAGGGTTCGGGAAGCAGGGAGTTGGGGGCGCTTTCCTCGGATTTCCGAGGGTGGAAACGGGCGCGGACGATGGCGAAGAACACCGGCACGACAAACAGCGAAGCGAGGGTGCCGAAGGCGAGGCCGCCGATGACCGCCCGGCCGAGCGGGGCATTTTGTTCGCCGCCTTCCGCCTGGCCGAGGGCCATGGGGATGACGCCGAGGATCATCGCCAACGCAGTCATCATCACCGGCCGCAGGCGGGTGGTGGCGGCTTCCAGAGCGGCGTCCCTGGCGCTGAGGCCCTGATCGAAGCGGTCGCGGGCGAAGCTGCTGACCAGCACGCTGTTTGCGGTGGAAACCCCGACGACCATGATGATGCCCATGAGCGCCGGAACGCTGAGCGGGGTGCCCGTGGCCCAGAGGCCGAAGAGCGCGCCGGACACCGCCACCGGCAGACCGCTCACCGCCACGAAGGGCAGCGACCAGGATTGGAAATTCACGACCATCACGAGAAACACCAGCACCGCCGCCAGCCCGAGGCCGCCGATCAGCTCGGTGTAAGCGGATTTCATCAAGGCCGCCTGACCGCTGAGCATGATCTTGTTGCCGGGTTTTTGTTTGGCCCGCAGGCCGTCGATGAGGCCTTCGAGGTCGCGGGTCAGGCTGCCCAGGTCGCGACCGGCGGCATTGGCGATGACCGTGAAGGTCGGCTGCAGGGTGGTGCGTGAAACACTGGCAGGCGCCCGGGTTTCCACGATGGAGGCAACCGCACGCAAGGGCATCGGTTCGCCACCCGCCGCGGCGCGGATCGGCAGGTTGAGCAATTGCTCGGTTTCCTTGAGTTCATCCGGCGTGGCGATGACCTGGACTTCGTAGGAAGCACCGGTGAGCGGGTCCGACCAATAACTCGGAGCCACCGAACTGCCACTGCCCAGCGCGGCGAGGACTGCGGAGGCCACATCCTGTTGGTTGATCCCCAGAGCCGCCGCGCGGGCGCGGTCGAGGCGGATGGCATAACTCGGCTGATCCAACACCTCCCGCAGCGTCACATCCGCCATGCCGGGAATCTGCTTGAGCTGCGCCACCAACTCCCGCGCCAGCATCAGGTTTCCCGGGACATCGCGGCCCATCAGGCGGACTTCAAAGGTCGTCGGCGCGCCCGAGGCCAAGGTCTGGCTGGTGGCATCCGCCGGCCGGAAAAACGACTGCACCTGCGGGAATTTCTCCGCCATCATCTGGCGGATCTTTTCCTCGTATCCCTCGCTCGGCCCGTGTTCGCCGTCAAGCTGCACGAGGATTTCCGCATCTGAGGAAGTGACCGATGTCGTTTCCACCCAGGCCTGGTTCACCGAGGAGGGGACGCCGATGTTTTCGACCACGAACTGAAGTTCATCGGCCGGGATGAGACTGCGGATTTCCCGCTGGATGTCGCCCATCACCTTGGCGGTCCCCTCCAGCCTCACGCCGCTCGGCACCCGCACAAACAAGCGGATCAGCCCGGCATCGGTGCGCGGGAAAAACTCCCGTCCGGACTTCATCGCCGCGAAAACCCCCAGCGCGCCAGCCGCCGCGATCGGCACCAGCACCACCCATTTGTGACGCATCATCCACTCTAACAGACGCCCCTGCCCTTGCGCCAGGCGATCCACGCCGGACTCGATGTGATGATGCAGCCAGCCGAGCCCGCGCGGTGCTTTTCCCGCCCGTTTCCTTTCCGCCCGCTCTTCCGCGGGAAGGATGATGGAGGCCAAGGTGGGCACCAGCGTGCGCGCCAGCAGGTAGCTCGCGATCATCGCAAACACCACCGCCAGCGCCAGTGGCCGGAAGACGTCCGATGCCGTGCCGGTAAGCAGGAAAATCGGCAGGAAAACGATGCAGATCGAAAGCGTGGAAACAAACTCGGGGAAGGCGACCTCCTGGGCACCATCGATGATCGCCTGCCGGGTGTTTTTCCCCAGCGCGATCTGACGTTTGATGTTCTCGATTTCCACCAGCGCGTTGTCCACCAGGATGCCGATGGCCAGAGCGAGGCCGCCCAGGGTCATGAGGTTGAAGGTGGCACCGACCAAGGCCAGCCCGATGATCGAACACAGCAGGGCGAGCGGGATGGAGGTCAGCACGATCATCGTGGACCGCCAGGAACCGAGGAAAAGCAGGACCACGGCTGCCACCAGGCCGCCCACGAGGAGGATCTCGTGTTCCACCCCGCTCACTGCCGCGCGGACGAAGACGGATTGATCGAAAATCGGCTCGATGCTCATCCCGGGCGGGGCGGCGGCGCGGATTTCCGGCAGGCGTTCCATGATGCCATCGATGATTTCCACCGTGGACGCGCTGCCGAGCTTGAGGATGGAAATCATCACCGCGTTCTGGCCGTTGAGACGGGCAATGTTTCCGCTCACGGCCTCGCCATCCCGCACATGGGCGACATCCCGCAGCAGCACCGTGCGGCCCTCCACCGAGCGGATCGGCAGATCGAGGAATTCCTGAATGGTCTCCGGGCTGGCATTGAGCACCACCGGCAGCTCGCGATCCCCCTCGCGCAAGGTCCCTGCCGGCAAGGTCAGATTCTGCCGGTTCACCGCCGCGCCCACTTCATTGGCAGACAGCCCGAAGGCCTGCAAGGCATCGAGGTCCAGATCCACCATCACCTGCCGCGAGGCCCCGCCATAGGGCAGGGAAATCCGCATCCCGGGAATGGTCTGCAGCGATGCCCGCAAACTCAGACGCGCGTAGTCAAACAACTGCCCGCCGGTCATCGAGTCCGAGGAAATCACCAACTGCACGATGGGCACACTCGATGGGCTGGTCCTGACAATCAGCGGCGGCGTGGTGCCCGTCGGCATGCGCCGCACGATCGTCTGCGTCACCGCGGTCGCCTGCGCCATGGCGGTGTTGATGTCCACATAGGGCTGGAAACGGAGTTTCACCAGACCGATGCCATTCGAGGTCTCCGACCGCACTTCGAGCAGGTCATCGACATTGTTCATCAGGGCGATCTCGGAAAACGACGTGATCTTCGATGACATTTCCCGCGCATTCAGACCGCCATAGGTCCAGACCACGGTCAGCTCGGGGCTTTCCACCCGGGGAAGGATGTCAGTGGACATCCGCCGCGCACTCATCAGGCCGAAAAGCAGGATCAGGATGCCCAGGACACCGATCGTGTATTTGTAACGCAGGGCAAAGAGGACAATCCACATGAGAAACGAGAGGGGCGGCTGGCCCACGTTGGAGCAGAATCCGGCCCGGTCCATTCCCGATTTCCACCTTTCGGCACGATCCCGCAATCGCGCGACCTCCGTTTCCCGACGGAAGCCGGGATGAAATGCCCGCCCGCTTCTCACGGTATCCTCCGCATGTTCGGAAATGCCCGCCCGCTCCTCATCGCCCTCGCCTGCGCCGCTGCCGCCGTGATCGGTTTCACCCAGCAAAGCCCTGCCGAGGCAGATGCCGCCCCAGCCTCGAAACGCAAGATCGTCTTCATCGCCGGCCGCCCCAGCCACGGCCCCGGCGAACACGAACACCGCGCCGGCTGCATGCTGCTCGCCGATCACCTCAATCGAAGCGGACTGCCGGTGGAAGCGGTGGTCGTCACCAATGGCTGGCCGGAGGATGAATCGGTCTTCGATGGCGCCGCTGCCGTGGTCATCTATGCCGATGGCGGTGGCGGCCACCCCGCCATCAACCACCTGCCGAAACTCCGCCAGATCGCCAACAGCGGCGCGGGCATCGGCTGCATCCACTACGGCGTGGAAATCCCCAAAGGCGAACCCGGCAACACCTTCCTCGATCTCATCGGCGGCTATTTCGAAACCGACTGGTCGGTGAACCCGCACTGGGACGCATCATTCAAACCCGCGAAACATGAAATCAGCCGCGGCATCGATGACTTCAAGATCCGCGATGAATGGTACTATCACATGCGTTTCCGCGAAGGCATGGAAGGCGTGACCCCCATCCTCAGTGATCTCCCGGGACCCGAGACCCTCGTCCGTCCGAACGGCCCGCATTCCGGAAATCCCCACGTCCGCGCCGCCGTGCTGGAGCGCAAGGAAATTCAACATGTCATGTGGGCCTACGAACGCCCCGAAGCCCTCGGCAAAGGCCGGGCCTTCGGCTTCACCGGCGGCCATTTCCACAAGAACTGGCAGCACGATGACCACCGCGGCATCGTCCTCAACGCCATCGCCTGGATCGCCGGCGTCGATGTCCCCACCGATGGCGTCCCCACCAAGACCCCCACCGATGAGGAAATGAAGGCGAACCTGGATCCGAAGTGAGAAGGGGTCTCGGGATTGGGTTCTAGACAACGAAAGAAACGAAATTGACGATCTTATTCTCGAACTCGCAGTGGCAGCGTCGGCACCATTTGTCAGCACGCACAACACCGCCGATTTTCGTAGCTCGGACTTGCTTGGAGTTCGAGCCATCACACCAGCAACAGCCCTCAATCTCAGCCCAGTTTTCGACCCTCGCCCGGTGGTCAGGCGTCGGAGGAATCGACGATGAAAATGAAGATTAGTGGAGATTGGGCGGTGGTGGCGTTCCTCGCGTTTCTCGCTGCGTGCTTTTCGGGCCTCGAGCTTTGGACAAACTTTCCCTGGACACCCAGTGATGCTGATCTGCCGCTGTTGCCTGGGGTCGAAGCGATGATGCAGATCTATGCCGAGAGCAATATCGGGTGGCGTGGAGAGAGCGTGAGCACTGGACTGCCCATTTGGATGCTCGTGGCAGTTCTTCTCGTGGTTCATTCCTACTTGTTTGTTGGCTTGATCATGCACCGTCTGATAAGATTCTCCGTTCCTGCTGTTTCTCTCAGCCTCGTGTTTTTGGTGGTAGCCTTCGATTCTGTCGTCGCGCTGAGTAGAAAGGGCGAAACAGGTCTTGGGCTCTGGGCAGCCGCTTTGTCCTGCGTGCTGGGATTCGCTATCCTTCTCGCCGGCATCGTAAAAAACAAATCCTCAAACAAGTCAGAGCAGGACAGCGCCGACCAGCGGCTTTGTTGAATGGACGTTTTGGTAGCCCATTACTGTTTACAGGAGTCGGAGACGTGCACTGCGGTCCTCAATCGATGGGCCAGGAAATTGCGGACCACGTAGTAGCGGAGCCATAGGAGAGATGCCCAAGAGGATGCGATTAGCGGACCAAGGCATGCGGCTTGCCCTTGGGGCCGGAATCAGAGCCGCAAGAGGGTGTCGAAGGGGGGCATCAGTTGCACGGGAGCCGAGGGCGATTGAGGTGGGATGGGAGTGCCCAAGGGGGGCCACAGAAACCGAATTTCCCCGCGTGCCGGCTTGCCATCTCGACCGGTTCCGCCCATCTTCCTTATCGAAAACCAATCGACGCCGACCCGAATCCGAGGCCTCTCCAGGCGCATCATCCAAGCCCTACCAACCGACTATCTTCGATGCCCTTTCAGCCTTCCAACCCTCACCCCGAGATCACTCCCCGCCCTCGCTGGTGGGGGTGGATGGGCTCTCCGTTATCCGAAGAATGAAGAGTAGATCGTTCATCAAGTTGCCCCTAATCCATGCGGCGATCTCCGGTCTGGCGGGATGGGTCAGTTATCCTGCTCTCTTGGCACTTGTTACCGCACCGATTCAACAGACGTTTGTTCTGCGGATGCCAAGCGAGATGTTTTTCCACCAGTTGCAGACTGCGGGAGCTTTCAGCATGCTTGGCTTTCTCATTCCGACGTCTGCCCTTCTGATTGGCGGCCTGAAGTCCGACCCAAAGCTGCGAAAGAGGATCGTGCTACTGGCAACACTTTCGCTCCTGATTGCGATTTCAACATCGTGGATGATGCATGCCAGCCTGAGTTCCCTGTCCGAAGCACTTGTCGGGACCGAGGCCAGGAATCCTGGCGTTCCATCACAAAGCCACTATTCGATGATTCCTCTCCATCGTATCGCAACATATCCTGGCTATGTTCTCATCGTGGTCACTGTCTTCAATCTGCTGAAGGCATGCAGATGCAAGGAAAAGAAGGATAACATGGCGGAGATGGCGACGCCGAGGAATCCGCCCAGTCAAATTGCGCGTTGACCCCGGCACGCCACTCCTGCGACGTTCCACAAAAGCATGTCCACAGACCTGGCGAGTGATTTCTCAGATCTCAAGCGACCGGCATCGTTGTTCGCTGCTGCTCGCCGGTTACTGCTTTTCGGGCTGCTTGCCGTCGCACTGCTCTTCATCGCACCCGATTCATGGACGGGTTGGCAGGCAGGACTGATGATGGGTTTGGTCGCTGGTGCCCTTTGGGCATTTTCCTGGCGATGGAAGAGTTCAGAGAACCGAGTGGTCGTGTGGTTGGTGATCTACTTGGGTGGCATGATTCTATGTGGAATCTTGTATCGCGGTCTGCCGTCTTGGGGTGCTCTTGTGTGCATGTATCTTGGCTTTGAGCTGGTCTTACTGGGATTGCACTCTCGACTCCGTGCGTGGGCCGCTCCAACACTCCAACAGAATCAAGGAGAACAAGGTGTCCCACCACAATTCGCGACCCACGCCGAGTCGAGGTCGGGACGCGACCATCCTAAATCTGAATCTGAGGAGCGCCCAGGGTAGCGGGTGTGTGGACTTCGACGTTGCCAGTAAAGATGGAAGCATCCGAGATAGAAACGAGACTGCGGGCTGCCTTCACTTCGATACCGCGACCCGCCAAGGAAGCCATCACGAGTTGCACGTGTTGGGAGTGCACGGAGATCCGAGATGATTTCGGTTCCGCCGAGCCGGAGGATCTCCCCGACGAACGGATGGGATACCATTGCCATGATCTCGGCTTCATGACCCCAGCCGCCAGACTCTACTTTTTGCGCGGATGGATGGCGTTGGCGATACAGAGGCCTGATCGTCCTTACGACGAAGCGGTCTGCGACATTCTTTGCAGGGACGATGCATGGATTGAGGAGAGCAATCCAAGCGAAGGACAGATCGAGGCCATCATGGATTTCCTTGAGTTCCTCCGTGAGCGATCCGGCGGCACGCAGAATTGTGAGTTCACCCGGGCCTGTGAGGTTCTCAGGAGAGTCAAGCTTTCCTACAAAGAACGACAAGCCGGAGCACAGCAAATGATCCCCATCGAGACGACTGGAACGGACATCGAGGCGGCTTGGAACTCGTTCGGTATCAGCCGTTGTGATTTCCGCCCGCAATGGGATGGCGACCTCGTGAATCTGTTCACGGTGGTCGATATCCAGCAAGACGAATCGACAACCGAGCAGTTCATGAAAGATTGTGCCCGGGCTATGGCAAGATGGGTCGGCGAGCATAAGGAGCAGTTCGGTGCCGACGATCGGTTCCAGATCATGATCGGATGGCCGAAGAGCATACGGACGACACGGCGTCAGACGATCAAGACTGGAGGCACCTACGATGACCTCATCGCCATTGCCACCGGCGAAATCGAGATTGAGATGAGGCGCGACTGGTCACTCGACGTCTTCACCAAAGGCGACCAAGCGAACAAGGCACAACCCCCAACCGACTGACTCGCACCGAGTCGAAGCTTTGAAATGATTGAAATCCCTAACCACGAGTCAACGCGCGGCTGCTGTAAGGCAGTTGCTGTGCTCTAAGCTTCCGCAGGAAAAGATGCTGCTGACACGCATGACTTTTGGAGTAGCGGCCGCCATCGCGACCTACGTTCCGCTGCTTGCCTTACAGAGATTTGCTGTCGATTACCACTTCGAGTTCTTTTCTCGTTTCAACGAGTATTCGCATCCACCGATCAGCGAGTTGGCGATTCCCTTTGCACCGCTTGCTTGGTGGGGCCTGCTGCCGCCGATTGGCATCGGAATCGCTGTCGGGGCCTCGCTGAGGCTTGCGAGGTCGCCTGTCATGTGTTTCTGCATTCTCGCTTCGGCGGTCCTGCAAGCAGCGGCATTATTCGCTGTGTTCCTCCCTTACGCGAAACTCAACGCTGTTCCGGGAGTCCCGATATACGACCCGTATCCCACTGCCCCTTTGATCGGCAATATTGCGGTCTTGTGTCTCTCATTTGGATGGGCGTTGAAAGCAATCCTGAAGCTGCGGTCCGAGAAGAAAATGGAAGTCGAACAAGCCAAACGATGACACACCAAACCAGCGACCTTGTTGCGCTCCGATACCGATGCTTCAGTCAGGCAACGGGAATCGGAGCACTGCCATCAGGGTCGGGGCTGCCCATTCGGTGAGGCTTGGCCCTCAAGTTGCGGAGCACGCAGTAGCGGCACCAACGGGAATGATCCCGAGAGGATCCGATAGGCGAACTCTGGCACGCGGCTTGAGCGTACGGCCGGAGTCCAAGCCACAAGATGGTGTCAATGCCTGCCATCACTTGCACAGGAGCCCAGGCCGATTGAGGGGGGATGGGAGTGCCCAAGGAGGGTCACAGAAACCGAATTTCCCCGCGCGCAGGCTTGCCCTCCCGACCGATTTCGCCCATCTTCCTTTTCACTACCAACTCCCATCAGCCGCCTATCTTCGATGCCCCCCGGTCTCCTCAATCCTGACCCGGAAGTTCATCTTCGCCCCGTTGGTGGGGGTGGATGGGCTCTCCGTTCGAATTAAAATGAGTATGACTCGTCGCCTGAATCCTGGTGAAGGTCAGCTGTATCGAGCTGTCCGATTAGAGGCTCTGCGCGAGTCCCCAGAAGCATTCTCGTCGCGGTATGAAGATGCCCTCGCTCGCAGCGAGCAGAGCTGGGCAGATCAGGCCGATTCAAGTGCTACGGGATCGAATCGTGCCACCTTCGTAACCTTTCAGAACCAGCCTGTAGGCCTTGCAGCGCTTTACCGCGATGAGAATGCTCCAGATGTCGGAGAACTGATTCAGATGTGGATTGCTCCCGAGTTTCGCGGTGGGTCTGTAGCAAAAGACTTGCTGATGGAGGTGTTTCGATGGGCTCGCTCCAATCGCTTTGCCCTCGTGAAGGCGGAAGTGATGAAAAGCAATGCCAGAGCTCTCCGATTTTATGAGAAGTTCGGATTCTCCCTTTCGGCCGATAAGCACACGGCATCCAGTGTCCTCCTAACCATGCCTGTTTAACACCGCACCCTCCAGCTCCTATCAGCCCCCGATCTTCAATGCCCTCCCATCGTTCCAACCCTCACCCCGAGATCACTCCTCGCCCGCGCTGGTAGGGGTGGATGTGTTCTCCGTTCGGTAGCAATAATGAAGTCTCGGGCGATTGTCATGTATGGGATCCTACTCCTGTGGCTTGGAGTATACGCCGCTTGGTGCGGTCGTAGCTTTTACACGAAGCCGCCGCTGAAATTCCATCCCAGCGCCGCCTTTGCCGAGGTAGATACAGCGAGTCGATGGTATAAGGAAACCGGCGAATTGACTCCGGTGCCATTTGATTTCAAGCGATACCTTTATCATCTCAAAAATCCATGGAAGCCAGTTCATTACCCTGTCGAAGTCTCTTCGGAGCTAGGCAGTGGATTCGGTAATTCGGACCGAAATGGAAATCTTGAAGGCCGAATGAGAATCGCTCATCAGCGGAGAGAGTGGATATTTACTCGCACCTTTGGGGAGTTTGAGTATCGTTTTCAATCCGCTCGTGAAGACTAATACGTAGAAACTACCGAACATGTCGGAGATAGTGACTCCTTACACCGCCCTTGTCGGAGACCGGGTTTTTCTGGTTCAGTCCGGAAAACTGAATTGGAGCATTGCCATGAAGGTCGAGGCAGCATCACTCTGACATTCTTGAAAATATGAAAATCATCCATTCAGCTATTGTCGGATTTGCTTCATCCATCGTCCTATCGAGCTGCTCGACAGACCCAAGTGGTCTGGCACCCCTTTCAACGGTGAACACGGTAGCGACGGAAGGAACTCTTGCGAATCCGACGCTTGCAAGGGACGCATCTCAGGCGATTCGGGAGCTGAATAGCAATCGGAGCGCCAAGGTGCTCAAATTTGTTTTGCAGCAGCCTGTTGGATCTCCGGGCAGGAAGGCTTGGCGCGAGATGTGGATCTATGACCCCGACCATGCGAAGCGAAGTTACATTCTTACTTTCAGAGAGGACGGGGAGGGATCTGCTGACTTCGAAATCCAACCTTTTGACGGATAAACCAGCAAAACAAGCGGATGAAGGCGATCGGATACAGCGATGAGGACTTTCGGAGGCTCTCTTGTATTAGTGAGATCCTTCTGGCGTTCAGAGGTCCTCATGTGTCATGTGCCCGGCACCACATCCTGAATATTCGGCAGCAATGAGCAGTTCCCTTCCACAGCATGGACTCGATGGAGGTGATCCATATCAGGTCTATATTCACCTGATGCTTGGGGTATCGTGCGATTCATGCGCCGAAGTCTTGCCGATCACCCCGGCCTTCGGAGAAGGTAACGAATATTCGTGGGACTGGTACCGAATCACCGCCGATCACGCCCGACGCGCAGGCTGGTGGATTTCTCCATTTACCCCGGAGGGTCTGCATCCGATGAGGTGCCTTTGCTCCGCCTGTCACAACAAGATACAGCCAATATCAATAGAATCGGACGTCCCTGCTAACCCCTAACCCAGCGCCCGTCCCAGAGGTCATGAGCACTGCAATTTCAAACCTGCGTTCCACCCATACCTTCGGACAGAAATGAACAAGCTTAAACTCGCGTGCTGTATTGCCTACGGCTTGATGATAGCTTTGATGTTTTTCAACCTGTTGCTCCCCGAAAGCGAACAGATCTACCTTGCTCCAAATGAGAGTGGTTCTTTCTCACGAACGATTTCTGAGCGCGATTACACGGTTGAAGTGAGGGACTTGGAGCACCGGACCCTGCGCATTGACTTCAAACCAAAACGCGAGCTTTGGGATGTTTTGTTCCCAATTGCAGTTGGTGTTGCAATGGGGATAGCCGTCTTTCGGAACCCACCGAAAAGCGTAAAGAGCCAGCAAGTCGATGCGGATCCCAGAATCGTCACTGAGCACAGACTGTATCCTGATTTTCTGAGGGAGGATTCAGACCGGGCTTTCTTTTCGGGAAATGAACTTGTGGCGGTGTTTGGCTCTTGGCTAAAGAATCAGCCATCGGCTGGAGCAAAGGGCAAAAACACGAACGAACATGATGGCAATCCTAGCTCTTAAGTCCGTGCCAGTCCCAGCCGTCATGACCGCTACAACTTCAACCCTACGTCTCTTCCTCGCACTTCGGCTAGGCTTAGGAGGGGACGACGTTCGCCCGGAATGAAGCGCCGGTCTCAATGGGTCCTTCTGATTGTCTTCGGGCTCGGAGGGCTTTGTGTTTGGCTCCTCCTACCTGAATCGATTGCGCCGGACGGCACATCGAGCAGAGGCTCCGAACTGGAGAGATCGGGAGCGGTTGCGGATCCGCCTCAGACGCTCTCGGCACCTCGGCTATCTTTCGGCGAACGATTGATGAATTCTTGCGCCTCCAACCGCTCCAAGTTGATGCTTCGCGAGGGAGAAGTCGGCATCGTGAGGGTCCCTGCCGCGACCATGACCCATCTCCTTGGTTTGCTGCCTCCAGCCAAAGTCGAAGGAGGGAGTCCTCCGGGCTCTCCGAACTTGTTGGAGGTAATTCCTGTGGACGCCTTGATGGAAATGCTCGGAGACAAGAGGCTTGGTGGAGCCAGCATGTCGACAGAAGGGAAAGTGTCTATGGATCGATCAGGTCGGACCGTCAATTTGAAGTCAACCAGAATGCCGAACTCATCACTCCAACTCTTGATAGAGTTTATGGATGAATCTGAAATCGGACTTGAGGTTTTCATCCGGACGATGGGAGGCCACGTCCTGTTTTTTTCCGCAGGGAAGGGCAGCGAGGAGGGTTACCTTTTTGTTGTCGGTGGTGGTGAGAATCAAACGAATCCAGAAAAGGGAGGAAAAGCAAAAGAGATGCCTTGAATCCCCCTGCGATTCGCCGCTGATTTGATTGAAATTGGCAAGAAGAGGATGCGGGAGGTGGTCGAGGTGAGATTCGAGACGATCGGAAGTTTTTTCCGCATTCCCTTTATGATCCGAGCCCATGCCTGAAATCATGGGTTGCAATCCGTCTCCCGGCTGTTCGTTGGAACTTGGAATCGCTGGTGACCGATCGCTTCGACAATGAAGATCACAGGAGTATCAGCGGGGACCAATTGAGGGTGAATGGGAGCACCTGAGAAGGACCACGCGAATCGGATTTCCCCTCGTCGAGACTTGCCATCCCAACGGATTCCGGGCAACTTTTCGTTAGCCAAATGAAACTTCACTTTTTCGTAATCCCCTTAATCGCAACGAATCTTTACGGCCTTGATGCCGACGAGGTAAGAAAGATCGCGAGTGAACCTCACAGTCGGGAGAAGCTTGTGCCCGAGTTGAAGATTTATCCCGGGGCGCGTGAGTACAAAATCACAGCTCAAAGTGGAAAGTCAGCCGAGGAACTTCAGGTGGGGCCAGAGATAATTGCCAAGGAAAAGACGGTTCGAGGGCGCTACATCGTTTCAACGGCGATGCTCCCTGGTGCGGAGAAGCCATTGATTATGGTGGTCACCTTCCAAAAGGAGACCGAAACCTTCAAGAAGTGGGTGTTACTTCCTGATGGAATACTGGGATCATCGACAGGCATCGCCGATTTCGATAATCGCACCATAGCTTGGACGGCTGACAAAGCTGATGGAGACCCACCTACGACGGTTCTTGTGATCGAAACGCATTCGGATGATAAGAGCACTTGGAAGGACACGACCCTGCAAGATGGCAAAGTCATCGCAATGAGTCGAGGCGTTGCAGTCAAAACAAAATAGTGGTTGTCAGGGCGTCGCCCTCAACACATGCGCGGCTGCAAGTTCAATCCAGCATGATCATACAACAATCAACCCTAGGTCGGAGTCTCGCTGTCGTGCGGGAGTGAGAGGAATCCGACGGCCGTGGCCGAATGACTGACTTCCTTTATCGCCATCCTCTCAACGTGCAGGGAAAGTTCTATGTCGATCATACTTGCACCGACTGTGACTTCTGCTGCGTATCAGCACCTTCCAATTTTGCTCGGGATGCGGCGACGGCGCATTCATTTCTCTCCAAGCAGCCAACCAACGAGACGGAGCTGATGGAGGTCTTGGAGGCTGTGGAGGGCTGCCCTACAGACTCGATCGGTAGCGATGGCGATAGCTACGATTGGGACGATCTTCCAACCAGATACGAGGGATGGTGGTCGCCATGTTCGGAACCCAGAAGTGCAAACAAGGCGACGGAAGATGCCGCCTATGATCGAGAGGGTTAGAAGTCCGTCTTGGTGATACCATCTAGTAACAAGAGCAGCTCGCGCCGTCGCTGGCAGCCCTGGCCGCCTGTTCTCTGACGATAGGCCAAGATCTTCCGAATCTCAGGCCAGCGCCAACACGGGTGGCGGAATGATGGGCCTTCGCCCTTGCGCCCTGCGCCGAACCTTGGCACTTGGCACTTGGCCCTTCCTCAGCGGCGGATGACGTGGACTCCTTTTTTGCTGCCGGCGGCGAATTCGAGGTGGCCGTCGTTGTCGAGATCGACGGCGAGGACCTGGCAGCCGACGCCGGAGTCGTCGTCGAGGACCTGGGGTTGCCAGTCGATGCCGCTGTCTTTCTTCCGGTTGAGGAAAAGCACGGCGAGGGCGGGATCGCGGGCGCCGGGATCTCTGCCATTGTGGGCCCAGAAGCGTTTTCCGGTGATGAAATCCATGCGGCCGTCCTTGTCGAAATCTCCGGCCTCCAAGGCATGGAGTTGGCTGAACTGGAGGCCGCCGACGCCGGTTTTGGCGGGGTCCTCGGGGAGGATTTCATGGCGATGGAATGAGACCCCGCCTTCGCTGCTACGATGGTTCTCGTACCAAACGAGGCCGTATCCATGGCCATCGAGGCTGGTGATCATGTCCTGATCGCCATCGGAGTCGGCATCGAAGACGAGCATCTGGGCACCGCCCTTGCCGGCGAAGGGATGGGCGTGCCATTTCCACTCGCCTGGCAGTTTCTCCGGTTGTTCGAACCAGCCGTCTTTTTCGACGATGTCCGGGCGGCCATCGCCACTGAGGTCACCCACGCCCAGGCCGTGCACGTAGGGTGTGGTGGTTCGCACGGCGGAGATGGGCACGAAGGTCCAAGCCTGGGTGACATTTGCCGGATCGTGAATGGCGTAGCCGAAGCGACCGCCCTGCATGCAGACCAGTTCTTTGGGTTTGCTGCCATCGAGGTCCAGCCAGAGGGGGCTTTCGGTGGCGGCTTCGGTCATGACCTTGTGGCCCAGCCATTCGCCGGAGGCGTCGCCGCCGGGGTTCTGATAGATCATGACTTCGCGGCCGGGATGTCCGGCCATGAGGATGTCCTGATCGCCATCGCCATCGAGGTCATCGACCCAGCTGAGGAAGGAATCCTCCATGTAGGCATCGATGGGCGAGGGTCGGCCCGGGCGGTAGGGTTGGGCTTGGCGGAAGTCCGGTCCTTTGAACCAGAAGGCACCGGCGACGAGGTCTTTGGCGCCATCGCCATCGAGGTCCCCGGCGGAGAGTCCCTCGGTGATGAAATCCTTGGTGACCACTTGTTTGCGCCATTTTCTTTCCTTGGGGATCTGGGCGACGGCCCCGAGGACGCCGAGGAGGATGAGGGGAAAGACGATGGCGCGGATTTTCATGTTGCGGGAAACGTGGGGTGGGGGTGGATCCTTTCGTTTTCCCGGATTTGCGGGGCGGCGGAATCCGGCTGGAAAAAGCTTGGTGGGCGGACCTTGGGAATGATTAGACTCCCGGTGGACCTGCGTGGTCCGGTGTTTTTCTTTTGCCGACTCATCCACCCGCTGAAAGCCCATGGAAAAATCCGTTAGAATCAAGAAGATCCTGATGTTTGTGGGCACGGGTGCGGGGGCCTATCTGCTGATGTGGTTGCTGGGGCAGGGGGGCAAGGCATGGGAGACGGTGCGGGGAAATGTCACGCAGCAGCTCACCGTGCTGCTTTCCGGCGGGCTTGCCGGGGTTTTTGCGATGCTCATTCCCTCGCAGAACAAGCCGCAGGCTTCACCCGCGCCGAACACCCCGGCGGACAACAAGTCGGGTGGGGACAAGCCCGAAGTGAATCCTGCGGTGCCGGCTGTGGGCGACTCGGGAGCGCCAGCCCCTGCGGCGGATGCGGCCTTGCAGGCGCGCTGTGCGGCGGCGGAGGACGAGGTCGGGCGCTGGCGGGCCTATGGCGAGGAGGTGCACGCCTACCATGCCCGGCAAGCGGAGTTGCAGTCGATCCTGGACACGCGGCAGATGATGCTGCGGATCACTCTGGGCGGGATCGTGGTGCTGGCTTTTGTGGTCAGTCTGTTCTCCTATTTTGGCCCGCCCTTGCCGCAGGAGGGTGCGGCGAGTGTGGCACAGGAACTCTTCATGCGGCACATCGGCTGGGTGGCCGGAGCGCATGCCTTGGTGGGTTTTGTCACGGGTGCGGTGGTTTTCCGCATCCGCATCCACACGGTGCATCGGCATGCCTTCAAGACGGCTTTCGTTTCCGCGATCGTGCTCAATCTCACCAGCATGCTGATGGTCACGCCTTATGCCTTCACGATGATGTGGAAGCAGCAGGTGGAGTTGTTCGGGTATCAGCAATCGATGCTGGTATGCACCACGGCTTTCCGGATTCTGCTTGCCCCGCTTGCCGCCGGTCTTCTGGCTTTGGGGGGATTCCAGTTGGCGAAATCCTTCAGCCGCGGGGTGTGAGGCGGGGAAGTGCCAAGTGCCAAGTGCCAAAGAACAGCCGGGAAAAGACAGAAGACTCCAAGACGCAAGACGCAAGACCGGAGGCCGCTTCGCGGAAGGGCAAAGTTCAAAGATCAGCCGGGGGGAGACGCAAGATTTCGAGACGCAAGATAGTGCAGGTTCGAGGAAAGGCGGAGCCTTTGGTGTCCTCAGTTTTTTGCTTTTTTGGCTGATTGAAGCCGACTGCGGATGATGGTCACGAGCGCCACGGCAAGAGCCACGTAAACGGTGTAGCGGCCCAACTTTTCGCCAATGCTGAAGCTTGTGGATGCCTGATCGGAGGAGTTTTTCAGGGTTACCGGGGAGCCCGATACGGAGATCCAGTCGAGAGGCGAATCTGCCAACTCACGGCCGCCACGGGCATCGTCGATCTTCACCGAAATCGTCACGGTTCCGGCGTCCGAAAAAAGGATTTTGGTGTCCGCAAGATAGGCCCCTTCATATTCATCGGATCGGAACTCGCCAATGAGGTGTCTGGCAGGAAAGCCCTCAATTTCGGTGTCAGTTGCGGATTCACCGATATAGCCGTTTTTCTTCATTCCAGTGATCAGGCCCGTAACAAACTCGTTTGCATCTTTCGTGGTATTGAGCGGCTTCGTCACCAATACGAACACTTCCATGCTCCGATCATCCGAAACATATTTTTTAACCAAGGAGACCGATGGTGACGCGTTCGGTGGGACTTCCATTTCCGTCCAACCGGCTGGGGGATCCATCTTCACTTGTCCCCAGACAAGGCCAGGAAAAAGGAGGACAAAAACGAGCCATAGGAAACGCATGATCGTGGTGAGTGGGTGATTCGAATCTATTGTAGTTTCTGATCTCATGCCTCTTTCTGTATTCCCATGTTCGATTCGGGAATTCGGGATTGAGGAGGGTCCAGAGGGTCGGTGGTCAGGATTCGTGATAGAGGATCAGGGGTCGGTGGGTGGCGGGGTGGGGTCGGCGGGGGTGAAACCGATGATTTTTTCGAGGTCGGAATTGGGCGGGGTGCCGAGTTCGAGGGCTTTGTTGTAGTGCTCGAGGGCTTTTTCCTTTTTGCCGCTGCGGGCGAGGAGGATGGCGAGGTTGTGATGGGTTTCGGGGCTGGCGGGATCGCAATCGAGGGCGGCGCTGTAGGCTTCGCGGGCTTCATCGAGACGGCCGGCGCGGAAGAGGCAGTTGCCGAGGAGTTGGTGGGTGCGGGGGTCGGTGGGGCTGAGTTCGGCGGAGCGGCGGAGGGCGGCGATGGCTTCCTCACGCTCGCCAAAGCGATCGAGGAAATAGCCGAGCATGCGGTGGGCGTAAGGGTTGTTCGGATCGAGCTCGGTGGCGCGGCGGAACATGTCGGCGGCGGCGGCTTCGTTGCCGAGTTCGTTTTCAACGAGGCCGAGTTTGCACATCGAGGCGACGTCGCCGGGGTTGCGCTCGATCATCATTTCCCAGGCTTCGCGGGCGGCGAGGGGGCGGCCTTCGAGGTAGGCGCGGGTGGCGGCGGCATCGTAGGGGCGGAGTTCTTCGTTGAGATCGGCATAGGCGCGCTCGACTTCCGAGCGGGGGCGGGCGTAGGGGGAGATGATGGTGCCATCGACCACCTGGCCCTCGATGATGGCGAGTTCTTCGGGGGTGAGGTTGAGTTCGTTGCCTTGGAAATTGTCCATGGCGCGCTGGAGGTCGGGGTCGCCCTGGGCTTTTTGGCGGAGCTGTTCGAAGAGGAGGTTGCGGGCTTCGGCGCGTTTCTCCTGGATCTTGATCTGGCGGTCGAGGATGGCGCGGAGCATTTGGGCTTCGCCGGGATCGACGGCATTTTCCTGCACGGAGCTGGCTTCCTGTTGGAGGCGTTGCTGGAGGTCGGCGAGGCGTTTTTCCTGATCCTGATTTGTCTGGCGGAATTCCTGGATGCGGAGTTTGGCGATGGAGAGATCGCGCAGGGCGAGCTTGAGGTCCTCGGCGGTGGCATCGGAATCGGTCTGGAGGGCTTCGAAGCGTTTTTTCGTTTCGCGGAGTTCGCGGTCGAGGGCGAGGTTTTGGTCGATGACTTCCTGGAGTTGTCCGGCCTCATTGAGTTTGAGGAGGGCGGCCATTTGGTCGCGTTCGCGGAGGAGTTCGTCGCGTTCTTCGCGGAGGCCTTCGAAGGACTCGCGGATCTGACCGAGTTCGGATTCGAGGCGTTCGATGGTTTTGCGGGATTCGGCGAGCTGTTCGTCCTTTTTCTGGATGGTGCCTTGGAGTTGGCGGATTTGGCGTTGTTGGCCCTCGATGATTTCGTTGGAGGTGCCGCGTTCGAGTTCGAGGTTGCGTTTGTTGTCGGCGAGGTCCTGCTTGAGGGTTTCGATCTGGCCGAGGAGGCGGGCGCGTTCGCCTTGGAGGGCATCGATCTGGGATTTTGCCTGTTCGGTTTCCTGGCGGCTTTGTTCGAGGGCGCGGCCCATGACTTCCTTTTCCGCTTCGAGTTTGTTGATGCGGCGGGCGAGGGCATCGACTTCCTCCTGCATGGGGCCTTCGGTGGCGTCCCGGCGGAGGCGGTCGAGTTCAGTGCGGGCTTTCTGGAGGTCGGCAATGGCGCGGTCGCGCTGGCGTTCGGCCTGGTCTTTCTTGGCGGGGTCGGTGGCGGCTTCGCGCTGGCGGGCGATTTCGTCCTGGAGATCGGCGACTTGTTTTTCGAGCTCGCGGACGCGGCGGGTGGCGAGGGTATCGGCAGGGTTTCCGGGGGTGGGAGCGACGGGGACCTCGGGCCCGGGGGCGGGGCCGTCACCGGTGCGGCGGCCTTCGAGTTCGGCGACGGCCTGATCGCGTTTTTCCTCTTGTTCCATGGCCTTGGGGAGGACGTCGGCGATGTGGTCGGCGGTCTTCCGGCGGCGGGTTTCGAGCATGTCTTTTTTCCACTCGGGGAAATTCGCGGCGATGGTATCGAACATCTGGTTCGCCCGGCGGAGTTTGGCGAGGGCCTCGGCGGGTTTGCCTTGTTTTTCGAGTTTCTCCGCATCGTTGCAGAGGAGCCATGCTTGGAAATAGACGTCGGCCGGATCGAAGGCGGCGGGTGGCCTTTCCGGCGGTGGGGGGGCTTGGGCAAAGGAAGTCGCGGGCAAAATCGCGAGGCACCCAGCCCAGAAAGTGGCGAGGTGGAGGGCATGAAAACTCCGACTCATAGCGGGCGGAAGGTAGCGGGTGGGCGGGCCGATCGGCAAGGGGAAAGGAATCCCGGGAAACCCAAGGAAATCCTTGCGACCTCCCGGGGCTTGTGGGAGGGAATGGGGAACGTCGACTGGTGGATCGATTTCCGCCGCTTGACGCAAAACCCCAGAAAACCATGAAAACCCTGTCGATCCGCGCCCAATTGGGCTCGCTGGCCGCGCTGACTGTCGTGGCCTCCTCTCCGGCAACTGCTGCTGACTATTCGTGGCAGGTGGCCGGCACGAACAACAACTGGTCCACCGCGCCCGGGGATACCAACTGGTTCATCGATGGTGGTGCGGTCCTTTCGCCTTGGGCCGATGCGAATGCCGCGCGATTTGAAGCAGCGACTGGGGAGTCTGTATCGGTGGTGGGCACAGTGACGCCGAGTTCGATGGTGGTGGCGAACAACGGCAACTGGACTTTGGCGGGTTCGGGAGTGTTGGCGGGCACCGGCGGCTTGACCAAGGGTGGCACGGGCACGCTGACCTTCACGACTTCCACCGCGGCGACCTATTCCGGTGGCACGGTGATCAACGGCGGTGTGGTTTCGTACGGCACCGGTGGGACGACGGCGAACACCACCACGGTTTCCGCGCTGGGCACGGGTCCGGTGACGGTAAACAGCAGTGGCGTGCTGCGATTGTGGATCCGCAACAACGCGGCCTTCACGATCACGAACGGTCTCGTTTTGAATGGCGGCACGATTCTCAATGAGGATGGCAATCACACGCTTTCCGGGAACGTGACAGTCGATCCGGGGGGGGCGACCTTGAGGTCGAAATGGGCGGGCAAGAACCTTGCCTTGAGCGGGATTCTGTCCGGTTCGGGGGCGGTCACCGTGGCGCGTTCCGCAGATGGTGGCGGACATCCGGACAGCACGATCATTCTCACGAACTCGAACACCTACAGCGGTGGCACCACGGTGAACTCCGCGATCCTCCAACTCGGCAACGCCGTAGCCACCGACAAGGGCCCCACGGGGGTCATCCGCGGGACACTCAACGTCAACAGTCCCGGCACCGTGATCCTGGGATTCACCAATGCGCTGGGCTATGCGACAGGGCAGAAGATCGACACCCTCAATATCAACGGCGGCACGGTGACGCACACGGCCAACGGCGACAACGGATGGGGGGTCACCTACAACCTGACCGGTGGCTTGCTGCAGAGCACCGGCACGGGAAATTTCTCCTTCGGCAACAACACCGCCGTCAACACCCTCGCGAGCACTGCAAGCTCGACCATCAATGGATTGATCCGCCTGCGCGAAAGCAACACGGCGGATAACGTCAATTTCACCGTGGCCGATGGCGTTGCCCCGCTCGACCTGGTGGTCAATGCCACCATCAACGAAAGCTCTGGCGGACGCGGGATCACGAAAGCCGGAGCGGGCATCATGCTGCTCAATGGTTCCGCCACCCACACCGGCAGTACTCAAGTCACAGGCGGCACACTGCTGCTCGGCCCCAGTGGCCAACTCGCCACATCTCCCGTGGTGGTGGGCGGTTCCGGCGGCTTCTTCTCCGCGGCCGCAGGAAAGACAATCGCCTCCATCTCGGCCGCCAACAATGCAACGCTGGGTGCCGTGGCCGCCACGGGCGTGACCACCACGGTGACCGGTGCCTTGCAACTTGCCGATGGCGGGACGATTCAAATCAGCCCGATCGTCGGTGCCGGCACCGTGCCGGGAACCTATGATCTTTTCACGGCGGGAAGCATCACCGGCACCGGAAACGTGGCGCTGGCGACGACGACCCCCTTCGGCCCGACCCGCGCGACGGGAAGCGTGGCGGTGAGTGGAAACAAGATCCAACTCACGCTGACGGATACCGGCGATTCGCTGGTGTGGAACAATGCCGCGGCAGCCGGCGCGGCCACAGGAGTGTGGGACACCAACACCACCGCAAACTGGAACAACGCAGGCCCGACGGATGTGTTCCAGGCTTACGACTCGGTGACGTTCAATGACAGCGTGGCGGCGGGCACGGCGAAGACGGTCAACGTCAGCGGCGTGGTGGCTCCGGCGGCGATCACGGTCAACAACTCGACCGGCAACGACTACACACTGAACGCCACCGCCCTCGGCGCGGGCGCGGTGGCGGGCTCGGGATCCATCGTGAAATCCGGCACCGGCACGCTCACGCTGGGAGCGAATCTGGTTTATGGAACCGCCGCCGGCGACATCACGGCCGGTGGCGGCACCCTGAATCTGGGTGGAAAAACCCTGAACAATCACGGCAGCCTGACCGTGAGTGGCGGCGGCACCCTGAGCAATGGCACGCTGCCGGTGACCGGTAATTTCAATCTCCAATCCGGCACGGTGAGCGCGACGCTGAATGGCGCGGGCAGCTTGACGAAATCCACCGCCGGGACCGTGGTGTTGAGTGCCAACAATGCGATCACCGGGGCATCGAGCATCACCGAAGGCACCCTGCAAATCGGCGCGGCTGGAAACACCGGCACGCTTGGCACGGCCGCCGTGAACATTTCTCCCGGAGCCGTTCTCGCCTTCAACCGCAATGACCGGGCATTGACGGTGGCCAATCCCATCAGCGGCAGCGGAACGATCCAGTTCAATGGCGTGAACACCGGCGATACCGGCGGTGGGGTGGGCAACGAACTCTCCGGCTATGGCATCAGCGGAAACAACTCCGGCTTCAACGGTTCCATCGTGGTCACCAACTCCCGGCTTTCACTCGACACCCCGCTCGACATCGGCAGTGCCGCCGTGAGCACCGGGACGAATGGCGGTCTCTACATCACCGCGGGCACCTATCCGAATGCCTTCACCCTTTCCGGCCAAGGTTGGGGGGAACCGACGGGTCTGTTAGGCGCGCTTCGCATCCAGGGCGGCACGATCAGCGGGCCGGTGACACTCGCCGGAAACACCCGCATCACCAGCCATAGCGGCGCGGGCACGATCTCCGGAAACATCGGGGAAAGCGGCGGCTCACGGAATCTCGAAATCGGTGGCTCCGGCACGGCGACAAATTTCAATACCGTGCTGACCCTTTCCGGGACGAATACCTACACCGGCACCACCAGTGTGGGCACTCCCGGCGGGCGCACCGCGACGCTCAATCTCGATGGCTCCCTCGCAAGTACGGCAGTCACCGTAAATCCCGGCTCCACGCTCAATGGCGATGGCTCGATCGCCGGTTCGCTGACCTTCGCCACCGGCAGCACCACCCTGGGCGTGAACCTCGCGACACCTGCCACTTTGACCGTGGGTGGTGCGGTCGCCTTCAATGGCACCACGGCGGTGAACCTGATTCCGGCATCGAACGTCCTGCCCGGCGGGACGATCACGCTGATGAATTACGCCTCCGCCAGCGGCAGCCCCGCCAACCTCACACTCGCCAATGCCGCGAACTACCGTCAGGCCTTGTTCAATCTGGGTGCCACGTCGCTGACGCTCGACATCGGCTCCAAGGCGATCACCTGGACCGGCGCCGGTGGCTTGGTTTGGAATGTGGCGACGACTTCGAACTGGACGGACACGTCTGTGGCGAGCCCGTATTATCAGGGAGACGTGGTCACCTTCGATGACTCCGCAGGCGCGGCCAATGGCAGCGTGAGCTACACCGCAGCTCTCACCCCGGCGGCCATCACCATCAACAACAGCACCGCGGTGCCCTACACTTTCACCGGTGCCGGCAGCATCAGTGGCGGGGCGAGCTTGCTGAAGAATGGAAACGGCGTGGTCAACGTCGCTGCCGCCATGACCTACAGCGGCGGCACGACCATCAACGGCGGGACCTTGAGCGTGGATGGCGACCAGCAGGCGAACCGTCAGGCGGTGGGATCGAACATCGTGGTCAACAACTCCGGCATCTTCGAGATCCGCGGGGTGAATGCCATGCCCACGGGTGCCAACGGGGTGAACGTGACCCTCAACAGCGGCGCCATCTTGCAGGTGGTCTCGGGTGCCAGCACGGCCTTCCCCACCGCGATCCAGAGCCATGCGCACATCAACAACCTCACGCTCAACGGCGGCACCGTGAGTTTCCTGGATTCCGGCAGCGGAACTTCCTACAACAACGAGTCCGTCCAGATCAACGGCACGCTCACCGTCACCGGATCCTCGCCCTCGGTCATCACGTCCCTGCTCCCCACCGACAAACAAGGTCTCGCCCTTGGCGGAAACCGGACTTTCGCCGTGGCCAATGTCACCGGCGATGCGGCGGTGGACCTGCGCATCGATGCCGAGGTGGAAAACACCGATCAGAACAATGGCGCGCTGACCAAGACCGGCACGGGCACCTTGAGTCTGGCCGTGGCGAACAGCTACACCGCCGGCACGACCGTGAGCCAGGGCACCCTGATGGTGGAAAATGGCACCACGGGCTCGGCCACCGGCACGGGTGCGGTCAGCATCGCCGCCGCTGCGACCCTCGCGGGTGAAGGCGGGGCGACCGGCACAGTGAACATCGCCGGCACGCTGGCCCCGGGAAATGGAGGCAGCGAGTTCGGCTTCATCCGCCTGGGTGCCACGACCTTGTCGGGCAGCTTTGCCTGCGATGTGAATGGCTTGGACTTCGATAGCATCGATGTCCTCGGCAACCTGACACTCACCGGCGCGACGCTGGCGCTGGATGCCGCCGGGGCGAACCAGCCTTCCTATCTGCTGGCCACCTACAGTGGCACGAAGACCGGGGAATTCACCGTCACCGGCCTGCCGAGTGGTTATCAGGTGGTTTACGATGAGGCCGTTTCCCCCAAGGAAATCCGCCTGGAGCAGCAGACCGGATCGGCCTACGACGCCTATGAAACCGCGAACAACATCAGCGGTGCGGGTGCCGAGGCGGACTCCGATGGCGATGGGGTTTCAAACGGGCTGGAATTCGTGCTCGGCGGGATTTCCAACCCGGCATCGAATGCCAATTCCGCCGCCCTGCTGCCGGAAATCGAGGACCTGGGAGCGAACGTCCGCTTCCGTTTCCACCTCACGGATGCGGCGGCATCGATCACGCCGAAAATCTGGGATGTGGAGATCGATGACGACCTGACCGGCACCTGGACCACGGCGGTGGACCCGGGAAATGCGACCATTCAGATCACTCCGGATGGTGTCAGCCCGGAAAGTGGTGCGGCGTGGAGTCGGGTGGATGTGACGATTCCCAAGTCCGTCGCCCGCCGTTTCCTGCGCCTGCGGGTGACCTTGCCCTGACCTTGGGGGCTGCGAAAAAGAGGATTCAGCGCCGTCCGGGAGCATTTCCCGGGCGGCGTTTTTCGTTTCAGGTGATCAGCGAGTTTTCGCGATAGGAAAAATATGGCGAGCGGCCCGGCGAGGGGCGGCCGATGATGACGTGGTCGAGCAGGCGGATCTGGAAGACCTCGGCGGCTTCCACGATGTTGCGGGTGAAGCGGGTATCGGCGTTGCTGGGGGTGGGATCGCCGCTGGGGTGGTTGTGGATGATGACGATGCCGAAGGCCTGCTGGAGGATGGCGGGGCGGAGGAGTTCGCGGGGATGGGCGGAGGTTTCCGTGAGCGTGCCCGAGCTGATTTCCTCTGTGCAGATGTGGTCGAGCCGGCTGTTCACGAGGGCGACGAGGAGTTTCTCCGTGGGCAGGTGGGCCACCTGGGGGGCGAAGCAATCGTAGATGCGCTCCGGGCAGTCCAGAGGCAGGCGGTGGAGCGATTCGCGGGCCAGCCGCGAGCCGAGTTCGAAGGCGGCGGCGAGCTGCGTGGCCTTGGCCAGACCCAGGCCATGGCAGGTGCGCAGGGAACCGAGCCCGGCGGCCGCGAGCCCGTGCAACGAGCCATAGCGGCGCAAGAGGTCCCGCGCGACCTGGATGGCGCTGCGCCCCTTGATCCCGGTGCGCAGGAAAAGGGCGAGCAGCTCGGCATTGTCGAGCGCCCCCGGGCCGAGCCGGGCCATCTTTTCGCGCGGACGTTCTTCCTCCGGCAGATCGCGGATCATCATGCTGTTTATTTGAACAGCATTTCTCCGGCTGGCAAGCTCAGTCTTTCGAGGACTTCGGATCGAGGGCGTCCCGCAGGCCATCGCCCAGGAAATTCAGGGCAAAGAGCGTGGTGGAAAAGAACAGCGCGGGGAAAAGCAGCAGCCGCGGATTGGACAGCATGCGGTTCGCGCCTTCCTCGATGAGGATACCCCAGGAGGAATTCGGCGGTTTCACCCCGAGACCCAGGAAGGACAGGGTGGCCTCGAATAGCATCACGCCCGGGATGGTCAGTGTGGTGTAAACGATGATGGGACCCAGGGTGTTCGGCAGGATCTGGCGGAAAAGGATGCGGCTGTGGCTGAGACCGAGCGAACGGGCGGCCTCGACAAATTCCAGTTTCGCGACGCTCTGCACCTGGGCGCGGACGATGCGGGAAATGGTCAGCCATGAAAGCGCGCCGATGGCGATGAAGAGCGGGACGAGCGTGGTGAAGGGCTCGATGGTGGTGCGCATTTCATTGACCGATGCGGTGTCCGCGCTGCCGGCGAAAAGTTTCACGGTGAACTCCGTGAGCTTCTCGGTCTGCGGCGTGAGCACAGCGCCTAACAGAATGACGATGACCAGGAAAGGCAGGGCGTAGAGGATGTCCACGATGCGCATCATGAGGGCATCGAGCCGCCCGCCGACGTATCCGGAAATGGCACCCCAGGTGATGCCGATGGAGACGGAAACGAAGGTGGTGATGAGGCCGACCATGATCGACACGCGGCCACCGTAGAAAATGCGGCTGAAGAGGTCGCGTCCGAGGTGGTCGGTGCCGAAGTAGTGCTCCTTGCTCGGCGGGAAGTTTTTCATTTCCAGGTTCTGCGCGCCGGGATCGCTGAGGAAGCCGGGGATGGCGGGCAGGATGAGGCAGGAAAGGAAGATGGCGGCCAGCAGGAAAAGGCTGATCATGGCCGCGCGGTTTTTCGAAAGGCGGCGCCAGGCATCGGCCCAGAGCGAGCTGCCTTTTTCGATCACGGCGGGGGCGGATGGATTCACGGCGGCGGTGCTCATCGGGTGCGAAGGCGCGGGTTCAGCCAGAGGGAAACGAGGTCGGTCACGAAATTGGCGATGATGATCAGGGTGCCGTAGAGCATGACGCAGGCGAGGATCACGGGTTCATCGCTGGTTTCGATGGCCTTGATGAAATGCTGCCCGAGGCCGGGGAGCTGGAAGACGGTTTCGATGACGACCGACCCGGAAATGAGGCCGGCGAATGCCGGGCCGATGTAGGCGACGGCGGGGATGAGTCCGCCGCGCAGGCAGTGGCGGACGAGGATGCGCCCGCCGGGCACGCCCTTGGCCTTGGCGGTGCGGACGAAGTCCTGGGAGAGGGTCTCGAGCATGCCGGCGCGGGTCAGGCGGGAGAGGTAGGCGGCGGTGCCGAGACCGAGGGTGACGGCAGGCAGGATCCAAGTACGGGGATCGGCCGGTTCCCACCCAACGGCGGGCAGGAGTTTGAGCCGCTGCCCGAAGAATTCCGCCAACACCGGTCCGATGACGAAGGCGGGCAGGCAGATGCCGATCATGGCGAGGGCCATGGAGCCGAAGTCGATGAGCGAGTTCTTTCTCGCCGCGGCCAGGGTGCCCAGCGGGATGCCGACGCAGAGGGCCACCGTCATGGCGGAGATGCCGAGCTGCAGGGAGGTGGGGAAGGCCTGGGAAATGATTTCGGTCACTGGACGGCCCTCCAGGCGAAGGCTCAGGCCGGGGTCGCCCTTGATGAAATTGGTGAGGCGCTTGAAATACTGCACGTAGATCGGCTGATCGAGGCCATAGTAGGCATTGACCTTGGCGCGGATGTGTTCAGGCACGGCTTTTTCCTGCTGGAAGGGGCCGTAGGGCATCGCCTTCACCAGGAAGAAGGTGATCGTGAAGAGCACGAGGAGGACGACGAGGCCCTGCAACAGTCGCTGGATGAGATTGCGGAACATGTCAGGGTTCGAGGCGGATGGACTTGTAAGGGTGGTTGTCGAGCAAGAGCGGATACCAGCCCTTCACTTCCGGGCGGTGGAGGTAGTTGCGCGAGTAGAAGGCGGTGGGGATGATGGGCTGCTCTGCCATCAGCATGCGCTCGGCCTTGCGGAAAATTTCCAGGCGGCTGGCGTTGTCGGCCTGGTGGGCGGCATCATCGAGCAGCTTCTCGTATTCGGCATTGCTCCAGCCGGTGTTGTTGTTGCCGTTGCCCTTGGTCCAGATCATCAGGAAGGTCGTGGGGTCGAGGTAATCGCCGATCCATCCGGCGGAGGCGATGTCGTAGTCGAGCGTCTGCTGGGCGGTGATGTACGAGCCCCAGTCCTTGTTCTGGATGTCGACGATGATGTTGAGGTGCTTGCGCCACATGGCCTGGATGGCCTCCGTGCTGGCACGCGCGGCGGGCCTGCTGATGAGGATGGAGAAACGCGGGAAATCCCTGCCCTCCGGATAGCCGGCCTCCGCCAGCAGTTTCCGCGCCCCTTCGGGATCGAAGCCGAGAACCTTGTCCGGCTCATACTGCCCCATCTTCGGCGTCAGCGAGGTGGCGGGGAAATAGCCTTCAAGCACGTGATCGGTGATCGATTGGCGGTCGATGGCCATGGACAGCGCACGGCGAACCCGCGGGTCGTCCAGCCCCTTGCGGGTGGTGTTCAGGCGGATGAAGATCGTCCCCACATAGGGTTCTTGACGGAGGAACTGCGGTTTGTCTTCCGCCACGGAATCGATGAAGTCCGAGGGAAGGGTGTAGGTGCTGTGAAGCTGCCCGGAGAAAAACGCGCGGGCTTCGGTGTAGGGGTTTTCGATCGGCAGGAAACGGATGCCATTGAGGCCGACGTTGTCCTTGTCCCAGTAGTGGGGGTTGCGATCGACCTCGATGGCCTTGTGGAATTGCCACGATTTCAGGCGGAAGGGGCCGTTGCCGACGAAGTTTCCGGGCAGCGACCAGGGGGTGAAGCGGTCGGTCATCTTGCCGTGGATGAGAATCACATGCCGCGGCACTGCAAACCAGGTGTAGTGCCGGGTGAGCGAGGGCAGGTAAGGCACTGGCTCGCGGAGGCGCAGCTTCAGGGTGAAGTCGTCCTCGGCCCTCACGCCGACCTTCGAGAAATCGGTGATCTCGCCCTTGTTGTAGGCCTCGGCCTGATCGATGAAATAAAGCATTTCCACGTAGGGAGCGATGAACTCGGGGTGGAGCATGCGTTGGTAGGAGAAGACGTAATCGCTGGCGGTGACGGGGGTGCCATCGGACCACTTTCCATCCGGCCGGAGGTGGAAGGTCCACTCGGTCATTTCCTCGTTGTGCTCCCAGGAAAGCGCGGCTCCGGGTGGCAGGGCGTCGTCGCTTTTCGGGTCATCGGCCACGAGGCCTTCCATGAGGGCGCCGATGATCTTGCTTTCGAGGACACCGGTGACGAGCTGGGGATCGAGGGCCTTGGGTTCACCGGAGTTGCCGATGAGGAGGATGCCCTCGCGGTTCGCGCGGTCCACCTGGGTTTCCCGCGAGCAGGACAGGAGCGCCAGGGAAGCGGCGAGGAGAAGCGGAAGGGTGCGGAGCATGGCGTGCCTTGGGGATTAGCGATGATGGGGCGGCTTGGCAGGGAAAAAGTGAGGGCGGATCGATGAAATGCCACCCATCGTGCGGAAATCCCGGAATTTCCACGCAAACGGCATCCGGGGAGGGAGGGGGCTTGCAAGGCGATCAAGGAAAGCTAGAACCGCGGGACGCCGTTTCCTCCTCCACCTTGAAAGCCTATTTCCTCCGCCGCCTCCTGCTGATCCCGGTCACCCTGATCGGCATCACGCTGCTGGTTTACGCCATCGTCCGGCTGGCCCCTGGTGGTCCCGTCGAGCAGGCGCTCTCGCGGCTCATGGGCGGCGATCAGGTGAAACGCACGGCCGCGGAGACCGGGCTTTCCCTCACTCCCGCCCAAGTGGTGGAAATCGAGGAGCGCTTCAATCGCGACAAGGGGATCTTCCGCGGATACCTCGAATGGCTGGGAGTGCTGAAGCGGGACCTGGCCAAAATCGGCCGCCTGCTGCCGGAGGATTCCAATGCCGTGACCATCCCCGTCCCCGGGATGATTCACGAGGTCCAAGCGGTGCTGAAGGATGATGGCAGCTTGGAAATGATCCCGCCAGAGGATGCCGATCTGAGCGAATGGAAGGTCCGCCTGATGAGCCCGGAACAGCAGCTCCGGAGCTGGCGGCGCTGGGTGCCTGCGGCTCCTCCGGAGTCCAAGCCGCGGCCACGCGTGGTCCTCTACAAGCCCGCCTACGATGGCCTGCTCCAGGGCAGCCTCGGGCTTTCCTCGAAGTACCAGCAGCCGGTTTGGGAAATGATTCTTTCGCGGGTGCCGGTGTCGCTGACCTTCGGCGGCATTTCCATGGTGCTCATCTATAGCGTCTGCATCCCCCTGGGCATCCTCAAGGCGATCAAACACCGCACGTGGATCGACAACCTCAGCTCGGTCATGGTCTTCAGCGCCTATGCGGTCCCCGGATACGCGCTCGGGGCTTTGCTGGTGGTGTATCTGGCCGCGCAGTTCCGGCTGTTCCCGCTCGGCGGCTTCGTCGGCGATGATTTCGCCACGCTGAGTTTGCCGGAAAAAATCAAGGACCTCGCCCACCACATGGTGCTGCCGCTGATTTCCTATGTCATCAGTTCCTTCGCGATGATGACCATGCTGATGAAGAACAACCTCATGGACAATCTTGCGGCCGACTACGTGCGGACGGCCATCGCCAAGGGCACCGGTTTCCGCACGGCGGTGTTCCGCCATGCCTTCCGCAATTCGCTCATCCCCATCGCCACCACCTTCGGCGGCAACCTTTCGATCTTCGTCACCGGCAGCCTGCTTATTGAAAAGGTTTTCGACATCAATGGTTTCGGCCTGCTGACCTTCAGCTCCATCCTCGAATACGATGAACCGGTGATCATGGGTGTGCTGCTGGTTTCGGCCACGCTCATGCTGTTAGGAAATGTGATATCCGATCTTTGCGTGGCCCTGGTGGATCCGCGCGTCAGCTACAAGTGACGAATGAATCCTCCCCGCAAATTCGGCCTGATCCTGGTTTTCGCGGCAGTGCTCGCGACGGTCGGTCATTTCCTCGGGCTCGCGCTGCCGTCGCTGCGCTGGCTCTATTCGTTTGAGGCATCGCCCAGCGCGATTGCCGAGCATTCCTGGCGCGCACATCAGGCGCGGGCGGTGGGGCTCGCCTTTTGTTCGCTCATGTTCCTCGCCGGCCTCGCGCTGCTCAGGCAGAGCCGCCATTTCACCTGGAACCCGATCACGCTGCGGAAAATCGAGCGCTTCCGGGCGATCGGGCGCGGTCATGCGTCTTATGTGATTCTCATCGTTCTGGTCGTCCTCGCGCTCTTCGATCAGGCCTTGGTGGGCAAGCGCGCGCTGGCCATCAAGCACGAGGGAAAATGGACCTTCCCGGCCTTCATGGCACGGCAGATGGCGGCTTCCGATTACGGTTTGGAAGGGGGCGAGGAGCCCGACTACCGCGAGTTGAAAAACCTTTGGGAGGGCACGGACTCGCTGGTCATCCTGCCGCCGGTGCCATGGGATCCGACTTTGGATTCGGATGACCTGATGGTCCGCCCGCTGGAGTGGGTGGATGGCCGGCTTTTCGAAAGCGGATCGCGCGAACCCTTTTCGGGCTATGCGAGTTGTTTCCATCCCGATGAACCGGACTGGAAGACCCGCTCGGGACGGATCCGCCAAGGCCAGCCGCAGTGGACCTTCGAAGTGTACGATCGCAGCGGCGAGACTGTGGGCCGCGAGGAATGGCGGGGTGGCGAGCGGATCTCATCGACCGTGCCCACCGCCAGCTCGCCGCCGGGTGAAGGGAAATGGATCCGCGAAATCTACGCGCCACTGCCGCCCAGTTGGGAACGCCGGCATTTCCTCGGCACGGATTCCAAGGGCTGGGACATCCTCGCCCAGCTCTACGGTGGCCTGCAAGTGGTCTTCAAAGGCGCGGCCCTCTACCTGCTTCTCACCTACGGCATCGGCGTCACCCTCGGCTGCCTGATGGGCTATTTCGGGGGCGCTTTCGACCTCGTCATGCAGCGCCTCGTGGAAGTGCTCAGCAATGTCCCCTTCCTCCTCGTCGTGCTGATCATCAGCGCCAACATCGGCCGCGACAACATCACGCTCACGACGATCATCCTGGTCTTCGGCGTGTTTTCCTGGATCGGCATCGCCACCTATCTCCGCTCCTCGACCTACAAGGAAAAAGCGCGCGACTACACCGCCGCCGCCCGGGTCCTCGGGGCCGGCACCGGCCGTGTGATCTTCCGCCACATTTTGCCGAATGCCATCGCGACCATCGTCACGCTCGTCCCCTTCAGCATCTCCGCGCTGGTCGCCTCGCTGACCGCGCTTGATTTCCTCGGCTTCGGCGTGCCCGACAGCTATCCAAGCTGGGGCCGCGTCCTCAATGATGGCCTGGAAAACCTCGGCGCGCCGTGGATCGTCAGCTCGGTCTTCGTCACCATGGTCGCCCTGCTGCTGCTCATCACCTTCGTCGGCGAAGCGATCCGCGAGGCCTTCGATCCGAAAAAATTCACCACCTACCAATGATGCGAACCCCTGCCCTCCTCGCCGTGGTGCTGGCGGTGTGCACCATCGGCTGCCGCGATGCCCGCGAAGTCAAAGCCTACGACAACAGCGAGGAACGCGAGCAGTTCTATGAACGCTACAACCGCGAAACCCGCGAAAAGCTGGAGAAATCCCGCACCGATCTCAGCGCCGCCCTCGCCGGTGAGTTGCCGGCGGCGGAGCGGGCGGAAAAAACCCGTCTGTTAGGCGACCTGGAGCGACGCTTGCAGCGGCCGGATTTCTTCGAGTTTCTGGAGGAATCCGACCTCCCCGCAGACCTCACTTGGGAGAAGGGGCTGGATCAACCGGAACTCGGCTCGGAGGAAGCGATCAAGGGCGGCACCTTCCACACCTACATCCCTGGAAACGCCTATCCACCCACGATCCGCAGCCTCGGCCGCGAGGCGAACAACGGCTTCCGT
>JALOTY010000043.1 GCA_025457665.1 Akkermansiaceae bacterium | reverse complement strand
GGACCAGCGCGGTGGATGATAACCGCGGTTTCACCGGGCATGAGGTGCTCGATGACTTCGGCCTCATCCACATGAACGGCCGGATCTACGACCCCGAACTCTTTCACCCACGAGCCACAACCTTGACGCCTGCCTTGAGTATTGTTATTGAGGGACCGAAATTTCCGATCAAACCAAGGATCTGGTGTTAATGTGAAAACCAACTATGATATTTGGACCACGCGCTAAAACTTTAGTCTTCGGTTTCTTCCTATTGGCTTCATGCGGCGAGGAGGGTTCCGAGATATCCCAGCCGCAGGGCAAAACATTTCAACTGGAGATTCGTAACCTCGGTGTCGTGGATTACCTTGAGTTTGAGGATTCTCGGTGGAAGCGGAAGATTGTCGAACAGCCGGAAGGAAGGATCATTCTCAGTGAGGAAGGAGATCTTGTGAAAAGATCACGCGATGGTTTCACGCTCAAAAAATTTTCATGGATTTTCAATTACATGAATCGCGTGGAAGAAGCGGAGTTTCGTAGTGAGCCATCATTTACCGATTTCGAACTCTTCGTTGTAAGGAGTCCGGGCGGGATGGAATTGCTCCACGACAGCGAGTATGGGTACATTTATTCCGAAAAGAAGCCATAGCGCTTCGCTCGATCTTTGGCTGTTTGCCCGCACCTTGCTCCCCGCTCCCTGCTACTTCGAAATCACTGACGTAAGCCAGGTTTCGAAGGTGGGGTGTTGGTGGAGGTTGTAGAGATGGGTGTGGAAACCGAAGCTTTCGCCGGTGGCGGCGTTGGCGGGGAGGTCGTCGATGTAGATGGTGTTCGAGGGAACGAGGGAGAAGCGATCGATGAGGATCTGATAGATTTCCGGCTCGGGCTTGATGGCGCGGACGAGGTAGGAGCAGAGGCCATCGCTGAAGAGATCGAAGATGGCGTATTGTTCGAAGATCCAGGGGGCGTGGATGGGATTGATGTTGGAGAAATAAAGCAGTCGGTGGCCGTCGGCGTGGAGTCGCCTGGCGCTTTCCCACATGGGTTCGTTGGGCGTGAAGATGTTTCTCCAGGCGGCCATGAAGGCCTCGCGATCGGCGGCGGGGCCGAGTTCGCGTTCGGCGTGGGCGAGGTAGTTTTCGAGATCGATGTCGCCACGCTCGAAGGCATCCTTGTCGCCGAGGACCTTGGCGAGGCGGGCGCGGGGATCGGGCTCTTGAGGGGGGATGAGGCGGAGGAGGGAGCTTTCGAAATCGAAGTCGAGGAGGACCTTGCCGATATCAAAGACGATGTCCATGGAGGCGGGGAGTCGGCGGTCGAATGGGATTCAGCGGACGGAGATGGGAGCGGAGGAGACGGCGGTCTCGAGTCCGAGGAGGTGGCGATCGAGGAAGGCCTTGATGCGGAGGTTGAGTTCGTGGTTGCCGAAGCCGTGGCCGGCGCCCTGCATGGCGATGAGGTGGGTTTCGACTCCGGCTTTGCGGAGTTTTTCGTCGAGTTCGGTGGCCTGGGCGTAGGGGACGATGTTGTCCTCGGTGCCGTGGGCGGTGAGGACGGGAGGATCCTGGCGGGTGATCCAGTGGACGGGGGAGGCGAGGCGGGCGTTTTTGCGGATTTCTTCATCGTTGCCGCCGAGCATGCGGATGGGGGCGTTGCTGCGGGCCATTTCGACGATGTCGCTGCCTTCGCCGAAGAAGGTTTCGAAATTGGTGGGGCCGAAGAAATTGACGACGGCGCGGACGGTGCTGCTTTCCTTGAGGAAGCTGCCGAGGCTGCCTTCGAGCGCCTTTTCCCGGCTGCTGGTGCCGAGCAGGGTGGCGAGGTGGCCGCCGGCGGAGCTGCCCATGACGGCGATGCGGTCGGCATCGATGCCGAGTTTGGCGGCATTTCCGCGGAGGAAGCGGATGGCGGCCTTGCAATCGTGGATCTGGGCGGGCCAGAGGGCGTCCTGGATGAGGCGGTAGTTGATGGAGGCGACGATGTACTGGCCGGTGCCGGTGATGACATCGGCGAAGCCGCGGCCTTCCTGCTTGTTTCCGGACATCCAGCCGCCGCCGTGGATGTAAACGACGAGGGGGAGTTTCTGATCCCGGGTGGATTTCTCGGGGTAGTAGAGGTCGAGGGTCTGGCGCTGGTGGCCTTTTCCGACGTAGTCGACATTCCGGGTATCGGTTTTCTCCGTGGGTTCCTGGGGCAGGAGGTTTTGGAGGTTGGCGGCGATGCGGTCGAACTCGGGCTTGGAGAGGTGGCCATCGCCATCGACATCGACAAGCCCGAGGAAAGGCCGGGCCTCTGCGGGCAGTTCAGCCGGGCTGACCTTGCCGTCCTTGTTGGCATCGACCTGGGTAAAAAGGGTTTCTTCCGCGGCGAGGGCGGGGGCGAGGAGCAGGAGGAGGAGAGCGCGCATGGGGAGACCCATAGCGGAAATCCGGAGGAGGGAAACTTCGAATTGAGGCCGGGGGGCGATCAATCGAGGAGTTCCGGATAGTATTTCCGGGCGAGTGAGGTGGTGAGTTCGAGGGTATCGACACTCAGCGGGGTGCGCAGGGCTTCATCGGCCATGGCGGCGCATTCGGCATGGGAAAGCGTGCGGATGGCGCGGCGGACGCGGGGGACTTGGTGGGGGCCGACGGAGAGTTCCTCGACGCCGAGGCCGAGGAGGAGGGGGGTGAGGCGGATGTCGCCGGCCATTTCCCCGCAGACGCCGGTCCAGATGCCGTTGGCGATGGCGGCATCGATGGTGCGTTTGATGAGCCGGATGACGGCGGGGTGGGTGGGGCGGTAGAGATCGGCGACGCGGTGGTTCACGCGGTCGGCGGCGACGGTGTATTGGATGAGGTCGTTGGTGCCGATGGAGAAGAAATCGACTTCCGGGGCGATGAGGTCGGCGATGATGGCGGCGGAGGGCAGCTCGATCATGACGCCGGTTTCGATGCGTTCATCGAAGGGGATGTTGCGTTTGGCGAGTTCGTCCATGGACTCCTTGAGCAGCTCCTTGGCGCGGCGCACCTCGCGGATGCCGGAGACGAGGGGGAACATGACGGCGACGCGGCCGTGGGCGCTGGCGCGGAGGACGGCGCGGAGTTGTTCCTTGAACATGTCCGGGCGGTCGAGGGAGACACGGATGCCGCGCCAGCCGAGGAAGGGATTCGGCTCGGGCTCGGTGAGGGGTTCGACGGGGAGTTTGTCGCCGCCGGAATCGAGCGTGCGGATGATGAGCGGATCCGGGCTGAGGGCTTGGGCGATGCGGGTGTAAACGGCGCTTTGTTCCTCTTCATCGGGCATTTGCTCGCCCCGCAGGAGGAGGAACTCGGTGCGGTAGAGGCCGACCCCGCGGGCCCCGCTGTTTTTGACGAAAGCGATTTCCTCGGAGAGTTCGATGTTTGCCGAGAGGGTGATGGGGCGGCCATCGGTGGTGACGGATTCCTCGTATCGCTGGGCTTCGAGGGCGTGGCGGACGCGTTCCTTTTCCTCCTGGATGCGGCGGTAGCGGTCGAGCGTCTCGGCCGTGGGGTGGATGATGAGCTTGCCGGAGTAGCCATCGATGATCGCCGGGGAAAGGGTGCGCAGGGCGAGGACGGCGCCATCGAGCCCGACGATGGCGGGGATGCCGAGCGAGCGGGCGAGGATGGCGGTGTGGGAATTGACGCTGCCGATTTCCGTGGCGAATCCGCGGAGGTGGCGGCGGTCCATGGACGCGGTGTCCGAGGGGCTGAGGTCGTAAGCGACGAGGATGTGTTGCTCGTCCGGGCCGCCGAAGCGGTGGTCTTCATGGCTGAAATTCCGCAGCACGCGCTGGCAGACGTCCTCGATGTCCGCGGTGCGCTCGCGGAGGTAGGGGTCCGGGACCCGGCGCATGGCTTCGAGGAAATTCTGGGCGACGGCGTAGAGCGAGTATTCGGCGTTCTGGCGGCGGTCTTCGATGGTGGCGTGGACGCGATCGACGATCGTGCGGTCCTCGAGCATCATCAGGTGGGCCTCGAAAATCCGGCTGTCTTCCTCGCCGGAGATGGCCTCGATGCGGTGCTGGAGTTCGCGGAGTTGGACCTTGGTGCGTTCCAGGGCCTCGCCGAAGCGTGCTTTTTCTGCGGCGACGTCATCGATTTCATAAACATCCGGGGCGGAGAAGCCGCGGGCGACGACGTGGACAGGGGCGATGCCAATCCCAGGGGAAACCGGGGTTCCCTGGAGGACCCTTTCCTGGAAAGTGCGATGGCCGGCCGATTCCTTCACCGCCGCGATGCTGGCTGAGAGAGGGGGGCGGGGGAAGGAGAAATCCGCGAGGAGGCGGAGGGGCGGGAGAGGGCCATCAATCTTCCTCGAATTTCCGGCCGATGAGGTCGGAAAGGGCATCGAGGGCGGCCTCGGCATCATCGCCTTCCGCGAGGACCGTGATGACCGAGCCGTGGCCGGCGGCGAGCATCATGAGGCCCATGATGCTTTTGCCATCGACCTCCTCGCCGTCCTTTTCGACACGGATCTCCGAGGTGAAGCGGCTGGCGGTTTTGACAAACTGAGCGGCAGGCCTGGCGTGGATGCCGAGCTTGTTCTGGATGGTGAATTCGCGTTGGACCATCGGGGTGGGGTGCCTTGGGGCGGCGGGAGTCTAGGGGGCGGAGGGGACCGGGGCCAAGGGGAATTTTCGCGGGCCGGGGGAGCCGGGGTGGGAGGGGCGGGGATTTGGGGTTTTCAGGCCCGGGGACCGGGGTCTAGGCTGGGGCATGCGAGAAACGGCTGTGGGATTGCTGAAGGAACTGACGGAAGCACACTCGGTTCCGGGTCATGAGGACGAGGTCCGGGAAATCTTCGCCCGGCGGCTGGGGAAAGTGGGCAAGCTCTCGACCGACGGCATGGGCTCGGTTTTCTGCGATGCCGGCGGCAAAGGGCCGCGGGTGATGGTGGCCGGGCACATGGATGAGGTGGGTTTCCTGGTGCAGAACATCACGGCGGCGGGATTCGTCCAGTTCGTGGCGGTCGGTGGGTGGTGGGAGCACAACCTGCTTTCCCAGCGGGTGGAGATCAAAACACGAAGCGGCCGCAAGGTGCTGGGCGTGGTGGCCTCGATGCCCCCGCATTTCCTCGCCGAGGCCCAGCGGCGGCAGGTGATGGGGATCGACCAGATGTTCATCGATGTCGGAGCAGGTTCACGCGAGGAGGCGATGAAGGATTTCGGGATTTCCCTGGGCGACCCGGTGGCGCCGGTCTCGGCGTTCACGCCAATGGCGCGGGAGGATTATTTCATGGCCAAGGCCTTCGACAATCGCGTGGGGATGGCGGCAGCGATCCAGTGTGGTCTGGTCTGCGGGAAGCAAAAGCGGCCGAACCAGCTCATCCTCGCGGGAACCGTGCAGGAGGAAGTGGGTCTGCGCGGGGCGAAAACCGCGGCCAACGCGGCAAAGCCGGACGTGGTGATCGTGCTGGAAGGACCGCCGGCGGACGACACGCCGGGATTCAACCGCGCCGATAGCCAGGGGCGTTTGGGCGGCGGCGTGCAGATCCGGATGTTCGACCCGAGCGCGATCGGCAATCCGAAGCTCGCGAGATTTGCCTGCGAAGTGGCGGGCGAAGAAGGCATTCCCCATCAGGTCACCGTGCGGCGCAGCGGCGGGACCGATGCCGGTTCGTTCCATCTCGCCCTGGAGGGCGTGCCCTGTGTCGTGCTCGGAGTTCCAGCGCGCTACATTCACTCCCACAATGCGGTCATCGATGTGAACGATCATCTCCACATGCTGGCCCTGGCCAACGCCCTCGTCCGAAGACTGGATGCAAAGACCGTCGCCGGATTCACGAGGTTTCTTTGAGAACAGCCGATGGTGATCGGTGATCGGTGAGGCGCGCGGCTACCTGCCTATTCTCTCTAACCGCTGCCCTCAGAAAAGTTCACCACCAAGGCGCGAAGGTCGCAAAGGTGGGTTGAGGCAACAGCCGATGGGAGATGGTGAATCGTGGATGCCCTTGACGGTGCTTTGAGCGTTCCTTGCTGCTCGCTGCGAGGGAGGGAACAACGAAATCATCGAAATGGACGAAAGGGAACAGCCGATGGAGGATGGAGGGGAGTTTGGCGTGATAAAATGCCGTCTTGACGACTGAGTAAATTCTATAAGGGCTCAGGTTCTCAAAAATGAAAGACTCTTCCATCGACCCTGTTGCACGAAGAAGATCGCTGATTGCGATGGTGATTTCCATGGTCGCGCTGGGGATGGTGATCTTCGATTCCCCTGAACGGCTATCCGGACTAAATAGTGCCTTCCTGATGTTCGGCATGAGCTCATTGGCAGTAATGCCGATGTTGCTCGCCTGTGTTGTTATTCTTGCGATCCTTTTACGCTTGCCACGAGTTTTTGCCCGGGGGTCAGCGCATCGCAAGGCAGACCGAATCGAATGAATACCCCTAGTCGGTATTGAGGAGGATGCGTATTGCGGATGGCCGTGGATTTCCGGCAGGATCGCCGCTTGCGGGGGGGGCGGATTCGTAGTGAGGTGGGGGGGTGCTTCAGGCGATTTACGTTCATAACATCGATCCGGTGATCATCGAGTTCACCGAGGCGATTGCGTTGCGGTGGTATGGGCTTTCCTATCTGGCGGCTTTTGTTTCCGGGGTGCTGCTGCTGAAGGTGCTGGCGAAAAAGAAACTGTGGGTGCTGCCGGCGACGGCGGCGGGGGATTTCATTGCGGCGGCGGCGATTTTCGGGGTCTTCATCGGCGGTCGGGTGGGCTACATGCTGTGGTATGAGCCGCGTCAGCACGGCTGGGGGTGGGTGACGGAGGATCCCTTGCGGATCCTGCGCGTCTGGGACGGGGGGATGGCGAGCCATGGAGGGATTCTGGGGTTGGTGGTTTTCACCTGGTTTTATGCCCGCAAGAAGAAGGTTTCCTGGACGGGCTTGGGCGACGGGCTCTGCGTGGTGGCCCCGCTGGGCCTGATGTTCGGGAGGATCGCGAATTTCATCAATGGCGAGCTGTACGGCCGGGTGGCGGAGGGCGTGGCCTGGGCGGTGAAGTTTCCGACGGCCTTGGTGGATGGGAGCAGGGTGGAGGCGTCGAGATACGACGAGGCGATGCTGGCCGCGATGAGTGTGGACCCGGAGCTGGCGAAGGCAGCAGACGAGCGGTTCTTCGCGGCGGTGAGGGAGCGGCAGCTCGACAATCCGGAGATCACCCGGGCTTTGGAACCGTTTTTGGAGCCGCGGCATCCCTCGCAGCTTTATCAGGCGGCGATGGAGGGATTGCTGCTTTTCCTGATCCTTTGGACCGTGCGGCTGAAGTTTCCGCGGCTGCCGAACGGGGTGCTGACGGGGCTGTTCTTTGTGTTTTACGCCGTCTTCCGGATCGTGGGCGAACAATTCCGCGAACCTGACTCCGCGAAAACGCTGGTAGGGTCACTGACGAGCGGTCAGTTCCTGTCGCTGTTCATGATCGGGATCGGTGCGGTCTTCATGGTCGCGGCTTTCCGCGGGAAGACGGGTGGGCCGGTCAGCGGCGCGGGATCTTGAGGCGTTGGCCGATCTGGATGTTGCTGCCGGAGACCCCGCTGGCTGCCTGGATCTTGCCGACGGTGGTGCCGTAGCGTTTGGCCAGGGCGTAGAGGGTATCGCCCTTGCGCACCGTGTAGGTGATCACGCTGGGCTGGGGTTTGGGCTTGGGCTTCGGCTTGACGACGGGAGTGGGGCGGGGCGTGGGCCGCGGGGTGGGCGGGGTCTGGCGGACGACCTGGGTGGTCGGCTGCACGGTGGGCCGGGGCTGTTGCTGGACTTGGACGACGGGTGGGGTGTCGTTGCTGGCGATCTGCGGAGCGCTATCCGGGACCGAGCGGCCGTTCCATTTCGAAGGGTTGTCTGCCCATTCCTCGACATAATTCCCACGGGCATCGAAGGGGCCGGTGCCGGTGGGGTGGTTGCCGGCGACACCGCCTTGGTTGCAACTGGCGATGAAGAGGGCCAAGGCGCCGGGGGCGAGGAAAGTGAGGGGCTTGGGCATGGGCGAAGTATGGGGAAAACGCCGGGGAAGGCAACGCATGTTTAGGATTCGCGTAGGAATCCGCCGGGAAAAGGGAGGAGGAACAACGAAAGGGGGGAAATTGACGGAATATCTGACGGAGGGAAACCTGAAGGGCATGGTTTTCCCCTCGGGCGGATTTTCGTTTCGGATGGCGGAGACGGGAGATGTGCGGGGCGGTGGGAATTCGCCTTGATTTCAGGCATGGGGGATGGCAACTCCGCGGCGCAATCGCAACGCCGTGAGGGGCATTAGCTCAGTTGGTAGAGCGCTTCGTTCGCAATGAAGAGGTCAGGGGTTCGAATCCCCTATGCTCCACGGGTGCGGTCTCAGTGGCCGAGGGGATTTTCTCCGGAGGCATCGCCGAGGTGGGCGAGTTCCTTGGGGAGGAAATGTTTGAAGCGGGTCTTATCGATGGCCTTCATGTAGGCTTCCTCCGGGGAAATGATGCCTTCGCGGAGTTTCGACCAGATCGATTCGTCCATGAACTGCATGCCCTCGCCCTTGCCGCCGGTGATGACGTCGTAGAGTTTCTGGGTGGCGCCTTCGCGGATGATGGCGGAGACGGCAGGGGTGGCGAACATGATTTCGTGAACGGCGACGCGGCCGGGCTTGTCGACACGGCGGCAGAGGAGCTGGGCGAGCACGCCGCGCAGCGAGGCGGCCAGCATGGTGCGGACCTGGGATTGCTGGTCGGCGGGGAAGACGTCGATGATCCGGTCCACGGTCTTGCGGGCATTGTTCGTGTGCAGGGTGCCGAAGACGAGGAGGCCGGTTTCGGCCGCGGTAAGGGCGAGTGAGATCGTTTCGAGGTCGCGCATTTCACCGACGAGGACGATGTCGGCATCTTCGCGGAGGGCGGCGCGGAGGCCATCGGCGAAGGAGGGGGTCTGAATGGGGACCTCGCGTTGGGTGATGATGGATTGTTTGTTGCCGTGAACGAACTCGATGGGTTCCTCGATGGTGATGATGTGGCGGTTGTAGTGGGTATTGATGTGGTCGAGGATGGCGGCGAGCGTGGTGGACTTGCCGGAGCCGGTGGGGCCGGTGACGAGGATGAGTCCGGAGCGGATCTGGGCGAAGCGTTTGACCACGTCCGGGACGCCGAGTTGTTCGAGCGTCATGATTTCCGTGGGGATGAGCCGGAAGACCGCGCCGAGGCCGTTTTTCTGCTTCAGGTAGTTGCAGCGGAAGCGGGATTCCTCGTCCATTTCGTAGGCGAAGTCGAGGTCGCCGGTTTCGAGGTAATGGGAGAAGGCGCGGGGCTCGCAGATTTCCTCGAGCATGTGGCGGATGGTATCGTGGCTGAGCACGGGTTCATCCGGGATGGCGGTGACGGAGCCGTGGACGCGGATCTTCGCCGGCTGGCCTTCGGAAAGGTGGAGGTCGGAACCGCGGGAGGCGACGAGGTATTGGAAGAGACGATCGATTTCAGCCATGGCAGGCGGAGGTTTTTTTGTGGAGGAGGGAAACGGGGGTCGCGGGCGGCTTCAGGATTGGAAGAAGGCGATCATCTGGGATTTGTCCTCGGCGCGGAAGAGGGCTTCCTCGCGGGAGATCACGCCCTTGATGTAGAGCTGGCGGAGGGATTCATCCATGGTGATCATGCCGACGTTTTTGCCGGTCTGCATGACGCCGGGGAGCATGTAGGTTTTGCCCTCGCGGATGCAGTTGCCGACGGCGGGGGTGTTGACGAGGAGTTCGAGGGCAAGGACGCGGCCCTGGCCATCGGCGCGGGGGACGAGCTGTTGGGAAAGCACGCCACGCAGCGATTCGGAGACCATGATGCGGATCTGGTCGCGCTGGTCGGTGGGGAAGACGTCGAGGATACGGTCGAGCGTGCGCGGGGCGTTTCCGGTGTGGAGGGTGCCGAGCACGAGGTGGCCGGTTTCGGCGGCGGTGAGGGCGAGCTGGATGGTTTCGAGGTCGCGCATTTCACCGACCATGATGACGTCCGGGTCTTCCCGCAGTGCGCCGCGGAGGGCCTTGGCGAAGGACTCGGTGTGGAGGTGGACTTCGCGTTGGTTGACGTGGCAGCCGATGGAATCAAAGACGTATTCGATGGGGTCTTCGAGCGTGAGGATGTGGTCTTCGCGGTCCTTGTTGATGAAATCGACAAGGGCGGCGAGGGTGGTGGATTTCCCTGAGCCGACCGATCCGGTGACGAGGATGAGGCCGTTGTGGTAGCGGGTGAGCGGGATGATGTGCTCGGTGGGCAGGCGGAGCTCCTCGAGGGTGCGGATGGTGGTGTTGATGATCCGGAAGACGAGGTCGTAGCCGAGGCGTTGTTTCACGACCGAGGCGCGGAAGCGGCCTTCGTCATTCGAGTAGGCGAAGTCGACATCGCCCTTTTCCTGGAGGCGGTTCCACTCGCGGTCTTCGAGGAAGGAGCGGGCGAGGCGTTCGGTATCGGCCGCGGTGAGAGGCGGGTGATCGTTCCAGATGGGCTGGAGCTGGCCGAAGCGCCGCCAGGCGGGCGGGTAGGCGGTGGCGAGGTGGACATCGGAGCAATCGTATTCCCGGCCGAGGCGGAGATACTGGTCGACGTGGTCGAGCACTTGGTGTTCGGACATGAGGTGGGGCTTTTTAGAGAAGAAGGATCAGTTTTTGGGAAGAGGGAAACGTGTCTCCTTTTGTTCCCGCGGGGTGGAGGAGGGGAGGAAACGGCGCTGGAGTTCCTGAGTGACGAAGCGGATGAGGGCGGGCTTGATGAGGGCGATGGCGGTGGTGAGGACGAGGCCCTTGATGCCGGAGCCGGTGCTGGCTTGGGATTTCGCGGGCTTGGAGCGGCGGAAAATCCGGCTGGCGATGAAGCCGAGCCCGAGGGTGCCGCCGAAGAGGACCAGGGGGTGGCTGCGGATGGAATCGGTGACGGAGCGCTGAATGCGTTTGGGGACATCGATCCTCTCGCGGATGCCTGCGGCGTGGTGGCCGAGTTCCGTGCGTGAGGCCGCGAGCCTTGCGATCAGCGTTTCGAGCGTGGATTCGGCTGGAGGCTGAGGAGCCATTCGCGGTCTTTTTGGAGTTCGCTACGGGTGACGGGGAATGCCGGCGGTGCCGGGCGGCGGAGGAGGGCGAGGGCGATGAGGGCGGGTGGCAGGTGGACGGTGCCGAGGAGCAGGGAGCATGCCCACCAGGGCCAACCGGTCATGGCGGTGGTCCAGCCGAGGAGGCCGGCCATGAGGAGCAGCCATGCCATGGTGCCGGAGAGGGCGGCGATGAGCAGGAGGACGAGGCGCTTGGCGGCGAAACGACCGGCATCCCGGGCTTCGAGGCGGACGAGTTCGAGGCGCGCCCCGGCGAATTCGGCCAGGGCAGCCTTCCAATCGCCGTGGCTGGACGGCGGCGGATCCTCCGGGAAACTCATGGGGCGGTGGGCGTCCGTGATGGCTTAGCGACGGGACATGAGGCCGATGAGGAAACCGATGCCGAGGGCACCGAGCACGCACTTGGTGGGGTGCTGGCGGATGTAGTCTTCGGCCGAAACATGGAGTTCGCGGGCCTTGTCGCGGGTGTGGACCCACTGTTCATCGGCCACGTGGCGGATGTGGGCGGCGCGTTGTTGGGCGGTTTCGCGGAGGACCTGGGCGCGCTCGGTGGCGGCTTGTTTCAGGGCCTGGGCTTTTTCGACGGCGGTTTCCTTGAGGTGTTGGGCGGTTTCCGCGGCGCGGTTTCCGGCGGCTTTGGCTTGGGAACCGGCATCGTGGGCGAACTCCCGGGCTTTCTCCGTGGCGACTTCGCGGAAGGCCCCGGCGGCATCGCGGAGGTCGGCGGCGGCTTGGGAAACGGAGGTGGATTTCGTGGTGAATCCGGCTTCGGGATCAAGGGAATCGGAAAATGAGTCGGACATGGCTGGGGTGTCGTGGGGTTGGTGTCTGCACGAGCTTGGCAGTTGGGCGGGGGGGACGCAAGACCTGAGGGGGCGAGTTCCTGTTTCGGGGGATGTGGCTCGTGGCTTGACCGTCTCCCGGGGGGCTGATTCGGTTCGCGGAATGTTGCGGCAGGTATTGAAATCCAAGCTCTATCGGGCGGTGACCACGGACTCGATCGTGGAGTATGAGGGAAGCATCGAAATCCCGCGGGACCTGATGGAAGCGGCGGATTTGTGGGAGGGGGAGAAGGTTTTGGTGGCATCGATCGATACCACGGCGCGTCTGGAGACCTATGTATTGGCGGGCGAGCCGGGGACCGGGCGGATCCTGATCAATGGCGGCGCGGCGAACCGGATCAAGAAGGGGGAGCGGCTGACGATCATGGCCTTTGCCCTCAGTGAGGTGCCGGTGAAGGCGGTGAAGCTGGTTTTGGATGGCGACAACCGGATCGTGCGGACGGGCAACTGAGCTTGGTCTTGCAGGATGGCTCCGGGCGTGAGAGCGCTGCGGGGTGATTGATGGCTGGGATGACTGGACCTTGGCTTTTCTGGCGGCGTTCTGCATCGGCCTGGCGAAGTCGGGATTCAGCGGGACCTCACTGGTTTCGGTGGTGATTTTCACCCACCTCTTCGGCGCGCGGCAGCAATCGGGGATGGCGCTGCCCTTGCTGATTTTCGCCGACGTGCTGGCGTATCCGGCATTTCGAAATCACGGCAGTTGGCGGGATGTCTGGAGGTTGCTGCCGGCGGCGCTGGTGGGCTTGGGGATGGGTTGGTGGCTGTTGGGAAATATCGATGACCTGCTGGCCCGGCGGATCATCGGTGGCTCCATCCTGCTGCTGCTTGCGCTGCAATCCCTGCGGCTGGTGCGGCCGGGGGTGCTGGAAAAAATGGCGGCCCACCGCGCTTTCGGCACGGGAGCGGGGGTGGCGGCCGGGGTGACGACGACTCTGGCCAATGCGGCGGGTCCGGTGTTCCAGCTCTATCTGCTGTCCAAGCAGGTGCCAAAGATGGAGTTGGTGGGGATCGGCGCGCGGTTTTTCCTGCTGATCAATCTGATCAAGCTGCCGCTCATCGGCCATCTCGAACTGATCCGCCTGGACACGCTGGCGGTGAACTTGTGGCTGGCACCGGCGATCGTGGCGGGGATTTACTGCGGTCGGGGTCTGCTGCAGAAAGTCCCGGAGAAGTGGTTCGCGTGGCTGGTGATGGGATTCTCGGCGGTGGCGGCGGTCCGGATGCTGACGGTGTGAGTGGTCTCAGCGGCGGAATTTCAGTGCCTGCCAGTTTTGGTAGGCCATGAAGCCGAGGAAAATCGGGAAAATGATGCTGTGGGTCCTCCAGAACATCAGGGCGGCGGCAACGACGGCGCAGACGACGCTGACCCAGAGGGTGATCTTGCGACGTTTCGGGCCAAGGATGGCATCGAGGAGACGACCGCCATCGAGCGGCAGGACGGGGATCAGATTGATCACGGCCCAGAAGAAGCTGATCACCCAGACATTTGTCACGAAGGTGCGGACGGCGGAATTCGGCAGGGCGACAAAGAGATCGAGGGCGAGGAACGCGAGGCCGAGAAGGGATTGCGCGATGGGTCCGGCGGCGGTGACGAGGAAATCCTGGGGGCGGCTGAAGGCGTTTCCGGGGAAGGTGGCGTATCCGCCGAAGGCCTCGAGCGTGATGGCGGTGGGGGCTCCGAAGGCTTTTCCGGTAAGGGCGTGGCCGAGTTCGTGGACCAGGATGGAGAGGAAACCCGCGATCATGAACAGGCCGAGAGCGAGAATCAGATCGCCACTCGTGGCCGACATGCCGCCGCCGATCAGGGCGAGGGTGATCCAGAACCATGGCTGGACTTCCACGGGGATGCCGAAAACGTTGAAACGAAACATAGGAAACGGGGCGGGAAGGTGAATTCGAGGCAAGCCCTATTCCGGCGAAGGGGGAGAGTCCAATGGAGAAACTCGCGAAGTTTCCTCTAACCGAAGGGCCGGAGGGTGATTTTGCATTTTCGGAGTCGGCCATTCGGGTTTATCTCAGGGCCGTGAACGACGGCTTTGATGTGGCGATCGTAGGTGCGGGTCCGGCGGGCTGCACTTTGGGGGCATTGCTGGCCCAGCGGGGATTCCGGGTGATGTGCTTTGACGACGAAAAGCGGCCCGAGTTGCTGGTCGGGGAATCGCTGCTGCCCACGGTGGTGGATCTGATGCGGCGGCTGGGGATCGAGGAACGGGTGAAGGCCTTTTCCCAGTTCAAACCGGGGGTGGCTTTCATGCATCGCGACGGTCAGCGGCTGGACTTTCTGTTTCCCGATGGGGTGCTCGGAAAAACCCCGAACTACGCTTACAACATCCCGCGGCCGGAGTATGATAACCTGCTGCTGGAGCGCGCCAAGGAGCTGGGGGTGGAATTCGTGAAATGCCGCGCGGAGGTCGAGCCCGGGACGGGCGGCCGGGAGCTTCAACTCACGGCGGCGACCCTGGAGGCGGTGCCGCAACTGGTCGGCAGGCAGCCGAAGCTGCTGGTGGATTCCACCGGGCGGACGCGGCTTTTTGCCAAGGCGCTGGGGCTGACGGCGGAGCGGGGAAATCGCAATGACGTCGCCTATTTCGCCCATTACGAGGATTTCGACGCGCAAAGCAAGGTGGAGGGCCAGGTGGTGCTTTCCATTCTCGATCAAGGCTGGAGCTGGCGGATTCCCCTGCCGGGCAGGGTATCGGTGGGGGTGGTGCTGGATCATTCGGTGGCCAAGCGCCATGGATCCACGGCGGAGGAGAGGCTGGAAGCCATCATCGAGTCCGAGCCCATCCTGGCCGCAGCGGGCAAGGGTCGGCGGCGGATCACCGAGGTGAAGACCTACACGAACTACCAGCTCATTTCCGAGCGGGGACATGGTCCCGGGTGGTTGGCGGCGGGGGATTCCTTTGGTTTTGTGGACCCCATGCTTTCCCCGGGGCTCTTCATGGCGATGCACATGGCCGAACTGCTTGACCGGCGGGTATTCCGATATGGCCCGGGGATTCTCGATCAGGCGGACCGCATGTCCGATCTGCTGGGCCGGGTGCAGGCGGAAATGATGGATTGGCACCGCGCGTGGGGGGAAATCATCGAGTATTTCTATGATGGCCGGATGTTCTCGATGTATGAGGCGGGCTCGAATCTCAGCCGGGTTTACAAGAAATGGGCGTTTCCGGCGATGATGGAGCGGCACCTGAGCCGACAGATCACGCGGATGGTATCGGGCGTGGCCACGCGCAGCCGCTATGGGCGCGGGTTGCTGGCGTATTCCTCGAAACACCTCGTCTGGGATACGAAACCGCCGGAGCACTATGCCGTGCGCGCGGGGCAGGCGGTGTGATCTTGCCGTAGCTCGATCTGCTGGCATGGAGATTTCTTGGCAAAGTCGGGGTCTGGGTTAGTTTGTTCGGACAAACCCTAGATCATTGAAAACCAGTCGAAATATCGGACAGTCCCCGTGCCTTGGCATGGACACGACTGTCCTCCCGAAGGCCCAAGTTCGGGTGATGTCAGATCATTTTCCGAGGGCCCATAGGTCGGTCCGTGGCTGGCATTTCCTGCGCCTTCCCCTTGTGGCCCTGGCGATGGGTTCGAGTGTGAGCGCGCAGATCCGTGCCTTTCCGGGGGCGGAGGGCTTTGGATCGGCATCGACCGGGGGGCGCGGTGGGGACGTATACATCGTGACGAATCGCAATGCCTCCGGTGCCGGGTCCTTTGCCGAGGCGGTCCAAACTGCGCCGGTGGCGGGGCGGACTATTGTCTTTGCCGTCAGCGGGCATATCCGGCTGCCCAGCGGATCGGGAGGGGGACTATCGATTTCCAAAAGCAACATCACCGTGGCCGGTCAGACGGCACCGGGGGATGGGATCTGTTTCTGGAACAACACGATGAACCTCACCGGGGATGATCTGGTGATCCGCAACATCCGTTGGAGATATGGCAAGCAAACGGCGGGGGGCGATGCCGTGGACATCAGTGGTTCGCGGCGCATCATCCTGGATCACTGCGAGGTGATGTTCTCGACAGATGAGAATTTGTCCTCTTTCGGCACGCCGCCGGAGTATTTCACCTTTCAATGGAGCATCAATGCCTGGGGGCTGAGCGGGCATTCGGCAGGCGGCTTGTGGGATGTGGATCACGCCACCTGTCACCATTCCCTCTGGGCGAACAATCACACGCGCAACCCGAAGTTGATTGCGCCTGCGGTGTTCGACTGGACGAACAATGTGACCTTCGGCTGGAACAACGGTTTCAACATGGCCGAAAGCCCCACCGGTGGCACGGGCTACATCCACCGGGTGAATGTGCGCGGCTCGACCTTCGATCACGGGGCCTCCACCGGTTCGGGGATCTATGGCGGGGGTCTCAATGCCGATGGCAGCTACAAGTTCAAGCTGCACATGAGCGACAGCGCGCTGGATGGAAACAACAATGGCGTGCTGGACGTTTCAAAGAGCAACTATCAGATCGCCACCCCGGGCAGCCATGAAGCCACCGCCGTGCCATGGCCCCAAACTGTGGAAGGATCCGGCAGCGGAGCCGCCATTGGCATTCCGGTGACGGTGGATGAACGTCTGACGGCGTACAAAAAAGTCCTTTCGAAATCCGGCGCGGTGCGGATGGAGTATGATGCCTCGAGACCTTTGCGCGATGAGATCTCCCAACTTTGCGTGACGCGTGTGGCGGCGCGGCAACGGGGGATCATCGCCGATCCCATGGAGCTCGGGCTGAGCACCGGCACAGCCTTTGCGAGTCTGAATTCGACGACTGCGCCGGCGGATGCCGACAAGGATGGCATGCCGGACCTGTGGGAGAGCGCGCTGGGCATGAATCCCGCCGTGGCCAGCCACAACACGGTCTTTGCCGGCAGTGGCGGCGTGATCACCACCAGCACCTTCTTTCCGCCTAACAGCCCACTCGGCTACACCCATCTTGAGGAGTATCTTCATTTCAAATCGCAGCCCCACGTCTTCCTGCCGCGGAATACGCCGGCAAGTCCGAGCCAGATCGATATCGATCTGACCCGCTACACATCCGGTTTCACCGCATCTCCGGTTTTCACGGTGAGCGGGGCAAGCGGGGGGGCGGTGACCCAAAGCGGAACCGGCGGACGGATCGCCCGATTTGTCCCCACGCCTAACAGCTCGGGCCGGGCAGGCTTCGATTTCACCGTGACCGATGCCGCAGGAAGCACCTGGACCCAGCGTTTCCTCGTGCTTGTCACCGCCACCAGCTTGCCGCGCGATCTGTTTTGGGTGGGAAATGGCAGCAGTCATCCCTGGGATCAATCGAGCCCGCTATGGTCGGGTCTAACAGGTTCTACTGCTTATTCCGATGGGGATTTTGTCCGCTTTGACGACACCGGTTCGGCCTCGCCTGCGATAGTGATCAGCGGAACCCTTCAGCCATCGGCCATGGTGGTCGATGCCTCGGCCAGAGACTACATTTTCCAAGGCGGAAATCTCAGTGGTGGCATGTCTCTGACCAAACGCGGAAGTTCGACTCTGAGCCTGCGTTCGAATCATGCCTTCACCGGCGGCACGATCGTCGAGGAGGGTCCGCTGGTGCTCGGCATGCCGGGAACCACGACGAACAACACCGGAAACATCGGTGCCGGTCCGCTTACCTTGCTGGGGACATCCTCGGTGACCAACGGTTGGGTGGGCACGCAATTGCCCTTGAGTGCGGCATTGGTCATTCCTGCGGGCAGCACCCCGGTGATCCATACTGGCCGGAACCTCCGCCTTAGTGGTGCGCTCACGGGAGCTGGCACGCTTACCCTGATGAATCAAACGGTGTCGGCACCCGGTGTGAACACCTTCGAGTGGAGCGGAGCGTGGTCGGCCTTCACCGGGACCTTGCGAGTGAGCCAGGCCGGCGGTGCGAATCTCGCGATACGGACGATTTTCAATGGCGGTGCCTTCAATGGCCTCGGCGGCGCCACCCTGGAATTGGACGGTGCCTTCAGCATCAATCCGGTGACCAATTCCGGCGGAAACACCTTCAGCATCGGCTCACTCACTTCGACCTCGGAGCTTGCCGTTCTCAATGGCGGAACTTCGGGTGCGCCGAACTACACCATCGGCGCGCTCAACACCTCCACCACCTATCCCGGGAAAATCCAGGGCAATGCCCGTCTCACCAAGGTGGGCAGCGGCACCCTCACCCTCACCGGGATCAGCAATCTAACAGGTGCCACCCAGGTCAATGCCGGCGCGCTTCATATCGATGGCAGCCACGGCACCTCGGCCGTATCGGTGGCCTCCGGTGCGACCCTCGGCGGCGGTGGCACGCTCGGCGGCAGCGTCACGGCTTCCAGCGGTGCCATCATCGACCCCGCCGGTGATCTCAGCACCGGCGCCCTCAATCTAACAGCGAACACGCTGCGCTTCCGCCTGGACTCGGTGCCGGGTGGGGATTCGGATCAAATTTCCGCGAACGGAGCGGTCACCCTGAGCGGCGCGCATGCCGTGGAAATCGAGGCCACCGAGGGTTTCCTGACGGCCGGCATCTATCCCCTGATCACCACTACCGGGCTCCTCAACTCAGCGACGGCCAGCTTCAGCCACAACCTCGTGAACACGCCGCGCCAGACATTCGCCATCGTGGCCACGACGGATGCGCTGAACCTGGTGGTCACAGGTTCGCCGGTGACTTTGGATTGGAGCGGTGCCCAGACGGCGTGGGACATTGCCACCACTTCATCGTGGCTGAATCAGGCCGCTGCGGATGTCTTTCACGATGGAGACGCGGTCCGATTCACCGATGCGGCATCGGCGGGAAACATCAGCATCGCAGCGCCGGTGTCGCCGCGCTCGGTGCTGGTGCAAAACAGCACGGCCAGGTCCTTCAGCATCGGCGGAGCGGCCTTGTCGGGGGATGCCATGGTCACGAAGTCGGGCACGGGGAATCTGACTTTCACCGCGGCCAACAGCTTCAATGGCGGGCTGCGCATCGAAGGCGGCACGGTGCTTTTCGGCAATGCCACCGCCAATGCCGGAGGTGCGGGCAGCGGCACGGTGACACTGGCAGGCGGAGTGCTGAGGATGTTCAGTGCGGGCAACAACACCCATGCAGGGACGATGCCCAACGCGCTTCATGTGGAAAGCAGCGGACGGCTCGAAGTCGCGCCGCGTTGTGGCTTCAGCGGACGCGTGACTGGAAGTGGCACCTTGGAATACCGGACCAACTATGTGCGGGCCGATGTCACGGGCGATTGGAGCGGGTTTTCGGGACTAATGAATGTCACCACCACCGGCTCGGGGGATTTCCGCATCGCTTCAAACTACGCCTGGGCGGGACTTCCGCAGGCAGCGGTGAATCTTTCCGCTGGGACCTATTTTTACATGAGCGGCATCGTCAACAACGGCGCGGGCACCACGATCCGCATCGGCTCGCTGGGGGGGGCGGCCAATTCCTTTTTCCGTGGCGGCCCCACGGGATCGAGGACCTTGACCTATCGCATCGGGGAGCGCGGTACGGATGCGACATTCCTTGGCAAGATCGATGAACAATTTGCCACGACGACGACCGCGATCGTGAAAACCGGCGGCGGCATCTGGTCGCTTGGTGGGCAGGTCTTGCATCGTGGCAAAACCCAGGTGGAAGCCGGGACCTTGCGATTGATTTCCGGCGGAATCCTATCGAACACCGCGGCGATGTCCGTGGCCAGTGGAGCGACATTCGCGCTGGAAGGGGGATCGGTGAGCGTGGAAAGCCTGACGATCGAGGAAGGGGGGACCTTCACGAGCACGGGTGGAAGCTTCAGCGGGGATTTCCAAAACTCGGGTGTGGCCAGCGTGGGTTCCGGAACGCTTTCGATTCAGGGAAATGTGACCAACTACGGAACGCTGCGCGTCACGGGTGGGGCGCAACTCATGGTGGCAGGGAGCTTCACCAACACAGGCATCCTCGACTTGCTGACGAGTGGCAGCGCGCTGCCTGAAAATCTCATCAACAGCGGCATCGTCATCGCCAACACCGAGCGCCGCATCCTCAGTGCCGCGCGCGATGGCCAGAATTTCCAAGTCACGATCATGGGTCATGCCGGACACAGCTATCAACTCGAGCGCGCTCCCGGCCTGGCCGGCCCGTGGACCTCGGTCGGTGCGGCGGTGGCGGGAAATGGGGAGCTGCTTGTCCTGAGCGACCCCGGTGGAGCGTCGGGAACCCGGGGTTTCTATCGGGTTTCCGTTTCGCCATGAGGGCAATCGGTCCGGATGTTGGTTGACCCCGGCCGGAAATCGCCGGAATACTGGCCGCGCACTCGACTCTCAGAACCATGGAAGACGTCATCATCATCGGCACCGGCTGCGCGGGATACACCGCAGCGATCTACACCGCCCGTGCGAATCTCTCGCCCCTCATGCTTTCCGGCACCCAGCCGGGTGGACAACTGACGACGACGACCGAGGTCGAGAATTTCCCCGGATTTCCCGAGGGCATCATGGGGCCGCAGTTGATGATGAACATGCAGCAGCAGGCGGAGAAATTCGGCGCCCGCATCGAGTTTGCGAAGGTCGATTCCCTGGTGAAAACCTCCGCCGGGCATTTTGAGGTCGTCACGGCCGACAAGACGCTCGAAGCCCGCACGGTCATCGTTGCCACCGGCGCTGCCCCCCGCCACCTCGGCCTGCCGGGTGAGGAAAAACTCATCGGCCACGGCCTGACCTCCTGCGCGACCTGTGATGGTGCCTTTTACCGCGATGTCCCGGTCTGCGTGATCGGCGGTGGCGACAGTGCCTGTGAAGAGGCCGATTTCCTGACCCGATTCGCCAGCCGGGTTTACCTCATCCACCGCCGCGAAGAACTCCGCGCTTCGAAGATCATGGCCGACCGGGTTCTGGCGAATCCGAAGATCGAGCCGGTCTGGAACTCGACCGTTTCCGCCTACCTCACCGATGACGCGGGTGAAATGCGCGCCGTGACCCTGCAAAGTACGGTGGATGGAGCGGAGAAAGAACTCGAAGTGAAGTGCGTTTTCGTGGCGATCGGCCATGTGCCGAACAGTGGTTTCCTGGGGGACCTCGTGGACCTCGATGAAAACGGCTACATCATCCAGCAGCCCGGGCGGACGGCAACGAAAACGGCCGGGCTCTTTGCGGCGGGCGATGTGGCGGACCACTATTATCGCCAGGCGATCACCGCGGCTGGCCAGGGTTGTGCGGCGGCTTTGGAGGCCGAGCGTTATCTTGCTGGCCATTGATCCGGTCGATTTGTCGCTTGCATGGCTCCGGTGGGCCGGGCAGCATCCGCCCACCCAAGGGCGGCTTGGCGGAATTGGTAGACGCGCTCGACTCAAAATCGAGTTCTTCGGAGTGTGGGTTCGAGTCCCACAGCCGCTATTTTCTCACCTCTGAATCCCGGCATGGCGGACCCTAGAACGATCGGCATCATTGCGGGAAACGGGGCCTACCCGGAGGTTTTCATCGATGCCGCACGGCGGAAATGCCCCGGCGTCCGCTTGGTGATGGCCGCCTTCCAAAACGAGACCCGCGAGGAGGTCACCCGTCTCGTCGATGCCGTCGAATGGATGCGCGTGGGCCAGCTCTCGAAGCCCATCCGCTTTTTCCGCAAGCAGGGGGCGCTCGAAGCGGTCATGGTCGGCCAGATCGCGCCGAAGAACCTATTCGACCTCCGGCCGGACTTGCGCACGCTGATGATGCTCGCCCGCGTACCGGAAAGAAATGCCGAGACGCTGTTCGGGGCGATTGCCGATGAAATGGCCAAGGATGGCATCACCCTGCTGCCTGCCACGACTTTTCTCGATGACCTGCTTCCCGGTCCCGGGCCGGTCTTCGGGCCGAAGTTCAAGGACCGGCAACTGCGCGACGCGGAGTTCGGCTTCCGCATCGCGAAGGAAACCAGCCGCCTCGACATCGGCCAGACCGTGGTGATCCGCCATGGCACCGTGCTCGCCGTCGAGGCTTTCGAAGGCACCAATGCCTGCATCCGCCGCGGTGGCGAGCTCGGCCGCGGAAAAAATGTGATGCTGGTGAAAGTCTCGAAGCCGAATCAGGATTTCCGCTTCGATGTCCCGGTCGTCGGCCCGCAGACCATCGAAACCTGCGCCGAAGCCGGCGTGGGGGCCATCGCCATCGAAGCCCGGCGGACGCTGATCCTCGAAGCCGACAAGGTCCGCCGCCTCTGCGAGGAAAAAGGCATCGGCCTGCATGCCGTGGGTTTCACCGCCGCGGGCGATGTCGCCAAGGTCTGATGCCATCGCCCTGCTTGCGGGTTGGGCGATGCTGGCATAGGGGTGGGGCGGGATGGCATTCGAGCTGGTCAGTGACTACAAACCGCGGGGCGATCAGGAACAGGCGATCGCCAAACTGGTCAAATCGATCCAAGCCGGAAACCGGCACCAAACCCTTCTCGGCGTCACGGGATCGGGGAAAACCTTCACGATGGCGAATGTCATCCGCGAGATCGGCAAGCCGGCTCTGATCATGAGCCACAACAAGACCCTCGCCGCCCAGCTCTACTCGGAATTCAAGAATTTCTTCCCGAACAACGCGGTCGAATACTTCGTCAGCTACTTCGACTACTACCAGCCGGAAGCCTACATCCCGCGGACGGACACCTACATTGAAAAAGATTCCAGCATCAACGACGAGATCGAGCGACTGCGCCTCTCCTCCATGGGCTCGCTGCTCACGCGCGAGGATGTCATCGTCGTCGCCTCGGTCAGTTGCATCTACGGCCTCGGCTCGCCGGAGGATTACGAGGGGATGATGGTGCCGGTCTGGGTCGGTCAGGCGGTGGGTCGCGATGATCTGTTAGAGAGCCTGGTGGCCTTGCTTTTCGAGCGCAATGACATCGCCTTCGGCCGCGGGAAATTCCGGGTCCGCGGGGACGTGGTCGAGGTCCATCCGGCCTTCCTCGATGAAACCGCGGTGCGCGTGGAGTTCTTTGGCGATGAGATCGACCGGATTTCGACCATCGACACCCTGACCGGTGCGGTGATCGATCGGGTGGACAAATACACCTTCTTTCCTGCCAAGCAGTTCGTCACTCCGGGGGACAAGATGAAGAAGGCCATGGTGGAGATCCGCAAGGAGGCGGATGAGCGCGTGGCGTGGTTCGAGAAAGAGGGCAAACTCATCGAGGCCCAGCGGCTGAGGATGCGCACGGAATACGATCTCGAAATGATGCGGGAGATGGGTTTCTGCCAGGGCATCGAAAACTACTCGCGCCACCTCACCGGCCGTCCGCCGGGGGCGCGGCCTTATACCTTGCTGGATTTCTTTCCGGAAGGTTTCCTCACGCTCATCGATGAAAGCCACGTTTCCATTCCGCAGATCGGCGGGATGTACGAGGGAGACCGTAGCAGAAAATCCGTGCTCGTGGAGCATGGTTTCCGCCTGCCGAGCGCAATGGACAACCGGCCTTTGCGGTTTGACGAGTTCATGCAGATGACGAACCAGCGGCTCTACGTTTCCGCCACTCCGGGGCCTTTCGAGGTGGTGAACTCACGGCCGGACAATCCGCGCTACATCCCGGTCAAGGGCAAGGGCGACGACCGCGGGTTCACGCATTTCGACCTCCGCAAGATGCGCATCGAACCCAGCCCGAGTTCAGAACCGATCGATGCCTTCGATGTCCGCAAGGCCGGGCGGCCGATGATCGTTGAGCAGATCATCCGCCCGACCGGATTGCTCGATCCGGTGGTGAAGATGCGGCCGCTGCGGGGGCAGATCGATGAAACCATCGAACTCTGCCGCCAGCGGGTGGAAAAGGGTGAGCGCGTGCTGGTGACCACTTTGACGAAGAAGACCGCGGAGGATCTCACCGAGTATCTCATCGGCACCGGGCTCAAGGTGCGCTACATCCATGCGGACGTGGATGCCGTCGAGCGCGTGGAGATTCTGCGCCAGCTTCGGGCCGCGGAGTTCGACATTCTGGTAGGCATCAACCTCCTGCGGGAGGGGCTCGATCTGCCGGAAGTTTCGCTGGTCTGCATTCTGGATGCGGACAAGGAGGGTTTCCTGCGCAATGAGACCAGCCTGATCCAGACCGCGGGGCGGGCGGCGCGGCATTTGAACGGCGAGTGCGTGCTTTTCTGCGATGTGGTGACGGATTCCATCCAGCGTCTGCTCGATGTGACCGACTACCGCCGCGAACGGCAGATGGAGCACAACGAGCGCCACGGCATCACCCCGCGGAGCGTCGTGCGGGCGGTGCAGGAAAGCCTCCAGCTCTATGCGAACCAGCGGGCGAAGGCCGGGGAAATGGAGCGATCTCTGGTGGCGGACGATGAGGAGGAATACAACAAGGTCCGGGTGATTTCCGAACTGGAGGGGGAAATGCGCGAGGCGGCGGCCAAGCTGGAATTCGAGCGGGCGGCCCATTTGCGCGACCAGATTGCGAAGCTCAAGGGCGGCGGCGAGGCTCCTGTTTCGGCAAAAAAGAAGGTTCAATACGGCAAAAAACGCCGGAAGTGAGCCATTTCGGCCCTTTCTGCCTCTCCGCCCCGGCGTTTTTGACCATTGCCAAGCGGTCCGCTTGAGGCTAGGTAGGTCTCCGCGAGGGGCGTGGCTGACACGCCCCTCAGGTGTCTCCGGACACTTCCTGCAACCTCCGTGTTTAGTCCGTGCGATTCATCGAAGATTTCAAACGCTGGCGGCTCGCCCGGAAGGGCATGTCTTCGGGCAAAAAGCGCCGGGTGCAGAACGACGATGCCGTCATCGCCGCCCTGAACCGCTCGCCCTGGGTGCGGGCGGCCCTCTATCTGGCCTTCTGCGTCACGGCGGCCGTGATGGTCATGCGCGGCCTGGGCGGAGGTGAGGAAGGTCGGCGCGCGGTGGACGGGGCGATGTATGCGTTTTTCCTCTCGATTTCCGCCATGACGGTCATCGAGCTGAACCACCCCCGGGTGGTCGAGCGGAATGGCCGGGTGCTGCTGATGATGCTCGGGCTGCTCGGTCAGCTCCTGCTGGTGGAGGTCGTCGGTTGGGTCGTGCAGGCGAACCGCCTGCCCTTCGCGGTGGCCTTGCTGCTGACGCCCTTCGTGGTGGGGCCGATGATCCATGCGGTCCTTCTCGGCGGGCCGGCCGGGGTCTTTTCCGCGGTCTATGCGTCTCTGCTGGGAACCTTGTTGATGGATGACGACCACAAGGCGCTTTTCCTCTGCGTGAGTCTGATCAGCGGGCTGGTGGCCTCCCTGACCCTGCGCAAGGTGCGGCGGCGGGTGCAATTGCTGCGGGCGGGTCTGTATTCCGGCCTCAGCGCATTGCTGCTGGCTTTGGTTTTCGGCGTCATCGATCTGCGAACGGTGGGCGTCGGGGCAACGGCGACCGACTGGCAATTGCTCGGTCTCGCGGTGGGCTCGGCCCTGGGTGTCGGGATCGGCACCGCACTGCTGGTTTCCGGGCTGCTGCCGGTGATCGAAAGCACCTTCCACCTCACCACGGACATCAGTTGGCTGGAACAAAGTGACCTGAATCACAAACTGCTCCGCCGGATGCAGTTGGAGGCACCCGGCACTTTCCACCACAGCCTCGTGGTCGCCTCGCTGGCGGAAGCCGCCGCCGAAGCCGTGGGGGCGAATGCCGCGATGTGCCGGGTCTGCGCCTATTTCCACGATGTGGGGAAACTCAACAAGCCGGAGTATTTCATCGAGAACCTCCAGGAAGGTCGGGAGAATCCCCACTCCGCGCTGACGCCGACGATGAGTTCGCTGATCATCATCGCCCATGTGAAGGATGGCGTGGACCTTGCTTTGAAGCATCGGCTGAACCCGCGGGTCATCGATGTCATCCGCGAGCACCATGGCGATTCGCTGGTCAGTTATTTCTACCGTCGCGCCCAGGAGTTGAAGCGCGGGGAGATGGAGAAAATCGAGAAACGCCTGGAAAACCCCGAGGACCTGCCGCGGATCGATGAAAAGAATTTCCGCTACCCCGGACCCCGTCCGCGCAGCAAGGAAAGCGGGATCATCAGTCTGGCGGATGCGATCGAAAGTGCTTCGAGAAGCCTGAAGAAACCGACTCCGGCGAAGATCCGCGCACTCGTCGATGACCTGGTGCAGGCTCGCGTCAGTGATGGTCAGCTCGACCAGTGCGAACTCACCATTCGCGATCTGACTCTGGTCAAAGAGGTGTTTTCCAAAACCCTGCGCAGCATGCTTCACAGCCGGATCGACTATCCCAAGGACGAGTCGAAAAAATCCGATCTCGAATCCCGTCACGGTCGCAAAGAGGCGATCCGGGAAGGCATCAAGGAGCCCGTGAAACCCGCGGAGGAGGCGGCAGGAACATGAAACACGAAGTTCTCATTTGCGATCACCAAAGCGCCGCGCCGGTTCCCCATGCCTGGCTTGTGGGTCTCGAAAGGGCAGGCACCCGGGCGGCACGTGAAATCGCGCGACAGCATGCCTTGTCCGCCGAAGCCCCGCTCCACGCGCTGGAAGAAGTGGAAGTCGCACTGGTGGATGATGCGACCAGCGATCGGGTTCACCGCGATTTCATGGGGATCGAGGGCGCCACGGATGTCATCACTTTCGAACACGGGGAAATCGTCATCGGCGTGGAAGTCGCCAAGCGTCAGGCTGCCGAATATGGTGAGCCGGAACTGCGCGAGCTGTTGCGCTATCTCGTCCACGGACTGCTCCATTTGGCAGGGCACGAGGATGAGGAGGATGCCGAGCGCCAGAGGATGGAGGAAATCCAGGAAACGCTTGTGAAGGGACTTTGGCCGGATTTGGCCGAACTTGGCTGAAGCGAGTTGTGTTTTGTTAGATAAGCTTTTGGTGCCTTTCTTGACGGGTCCGGACTTATTTTTTGTTGGGATCGTAGAAGATCCGGATGTCGGCCTTTTCGCCGCCTAACAACTGCTGGGCGCGCTTGAGGGCGTCGCGGGTGGAAAGGTTGGGGTTGCTGGGGCGTTGGAGGAAGATGTTGCTTTCACCCGCGGACCGGTCGGCACCTTCCTGGATCAGCTCAAGCGTGCCCGAGTTGCGCAGGACCTTGTAAACTTCGCGGGGCGCGCCGGAGATCAGGACGTGACGGCCGCCGGCACGCATGAAGCGGATCAGTTCGGCCAGGGCAAGGACCGAGGTGGCATCGAGATGACGGGCGTTTTTCAGCCGCAGGATGAGAATGCGCAGGGAAGGATCGGATGCCGTGCGTTGCACCTGATTCCGGAAAAGTTCGGCGGCACCGAAGAAGAGGTCGCCTTCGACGTGGACGATCGAGATCGCGGGATTCGGACGTTGGCGTTTTTCCCCCATTTCCCGGAGTTCACCGGTCTCGGCGAATTCGTATTCGACCAGGTGCGGCTTGCTCGCCCGCCGGAGGAAAAGCGAGATCGAGAGGGCCACGCCGATGAAGATGGCGACATGCAGTGGAGCGAAGAGCGTAGCACCGAAGGTGGTGACAACCACCGCGGCATCGTCGTGCGTGGAACGCAGGCAGACGCGGATGTTCGGTCGATTGATCAGCCCGATGCCGACGATGATGAGCAGGGCGGCGGTGACGGAAATCGGCACGAAATCGATGAGCGGCAGGCCCCAGCCGGGAGTGAGTGCCAGCAGGACGGCGATGCCCAGCACGAGAATGCCCGAGAACATCGAGGCGAAACGGGTCATCGCACCGGACTCGTAGTTGAGGACGGAGCGGGTCAGCGAACCGGAGGCGGGCATGCCGCCGGAGAAAGCGCAGGCAAGATTGGCGGCGCCGACGGCGAACATGTCCTGATTGACCTCGGCACGATCGCCCGAACGGGACGCCAGGGATTTCGCCATGACCGTGTTTTCCAGACAGGCGAGGAAGGCGATGGCCAGCGCGATGCCGGCGAGCGAGCCAATGTCATCGAAGACCCGGCTGCTGGAAAAATCCGGCAGCCGTGGGACCAGATCCTTCAGCTCGAAGTTCTCAAAGGTCGGCTGCCCGGCGAAGACGGCAGTGAAATGGATGAGTGGCCCGAAAATCGCCGCCGCCACCACGAGGGCGATGGAAAAAGCCGGCCATTTCGGTTTCCAGCGTCGCACGGCGAAGTAGAGACCGGCGGTGGTGGCTCCCACCACCACGGGTTGCCACTGGACGGCTGGTAGCGCCTTGATCAGGGCGATGACGAGGGTGATGAAATTTCCCGGATGCACGGCATCGACCTGCTGAGCCACGCCGAGGACGTGTTTCATCTGGTTGGCCATGATCAGGACCGCGGCACCGGTGAGGTAGCCGACGAGCACGGAGCGGGAGACGTATTGCAGGAGGTCGGCAATCTTCAGGATGCCGCCGATGAGGCAAAACAGCCCGACGAGCAGGACGAGCAGGGGGACCAATTCGATTTCCCGCGCGGCCATGGCGCGATCCGCGGCGAAGAAGCTGAAGAGCATGAATGCCGTGGCGTTCGTTGGCCCGAGGATCGTGTGGCGTGATCCGGCGAAGAGCGGTGCGACGATGGCGGCGATGCCGGAGCCGATGATGCCGAAGGAAATCGGCAGCTCGGCAATCGCGGAGAAGGCCATGCCCTGGGGGACGGCGAGGAGGGCGACATTCGGGGCGGCACCGAGGTCGGCCTTGAGTTTCGTGAGATTGTAGCGTCGGACAGGCCCGACGATGGCAAGCGGGTCAACGCTGCCCTCGCGGAAGAAGCGGATGAGGCCGTTCGTGAAGCGGGTGATGGGAGAATTCTTGCTCATCCGCTGCGGGAGGTTTCAACGGAATCGGGCGCGCCGGAAAAGGAACAGACCGAGCAGGATGCAGACGATGTTCGGCACCCACAGCAGGGAAGTCTGATGCTCGCTGGGCGAAATCAGCATGCCGGCGGCGAAATAGGCCGCACCGATGAGCAGGCTGAGGATCAGGCCTGAGGAGGTATCGCGTCGCTTTGCCTTGATGCCTAGCGGCACTCCGATGAGGGCGAAGGCGAGGCAGGCAAACGAGCTGGTGTAGCGGCGGGTTTGCTCCACCCGGCAACGCGTCCGGACCTGGGTGCGGATCGCTTCATCGATCGCCCGGCTCTTGAGCTGTTGCTCGCTGAGCACGATACCCGGCGGTGTGGGGCCCAGAGGCGGATATTCGCTGATCACGCGGTCCAGCTCGGCATTGTTCAGCGCACCGGGATTGAGCTTCGTCGAGCGGGCGTCGTTGCTGTAGTCGATGACCATCCATTGCAGCTCCCGGGAGAGTAGGGAAAAATCCTCCCGGCCGTTCGCCGCCGTGCCGTTGGTGGCGGCTTGGTCCCGTTTCGCCGGGCGGCTGCTATCGATGAAAGCATCGGTAAATCGCAGGCGGATCTCGCGCTTTTGCTCGTCGTTGACCGTGGTGGCGGTCTCGGCATGGACGTAAGAGCCGCCCGGACCATCCTCGTCTCCACCCATGAGGAAAACGTGGAAGTTCTTGAAGACCTCGCCATCGTCGGAAGCGGAATAGACCCGGACATTGCTGAAACGGCTCTGGTCCACACCGGCCCGCAGGAGGGTGCGGGGGTCGCGGATGATGGTTTCCCGGACGATTTCCTGAACGCCCCGCGTGGCCTTGGGCGAGACCTCGAGGTTGAGCCACAGGCAGACCAGCGAAAGTCCCGCGCCGATGACGATCACGGGGGCGGCGATCCGTGTCAGGCTCATGCCCGCGGAACGGAAGGCGCTCAGTTCGTTGTCCGAGGAAAGTCGGCCGAACACCAGCAGCACGGCGGAGAGGAAACCCCAGGGAATCGTGAAAATCAGCGAGACCGGCAGCACGCTGAGCATGAAGTCCACCATCACCGAAAGCGGTGCGCCGAACTCGACCAGCAGGGGCCGGATTTGCTTGAAAACATTGCCCAGAACCAAAAGCAGGCTGAGCAGAAGGATCGCGAACAGCGTGCCGCTGATGATGTCACGTCCGATGTATCGATCCGAAATCCGCATGTCCTCCCGGGAAGTGTGGGGCGCTGGGTTTGGGTTTGTCGAGCCGTGAAGCAGGTCGCGATTTCAGCCCGCTGACTTCCGGCGCAGGGTGAGGATGCGGATGAGGAGCAAAAGCCCGATGCCCGCCGCCAGCGTGGACAGCCACGCCGGGCTGCCCAGGGCGATCATGGCGTAAGCGAGGATCGATGCCACGGCCACCGTGAGGGCATAGGGGAGCTGCGTCCAAGCGTGGGCGGTCGTTTCGCAGCCCGAGGCGTGGGCGCTGACGATGGAGGTATCCGAAAAGGGGCTGGCATGGTCGCCAAAAACCGCTCCGCCGAAGACCGCCCCGATCACCGCAGGAAAAAGCGCGGGGTCGAAGCCCGGAGCCACCGCCGCCGAGCCGAGCGCCAGGGGCATGACCAGCGCCATGGTCCCCCAGGACGAGCCGGTGGAAAAGGAGATCACGGCCGCGCTGAAAAAGATGGTCAGTGGCAGCCAGTCCGGCGGGACGGCGGTTTGAAGTGCCTTTTGAATGGCCTCGGCGGCGCCCATGGCGCTGAAGACCGATCCCAGCGCCCAGGCCAGCACGAGGATGATCAGGGCAGGCAAAAGCCCTGCCGCGCCGAGGATGGCGGAGTCCTTGGCGGCGGTGGGTCGCGGGTGGCAGGCGAGGGCGGTGAGGAGGCCGACGACTGCCCCGGCGACCAGCGCGGCAGGACCGGCGCTGGAAGAGGCGGCGGCGCGCCAGGCATCGAGCGAAAACAACCGCACCGGCTCGCCGGAGAGGAGCTGGAAGAAAAACGCGATGGAAAGGGCCAGCGCCGCCAGTGGCAGCAGCACGCGCCAGATCGGGCAGTCGCTTTCCTTTTTCCCGCTGTCTGCCGGGGCCTTGACCGGGCGGCAGTGTTTCATCGGCCCCGGTTCCCAGCGCCAGAGGAGGGCCAGGGGGATCATGGCCAGCGTGAGCAGGCAGTAGGGGTTGGCGGGGATGGATTGGAAATAGAGGGCGTAGGGATCTTTTCCGGGCAGACTGTCGCCGATGAGGGAAAGCTGGGTGGCGATCCAGGTGGAAAGAAAGGCCACGCAGGCGACCGGTGAGCTGGTGGAATCCACCACCCAGGCGAGTTTTTCCCGCGGGACCCCGGCGTGATCGGCGGCGGGCCGGGCGATGCGGCCGAGCAGCAGGCTGTTGGCCAGGCCGTCGAAGAAACACAGCAGGCCGATCCCGTAGGTGGCCCCCAGAACCCTTTCCCCGGCCCGACCGCGGCCCAGCATGCGCCGCAGCAGGGTTTCGAAGCCGCCGGAGGATTCCAGGATCCCGGCGAAGGCCCCAAGGAGGAGGGTGAAAACCAAGGCGCCCACATGCCAGGGCCCGAGCAGGGCAGGGAAAAGGTGATCCTCGAAAAGCGTCCGCAGGGTTTCCCCCGGCTGGCCCTTGGCGATCAACAGGCAACCCGTCAGCAGGCCCACCGCAAGCCCGGTCACCGCCTGGCGGGTGAGCACGATCACGGTCAGTGAAACCAAGGCCGGCCAGCAGGCCACCCAGGGGCCGGAAGCACCGGAAAAAGCCAGCGCCAGCGTGGCCACAAGCAGGGCCGTCAGGGTCCATCGACGGGTCATTGGGGGGCAGTTTCGATGCGTCCGGCGGAAAGGCAAGGATCCCGCGGAATGAATTGTTAGTCAAAATGTCTTGCCGAACCCCCATTCCGTCCGCTTGGGTCCCCGGGTCATTTCCCGGGGGGCAGCCCCCGGACGAAACCCCGGGCTCCGGCACGCCTCGTGCTTGGGCCAGACAACCCCTTAAGCCTGAGATGAATTCCCCGCAAGCCGCTCCCGTTCCCGCCCTGCAGAACCGCCGCCAAGTCCTCGGTCTTCTGGCCGCAGGCGCCGCACTCGTCGGCTCCACCACCCCCGCCCACGCCTTTTTCTTCCGGCGTCGCGAAGCGGAAAAACAGGCGAAACTGGACCTCACCGGCCTGCCCGGAGAGTGGATCGCCCGGGAAACCGAACTCAAGGGATACGCCGATTTCCTCGCCAGCCTGAAGCTCCGCAACATCACCCCGCGCATGGTCATCGAGGCCCACGCCAAGCGCCGCGGCAATGTCTGGAACACCCTCCCGCCCAAAAGAATGTGGCGGAACATCGCGCCCACGCTCCGCGCCATCGACCTCGTCAGCACGGAAGTCGGCCAGCCGGTGAAGGAGCTGATCTCGATCTACCGCAGCCCGGCCTACAATGCCCGCTGCTTCGGTGCCCGCCGCGGCTCCTGGCACCAGACGAATGTCGCGGTCGATGTCTCTTTCCCGGTCGCCGCCTCAGTCATCGCCCAAGCCGCTCGCGACCTGCGTTCGAAGGGCCATTTCAGCGGTGGCATCGGTCGATACGGGTCCTTCACCCACATCGATACCCGCGGGCAGAACATCGATTGGTGACCCCAACGGGTTTCCCCCGGCTCAGCGCCGGAGGAAAAGGAAGCTGACCCCTCCGCCCACCAGCAGGAGCATGCCGCCGATGAATCCGAGCAGGGTCGGCGCGAACCACGAGTGAAACCAATCGTCGGTCGAAAACCGCTCCGGGTCCGCCGGGTCCACCCGCAGGCCCACGGTTTCGCCCACTTCATAGACGGGCCGACCTTGGACGCTGCTGGTCAGTTCGCTGACCACGGTCTTCTCGCTCCCCTCCCATTCGAAGGCAAAAACGGGGGTGAATCCCCTCCGTTCCTTGAGATTTTCCACCACGGTGGCCTGCACCGGCACGCCGCGCTGCTTGAGATCATACTCGCGTTTCCCCAGCCACAGTCCGAAGCCGAGCAAGGCCAGGCCGAGGGTGACGAAGATCAGGAATGCCAGCAGACTCCCGCGATCGATCCTCCGGGCCCGCTTGGGGCCGACTGCGGTTTTCCTCAGTCCCGGTGCCCGCAGCGCAGCTTCCGGGTCATCGCCCCGCATCACCGCTTGCAGGAAATCCGTGGCTTCGGCGAGGGACAAGGCATGGCGGGTGCGGAGGCGCTTGATGGCATCGATCTTCCGTCCCTCCGCGGCCATGCGGCGGATTTCCTCGATGAATGCGGGGTCGAAGGCAGACATGGCGCGGGCGGGTGAGGTTTTTTCCTTCAGGCGAAGAAACGCCATTTGGGTCCTCGCATTCCGCCATTTTCCCCGGAGATTGCAATCCGGAAGCCACGGCCGCCATCAGGCCTCCGGATGAAAAGTGTAGCGCTGCTCCTCCACGCGCGTGTCCGGGGGGACGCGGTGGGTTTCAAACCAATCGTGCCCCTCC
>JALOTY010000158.1 GCA_025457665.1 Akkermansiaceae bacterium | reverse complement strand
GATCTCACCCCCCGAGTCAACAACACAGCTTCGTTGACTTCCCACGAGCAGAAGCAAGTGCTGAACTTTCTCAAATCTGAAAATGCGATTTTCACCGATAAAGATAAGATGCGGATCTACCGACAGACCTTTTGGAGTCCCTGGAGTCGGCGTGCGTGGGGATCAATTGTCGAAATCAATCCAGCAGGTGTCGCGTTTAGGGTCGCAGGGATCAAGCGGGACAAAAACGGGACAATTGGCTCAGAATACTTTGTCTTTCGCGACGATGGTGCCTTAAAGTTCGAGCTGCGTGGTCACCCTATTAAACACTAAAAATTAGCAACCGAGAAGCAGACCCAACCCCTAGGGCCTATCCCCAACAAGCCGCGGCACATCGACGGGGAAAATCTCTCCAGTTTCACTTCTCCCTCCCTTCATGCGCTACCCACGTGTGCGCTCTAACGTTCGGATAAGAATTACGAGAATACCGCCGAGATACCTAGACCACGTATGGCAACACCAAAAGGAATTCGAGCCAAGTCTATCCCCATCAATGCTACTGATGCGGTGCATATTTACAGTGATAGCACGAAGATCTGGCTCCAGTTGCGCCGCGAGCACCCAACGGAAGATGACATTGGGATCACCTCCTTTAAGGCAGCACTACGAATCACGCCTACCCAAGCCATCGCCATCGCAGGTGAGCTTCTTTCGGTCGCAGCCGCCCAACAGAAGAACGGCAAGGCATCTATGATTGCGGGGTCACCCACACCACTCGACACTGATGCCAAGATATCCGTTGCTGATAATCACGGAAAGCCTTGGACACCGGAGGAAGACAAGCAGCTACTCTCACGATACCACTCCAAGTTGTCGATCGAAGAGATCGCCAAAAAGCACAAGAGAGGAATTGGAGGTGTTCAGTCACGCTTGGCCAAGCACGGCAAAGTAATACCACCGAAGACTACCCAGCCCAAAGAATAAGAACCCGAACCCAAATGACAGGTTTGAGCGACAGCCTCCAACCTATCGTTTCTTGAACGAGCCCGGTCATGAGGGCGGCGGCGGTTTCAGGCCTTTTGCGTTTTCCAGTCGCGACTCAGAATGAATGGCGCAGGCACAGGGGAGAGACATCACTCGGCTTTCGGAGGCGTGGCGACTGGCTTTGTGCCGGTTTTCCTGGCTTCACGTTTTCAAGGCAGAGGATTTGCCGTGCATTCGGCACTGGAGGCATGGTTGTGATATTTCACACCCCATGAAAGGCGGCACGCGCAAGGGGGCGGTTGGGAGGAAGGACTCGACGTCCGGTCCGAAAGGGAACATGCCATGGTCATGCGGGATCGCAGATTCATTGTGGAGCACCGGGGAGGTCTTCTGCCACGCGACAGCCACGCCTGCCTGGCGGTGTGGGCCGCGGATTGTGCGGAAGTGGTGATTGGATTCTTTGCAGCCCATCGCGATGATCCCCGCCCCCGGGAAGCCCTGGCGACAGCGAGGCGTTGGGCGAACGGAGAGGTGAAGACCGGGGTGGCGATGAAGGCGTCTGTTGCCGCTCACGCTGCCGCGAGAGAAGCCACTGAGCCAAAAGCCATCGCGGCGGCGAGGGCAGCGGCTCACGCGGTAGCGACAGCGCACGCATCGGACCATAGTATGGGTGCCTTGCTCTACGTCATGAAGGCACTGGAAGCAGCGGGAATGGATGCGGGTGCGGAATTCAAGCGGCAGATCCAGCGACTCCCGGAGCATCTACGGGAGCAAGTTGCCTCGGGAGTGAGCGCACGTGCGGGTCGGCTTTCGATTCCTGAAGCTCCAATGGCCGAAGGTCGGGAAACGGGAACGGGTGGATGATTCTAGGAGGGAAAGGAGGAACCAGGCATTCCAAGGAGATACACGGATCATCAAAGTGTTGCTTGGCCTGATCGATTCGCCCCGTGGATGAACGTGATCTGCCTGAAAAACCTCTCTGAATCCGTGCCCTCCGAGAAATCCGTGGTTTCCAGTTCTGAATTCAGGATGTTGCGAACTCTCCGAGAAAGATGAGTCAGCGGTCACGGTTTCCGCACTTTCAACTCATGTTCCAGAGATCGAACCGTGAGAGCTGGGAAATCGGAGTTCAGGGCCCTTGGGGGAGGTCGGTCCATTCGCCGAAGCGGCGAAATTTCTCGTAGCGGGCATCGAGGAGCTTGGGGACCGGAAGGGCGGAGAGTTCATCGATGGCCGCGCCGACGGCGGCACCGAGGGCCTTGGCGGTGGCGAGATGGTCGTGGTGGGCACCGCCCTCGGGCTCGGCGATGACGCCATCGATGAGGCCGAGTTTGAGAAGATCGGGAGCGGCGAGCTTCATGGCTTCGGCCGCTTCCGGGGCGTGTTTGCGGTGTTTCCAGAGGATGGCGGCGCAGCCTTCCGGGCTGATCACGGAGTAGTAGGCGTTTTCGAGCATCAGGACGCGGTCGGCGACGCCGATGCCGAGGGCACCGCCGGAGCCGCCCTCGCCGAGGACGACGGCGACGATGGGGACTTCAAGCACCATCATTTCCCGGAGGTTGTAGGCGATGGCCTCGGCGATGTTGCGTTCTTCCGCGCCGATGCCGGGGTAGGCGCCCGGGGTATCGATGAGGGCGACGACGGGGAGCCGGAATTTCTCCGCGAGTTGCATCAGGCGCATGGCCTTGCGGTAGCCTTCGGGGTGGGCGCTGCCGAAA
>JALOTY010000117.1 GCA_025457665.1 Akkermansiaceae bacterium | reverse complement strand
TATTGGTCATGGCCTCTCAAGCATGGAATACTGAGACTGAAAGAAAGGTTTTCTCCAATCTATTACAATATGCAAGCACAATCTTTGAAGATGAAGACAACAACAGCATCTCTCCCACGAGCGGGACAGGCACCAGTTTGCGAGAGGCAATCAACTACGCACTGACCCAGGCGACTCCGCAAACGATCACCTTCAGCTCCAATCTGGCGGGCCAAACCATCGTGCTGAGCATCGTCGGGGCAAACCTTTGGGGGCCGAACGCCTTTCGCATTTCCGATACCGCAGACATCACCATCCAGGGACTGTCCACGAGCCCGGGCATCACCCTCAGCGGTGGTGGAGCCTTGCGGCTGTTCATGATTGATGAAGCGGTGGCAGGAGTGAATCCCAAACTCACCCTCAACGATCTTACTCTTGTCCAAGGAAGCGCGAGCTTCGGAGGGGCTATCTTCAACACGGGCAGACTCGTGGTGAACCGCTGCACCTTCACTGGAAATGGGTCCAACAGCCAAGGTGGGGCGATTTACACCGGCGCTTCCTGGGCCCCTACGTCCACCGCCCTGCTGTCGAACTCCACCTTTTCCGGAAACACAGCCGTGGTGGCCGGCGCTGTTTTCGCTGATGGGACGGTGTCGCTGGATCACGTGACGATCAGTGGAAACTCGTCGAACGTGGAAGGTGCCCTGCGGATGACCACTCGCGGCATCGCCACGCTCACCAACTCCATCGTCGCTGGAAATTCCCGAAACATCACCGGCAACCTCCAGGCTGGAAGTCGAAACAATCTCATCGACAGCATGGACGCAGGTGGACTGGTCCATGGGGTCAATGGCAACCTTGTGAACGTGGCCAGTTCGGGATTGCAGGCCCTTGCCTCAAACGGCGGACCGACACGGACCATGGCACTGATTTCCACCAGCCCCGCTGTGAATGCCGCCCAACCCGCGCCGGCCCTTGCCACGGACCAAAGAGGAATCTCACGGCCACAGGGTGCAGCGCCGGACATGGGTGCATTCGAGTTCGTGACGATGCCCGAGGCTGCGGCCCCATCCATTTCTCCGAGCGGTGGCATCATGAATCACGCACCACTCATCAGCCTCAGCACGACTTCGGTCGATGCCATCATGCGCTACACCCTCGATGGCAGCGCGCCAAGCCCCACGGAGGGCACGGTTTACGAGGGGCCATTCACCTTGAGCAGCAGCGCCACTGTCCGTGCCATCGCCTACGGTCCAGGTTGGACGCCATCCCAGGTGGTCAGCGCCACCTTCACCCTGCTGACCCCACTTCAGGCCTGGCGCTCTTTGCATGGGCTTGCGGCTGATGGCTCCCAAGATCTCGCCCATCCCTCCGGGGACGGCGTCGCCAACCTTTTGAAATACGCCTTCAACATGGCTCCCAATGCGGGTGACCTCGTCCAGCCACAGACCGGAATCCTCCCAGAAGGCGGCACGGCCGGACTGCCCAGAATCCGGCGCGATGAAAGCGGTCGTCTGACCGTCACCTTTATCCGCCGCAAAGCCGCGACCAACCCCGGTATCACCTACACCGTGGAGACCGGCGATCACCTTGACGCACTGCAACCTCTTTCGCTCAACGAAGCGGTCGTGCAATCGATCGATGCGACTTGGGAGCAGGTTCGTGTGACCGATCCCGAATCGAGCCATCGCCGATTTGGCCGAGTGAAAATCACATCAGACCCTGCGCCCTAAAGGGTTCTGCTTTTGGGGAAAATCAAACTTCGTCATGAGCCACCTCCTCCCTCCTCCTTCACGCCTATCGATCTGCATACGGTTGCCTCATACCTCACGCTCCATTCTGTAACCTTCGACTCACATCCAACGATGAAGACATCGACTTCGTTCCGTTTCCGCACCCTCTCGCACGTGTGCGCATGCATGATCCTGTGTGCCTCGATCGCCTCGGCCGATATGACCGCACCGGGCGACCCGATCGTCGCGATCCGTGCGACGGCAGGACAGAACAGTTCATCCGTCCCCCCGCTCTTTGATGTTCCTTCCGCAGAAGGCCCGGCGAATGCCATCGATAATGACGGCAACACAAAATATCTGAACAAAGGCCGTATCGGCACGGGTCTGATCGTCACCACTCAGTCCGCGGGGCAGCGGGTGATTACCGGCCTCCGCCTCACCACTGCCGGTGACACCCCTGCCCGCGATCCAGTGACCATCACGCTCGAAGGCACCAATGCCCCCAATGCAACGACCTCACTCAACTCCACCTGGACCTTGCTTTACGACGGTCCAACGGGGCTGACCACCGATCCCGGTCGCAACCGCTTGGGCGCGTCGGTGACGATTCCCAATACCACCGCTTACCTATCCTACCGCCTTCTGGTTACCGGAGTGCGAGGCGCTTCGGATTCCATGCAGTTTTCCGAACTGGAGCTGACCAGCACGGATTCTAGCGCCCCCGGCACAGTATTCACCGTGACCAGTCTCGATGACCCTGGCGATGGTGTGGTGGACCCCTCCGGAGTGAGTGGCGGCACCACCCTTCGCGAGGCGATCGTGGCGGCAGGTTTCACCGAGGCCGATGATGAGATCCTCTTCTCCAATGAGCTGAGCGGCATTCTTTCGCTCAGGTCCCCACTGCCCCCCATCACCACGGACATGAGGATCAATGGATCCCGCGCAGGGGTGACGATCAGCGGCGGAGGTCAACACCGGGGACTCGTCGTCTCCGCCAATTCGCTCAGCTTGAACCGCCTCACTTTCACCGGATTCAAGGGCGAACGAGGCCGGGATGGCTATGCCCTCAGCCGGATGACATCCGTGGCACCAACCAACGGAGGAGCGGCCGCAGTTTCCTTTTCCGGCGGAACCATGAGCATCACCAACTGCACCTTCTACGACAACCTCGGTGGCGATGGCGGCGACGCCGCCTCTACGGTCACCCAAAATGGAGGCAGGGGTGGCGGCACCGTGCAAGCAAGTGCAGGCACCTTGCAACTCACGAACTGCACGTTCAGCGGAAACACCGGAGGAAAGGGAGGTGCGGGAAGAACCGTCGGACGGAACCCGGGAAACGGCGGGAATGGTGGCGGCACCGTGCAGACCGTCGGCGCTGCGGTGACTCTGAACTTCTGCACCATCGCCAACAACACAGGTGGCACCGGCGGCCCTCGCGGTTCCACTTCCATCGGCGGCGTAACCCTGCCGGGCGTAAACGGCAACGGATCGTCCGGCGCAGGATTGATGCATTACTCGGGAAGCCTGACCTTCGGCAACAGCATCGTTGCAAACAATTCCACAGGCGATGTCTTCGGAAGTCTCATTTCCAACGGCTACAATCTCATCAAAACAACGACCGGATCCTCGATAACCGGCATCACCACAGGCAACCTTACCACAGTGGATCCTCTTCTCGCCTCGCTGGCCACCAATGGCGGACCGGTCTTTACCCGCGCCCTGCAAAACGGCAGCCCGGCCATTGATGCCGCGGATCCTTCGAGTTCCCTGTTCTCAGACGCACGGCTCTTCGGCCGCGGAGTGGGTAACCGCTCGGACATCGGAGCCTATGAAAACGGTGCCGTGGCAGTCACCAATTTCCCACCGCAAGTGGGAGTGAATGGCGGCCTCGCCCTTCGTCCCGGCGACACCAAAATCATTGGCGCTGACCGCCTCCGAGCCAGCGACCCGGAGGGCGCAACGGTGATTTACCGTCTGACCACCCCACCCACGAACGGCAACCTTCGATTGAATGGTGCCTTGATCGGAATGAACAGCGAATGGCTCCAACCCAACATCAACAGCAACCTGCTGAGCTACACGGCAAACAGCGGTTTCAGTGGCGACAGCTTCGGGCTGACGCTTGTGGACCCCGGTGGCGCCCAGACCACCACCACCTTCAATATCCTGCCCTCTTCGAATCAGCCGCCCGCCCTCGTGACAAATGCCGGACTCGCCATCGATTTCAACTCCACCGTGTTTATCCGGGGCGATCGCCTCGCCGCCGTGGATCCTGACAATGATGCGCTGACCTACACTCTCGTCACCGCTCCGGCCCAGGGCTTTATCCGACGAGATGGATCAAATCTGAGTGCCGGCGATACCTTCACCCAAGCACAGGTCGATAGCGGGCGGGTCAGTTATCATTCCGCCAGTGGCCCCACCAGTTTCGAGTTCACCGTATCGGACGGATTCGGCGGCACAGCGGGCGGCACCTTTCAGATCACCATCGCGGAAAACCAAGCCCCGTCGCTCAGTGTCAACAACGGCCTGACCGCCAATGGCGGCACGACCCGCCTCATTCGCAGCACAGCCCTTGCTGCCACGGATCCGAACAACGATCCGCTGACCTTCACGCTGATCCAGCCGCCGACTCGCGGATCCCTCCTTCGCAACCAGGTCCCATTGTCCGCAAACAGCACCTTCACCCAGTTGGACATCAACAACGATCTCATCACCTACAGCGCCGGAACGGAACAGGGAGCCGATAGCTTCGAATTCACTTTTTCCGACGGTCGTGGAGGTGACGATTCCGGAGTTTTCTCCATCAGCATCATCGAGCCTGCTCAAAGCGGACCCAACTATGTGGTGAACAGCGCCGATGACACGGACGATGGCGCGGCCACTGTCGCCCACTGCTCCCTGCGCGAAGCGATCAACGCCGCCAACAACGATGGCGTCTTCAGCACCATCAGCTTCAATATCCCCGGCAGTGCAGTGCATACCATCACCCTTCAATGCTCCGAACTGCCAGCCATCACCGCACCAGTCACCATCGATGGCTACACCCAGCCAGGAGCCCGCCCTAACAGCAGGGAGATCAAGCAAGCCAGCGATGCCGTCCTCAAAATCGAAATCGATGGCAACGGCACAGTCGTGGGATTGAGAGTGATGGCTTCCAACACCACCGTCCGGGGACTCTCCGTCGGCAATTCTCTCCTTGGCGTGCTGCTGATTGGAAACAACATCACAGGCAATACGCTCGCCGGAAATCATATCGGCCTGCGCGCCGACGGGATCACCCCATTTCCCAACACCATCGGCATCTCAGGCACGGCATTCAACAGCACCATCGGAGGCTCGACTCCGGCGGACCGCAATGTCATCGCGGGAAATTCCACGTCAGGCATCAGCCTCTCCGGCGGAAATCCCGCACAATTCAGCATCGTGACAGGCAACTACATCGGGACCAAGGCCGATGGTGTCACCGCACTTGCCAATGGCATCGGCCTTCAAATCAACGGACTCAGTTACACAACCATCGGTGGCGGCGCCGGAGCCGAGAATCTGATCTCAGGAAACACCACCGCCGGTATCTCGATCGATGGCATCAATGCTCGCGAGAACGTCGTGAAAGGAAACATCATCGGCACGACCCGCGATCGCTCCGCCCCCCTTCCCAATGGCACCGGCATCGTGCTCGCAAGTTCGTCCAACAATGTCATCGGCGGCACTGCTCCGGGTGACAGCAACTTTATTTCCGGCAATTCAGGTCCCGGCATCTCCTTGATCACTACCGTGATCACGCCTCCGGAAGGCAACCGCATTCTCGGCAACAGCATCGGCTCCAACGGCGGCCCCGGCATCGATCTGGACAACGATGGAGTCACCCCCAACGACACGGGAGACACGGACAGCGGCCCAAACTACCTGCAAAACTTCCCGGTGCTCACCTCCGTCACCACCGGCATCGATACGGTCATCACCGGCACCTTGAACAGCCGACCGAGCAAATCCTACACCCTGCAATTCTATCAGAATGAAAGCACCGAACCCTCCGGTCACAGCGAAGGCGAACTGTATCTCGGCTCCACCGCCGTCGTCACCGACCTGGATGGCAACGCCACCTTCACCGCCACCCTCCCCGGCATCAACTTGACGGGTGCTTACGTCACCGCCACCGCCACCGATCCCGACGGCAACACCAGCGAGTTCAGTCTCGCGCAGGGGGCCACACAGGTCGGCCCGAACTATCAGGTCACCGTCAACGATGATACCGATGACGGCACCCTCACTCTCGCCCACACCTCCCTGCGCGAAGCGATCCAAGCCGCCAATACGGATGGCGTGGACAGCACCATCACCATCACCGTTGACGGAACCATCCGGCTCGCCAGTGCTCTCCCCACGCTGTCGAACGATGGCAGCCTCACCCTCTCAGGCTCGGCAGAAGGCGTCACGATTTCCGGCGACGCCGACGCCAGCGGCACCAACAACCCCGGCGACCTCCCGCTCTTCGTCGTGGCGTCAGGAGGAAACCTCACCCTTGAACTCCTCACCCTGAGCGGCGGGCGGAATGAAACAGGCTCCGGCGCTGCGATTTCCAACCCTGGAGGCACGGTCGAAATCATCGCTTGCGCGCTGCGAAACCATTTTGCCGGCAATGGCGGCGCGATCTTCAACACCGGCAGCATGACGATCCGCAGCTCGGCTCTTGAAAACAACTCCACCACCGCGACAGGTTTCGGCGGCGCGATCTGGAGCAGCCACACGCTTGCCATCAGCAATTGTCTTTTCTTTCAAAACAGCGCGGGCGTCCTCGGTGGGGCCATCACTTCGTTCAACGGACTCACCATCACCGACTCGAACTTCAGCACCAACCATTCCGATTTCAATGGCGGCGCGCTGCGACTTGATGGCTCGGCTGTGATCTCCGGCTCCACCTTCAGCAACAACACAGCGGTCAACGGCGGCGGCGCGATCATGAGCCACGGCCAGACGGAAATCACCAACTCCACCATCGCCTTCAACACCGCTCTCGATGGCGGCGGCATCCAGCTTTTCGAAGGCACCGCCACCCTGCGCCATCTCACCATCGCCTCGAATGGAGCCACTCGGTTAGGCGGCGGAATGAACGTGGTGTTTGCCGATGCCACGGTGATTCACTCCATCATTTCCAGCAATACCGCCCCGGATCAGAACAATCTCTGGGGCGGACCGCTCAACCCGGCATCATCGAACAACCTCATCGATACCCCCGCCGGCCAGCTTCTCCTCGGTGATTTCAGCAACCATGGCGGTGCCACGATCACCTATTCCCTGCTACCCGGCAGCCCGGCAATCGATGCCGCCGCCCCGGTCCCCGGACTCGACATCGATCAACGCGGATTCGCCCGCTCCATCGGCACCGCTCCGGACATCGGTGCTTTCGAGCAGGTGCCCGGCATCGCCGCTGCCAGCCCGACCATCAGCCCTGCCGGCGGCACGCACGAACGCAGCGTCGTCGTCAGCATCACCAACAACGCCATCGGCGCAAAGGTCCGTTACACCCTCGATGGCAGCGATCCCACGGAAACCCATGGCACGCTCTACACCGGTCCCTTCACGGTCGCAGCCGATCTAACAGTCCGCGCCATCGCCATCCATGGCGGCTGGCTGCCATCGGAAATCGCCGCACAAGGTTTCAATGTCATCTCTCCACTGGATACCTGGCGCAGCCTGCAAGGCCTGGCGGCCGATGGCTCCGATGATCTCGACAACCCCTCCGGCGATGGCGTGGCAAACCTTCTGAAATTCGCCTTCAACATGGCTCCCAACGCCGGAGACCTCAACTCACCGAACCTCGGAATCGTCCCATCGAACGGAAACGCCGGTTTGCCAAAAATCGAACGCAATGCTCAAGGCGAACTGGTCATCACCTTCATCCGCCTCAAGGAATCCTCTTATCCCGGCATCACCTATCAGGTGGAAACCGCCGCGGATCTCGATGACTTCCAGCCTCTCGATCTTTCCTCCGCCTCCGTGGTTTCGATCGATGCCGATTGGGAACGCGTCACGGTCACGGATCCACAGTTGACCCCCAAGCGCTTCGGCCGTGTCCGCGTCGAGGCCCATCCCTGATCCGCGACCTCACCCACACCTCTCCACCTGCAACGCCTCGGAACGACCTCACCGTCGTTCACAAATCCCCCCCGATTTCGGCGTTGCAGGTGAGATGGGGATGGCCCGCGATGACTCGTGACGGGCTCCCGTAGCCATCGCGAAAGGGCTCGCTCGGCGAAACAGTTCTCCTCGCCTCATCTGCCTGCCGCGCTCATCATCCACCCGTGATCCGCGCCCTTTTTCTCGATGCCGCCGGGACCCTCATCGATCTCGCTGAACCCGTCGGCTCGGTTTACACCCGCATCCTCGGCCAGCACGGGATTCAAACCACCCCGGAGGAAATGTCCCAAGCCTTCCGCCGCGCCTTCGGCAGCCTCCCAGCGCCCGATTTCTCCGGACCCGAGGACGGCCACGAAATCGAACGCCGCTGGTGGCGCGACCTCGTCCACCACGCCCTCGGCCAAGAGATCCCCAGCGTGGCCTTCGATGCCCTCTTCGACCACTACGCCGACCCCGCCGCATGGACCCTTTTCCCGGAAGTCCCGGAGTTCCTCGATCGCGCCCGCCAGGCCGGGCTGAAACTCGCCGTCGTCTCGAATTTCGACCGCCGACTCCACCCCATCCTCGAGGGTCTCGGACTCACCGGGCACTTTGATCTCGTTGTTTCCTCGGCCGATGCCCGCGCGCGAAAACCCGACCCCGCCATCTTCCATCACACCCTCCGCGCCCTCGATCTATCCGCTGATCAAGTCCTCCACATCGGCGATGATGCCCGCCTCGACCACGCCGCCGCCCTCGCCTGCGGACTCCAGGCCTTCCATGTCGATCGCCCGAAACTCAACTTGTTGGATGCCATCCGGTGATTCCGGACATTGAAATCATGGCGGCGCTCTGAATCATCTTCCCGCCCAGCATCCGCATGAATCCCACGACCGAAACCCAACCCCGCACCCCGCTCCGCCAGTGGCAATGGCGCTGGCGGAACCTGATGAGCCAGATCTGGCCACGCGTCACCCTCTACGCCCTCGCCTCCGGTGCCGTGGCACTCCTCGGCGTTTTCGCCGGTCCCCTGCTGCCAGCCATCGATGCCCTGAGCTTCGATGCCTCCTCGGTCGATGCAAAACTATCCATTCTGGCCTCATCGATGCTTGCCGTTTCCACCTTCTCGCTGGGCGTCATGACCAGCGCCTTCGCGTCCGCCAGCAGCGCCGCCACACCGCGCGTCACCCAGCTCCTCCTGGCCGATAAAACCTCGCAAAGCGTCCTCGCCACCTTCCTCGGTGCCTTTGTCTTCAGCCTCGTCGGCATCATCACCCTCGAATTCGGCATCTATGGCCCGCAAGGCCGCCTCATCCTCTTCGTCGCCACGATCATCGTTTATCTCATCATCGTCGCCACCTTCGTCCGCTGGATCCAGATGCTGCGAACCTTCGGCCGTCTCGGCGATGCCATCGCCCGCGTCGAGGAAGTCGCCATCGAGGCCTTCGATGAACGCATCCACTCGCCCTTCCTCGGCTGCCAACCGCTCCACGATCGCCACCCCATCCCGCACACCGCCATCCCCCTCCCCGCCGGCAGCGCCGCCTACATCACCCACATCGATTTCCCCGCTCTCGAAAACGCCGCTGCGGAAAAAGGTGCCCGCCTCTTCCTGCCCGCCGCGCCCGGCAGATTCGTCTTTCCCGCCGAACCCATCGCATGGATCGACCCCGGCCCTTCGGAAGCCGATGACGATTTCCTCCACCGCATCCGTCAGGCCTTCAGCCTCGGCGACAGCCGCACTTTCCACCAGGACCCGCGTTTCGGCATGATCGTGCTTTCAGAAATCGCCTCCCGCGCCCTCTCGCCCGCCGTCAACGATCCCGGCACCGCCATCATCATCCTCACCCACGGCGTCCGCATCCTCTCCCGCTGGCAGGACCGCGCGGAACCGGAAATCCTCTACCCCCATCTCTGGCTCGAAACCCTCTCGGTCGGCGATCTCTTCGATGACTTTTTCCGCCCCATCGCCCGCGATGGCGCCGCCATCGTCGAAGTCCAGCAATGGCTGCAACACGCGTTTATCGGCCTCACCGAAGCCCAGCCCGCGACCTTCTCCGCCGCCTGCCGCCGCCACTCCGCCGAAGCCCTCGCCCGCGCCGAAATCGCCCTGCCGCTCGACATCGAGAAATCGCTCATCCGCCAACTCGCCGCCCGCCTCCAAACCCTCGCCACCAAGCCCCGGCCCGCCCCTCTTTGAATTTCCGGTCTGATCCTGCCCCCCTCGGGGTGGACCAAAAGCGCGGATAGCTCAGTTGGTAGAGCACTCGGCTTTTAACCGATTGGTCCCGGGTTCGAGTCCCGGTCCGCGTACTTTCTTTCCCGCCGCTCCCCTTGAAATGCGGCGGTTACCCTCGCACCTCGCCATCGGGTCAACATCAGGTCAGGGCTCGATGATGCGAAGTCTCGTCAGAATGTTTCGGAAGTCGGTGGCGTTGCCGGTGATCCTGCCTTGGAAGCGCTCGGCGAATGCTGCGCACAAGACGTCGTGAGGATCGGCTTACAAGCACGCTGGAGTTCAGCCGCGTCAATCCGATGGTCGTTTCGTCCGACTCGAGATTGCCCCCGCTTCCCATGATTTAGCGGCCCTGTCAATCAGCCTAGAATGCCAGTGACAGTTGTGCCTTTGCGGGCTATCATGGCAGCATGCACATCGAAATGGACATCCCAGAATCCGCGTTCAGCGCCCTGCGTCTGTCCCCTGCCCAATTCGCCCGTGAACTGCGGCTTGCAGCAGCCTTGAAATGGTATGAAGCCGGCATGATCTCACAATCCAAAGCGGCGACTCTTGCAGGAGTCTCTCGCGAAGAGTTCTTGTTGGGCT
>JALOTY010000042.1 GCA_025457665.1 Akkermansiaceae bacterium | reverse complement strand
CCTGATCATCGCCCGCGAGTTCCTTGTCACCGGACTGCGGCAAATCGCGGTGGAGGCTGGGCAGGTCTTGGCGGCGGACCGGCTGGGGAAATGGAAGACGACCTTTCAACTCACCTATGTGATCACTGCGCTGGTCTGGATTTCCTTTTCCGAATTCAGCGATCGGCCCTGGCTGTTTGAGCAACTGTGGAAGCTGGCCAAACCGGTGAACGAGGGCGGATGGTTGATGGCCATTTCCCTGTGGTTGGCGGTGGCGCTGACCGTGATTTCCGGGGCCAACTATATTTGGAGTTCCCGAGGTCTCCTCATGGGGAAACGCTGAGGATGGTGCTCCATGGCCTCAATCCATGGTTTTTTGCTCGAATCTTGCGCTTTGGTTGCCTTGGTCGGGAGTCTTGGCGTAGTTTTCGCCCATGAAGACATGCATTCACAACGCCCGGGTGATTTCTCCGGATGTGGAGATCGCCCGGGGCGGATTGGTCATGGAGAACGGCAGGATTCTGGAAGTTTTCGAAGGCGATGCGCCTGCGGGGATCGCCAGGGAGATCGATGCCGGTGGCCGCATGCTCATGCCGGGCTTTTTCGATATCCACTGCCATGGTGCGGATCGGCATGACGTCTGTGACGATGATCTGAATGCGATCCGCCACATCGCGAAACGGAAAATTCAGGAGGGGGTCACGACCTGGCTGCCCACCACTCTCACCCAGCCGGCGGACAAGCTGGCGAGCATCATGGAAAAATGCGCTGCCTATGCGGCCCATCCGGAGTTCACGCGATGCCCCGGGGTGCATGTCGAGGGGCCCTACATCAATGTCACCAAGGCTGGCGCGCAGAATCCTGAGTTTGTTAGACCGCCCGACATCGGGGAACTGAAGCGGCTCCACGAAATCTGTCCGGCTCTCATCGTTTCCCTGGCTCCGGAGCTCCCGGGGGCTGTCGAGCTGATTGCGGCGGCCCGCCAGATGGGGATCACCAGCTCCGCTGCCCACACGGCGGCGACCTGCGGGGAAATTCTCACCGCCAAGTCGGCGGGCCTCAGTCATTTGACCCATTTCGGCAATGCCATGACGCCTTTGCACCATCGGGAAATCGGCGTGGTGGGAGCGGGGCTGATGGATGATTCGCTGAAGATCGAACTGATCTGCGACACCATCCACCTCTGTCCGGACATGCTGAAGCTGATCTTCCGCGTGGTGCCCATCGAGCGTCTGATGATGATCACCGATTCCATGGCGGCATCGTGGATCGACAAGGGCGAGGTGATGTTGGGCGGGCTGGTGGTGGTGGCGGAGAACGGCACGGCAAGACTGAAGGAAGGGGGCGCTCTTGCGGGCTCGGCCTTGCGCTTCAATCACGGGGTCAAACATGTGGCGGAAATCACCGGATTGCCGCTGCATCAGATCGTCAAGGCGACCTCGTGGAACCAGGCCTGCTCGCTGGGATTGGAGGGCTTTGGAAAGATCGAGCCAGGATTTCACGCCGATCTGGTGATTCTCGATGCCGACTTCGCTGTTTGGAAAACGCTGGTGGGCGGGGAGATTCGCGCGGAGTGAAAGCCGGCGCTTGTGGAAATCCCCGGTGGCCTTTGCCAAAGCTTGCACCCGGCCGCCGGCGGGGCACACTCCGCCGCACGTGAACCGGATCCCGATCGAGCCCTCGCTGGAGGAGTTTGCCGGGCTGGCGGAGAGGGGAAATGTGATTCCTGTCTTCACCCAGCTCGCTGCGGACTTTGAAACGCCGCTTTCCGCCTACCTCAAGGTGCGGGACGGCCGGCACTCCTTCCTGTTGGAAAGTGCGGAAAGCACCGACAAGAGCGGTCGATGGTCCATCCTCGGCAGCGGCCCACGTCGAGTGATCGAAGCCCGTGGCCGGGAAGTCACCGTGCGTGAGGGATCGAAGGTCTTCACGGAAACCGTCGAGGACGACATTCTCGCGGCCCTGCAGCGCCACATGGCTCCGTATCGGGCCGTGCAGCATGGCAATCTGCCACCCTTTTGCGGTGGTTTGGTGGGCTATCTTTCCTACGATGCCGTCAGGCAGTTCGAACCCACAGTGGCGAATCCACCTCCGGATGTCCTGGGAATTCCTGATGGGGTCTTCGTCATGGCCGATACCCTCGTGGTGTTCGATCAGAAACTCCGCCGGGTGCTGATCATCGCCAATGCGTTTCTTGACGAGCACGACGATCATGAGTCCGCCTACATCGATGCCCGCGAGAGGATCGCGGCAACGGTGGAAATGCTCGAACGTCCGCTGCATGTGCCACCCTTGAATGGCTTGGCAAAGGTGGATCCATGCGAGGCGACGAGCAATACCACGCAGGAGGAATTCGAAGCCGCGGTCTTGAAGGGCAAGGAATACATCGCTGCGGGTGATGTGTTCCAGTTTGTCCCCAGCCAGCGCTTTCAGGCTGATTTCCGCCGATCGCCCGTGGACCTCTACCGGGCTCTGCGGCACGTGAATCCCTCTCCCTACATGTTCATTCTGGAACTGGAGGGCTTTGCTCTCGTGGGAAGCTCTCCGGAGGTTCACGTCCGCTCGATCGGCGGGAGGATCGATATCCGCCCGATTGCCGGCACCCGCTGGAGGGGCAAGACGGCGGAGGAGGACGACGCCCTCGCTGCCGATCTCCTGGCCGATCCGAAAGAGCGCGCGGAGCACCTGATGCTCATCGATCTGGCCCGCAATGACGTCGGCCGCATCGCCGTGCACGGCAGTGTGAAGGTCGATGATTTCATGATCATCGAGCGTTACAGCCATGTGATGCACATCGTTTCCAACGTCACCGGCACCCTTTCTCCCGAACACAGTGCCTATGATGTTCTGAGGGCCACTTTCCCTGCGGGCACGGTTTCCGGCGCGCCGAAGATCCGGGCGATGCAGATCATCGATGAACTGGAGAAAAACAAACGCTGCGCCTACGCCGGGGCGGTGGGTTGGTTTGGATTCGATGGAGCGCATGACTCCTGCATCACCCTGCGCACCTGTCTGCTCAAGGACGGTCGCGCTTACGTGCAAGCCGGCGCGGGAGTGGTGGCGGACAGTGATCCCACCTACGAATACAACGAAACCGTGAACAAGGCGAAAGGCATGCTGCGGGCCATCGCCCTGGCCCAAACCCTCGATCCCTGAAGGCCATGCTGCTCATCATCGATAACTACGATTCCTTCACCTACAATCTCGTTCAGTACTTCGGCGAGCTGGGTGCCGAGATGAAAATCATCCGCAACGACGACCTCGGCGTGGACGAAATCCGCGCGCTGCGGCCCACGCGAATCTGCATTTCCCCGGGACCCTGCACGCCGAATGAGGCGGGGGTCTCGCTCGATGTCATTCGCGAGTTCGGCAGCAGGTTGCCCGTGCTTGGCGTCTGTCTGGGCCATCAATCCATCGGCCAGGTTTACGGTGGCGATGTCGTGAGGGCCGACCGCCTCATGCATGGCAAGACCTCGCCCATCCTGCATGCGGGCGGAAGTGTCTTCGCGGGCTTGCCGAGTCCTTTCGAGGCCACGCGCTATCACTCGCTCATCGTGAAACGGGAGACCCTTCCCGACTGCCTGGAAATCACGGCCTGGACCGCCGAAGGCGAAATCATGGGGCTGCGGCACAAGGAACTGCCGGTTCATGGCGTGCAGTTTCACCCGGAATCCATCCTCACCGAACACGGCAAGGCGATGCTGGAGAACTTCCTGAAGTTCTGAGCGCCGAATCTCTGATCACTCCTGAATCGTGACCGCGAGGTCGGCACCCAGGCCTTCCACGGCGGCGATCAAGGCATCCTCCGTGCATCCCGATGGCAGGGCGATGCGCGCGGTGGCATGAAAAAGCGGGTGGCCGGACATCGGGGCGCTTTCGAGCCGTGTTTCCAATTCTTCCAGATTTCCTCCTGCTCCGGCGATGGCGGCGGAAAGCTGCCGGACGATGCCCGGGCGGTCGTTGCCAACCACTTCGAGCTTCAGAATCCCGTGCGGCGAGTCCCCGGCCGGGTCTTCGCGCAACAGGCGGACATCGATCTCCGGCAAGCCCTGCAGCGCAGCGATGAGGGCATCGGCGGAATCCGCTGCAACCTCGACCCGGACGATTCCGGCAAACTGCCCCGCAAGTCGTGCCATCCGGCTTTCCAGCCAATTGCCGCCGTGGGATTCCACTGTCGAGGCCAAGGTTTTGACGATGCCGGGTCGGTCCGGGGCAAGGACCGTCATGACGAGTGAGGGTTTCATGAGGGCAATGGAGCACAGAAAAGCCTCGCAGGGCATGAAAAAACTCAGGGCAGGGCGGGGGAGCATCCACAGCGCTGCCAAGCCGCGCTTCTTTTCCACCGAATCCACTGATGGAAATCCGCCGACAACTTTTCTCCATTCGCGGCGTTTCATGACTGATGAAACCCGTATCCCATACCCTCGCCGCCCTTGCCTGTTTGCTTGTCATGCCATCGACGCTGTGGGCTCAAGAACCCCAGGATCGTGGACAAAACCGCCCTCCGAGACCGGAGAGAATGGCGGAACCGGAACGCCAGCAAAGTGATTGGCGGATCGGCATCGAGGTGGCGCCCGTGGAGCCACTCATTCGCCAGCATCTTCAAATCGAAAAGGATGCAGGCGTGGTCGTGCGGATGGTCGATCGAGGCGGACCGGCGGCCAAGGCTGGCATCATCGTGGGCGATGTCATCGTCCGTGCCTCCGGCCAGAAAGTCAAAGACACCGAGTCCCTGCGCCGTCAGGTCCTTGAGGCCGGGGCAAAGTCCAGACCTCTGGTTCTCGATCTCATTCATGAAGGCAAACGCCGCCAGGTCCGACTCAGCCCTCCGCTTCCTCCCCAAGAGCGCCTTCGTCCCACTCCGGATCGGCCGGCCCCCGCTGGTGGCGAAGCGGTCGAACGGATGGTTCGCTCCCTGCGGGAAATGAATTAGGAAATCGCAAAACAACGCGAAATGATCCGCCGTTTGGAGAAGAGGATCGACGAAATGAGTCGCGAACGGAAAAAAGATTGAGGCGTCGGAAGGACGATCCGAAGCGCGTGCGGCATGTCCGTCACGCGCTTTTTCGTGTCTGGGGGAGGCCCTCCTGAAGCGAGCAGATGTTTCACAAGCGGCTGATAACGAGAAAGTTTGTTGCGATTCGAGACACTTGGGTGAGCTTGAAAACCGTCATGCACCTGACTTTTCGGTTAGGCGAAATCCTTGTGAATCAGGATATTTAAGAAATCAAAAGTATCTTAAAATGAGTGAATTATGACTTGCCCAACCTCACGGAAATGGTAGAAATCAGCCCGTTCACCCACACCCGCAAGGTTCGCGCCCGTGCCCCCCAAGGCCGAGTCGTCGGGAGTAGTGGTTCTCACCCAACCCCTATTCCAGCCATGAGCCGCGAGGCCGTAATGAAAATCGCCTTCCTTGGGAAGGCCCCCAATGATCGTCGTGATGTCTTCCAACTTCTGAAGCTGGCCGAAAAGGTCATGCAGAGGGAGAGGCGGGACGCACCTGGCGCGCCTGCGATGGCGCTTCCTTCGAACGTCATCCTGTTCCCCGGTGCGGGAATGTCGGGTCGATAGTCCACACGATCGGTCGTGACGGGATTCGAGGGGAAATTCCTCGGAATAAAGTTCGATCGCCTCCGCTCCCAAGGATGGAGATGAGCGAATTCGAGACATTGGTGGACGAGCACTACGGATCATTGTTCCGTTTTGCCCTGTCCCTCTCGAAGGATCGCGAGACGGCGGCGGATCTCGTGCAGCAGACTTTCTGCATTTGGGCCCAGAAGGGAGAGCAGCTTCGGGATCGCTCCAAAGCCAAGACCTGGCTGTTCACCACTTTGCACCGGGAGTTCCTCTCCCATGCGCGCCGCAATCGGAAATACACCGGGGGCGAGGTTTCGGAGAATCTGGCCGATGAGGCCGAAAGCGGATCGGAGGATCCGGACCGTCAGATGGACGGCCAGCGGGCGATGGAGCTGCTGGGCGAGTTGGATGAGACCTTCCGCGCTCCGATCACCCTCTTCTATCTCCAGCAGCACAGCTACAAGGAGATCGCTGAGATTCTCGATATCCCGATTGGCACCGTCATGTCCCGGATCTCGCGGGCGAAGGAAATGCTGAGACGGAAGATGACCCGCGAGCCTTCCAGCGCTCCGAAGAACATCCTGCAACTCGAACCCGGAAAGCTCCGAACAAACCATGGATAGGGAAAAGGCAAGATTCGTGCTCCGGTCATTCCGGCCTGATGGCGCGGACGCAGCGGATGCGGAGTTCGCTGAGGCGCTGGCATTGGCGGCGGCCGATCGTGAATTGGGCGAATGGCTCGCGCGGGAGCGTGCGGCCGATGCCGAGTTTTCGGCGGCGCTCAATCGGCTGGCTTTGCCCGAGGACCTCCGGAGCGAGATTCTTGCCGGACTTGCCGGGGATCGCGAGGTCGAGCCATGCGACATGGATGAGGTCTGGTCCCGGGCCTTGATGGAAATCCGTCCACCTGACGGTTTGCGCGAGGAGATTCTCATGGCCATGCAGAGCAGTGTCGCCACGGGGATTTCCCGGCCCCGGATGTGGCGTCGCTTTGCCGTTCCTTTGGCGGCCGCTGCCGGGATTGCCCTGGCCCTCATCTTGACCCGACCCGATCCGGATCAAGGAAAGGATCAAGCGGCTCTCACGCAAAATCCGGCACCTGAGGCCGTCGTGCCAGTAACGATCACCCGCCTCGAACAGCAGGCGATTGCCGAGCTGGAATCTCCTGGATTCACCCTCGATCTGAAGAATCCCGATCACGAGGTCCTCTTCAGGCATATCCGGGAACACGGTGCCGCCTGCCCACAGGGCTGCCTGCCTCCAGGGCTCAAGGACATTCCCGGGATCGGCTGCCGGACCATCGATGTCGGCGGCAAACGCGGGGCCATCGTCTGTTTCCGCCGGGCTGAGAATGACATCGTTCACATGGTGGTGTTCCGCCAGCGGGATGTCCGCTGCAAACTGCCGGCATGCGGCAGCCCGAAACTCGAAAAACGGGGCGACTGGGCCGTGGCGAAATGGCAGGAGGGCGGCCGTGTGTTTCTGCTTCTCGGGCACTCTTCTCCCGAGCATCTCGATGAGGTTTTCTGACCCGCTGGTCAGGGATATGCGGGCAGGTTTCCCTGCACCCCGGTGCGCTGCCTTGTCCGGACTTCTCCATTGACTCTGCGAGGGCAGATGGCTTTGTTGGCTTAGTGAAATTCAACCTCCTGTCCCTCTTCGCCGCATCGTTGTTTCTTGCCGGATGTGGCATGGTCCCAAGCCAGAAAGTGCTGACTCCCGAGCAGCGCTTCGCCGCAGCTGACAAGGAGGGGACCGGGCGGGTGAGCCGTGAGCGCGTGGTCGATCTCATGATCGAGGATGCCTTCAAGCGCTACGACAGTGACAAGGACGGCTTCGTCACGGAAGCCGAGTATCTTGCGGGTGGTGGCACTTCGGCAGGTTTCCGCAAGATCAACACCAGCGGCACGGGCAAGGCTACCTTGGCCGAAACCCAGGCCTGCAAAGTGGTTCGCGATACCATGTCTCCGTCCTTCGATGAGGCGGACACGAATCGCGATGGTTATGCCACCCTTGCCGAATACCAGGCCTACCTCCAGCGTCGTGACAGCGCGGTCCGCTGAGGTCGGACATCAGGAACCAGGGCGCAGCTTGCGGATGGCCGCAGCCAAGGCTTCATAGTCGGCCATTCCGTTGTAAAGCTGCCTGCTGATGCGGAACCAGGCTTTGCCTTCGCGTTCGAGCGTTTGGATCTCGATCGCGTGGTCGTCCCGCAGTTGACGACGCAAGTCCGCCGCCTGCGATGCTTCCAGTCCTCGCGGAAAGGGCAAGGTCGACATGCTGCCTAACAGATCCTCCGAACAGGGTGAGGGGACCTCCAGCACATCCATGAGATATTGGCGCGCTTCTAACAGGAAGCGCCGGTTCGAGTCGCGAATTCCCGCCCAGCCTGCGGGAACCAGCGACTCCATGAAGCGCAGGGTATCGGGAACACAGAGCCACGCTGTGGGGTCGGTGGTTCCCGTCCAGTCGAACATCGCCTGATAGCGACTGCGTCCCGCCATCGGCGTGTTCCAACCATGACTGATCGAGCAGGGAAAAGTCCGCTCCCGCCAAGCCGCCGATGTTTGCAGGAATGCCGCACCCTTGGGGGCGCAAATCCATTTGTGGAGATTTCCGGCATACCAGGTGGCGCCCAGATCATCGGGATCGCAGTCGATCATGCCTGGAGCATGGGCACCATCGATGAAGGTTTCGATCCCGCGCTCCCGCAGTGCGGGCACGAGTTTTTCCACAGGCAATCGGATCGCGGTGGCGCTGGTGACGTGATCGATCACGGCCAGCCTGGTGTTGGACCGGCAGGCATCGAGGAGAGGCGATACCAAATCGGCCCCATCCGGGACGGGCCACGGCAGCGGGGCAACGTGGATTTCCAGATGGTAACGCTCCGCCGCTCGCTCAGCGGCAGCGCGGCAGGCATTGTAGCCGTGATCCGTCATGAGGATGGCCTCACCCGGTCGCCAATCGATGGAGCCGAGAACGGCATTGAAGGCATGGGTGGCATTGGGCACCAAGACCAGGCCCCCGGGGTCACAACGGAGAAAGCCCGACAACTCCTGCCGGACAAGATCGATCCTTTCCGGCAGCGTGCGCCAGAGAAACCCCACGGGGTCGGATTCCAAGCGGGCCCTCAGCTCGCTCTGGATTTGCTGGATGGGGAGGGGAGTCGCTCCGAAAGATCCGTGGTTCAGATAAACGAGGCCATCCTCGAATCTCCATGCTGCGGTGATGGCGGGATCCATGCAGGAAAAGCGATGAGGACAACGCTGCGTTGAGTGAATCGATCCCTGAAAAACGCATCAAGGATTCAGCGACCTCACCCGGGCGAATTTGACCGTTTCACCCGGGCCGCTGACGACGATGAAGCTGCGCGTCGTTTCACCGCTGTCACCGGAGGTATTGATACTCGCTACATTGTTGTTCCAGCTTGCGAGGCTCGCGCTGGTATCGAGCTGATAGACAAAATTCCTTTTCGCCTTGAAGGTCAGCAGCATGCCGTTGAGCACCGTGATGCCGGGAGGGGTTTCACCCACAGGGGCGGAAACCAGAGCCACCTGATAGCTGCGATTTGCCACGGGGGCTTGCGGATCGTGGACGCCGAATGTCGAGGCGTTCGCGAAGTTTGCGGTGTCGAGCGGATCGCCAAGATTCGTCCAGGGACCACCATTGTCGGAATAACGCACCTGATAGATCCGGTCCGGTGAAATCGGGAAACTGAGGATGCTGCCAGCCACGATCTCCGGCTCCGGAACGGGTGGCACGGGAGGAAGGAAGAGCGCATCGGCGTTCGTGATCACCCAGGCTTGTTCGATGCCGGAGGGATTCGTGCCGTTGCCCGCGATCACCAGGCCATCGGCAGAAATGCTGGTGGCTTCCGTGAGGGTCCAGCCAGCGACGTTGATTTCGAGATCTTCGAGGACGGTCTTGAGGTTGCGCAGTCCGAACTGGCTATTCCAGATCACTGCCGCATTCCCGGAGGCATCGGTCCCACGACCCACGGCACGGGTGCCATCGTTGTTCAATCCCATGAGACGACAGTCCGTAGCACCTCCGGCAAGGTCGCCCACGCTGGCCACAGTGATCGGGCTGCCAATGCTCCAGATCACCCCTTCGATCCCATTGGCCGAGGTGCCGAATCCGGCGACGCGGGTTTTGTTGTCGGAAATGGCCAAGGCCCCGGCATTCAGGGCACCGCCGGTGAGGTCGGCGAGTTGAACCAAGGACGTCGTCTGCCGGATGAAACCGACGCTGCCACTGCTCACAAAGGTCGGTGGCGGAGTGTAGTTGTCATTGGGATTCGGATCGGTCACCGGGTTCTGGCTGAGATAGGAACTGGTGCCGACGATGTTCAGGCCATCGCCGGAGATGTCGTTCGCCTCGGAGAAAAAGCTGTTGATGCTCCCGGCGGGCGATGGAGTCAGGGCGATGACCCCGAGATTCGTGAATGTCCCGCCGGCAGAGGTCGGCGTGGCCGCCGTCCATAGATAAGCCCGGAACCCCGAAGTGGACGAGCTTTGGCCGACGACGCGCTGGCCATCATTGGAAATCGCCCGGGAATCCGAGAAGGCGAAACCGGTGGATGGGAGGGTACTGAGATTGTAAACTGAGGGAGTGAGAGTCGAGATCCAACGCATGATTCGGACCTGACCTGTCCCCGGCGTGCCACGACCGGTCGCGATCAAACCGTTGTTGGTCACATCCGCACCTGCCGAGGAAAACGGGCTGTTAGAAATATCCCCGATTCCCAAGGCAGTCCCGGCGGGAAGGGACCAGCGAACCGCCTCCTGGCCGCTGGTCGAATTGCTGGTGCCCATCGCCCACAGACCGTTCGACGAAACCCGATTGACCGTGCTGAAATTCGTTCCGCCATTGAGGTCGGCAAGCGGCGTGAAGACCGGCCCGGCAGTCGTGGCGGAAAGCAGGGAAGCGGGCACGGACAGCAAAACCGCGACGAGCCCCGATCCAAATCGCGAAAGGCCGAATCCAGAATCCGGTGGCCTATTGGGTTTTCCTGCTGCCATCTTGTCATTCACCTGTAAGCGCGGATGGCCCCCAGGGGCAATGCCAAAGGTGGATCCAAGGCCGCTGGAACCACCGTATTTCCACGAAGCGGAAACTTCAGGGCGTCCCCGGGGTTGTGCAAAAGCAACCCGGGTCCAGCATTCCGGCTTTGCGTGGCGGACGGAACTGTTAGTGAAAAGTCATCGATGAACGCAGAAATCTTGGAACTGCTCAGAACAGCCTTCACCGGCGGGGCGAGCGACGTCTTTTTGGTCGAAGGGGAAAGCCCGCGCGTCCGCAAGGATGGCGACGTTATCGGTGCTTTCGGCGGGATTCTCGAGCGCGGGACCATCGCGGAAATCTGGACGCAATGCGGGATCGATCCCAAGACCACGCTGGATGCCGATGCCAGTTTCGTCGTCCCCGGGCTGGGCCGACTCCGGCTCAATGCCTACCGCACCTTGGGGCGGTTGGGGCTGGTCCTCCGCCCGATCAAAAGTGACATTCCCAGCTTCGATGAACTGGGGCTGCCCGGGGATCTGCTTTCCTCATGGTTGACCAAACGATCGGGACTCATCCTCGTTTGCGGACCGACGGGGTCTGGGAAATCGACCTCGGTCGCGGCCTGCCTGGAATGGATCAATACCCATCAATCCCGCCACATCGTCACCATCGAGGACCCGATCGAATACCTCTATTCGAACAAAAAATCCTTTTTCTCCCAACGCGAGGTGAGCCGCGACACGGGCGACTTTGATACTGCCCTGCGCCAGGCCTTGCGGCAGAATCCGGACGTCATCTTCTTCGGTGAAATCCGCGATGCCGACTCCGCCCTTGCGGCTTTGCGGGCGGCGGAAACCGGTCACCTGGTCATCTCCACCCTGCATGGTTCCGGCGTGGCGGGTGTGCCCGTGGCGATGGAACGTTTGTCCCGCATGATCAGCCAGGAAATCACCGGCACAACCCACCTGCTGGCCAGGCAACTGGTCGGCGTCCTCGCCCAGCAACTGCTGCCGAGACTCGATGGCGGACTGGTCGCGATCCTTGAGTATTTCGAAAACGCCGCAGTGACCCGGAAGCTGATTTCCGAGGGTGCCTACAGCGAAATCCGCGATCACCTCGACAAGTCCGACGGCAGCAAGTCCTGCCCCTTCCTTCGCTACCTCGTGGCCGCCACGAAACAGAACATCATCGATATCGATACCGCCCGCGCCGCTTGTGACAGACCGCAGGACTTCGAACGCGCCCTCCGTGGCATCTCCTGAAACTTCATTCATCATCCCCATGAGCCAAGCCCGGGAAATCACCGAATATCTCCGAATGACCGTCGAAATGGGCGGGTCCGACCTGCACCTTTCCGCCTGGGCACCCCCGGCGGCAAGGGTTTCTGGAAGTCTCGTGCCGCTGGAAGACTTTCTGTTAGATCCGCCGACCGTCAGCGGGCTCATCGATCAATCGCTGACCGAGGCGCAACGGACGAGGTTGGAGAGTGATCTGGAACTTGACTACGCGCTGGAGTTGGAAGGTGTGGGTCGCTTCCGCGGCAATGTCCACCAGGTGAGGGGCAGTCATGAAGCCGCGTTTCGATTCATCCCCGAGGAAATCCCGGAGCTGGATCATTTGGGCCATCATTCGGTGGTGGCGGAGTTGTGCCAATTGCGCCGCGGGCTGGTTCTGGTGACCGGTATCACCGGCTCCGGCAAAACGACCACCCTGGCAGCCATGATCCGGCGCATCGCCGAAACACGGTCGGGAGTGATCGTGACGGTGGAGGATCCGGTGGAGTTTGTTTTCAGCCATCGATCCTGCCTCATCAAGCAGCGCGAGATCGGTCACGACACCAAGGGCTTCGCCATCGCCCTGCGGCAGGCCTTGCGGCAGGATCCGGATGTCATCGTGGTCTCCGAACTCCGCGACCTGGAAACGATCAAGATCGCTCTAACAGCCGCTGAAACCGGTCACCTGGTGCTGGCGACACTGCACACGATGGATGCGCCGCAATCGGTGGACCGGATTGTGGATGTCTTTCCCGCCGACCAGCAGGCGCAGATCATCACGCAGCTTGCCGGAGTGCTGGAGGGCATCGTTTCCCAGAGACTCATCCCGCGTGCGGACGGTCGCGGCCGGGTGCTGGCCTCCGAGGTCCTGCGCTCGAATCACGGCATGCGGGCCTGCATCCGCGAGCGGAAGTTCGAACAGATCGTGGGTCTCATGGAGATCGGCTACAAGGATGGAAACCGGACGATCGATCAATCGATCATGGGTCTGCTGCAAGCCGGACTGATTTCGCGGGATGAGGCGCTGCTTCACGCGCGGGAGCGGAAGAATTTCGATGGAATCTGAGCCGGGCCGAGGCAGGCGGAATTGCCATGGCGTTTCCGGCTTCCAAGCCTAGGATCGCGGCATGCCGAACGCATTGGCCGCGGAAACATCGCCCTATCTCCTCCAGCACAAGGACAATCCCGTGGACTGGGTGCCATGGGGTGAGGCAGCCTTCGAGGAAGCTGCCAGGAGGGATGTTCTGGTGTTCCTTTCCATCGGCTATTCCACCTGCCATTGGTGCCATGTGATGGAGCATGAGTGCTTCGAAAATGCCTCGATCGCGGCCCTGATGAACGAAGCATTCGTCTGCGTGAAGGTCGATCGCGAGGAAAGGCCGGATGTGGACGCGGCTTACATGGCCTTTGTGCAGGCGACCACCGGGCAGGGTGGATGGCCGATGAGTGTCTGGCTGACTCCGGCGGGCGAGCCGGTGGTGGGCGGCACCTATTTTCCGCCGGAAGACCGTCATGGCAGGCCCGGTTTCCCGCGACTGTGCCGGGAACTCGGTCGACTCTGGCGCGAGGATCGCAAGCGGATGCAGGAGGCCGCGGCGCGGGTGGCGGAGCACCTGCGGAAGGAAAGTACGGCAGATGCCGTAGTTCGAGGCCTGCCGGAGGCGAAGGTCTTCGGCGATTTTCTGGATACGTGCGAATCGATGTTCGACCCCGAGTGGGGCGGCTGGGGACGGGCGCCGAAGTTTCCGCGTCCGGTCGTGCCACGCCTGCTCTTGCAGCTTGCGGATCGATTCGGCCCAGGCAGCGATGACGCCGAAAGCGCCCTGCAAATGGTGGTGAGGACGGCCGATCTCATGGCTGCAGGTGGCTTGCAGGATCAGGTCGGCGGAGGATTTCACCGCTACTCTGTGGACCGTTTTTGGCATGTGCCGCACTACGAAAAAATGCTCTATGATCAGGCGCAGATCCTTCATCTCTACCTCGATCTCCTGCAGATCAGCGGAGAACCAAAGCATGCGAAAGTCGCCGGGCGCATCGTCGATTACGTTCTCGGCGACTTGCGTGACCCCGGCGGGGCATTTCACGCGGCGGAGGATGCGGATAGCGTCGATACCGACGGGGTGAAACGCGAGGGGGCATTCTGGACGTGGCGTGCCGAGGAAATCGCAAGTCTGTTAGATCCGGCCGATGCCGCTCTCGCCTGCGCGGCGTGGGGGGTGGAGATCGATGGAAACTCGCGCCCTGAGAGTGATCCGCATGGGGAATTGGAAGGTCGCAACACCCTTTTCATGGCCCTGGGCCCGGCGAGGTTGGCGGAGGTCTTTGGCGAAGGCGCGGAGGCCAGGCTGGAGGAGATTGCGAAGCGTTTGGCTGAGGAGAGATCGAAACGGCAAGCGCCTCATCGGGACGATAAGATCATCGCGGCGTGGAACGGTCTCATGATCGGTGCCCTCGCCCGTGCGGGCCGGGTGTTGGAGCGGGAAGATGCCATCACCGCAGCCGCAGCAGCGGCGGATTTCATCAAGACGGAACTATGGGCAGAAGGGATGCTTTATCGATCCTGGCGTGGGCGCAGTTCCGGCATCGAGGCATTTCCGGCGGATTTTGCGGGGATGATCGATGGCATGATCGAGCTTCACGCCTGCGGGATGGATGGTGCGCTGGACTGGGCGGTGGAACTTCAGGAGGCGATGGATGCGGCGCATTGGTCGGCGGAGCGACTCGGATATGTCATGAAGCCACGACTGGGCGGTCGGGAAATCATGAGCATCCGCGAGGACTATGATGGTGCCGAGCCCTCGCCGAACCATCTTGCCGCGGTGAATCTGCTCAAGCTGGAGGGGCTGACCGGCAGGACCGATTTCGGTCTCAAGGCGGAGGCCCTGCTCAGGGCAGGGGCGATTCTCATGGAGAAACACGGCTTCCAGGCCCCGGTGCTGTTAGGCGCACTGGACCTGCGGCTTCGCGGTGTCAGGAAGTTCAGCGTGGGCAGTGGCTCCGAGGCATCGATCCTGAGAGCCACCTATGACCCACGGGCGGTTTTTGAAAGCGTGGCGGGCGAAGGCATCACCCTTTGCGAAGGCATGCAGTGTCGCCGCTGGCCGGAGTGATGCCTGACTTCAGATCAGGCCCTGGCGGATGGCCTTGGAGACGGCCTCCGTCTGGGTGCGGACGTGCAGTTTCCGGTAAACGGCGCGGAGGTGCATGTCCACCGTGTGGAGGGAGATCTCAAGTTGATCGGCGATTTCCTTTTTGATGAACCCTTTCGCCATGGCGCGGAGAACCTCTTCCTCGCGCGGAGTGAGGGGATCGGTTTGTTCCACCGGGCCGAGTTTGGCGAAGCCCTCGAGGATCATCGTGGCGATCGCCCCGCTCAGAGGAGCGGCTCCGGCCATGACGTCGCGGATGCCGCCGATGATTTCATCCGGCCCGGCGGTCTTGAGAATGTATCCCGATGCTCCGTTGCAAATGGCGCGATAGACCCGCTCGCGATCGTCGAAGGCGGTGAGGATGACGATGCGCTGTTCGGGGAATTTCGCCTTCACCTCGGAGAGGACCTGGAGCCCGTCTTTCCCCGGGAGACCGAGGTCAAGCAGGAGGAGATCCGGCCGTGGGGTGCCGAAATTGATTTCACCGTAAAGCTCGTCCGGGTGGGAAAACACCTTTTCGCAGACCATGTCCTCCTCGCCAGCGATGAGGCGTCCCATCTGCTTGGCGAACTGGGAATGGTCTTCGAGGATCCAGATGCGGGTCGGTTTCGGGGATTCGGTGGTGCTCATGCGGCGGCTTTGCTCGCCACAAGGTTGGACCGTTTCACCTCAAGACGCAAGGAAGTCCCTTGGCCGGGCTGAGATTCCACGGTGAGGCGTCCGGAAAGGACTTCGGCACGATCGTTGAGCTTTCTCACCGCGGCCGCCTTGCCGGCGGCATCCACCGGAAGGCCGATACCATTGTCCTCGACCTCCATGACCAGGGAATCGCCATGGTCGTAGATGCGGATGGCCACCTGATCGGCCTTGGAGTGCTTGACGATGTTGTGGAGCGTTTCCTTGTAGAAGAGGAAGAGGTGGCGCTTCGCATCGAGCGTCATCTTGGCGGCGGTCCGGTTCGAACTGCAGTGGATGTCGTAGCGGATGTCGCGAAGCATGCGGGCGGCGGTGTCGCGCATGCGCTGGACGAAATCGCCAATGCTGTCCTGGCGGCGTTCGAGCAGCCAGACGATGTCACGCATGGCCAGCGAGCTTTCGCGGGCGATGGTTTCCACCTCGCTGAGGTCCTCGGCCACGGCATCGGGCCCGTGGAGGCGGACGAGGTCACGCTTGGCGGAACGGGCGATGAGCGAGATGGAGCCGAGGTTCGATCCGATGTCGTCGTGAAGGTCCGAAGCAATGCGTTTGCGGAGAGTGTCGATTTGTTTCCGCGAAACCAGCCGGCGACGTTCGACGATGGCGACGGGGATGAGGAAGGTGAGGCCGATGGCGACCGAGGCACCCCAGGTGGCATTCAGTTCGCTTTCCGCAATCATGCCGGCCCGGAGCGGGTGAAGACTGGCGAGTTCCGCCTGGATGAGACGGCGGTCATCGATCTGGCGCAGCCAGTGATCCATGGGAATGATCTTCAACCCGTTGGCGTAACCATCGTGAACTTCAGGCGAGAGATCGATGGCTTTTCCGCCCACACTCAGGCTGAGCTTGCCATCGCGGGCGAGATTGCGGCCGAGCGACCAGACTTCGATCTCGGAAAGTGGCAGAGCCCGGAGTTCACCGACTTCCAGGGGATCGAGCCCGCGAATCGTCACGTAGCGGCCGCTGGTGCCGCGCGGGGAATGAATCACGGGGCAAAAGGTTTCTCCTCCCTTGTAGGGGTGGAAATCGGAGTCGGCGGGTTCCGGGCCATCGGTGATGGCGATTTCCATCCGGCCCGGCAAGGCACAGCTTCCGCCGAACTCGGGGAGTTCGTAGGGAAAGAGCAACACGCGATCGATGGCGGTCACTTCGCCGCAGTCCAACTGCCACTGGGCCGAGCTTTCCTCGCCCCGGAGTTCGACCAACTGCCCGCGCGATTTCGTCCATGCGCCACCCTGCCAGCAACCGAGCGGCGTGCGGCCGTCGATGGCGTAGGCGGGATTCCATTGATCCTCACTGTCGATCGATCCACTGGCGGTGACCGATGCCGAAAGGGAGACAGGTTCTCCACCGGAAAAAACCATGAGTTCCGAAATCGTGCTCAAGGCTTGCGGCCCGCGGAAGTGGCCGAGGAGGACCTTGAGTCGGACGTAGCGGGCATCGATGTTCTGGACGGGAATCCTCAAGGGATGGCCGGACTGGTCCTCGTGGATCTTGTTGCTGGTGGAGTAAACCACTGTGGCATCCGAGAAGTCCGCTTGATTGGCCACTTCGACCTGGAGTCGGAGGGGGAACATGAGCCGATCCTCGCCGAATTGAGGCCAGGAAGGCAGAACCCAGAGGTCGCTCAGCGGATAAATGTCCCCCAGATCCAGAGTGAGATTCGGAGGCGTTTCCTCACCGGCGAGATGACCTGCACGCCACCCGTAGGCATGGCGGCTGGGCTTGGGCGAATAGGCCGCCAAGGTCTGGAGGCGCTTTTCGAGGAAATCGATGCGTTCTTCGACATCGACGAGCGAGGGATTGATCAATCGAGCCATGCGACCCATCGGATGGGACGCACTGGCTTCGTCCATCGTCCGGGCCGGGGAAGCCTGGGCGGTGGCGATCAAACCCAAGGAAACAATGGCTGGTTTCCAAAAAGTTTTCGGGACTTGCATGGGGTTAAGGGGTCAGCGCGCAACCTCTTAACAAAATTTAAATATATTTCCAGAATTTTTATTGAACGTTTCCGGAATTTTTAGGTCTGAGACAAGTTGGGGCATCTCTCGCGGGGACCTAATCGCCGCTTTTTCAATGAGTTAGGGGGAAACCGGCGTTCCGACCCCCGTGGGCTCTATTTTGGGCACGGCGGGCTCGGAAATCGGTCGGCCGAGCATCCGCTCGTAGGTGCGGATGTATTCTGCGGCCGTGGCGATGTGGTTGAAGCGCGCCTTGGACTCCCGCATGACGCGCTGGAGTTGGCCCTCGCGGACGTCCCAGGGCAGGCAGTGGAATTGCATGGCCTGATCGATGGCCCAGCGGAGGCCTTCGGAGTTGAAGACATTGAAAAGGAAACCATTTCCCCGGTCGAGATCCGCCTGCATGGGTTCGACCGTGTCGTGCAGGCCGCCGGTGTCGTGGGCGATGGTCAGCGAGCCGTATTTCGGGGCGATCATCTGCGGGAGACCGCAGGGCTCGAAACTGGAGGGCATGAGCACGAAGTCGGCCGCGGCGTAACCGAGGTGGGACTGGCGTTCGTTGAAATCGCGGATGCCGACCCGATGGCCGATGCCGTGCATTTCGACGATGTGGTGGAAATGGGACTGATAGGAGCCGTTCGCGATGACGGCGACCTGCAGGCCGAGGTGGGAGTAGTCCGAGACGATCTGATAGAGAATGTCGGAGACGAGTTGGCAGCCTTTTTGCACCGGATCGAGCCGTGAGGGCCAGAAGAGCAGGGGGGCATCGGGATTCGGTTCGAGGCCGAGTTCCTGTTGCAGGCGGATCTTGTTCGCCCGTTTCCCCGACATCACCGTGCTGACCGAATAGTGGTCCTGGATGTAGGTGTCGCGGACCGGATTGAAGGCCGGGTCGGGAGCGTTGAGGATCCCCGTAGCGCAGCCTGCCTGGCACTTCGCCCAGAGTTCGTGGACGATGTGACCGGGGATGTGACCGTGGCGGCCATCGACAACTTCGCTGAGGAAGGTGGGGCTCACGGTATTGACGTGATCCGAGGCAAAGATGCCGCTGGTCAGCAGGTCCACGGGATTGCTGTCACGGGATTCATCGTAGTTGTGGGGAGGGCGGCCGTAGAAGAGGTTGTCCCAGAATTCGGCGGCGTCGATCCCACGGTCCTCGATTTCCGCAAGCGTGGTGCGTTCCGTGTGGATGTTGTGCAGGGTGAAAAGCGACTTCATGCCGAAGCGACGGGCTACGGCGGGGATCAGGCCGGTCATCCAGTCATTGCAATGAATCAGGTCGGGGCGGACCTGGGGAATGATGTGGTTGATGACTTCGCGTTGGAAGGCGAGGGCGATGCGATGGTTTTCCGAAGCGCTGTAAACGCGGGAGCGGTGGTAGAAGACCCGGTCTTCGGCAAGGTGGATGCGTTGCTCGGGAAGCGCGCGGCTGAAGCGGCGGTATTCGTAGTCGTGAACACTGGCGACATCCAGGTGGAACATGCGGCGGTAGTTCGGCAGCGCCACATGGACATCGGCCCCCTGGTCATGCAGCGCCTGCACGAGCGAGGCGGACACATCGGCCATGCCACCGGCCTTGGCAGACAATCGCTGAGCGAGGTTTCCCATGCCCTCGGGAAGATAAGTGATCTCCGGGGTGACGACGAGGATTCGGGGACGTGATGGGGATGGGTTCACGGAAAATCGACAGTCTGGGCTGCTGGTGGATTTAACCGCGCGAGGCGGCATGGGCAAAGCAGAATCGCCTGTTTGGAAACTTTTCGGAGACGAATCCGCAGACCGCCCGATTCCCCTTGCGAGGCATGCAGGGTGGGGGCAAGTAGGGCGCATGAAGTCTGAAATGGAGCAACTCTTCGAATTCCTGCGTTTTCCCAGCATTTCCACCGACTCCCGGCATGCTGGCGACGTCCGTGCCTGCGCCGAGTGGCTGGTGGCCACCTGTCAGGCTTCCGGACTGGAAGCGGGGCTCCACGAGACGCCGCGGCATCCGGTGGTGCTGGCGAAGAACCAACATCGTGAAGGGCGCAAGCACGTGCTGATTTATGGGCACTACGATGTCCAGCCGGTGGACCCTCTTGAGCTTTGGACGACGGCACCGTTCTCTCCCGAAATCCGCAATGGACGAATCTGGGCGCGGGGTTCCGCCGACAACAAAGGGCAAATGTTCGCCCATGTGGCCGGGGTCGCGAGGACGATCGCGGAAAAGGGGGAGCTGCCGGTGAATCTCACCTTTCTCTTCGAGGGCGAGGAGGAAATCGGCAGCCCGAATCTGGCGGCTTTCCTCAAGGCTCACCGGGAACTTCTCGATTGCGATGTGATTGCGATTTCCGACACCGGCATGGTCGCCCCCGGGGTGCCGACCATGGGATACGGGCTGCGGGGCATCGCCTGCTGTGAAGTGGTGGTCAAGGGGCCTGCCCGCGATCTGCATTCGGGGCTGTTTGGTGGCACGGTGGCGAATCCCGCCACGGCGGTGGCCCGCCTGATTGCGAGTCTGCATGATGAAAAAGGCCGTGTGGCCATCGCCGGATTTTATGACGATGTGCGGCCACTCGAAACCTGGGAGCGGGACATATGGGCGAAGGTTCCGGGTGTTTCCACGGATGACTTCCTGAAAGTCACGGGTGCCCCCGAGTTGTTTGGTGAGGAGGGCTACAGCGCGGCGGAGCGGACTTGGGCGCGGCCCACCGCGGAGGTCAATGGCATGGGCGGAGGTTATCAGGGTGAGGGGTCGAAGACCGTGCTTCCGGCGGAAGCGATGGCCAAATTCTCATTCCGCCTGGTGCCGGATCAGGACCCCAAGGACATCCTCGCCAAGGTTGAAAAACACTTGCAGGCCCATTGCCCGGCCGGCGTGACGATCGAGATCCACATCGGTCATGACGGCAAGCCCTACCATGCCGATCCCCACGGACGTTTCGGCAAGGCGGCCCAGGAGGCCTTGAGAAAATCCTTCGGGGCCGAGCCGGTGCTCATCCGCGAGGGCGGCAGCATCCCCATCGTGCAGAGTTTCCGCGAAATCCTCGGCGCCGATACGCTGCTGTTAGGTCTCGCCCTGTCCGATGCCCAGGTGCACTCGCCGGATGAGAATTTCCCCGTGGAGAACTTCGAAGCCGGGATTCGATTGAACCAAGCTCTGTTAGAAGAGATTGCGGCCTGCTGAAGCCCGCCTGTTCCGATCGATCTAACAGAATTGCCGTTTGCTCACTCGATCGCGAAAAGATCGACACCGAGTTGATCGGTGATGGAGGGATCGACGATGAAGGGATTTTCCACGCCCTCGATGAGGCCGTAGCAAACCCGGCCGCCGGAGGGGATCTCCACGAGGGCGAGGGCGATGCGGTGGCTCTTGATGCCGGAGAAATTTCCTTCGTCATCGATGGTCTTGCAGATGATCTCGAAGCGCAGAGTCGGATTGGCGAGGGCTGCCATGGCGGCGCTGTGCCGCGGGCGGAGCCAATTGCCGGCGCGCAGGTTCAGCAGGTGGTCGAGGAGGATGTCGGCCCGACCGGTATTCAGGTCCGCACTGCGATCCTTGCCTGCGACCTTGGCCTTCCAGCTCTCGCTGCGGAATTCATAGCCGAGTTCCAGCGGAGCCTCCTGGCCGATGGCGCGGGCCACGGCGATGACATCCGGCGGCGAGATCCGCCACAGGCGGGTGTCGCGCCATTCCCACAAGGTCAGGGGGATCACTTGGAGCATGGGGGGGTCGATTCTAACAACCGTGGTCGTGCCCGAGCGGATGGCGAAGATTTTGCCCTCGGGACCTTGGCCGAAATCGAGCCGTGCCTCGGTGCCATCGAAACCGAGGAATCGAAGGATGAGGAAGGGATGATCCAATCCGTAGGCTTCGAGTTCCGTGGCCGTGTCCGAGACGAATTCCGCCACTTTCCCTTCGGTCACCGTCTTCAGAAGGGCGAAGAGAGCGGTTTCATTCGGTTCCTGAGGCTGATTCCCCACGAGAAGCTTGAAACGATCGGCCGCATTTTCCCGGGTAATGAGCACGTCCTCGCCGCTTGCCGGAGAAATCAGGATGGAGCGCAGCGCTCGGGGATCGATGTTGGTGAGGGTGGGATCCCGCAGGTCGTTCACGGATGCCGGAATGTCCTGAAGGGCGACCTTGAGATCCGGTGCAGCGGTTTTGACCAAGGGGAGTTCAAACACCGTGTCCGGCCGATCGCTCACCGTCGCAAGGATCGTTTTCGCATCTTCCGTGGCGGGGGGGTAGAGACTCAGGATGGTTTCCTGGGTGGCTCCGAAAAATTTCAGGGCAATCTGGTCGAGGGCGGTATCGGTCTCCGCAGGCAGTGTGACCTCGTCGCGGTTTTTCACCGTCACCGCTTCGAGGTCGTAGAGGCCTTGGAGGAGGGAAACGAGTCGTTCCCGATCGGCCTGCAGCCCCAGCGGCTTGGTGATGCTCCAAAGTTGATTGGCGGCATCGCGGGACAGCAGCATTTCCCCTTCGCGAGTGCGGAGACGGACGGACTGGACGACGGTGGGGTGAAAAAGGAAAGGGTGGTGGTCGCGCAGGCGGGTGAAGCCGTTGCCGAGGAGCTTGTGGATGTCGCTGGTATCGGTGCAGGCGTAAACGTAGTCCTTGCGGTTCCGGTCCCGGGGTTGGACGAAGACGGTGGGGATCATTTCACCCGATTCGGCATCCGTGCCGAACCAGGAACTGCGGTTGCCGAGCAGGAACTTGGCGAGTGGCTCATCGTCGCGACCGGCGAAACGGAGGGCGATGGAGCCATCGCGCTGGGTGATTTCCCCGTTTTCGAGCTTCAGTGGCGTGCTTTCAATCTTATCCGCCGGAATGGCCCCTTCCACCCGGGTGCCGAGGGTGAATTCGAGCAGTTTCTGGACCGCCCGCGGGTCCATGCGATCTTCCCAGGGTGCCTTGATTTGCCATCCGGCCCGGGTGCGTTGGCAGTGGGCGGAGACACCGTTTCCGAAGAGATAGATGTCGGTCACCTCCCCGGCATCGAAATCATAGAGGGTTTCCCCGATCGCCGTGGCAGGACTGCCGAGGAGGCGGGAGAACCGGGCATCACTGAGGCCGATCACACCCAACCCGGTCGAGAGCAGGGCGGCGATGGCGAGCAGGAAGGTGACGATGAAGGAGCGCATGGATCAGGCGCGACGCGACGACCAGACAAGGGCGCCGATGAGGAGAAGCACGGCAGGGAGGACGAGCAGGTTGAAGCGGTTGATGAAGGTGACGTGGGGCGGAAGGATGGGCAGCTTGTAAATGCGGAGGTTCTTGGGGCCTTTGCCGGTGAGATCCTCGCGACCAATCAGCCAATTCGCACTGCTGGCGAGAAAATCAAGGTTGGATTGGCGGACGTGCTGAGGGGACAGGAAAGCCGAATTGCCGATCAAGACCATGCGCGAGGTTTCTCCAGCGAAACGATCATCCGTGGCCGCACCGCGGACGACAGCCGCCGCGAGGGGCAGGGGGCCGGCGGCTTCGCCGTTCTTGTCAAAGTCCGGTATCTCATTGCCGAAATTCCGCTCACCCCAGTATTTCTTGTCGGACTCTAACAGGGAATAGGGGGCGATGCGCTGGTTGAGCAAATCCTCCGCGCCCTCACGAACGTCGAGGCTGTGCGTGACGCCTTCCAGAAGGGTCGGTTTCTCCCAAAGATCGCGCATGAATTCCAGCCCTTGAGTGAAGTTTGCCGCCACGGAAGTTTGAACCACCCCGGAATCGACCGTCAGCACGCGATCCGGACGCGGCGTGACACCATTGGTCCGCAAAAAGGCACGCAAGCGGGGTGGGCAATCCGCATCGCCCGTGGTCACAAGGATCGCAGCGCGGGGACGTCGCCAGTATTCCTCCATCACCGCAAGTTCTTCGGGCGTGAGGTCGGAATTCGCAGCCACGATGGCCACGGCTTCGACATCATCGGGGATCTTCTCAAGGTCCGCCAATCGAACGCGTTCCGGCACGATGTTCTGGGAAACCAGATTGGCGCTGAAGACCTGCCAGATGCCTTCGCTTTTCTCGCTGGTGAGATCGCTTTTGTCGGAGAACACGAGAACCTTGCGCGGCTTGCCCTCGATCGCATTGACCAGCCCGGACCGCAGCGAGTCTTCGCCGAGGAAGCCGCGGACACGGCGCTGGTTGTTGGCATCCGTCTCATAGACCACCATGTCTTCCAGGCGGGCGATGTGGACATTCGGACTCACCTTTTTTTCCCCGTTCACGGCGGGAGATTCCCGGGAACTGCGGGCATCGATGATGACGATGTCCTGATTGAAGACGAGGTTGTATTCGGCGGCGACCGATTCCGCGAGATCATTGGCGCGGATGGGATCGATGAGCTGCAACTCCACCTTGCCACCGGAGATCCGGGTGAATTCTTCCGCGATGGGTCGGATGCGTTCGTAAAAAGGGGAGTCTGCCCGGAAGGCCACGATCATGCGCACGGGAACCTCGCGGGACTGCACGGCCGACGATTGCAGGTAGCGCGCGGTCGATGGCGCAAGCGTGAAGCCGAGATCCTCGCTGAGGTCATAGGGCCGATGATGCTGGGAGGAGAGGAAATTCACTCCCAGGAAAATGAGCAAAATGAAGATGATCTGCAGCAGCGAGAGCAGCCCGATGCTGAAGCGTCGGATCGGTCGGGCGTGGTTGGGGGTGGGGGTTTCCTCGGACATCAGCGTTTCCAGCGGCGGTAATCGACGACGTGATAGGTGAGCACGAGCAGCGTGGCGGCCAGGCTGCCGTAGTAGACAAAGGGACGGGAATCGAGGAAACCCTTGGCGAAGAAGGCCAGATGGTCCTGGCAGGAAATGTAACGGAAAATGCCCACGCCGCGGAAGGAACCGCCCCAGATGACCGGGATGTAGCCGAAGAAGAACAGCAGCATGAGCAGGCAGAGCGCGAGCAGGCCGGCGATGATCTGGCTGGAAGTCAGGGCGGATGCCAGGCAGCCCACCGCGGTGAAGGCCGCCCCCATGAGCAGGAGGATGGTGTAGGTGCCGATGATGTCACCCGGCGTCCAGCCCTCCGGCATGTCGGTGATCCAGCCGAAAATGTGGAACTGGAGCAGCGTGGGAATCCAGATGAGGATGTAGAAAACGAAAGCGGCAAAGTATTTCGACAGCACCACATGCCCTGTTCCCACCGGCGCGGTGAGAAGGGTTTCCAGCGTTCCGGAGCGTTCTTCCTCGGCGAAGGAGCGCATGGTGATCAGCGGGAAAATGAAGAGAAACCAGAACCAGAAAACCGGCGCATGGAAGGTCGCGAAGACCAGGCTGTATTGCGAGGGGGTATCGATGAAGCCCTTCATCGAAGTGGAAATGCCGACCCCATTGGCCAACGCCACAGCGGCGATGATGACCCAGCCGAACGGGTTGTAGAGGTAGGATCGGAGTTCCTTGCGGAACAGGATGAGAAAGGTGCGCATGGGAAAGTCGTCGGCGGAGCAAGCCCGCGGGCGAGTGCTTAGGGGATGCCGCGCCCGGGAGGAATCAAAAAACCGTCCGCCTCTTCAAGGAACGCATTTCCGGATTCCCGAGCTGGCATCGGCCCGGCCCGGCAGGGGCAGCAGGGGGAAATCCCGGATTTTCTTGGATTGCGAGGACTTTCGACTTGTCAATGCCGGGAAATCCGGTTTTCTCGCCGCCCCGGCGATTCGTTTCGGCGCTAGCGGCATGGATTCAGACAACATCATTCCGTTCGAGCAACCGAAGCCGTATTCGCGGTTTGCAGGCACACCCATGAAAAGCGATCTTGTTGAGAAGGCGTCGGAAGTCGTGAGCGATCCTCTGGTCCTCATCAATATGGTCTCCAAGCGAGTCCGTCAGTTGAACAGCGGCCGTTCGCCTCTGATCCCTACGGTCCCCAGCATGGGCGCGGCCGATATCGCCTTGCGCGAGATCATCGAGGGGAAAATCCGCTTGGTGGACACCCCTGCCAACGGCTGAGCGCGAGCCGGCACCGCAAAAGCTGCCGAACCTGAAGGAATTTTCCGATGAGTCAGGAAATCGCCAGCAACCGCAAGGCGCGGCGGGACTACCACATCCTCGAAACCTACGAGGCGGGCATGGAGCTGAAGGGCACGGAGGTGAAGTCCGTGCGCGGCGGAAAAGTCAATATCGCCGATGCCTTCGCACGGGTCGAGAAAGGCCAGATGTTCCTCTACGGCTGCCACATCCAGCCCTGGGAAACGGCGGGGAAATGGTTTCAACATGAAAGCCGTCGACCGCGGCGGCTCCTTCTTCACAAACAGGAGATCCGCAAGCTGGAGCACGCGATGGAGGTCAAGGGATCGACCCTGCCTTGCCTCCGCATGTATTGGAAAAACGGCCGCGTGAAGGTCGAACTCGGTGTCGGCAAGGGCAAGACCCACGGCGACCAACGCCAGGACCTCAAACAGAAGGTCGAAATGCGCGAAGCCCAGCGGGAAGTCGCCCGATTCAATCGACAATAATCGCCAGCGCCCGTCGGGGAACCCTCTTGGTTCTTGGCAAACAAGAAGCGCTTCCCTCAGATCGGGAGCGATGAGGCGACTGCGCAACGACCTGCCCTACACATTCCACCCGCCCCAGTCTCGTCGCTGGTTCCGGCCACTGGCCCTTTGGGCAAATCGGAAGGCGTTTCTGGAAAGGAAATACGCTCTGAGGGAGATTCGCAGCGAAGGTTTCGGGAAAGTCGCGGAGCGGCGACTTGCGGGCGACGCGGTGCTGCTTGCTCCGAACCATGCCGATCACTCCGATCCGCATGTGATGATCGAAATGGGCGGCCGCCACGGCCTGCCACTCCATTTCATGGCTGCCCGGGAGATCTTCGAGGACTCGCGACTCGCCGCCTGGGCACTGCAATCCGTCGGCGTGTTTTCGATCGATCGCGATGGCCCGGACCTCTCGGCGATCAAAACCGCCATCAGCCTCCTCGAACAGTCGGTGCCGCTGGTGATTTACCCCGAAGGGGAAATCTATCATCACCACGAAAGACTGGACCCCTTGATGGAAGGAGTCGCCTCCATCCTGCTCAAAGCCGCCGGCCGACTCAAGGAAGGTCGCCAGGCCTGGTTGGTGCCGGTGGGCATCCGTTTCCGCCATGATCCGACGGTGGAAAAAACCTTCCGGGACCGGCTGTCACGCCTGGAGGACCGCATCGGCTGGACGCCACGTCCGACCATGCCGATCGATGACCGCATCATCCGCCTCGGAGCCGGGGTCCTCGCCCTGAAGGAAACCGAGTTCCTTGGACAAGCCGGCAGTGGGGATTTGCAAGATCGTCTCGGACAGCTCTGTGAAAATCTCCTCGGCCTGGTCGAACAGCGCCATGGCAAAGAACCCCGCGCGAGCACACCGCCCGAACGGGTGCGCGCCCTGAGATACCGCATCCGGCGGCGCTTGTTGGACGCGGAGAACCCGCCGGGAATCGAGGAAAGGCATGCCCTGCTCGATGATCTCGATGCCGTTTTCACCGCCTTGCAGGCGCACAGCTACATCGGTGACTACCTGCTTTCCGATCCGACCTTGGATCGGCGGGCGGAAACTCTCATGAAGCTGGAGGAAGACCTCTTCGGCTTTCCCACCTATCCGTGCCCGCGGGATGTTCGTGTCATTGCCGATGAGCCGATTTCCGTGACTGCTCTTCTTGCCGATGGCGTCCTTCCGCCCAAAGGCGGTGCCGCGCCGCTCACGGAAATGCTGGAGAAGCGGCTCAATGATCTGCTTCGCCACAGTTGCTAAGCGGCCGAGGGACGAAACCTGAATTCAGAAATGGAAACCACGGACAGCAGAAGGCACGGGCTCAAAGATGCTTATGAGGCATAGGACCCTCATCCACCAGGTGAGCCCGCCAAGCCCTACAACTCATTGATTATCCGTGCATATCCGTGAAATCCGTGGTTCCACTTCCCTCTTCTAGGCTCAAAATTCCCGCGACCCGAGTGGACATAAAAAATCCGCCCGGGAGGGGGAGCTCCCGGGCGGATGCCATGCCCAGCTGACGGGCCGTCTCTGGGAAAGATCGGAGCCTTTACTCCTGAGGCTGAGCGGAAACGTAAAGTTCCGATCCTTCCGCAAGGGTCTGTTTCGGGTCGATATTCAGACCATTGAGAGCGTTCAGTTTCGCCGTGGTGGTGCCATATTGGGCGGCGAATTTTTCAAAAGTGATGCGCTCCGTGATACGGATGGAGCGGACGACGGGATGTTGGATCACCGGACGGCTGGAAGTGCTGGCCTCGGGTGCCGGTGCGGTTGCCCGGGTGGATCCGCCGCTCGTGCTGACCGTCGCCGCCGGGGCGGGGGCGGGGGTCACCCGTGAGCTTTCCTCCGGGGTTTGCACGGTGGCCGGTGCGGCAGCCTCGACCTTCAGTCGCTGCCCGACGCGCAATGTCCGGGGATTCACACCGGGATTCAGACGGGTCAGGTCATCGACACTCACGCCATGCTGCCGGGCAATGCTGTAGAAGGTTTCGCCAGCCTTGACCTGGTGAGACTTCGTCGTGGTGGCGGGCGCGGTGTTCTCGCGAACCACCGTGGTGGAGCCTGCCTGATGGGGAAGTTTCAAGGTTTGGCCGGGACGGATCAGTCCGGCATTGCTGAGACCGTTGAGCTGCACGAGGGCCGCGGCGGTGGTGCGATAACGACGGGCAATCTGGGAAAGGGTTTCGCCTGCTTTCACCGTGTGGGTCGCTGCCGGAGCGGGCGCGGGGGTCGATGGAGCCACCGCAGGAGTGGCAGGTTCGGCCGGAGTGTCCTCCGTCTCAGGGGTAAGCCGTGGGGAAGGAGGAGGCTGGGTGCGATCGTTGACCAACTCTTTCAAACGGGAGTTTTCCAGCTCCAGCCGACGGATCTGACGCTCCTGCTCCTCACAGCGCTGACGAAGCTCTTCCGGCGTCTCCTGAGCCCCGAGATCCGCCGAAGTCAGCAGGCAGGATGCGATCAGCAGTTGGGGCAAGGTCTTGATCATGGTTGGGAGGTTTTCAAAAATTTTAGGGGGCTTCAATAAAAAAGTCAGGAAATCTTAAATAAATCACAAGTGATTCAAAATTAGGACCTCAGGTCGATGGGTGCACTCCGGTCGAGTGAAAATGAGGGAAAACGACCTATCCCGACGCCGGAAACAGAGCAGTGGGCCAGAGCGGAATGCACGCCTCTATGGACGTGCTGCGTGGGGATTCATTCAGCGGAATTCCCGCCTTTCGGGAGAATCCACGAATCAGGGGGCCACGGTCGACTTCAACCGGATGAACCCGCGATTTCCCGAAACCGGCAGCACCGCATGGGCCCTTTCGGTAGTGGCGTTGCGGGTAGGGCGGGGGAGGATGTTGGTGAAACCGGAGAGGCCGCCGGAGATTTGGGCATCGATGCTCACCCGCGTGGTGGTCGGCAGCCGGAGGGTGTAGTTCATTTCCAAGCCCCCGGGAGTCAAGCGGGTCCGGATCAGATGGGAGTCATCGTATCCCGGATCCAGCCCCAGGCCGAATTCGACCCCGGCAGGAATCCCGTCCCGATCCGCATCGCTGGTTTCCGGCTGGCCGGTGAGGCCGTAGCCCGTCATCCAGGTGGCGAATGTCATGTCAATCGCGGCGTCGGTCCGCCCCAGCAGATTCTTGAGGATCTCGGTCGCGGTCAGGGCGGGGATGCTCGTTTGGTAGCGCTCGTTGAAAGCCTCGATGATGATGTTGGCCACCACCGCGTGGGCATTGGTGTGGGGATGGAAATTGTCGCTCACGTCCCCGGCGAGCCAGACGAAGTTGTTGTTGGCGGGATCCGCTCCGGCGTTGGTGAAGGTCATCCCGTGGATCGTGAGGGGCACGGCGGGGTTGAGGAGGCGGAGGGTGGGGGTGAAGATGTCGGCGAATCCGAGGCCCCGGGAATCGGCCAGCGCCCGCAGGCGGCCATTGAGCTGCGAGAGCATCGTGGTGACCCGACCGGTCGAAACCGCATTGAAAGGGTAGCCCAAGCGGACATCGGGAGTGATGCCGATGTGGGGCACGGCGACGATGACCCCGGGCAAATCCGGGTTCCAGGTTTGGATCTTGTCGATCGTGGCAGTGGCATCCGCCATGTAGGCATCCATGAAAGCCTGGCCATCGCTGGTTCCGAGATAGACCTGCTGATAGACGCTCCGCACGTCGTTCCCGCCCACGAAATAAACAAAACGCGCGGCCTCGCTGGTGATCTGCTGCTCGAGGTCGGTGACATCGAAGTCATCGTCCGTCAGCCCGGTGGAGGAAAGCAGGCTGCTGAAGGTGGGATCCTCGGCGAGGATTTCGGAAAAAGTCGCCGCGCCCTCGACGAAGTTCCGCAGTTGATTGGCGGTGGCTCCGGGGATGGACCAGTTGAATTCGTGACGGAAGAGGAACTGGACAGTCGTGAAGATCAAGTTAACCGAATACGTATCCCGCACTCCCTGATCGAAATAATCCTTTCGGAGTCCCGTTCCCGGGTTGTTTCCACTGAGGATCTCGATCCAGTTTTTTGAAGTGGTGCCGTAATTGTCCGAAAACGGCGGCCCGAACTCCGCTTCGTAGGCGAAGGTCAGGGAATCGCCGATCGTCACGATCTTTTCCCCGGCCGCAGCCGGCAGGGCAAGAGGAGCCAGGAGCAGGATCGAGGCGAGGCAAGAGCGGAGCATGCCGGAGGATAGTCGGATTTCCGGATTCGGAAAGCGCTTTGAAGGGCGGAATCCCGCCCCACGAAAATTGGGTCGATTCCCAGCAATTTCCCGCTTGTCCTCCCGCGAAGAGCCTGCTTTTGTTCCTTCGAACACTGTTCGAATAGTCATGTCCGATTACCTTACGAGCCGCCAGGAGGAGATCCTCGTTTACCTCAAGGAGTATCAGCGCCTCCACGGCGTGATGCCGTCCACCCGCGAAATCCAGCATTACTTCGGTTTCGCCAGCCAGACCGCCGCCATGAGTCACTTGCGGGCTCTGGAGAAAAAAGGGGCCATCATCCGCCTGGCGAACAAGGCCCGGGCGGTGATTTTCCCCGAGCACCTCGATCGTGAGGAGGTCGTGGACATTCCCATCTACGGCAACATCGCCGCCGGCATGGCTCAGGACGCTCCGCCGGAACAGCAGGGCTGCGTCTCGATTGATATCGCCACGCTCGGCCTCCGGCCCACCGCACGGACCTTCGCTCTGAAGGTGACGGGTGAATCCATGATCAATGCCCACATCTGCCACGGGGACACCGTCATTCTGGAGTTCCGCGAGCCTCGGCCCGGGGACATCGTGGCGGCCCTGATCGATGGGGAGACGACCCTGAAGCGTTACGTGGTCGAAAATCGCCGCCCCTTCCTGAGGGCCGAGAATCCCGACTACCCGGACCTCATTCCCGCCCGCGAATTGGTCATCCAGGGCGTGCTCGTTGGCCTGCTCCGAACTCAGTTCTGATTTCTCCCAATCACTGAGCTTCCACCACCCGATTCTTCAAGCAAATGATTGCTTGAAACGGGATTTTTTGGGCCTTCATATTATTGGTTAGCAATGGTTAACGACTAAACTTACAGAAATGGCTTAATTGGGAATCTTGTTGGATTTTAAGCAAACAATCGTTTGTTTCGATTAGGTTTTGGATGCTGAGATGCTCTCGGTCAACAGGCTAGGGCAGCAGGAAAATGGGGCTCGGCCCGATGATCCGGATCGAAGACCGGAGGCTCCACCGGGGACCGTTCGGAGCGGGGTCTCCTCAATGCCTTCCGGGTTGATGGGGTTTCTGTAGCGGCTCCGCCGTGAACAGCTTTCCGATCCAGGTTGCGAGCAGCCTGAGGCACGCCGATTCCTGTGACCCTTCGGGCATCCGTTCACGGCCCACTCGCGGTGTCTCCGAACTCCGACTTTCTGAGGAGCGGGGGGCTCCTGGGCTTATCCCAAGGATTCCAGGGCCCCCAGATCGAGAATTACGGTGGGCGGGACCGGGAAGGGGCTTGCAGAGTCTCTTCAGGATTCGCCCCTTCAATCCAGGGGGTGATCCAATCACCGTTTTCGCACTGAATAGGCAGGGCTGAGCTGGGGGTGGCTAACCCAGGCAGGGAGGGAATTATTTGCGTTGTCACAAGTGAAAGCTGAAAGTCGGAGGGACTAGCCAAGGTCTGTGCCGGGTTGGGAAGTCCTAAGCTTCGATCCAGGGAATGGAGGTCGTAGAAAAACGTCCAAAAACCATTGATAACAAATTTAATAGGGCCAATTGAACGGAAAATCCAAAAGCAAGAATTTCGCACGATGAGGGCGGGTTCGCGGCTTGCCGGTTGAGGATTTTCGGGATGTTTCGTCGGCTTTACCGGGGCTTCCTCATCATCCGCTTTTGCCGTCGCGGGCGTGGACGAATCGGCGACCTGTGATCTTCCTTTCGGGCGTCGATTCCGGGGCTTCTTCTGTAAATCGGTCCTCGGGTGATTGGGCGGTTTCTGGCCACGACGAACGGTGGAACCGCTCCTGGGTGGCCTCAATTCGCTCGCGCCTTGTGCTTGGCCGAGGTGAAAATCGAGCTACGGGCCTCTCGTTGATGTCGTCGGCCTTGTCTGGGTCCGCCGATGAGCCGGGATTCGAAGGGGGGCGGACGTCCTCCGGACAGGTGGGCCGGGCTCCATTTCTTGGGCACGGATTACATACATTGTCACAAGTAATAGTTCCCGGCTCAAAACGAGCTTCGGGTCTTCGACCAAGGCTGGATGGGCCCGATTCGGGGGCCCCGAGCCTCGGCCGACGGAATCTCAGCGGACCAGCTTTGCGGCGGTGGCGGGATCGAGATTGAAATTGCCGGATTCGAATCCTTTCACGGCCTCGCCTTCCTTGAAGACGCGCTCGAAAGCGATGATCGGTTTCGTGCCTGGGATTTGGGACATCAGGTAAACTCTCAAGGCAAAGGCCTCCTTGCCGGTCCCGCCTTCGAGGGGTTTCACGGTGTAGGTTACGAGGTTCTGTCCATCGCGTGCCCCGCCCAGGATGATTTCGGCCTCCTTGGCGTTGGCGAATCGATGCCGGCTGATCTGGTTGATCTGGACATTCACCTCCCGTCCCGGGCTGAACACGTAGACCTTGGCGATGTATTTGGCCGGCGGCACTGCGGCAGGAACCGGCGGCACTACGCCACTGGCCTGGCACTCGGGCGTGTCCTGAACGTAGCGGAAATTCCCGCTGGAAAGCTCTTTCCTGACCTCCGGCAAGGCTCCGAGGTTCACGAAATCGGCCTTGTCGTATTTCCATCGACCCGCCTCCTGCACGAAGGACAGGACGAGCAGATTTTCCGTGGGTTCCCCGCCGATCCCGAAATCCACGCGTCCATACCACGAGGTTTTGGCGGTGGGGCCTTTTTGAGACAGGTGGACCAGCTTCAGGCCATCGAGCGTCGGCGGCGGCGCCGGGAGCTGGAAAACAGCAGCGGGAAATGCCCGCTTTTCGGAAAGCAAACGATTGCGCACCTCCATCTGGCGATGACTGGCGGTGAGAGCCTGCCAGGAACGGGCGTTGCGATCGACGATGGCTTTTCTCCATCCCTCGTAAGTGGCCTTGAAGACCGCCGCCTGGGCTGCGGGAGCCTCCTGGGCAGCCACTGGGATCACGGCCAAGAGCAGGGAAAACGCGGCAATACGGTAGCTCATGGCGAAAACAGTTGGACAAGAAGGCCCGGGAGACAACACTCCTTTTGCCGAGCCTCCATGAGTTTGTTTTCCCGCGTCCCCCCCATCGGTCAAAAGCGCCAACAGGAAATGATGAAGGCTGCCGTGCCGATGGCCTATGGCGAAAGCTCCGAGGGTCCCCTGCATGCCCACGTGTTTCTTCCCGAGGATTTCAAGGAGTCCGACTCACGTCCGCTGGTCATTTTCTTCCATGGCGGCTTTTGGGATGCCTCGATGCCCACTCAGTTCGTGCCTCACTGTCTGCACTTCGCCTCGCGGGGCGCGGTGGCGATGGTTGCCGAAACCCGCCTGGAGTCCCTCCACAGAACCGGGGCGGTCGAGGCGCTGGAGGATTGCCAGGAGCTCCTCGGCTGGGCGGCGGCGCAGAAAGATCGACTCGGGATCGATCCCGCGCGCGTCATCCTCGGAGGAAGTTCCGGCGGGGCCTTCCTGGCCCTGAATGCGGCCTTGAAAAAGCCCTCGAAGCAGGAGCCAGCAACCCATCCCGCGCCTGCGGCCCTGGTTCTTTTCAGCTCCCTGCTGGATCCCACCAAGCCCCAGGTCCTCTGCCGATTCCCGGATCTCAAGACGGCAAAGAAACTCAGTCCGATGAAGTTGGTGCGTCGTCATGCGCCGCCGATGATTCTTTTCCATGGTCGGCAGGACCGGATCACGCCCTTCGCCGATG
>JALOTY010000157.1 GCA_025457665.1 Akkermansiaceae bacterium | reverse complement strand
GCTCCTGCTTGGCCTCGTTTTCGGCGTTTTCATCATCGCCTTCCTCATCCTCGCCGCCGCCTTTTCCCTGCTGCGCAGCCTGATCCGCGGGATCGCCGGCATCTTCCGCGCCCTCTTCGCGCCCCAACGCAAATCCTTTGTTTCTCCTCGATGGCATGGCCCTCGTCTATCGCGCTCACTTCGCGCTGATCCGCAATCCCATCCGGAATTCGAAAGGGGTCAATACCTCCGCGCTCTACGGCTTCATCAACACCCTGCTCACCATCCTCGATAACGAGCAACCCACCCACATCGGTGTCGCCTTCGATACCTCCGCACCCACCCCGCGCCACGAGAAATTCCCCGCCTACAAGGCCCAGCGCGAAGACATGCCCGAGGAACTCGCCGCCGCCATCCCCCACGTCAAACGCCTCTGCCGCGCCTTCCATATCCCGGTTTTGGAAATCGATGGCTTCGAAGCCGATGACCTCATCGGCACCCTCGCCACCCGCGCCCACCAGGAAGGCATCGAGACCTACATGGTCACGCCCGACAAGGATTTCGCCCAGCTCATCCGCGATGGCATCTTCATGTGGCGCCCCGGCAAACAGGGCTCCGACCGTGAAATCATCGGCCTCGCCCAGCTTCCCGAAGTCTGGGGCGTTTCCCGACCCGAACAAATCATCGACCTCCTCGGCATGATGGGCGATGCCGTCGATAACATTCCCGGCATCCCCGGCATTGGACCCAAGACCGCCCAGAAACTCATTGCCGACTTCGGCTCGCTCGAAGGCGTCCTTGCCGCCACCTCGCAGCTCAAGGGGAAACAAAAGGAAAACATTGAGGCCAATGCCGACCTCGCCCGACTGTCCAAGGACCTCGCCACGATCATCACCGATGTCCCCATCGCCACCACCTGGGACGACCTCGCGCTTTCCCCCCGCGATGACGATGCCGTGAAGGAACTCTTCAACGAATTCGAATTCCGCTCGCTCTCCAAACGCCTCTTCGGCGACAGCTCCGCCACCCCGTCCCACAGCAGTCCCGCGAACCCCGGCTCCACGCCCACACTCGCCGAGACTTTCCAACGCATCGGCGATGTCCCCCACACCTATCATCTCGCCGATACCCCGGAGAAACAGCAAGCCCTCTTCGATGCCCTGCGCACGCGAAAATCATTCTGCTTCGATATCGAAACCACTTCGCTCGACCGCTTCGATGCCCGGCTGTTAGGCATCGCCTTTTCCTGGCAGGAACACGAAGCCTGGTATCTTCCCGTCACCGATGTCGCTGCATGCATCGCCGCCCTCACGCCCATTTTCAGTGGACCGGCGGAAAAAATCGGGCACAACCTGAAATACGACCTCAGCGTCCTCCTCCACCACGGCCTCCGCGTCGCCGGGCCGTTTTTCGATACCATGCTGGCCGATGCCCTCGTCGCCCCCGATCGCCGGCACACCATGGATTATCTCTCCGAAACCCTGTTAGGCTACACGCCCATCAAGCTTGCCGACATCGCCGCCGCACCGGCCGCCGCCGTCACGGAGTCCGATGACCTTTTTTCCTTCGCCGAGAAGAAACCGGCTTCGAAGGAACTCGACATCGCCGCCATCCCGCTCGCCACCCTCGCCGAATATGCCGCGGAGGATGCCGATGTGACCTGGCAGCTCGCGCTGAAACTCCGTCCGCTGTTAGAAGAAAGCGGTCAGGACCGGGTGTTTCACGAAATCGAATGCCCCCTGCTTCCCGTGCTGGTCCGCATGGAAATGGAGGGCATCCGCATCGATCCCCAAGCCCTTCATGACATCGGGCGCGACCTCGGTTCGCGCATCGAGACGATCGGCCAGGAAATCACCCGCATCGCCGGACGTCCCTTCAATCTCAACTCGCCCAAACAACTCGGTGAAATCCTCTTCGATGAACTCAAACTCATCGACAAACCCAAGAAGACCCGCACCGGCCAATACAAGACCGACGAGCAAACGCTCTCCTCGCTTTCCGGTTCGCATCCGATCGTCGATGCCATCCTCGAATACCGCGAGATCACGAAGCTGAAGTCCACCTATGTCGATGCCCTGCCGCAGCACATCCAGCCTGCCACCGGCCGCATTCACACGCATTTCCATCAACTCGTCGCCGCCACCGGACGCCTCGCCTCCACCGATCCGAATCTGCAGAACATCCCCGTGCGTTCTGCCGCCGGTCGCGAAGTGCGGCGTGCCTTCATTCCCCGCACCGGCTTCACCCTGCTGTCCTGCGATTACTCGCAGATCGAACTCCGCGTCATGGCTGCGCTCGCCCAGGACCACGGCATGATCGCCGATTTCCGCGCCCGCAAGGACATCCACACCGCCACCGCCGCGCGCGTCTGGGGCGTGGAGGAAAAGGAGGTCACCTCCGACCAGCGTCGCGGTGCCAAGATGGTCAACTTCGGCATCATCTACGGCATTTCCGCCTTCGGCCTCTCCCAGCGCCTCGGCATCCCGCGCGGCGAGGCGGCGACGATCATCGACAACTACTTCACCCAGTATCCTGCCATCCGCGAGTTCATGGATCGCACCATCTCCGAGGCCCGCGACCGCGGTTTCGCCGAAACCCTCACCGGCCGCCGCCGCCAGTTCCCGGATCTCCGGTCCTCGAATGCCACCATCCGCGGCAATGCCGAACGTGCCGCCATCAACACCCCCATCCAGGGCAGCGCCGCGGACATGATCAAACTCGCCATGGTCCGCATCGATGCCCATCTACGGCAGAAGCACGACGAACTCATCTTCGACCTCGATCCCGCCGAAGAAGCCACCCTCGTCCCCGAGATCCTCGGCCTCATGGAAAGCGCCCTCCCCCTCCCCCACGGCGTCCCCATCCTCGTCGAACACGGCACCGGCCCGAACTGGCTGGCGGCGCATTGAAATGGTCCGGGATTTTCCCGAAGTCAGACACCATGACCCGCGACAATCCATATCATGCGAGACATTCCAGGCGTGTGATCCAATGGTCGAAATGAGGACACTTGGCGCGCAATGTCGGGAGTCCGATTGCAGCTGCCGCGACAGCACCTACACGCACCTTGCTCCGCTCGTAGAGCGGAAGGTGACGGATGATGCGCTTGCTGGGCGCGGTGTGCGGACCGTCGTTGATTTCCTCAGGCAGGAGATGGGCAACCTCATTTTGCAGCGCATTG
>JALOTY010000116.1 GCA_025457665.1 Akkermansiaceae bacterium | reverse complement strand
TTCGGGCCAACTCCGCATCGGCCACTGGAGCAACAACACCTCCACCTACACGATGAACGGAGGAACCCTGAACCTCACCGGCACCCCCGGCGCAGGGCTGGAAACTCCCGGGATTGTGATACTCGGGGTGGATGGAACCGGCATCTTCAACCAAAACGGTGGCACCGTCACCGCTGCCGGAATCGGACTGGATGCCCGTTCCGATACCGCAGGCACCGATCAATACAACCTCAACGGCGGCACACTCATCCTCGGCTCGAGAGGCATCGATGGATTCGCCAGCTCCGAGTTCAATTTCGGCGGCGGCACACTCCAGGGTAGCAGCAACTTCATTTCCACGAAAGGCTGGAACCTCAACTCGAACTCCACACTCAACGCCAACGGCTTCACCATCACCCAACGCGGCAACATCACCGGCACCGGATCACTTCAGCTCTCTTCCGCCACGGGAGCACTCGAGCTGAATACCACCGGGACCCAGACGGTTTCCTCCAACCTGACCGGCGTGGGTAGCGTGAACAAAACCGGAACGGGTACCCTCACTCTCTCCGGATCCAACAGTTATAGCGGAGCCACCAATCTCCAAGCCGGCATCATGGTGCTTTCGGGCTCCATCGCGGGAAACCTCAACACCAGCGATGCCACCACTCTGCGGGGCGAGGGCAGCATCGGCGGAAATCTCATCCTGGGTTCCAGCACCGGGGCCGCACTCCAGATCGATCCGAACACCGGCTCCGCACTCGCAGTCGCAGGGACGGTCACTCTCAACGGCACCAACACCCTGTCCTTTTCCTCCGCACCTCTGCCTACCGGATCACCCATCACGGTGTTCAGTCATGGCGGCCTAACAGGAACCTTGGGGACCAACCTCGTGGTCGACGGGGCATCCAATTACCGCAGCGCCACCTTCAACAATTCCGGAGGCCTCGTGACGTTGGATCTTGGACAGAAAAATCTCGTCTGGAACGGAACCACCGGCGGCCAATGGGATCTCAAGACCAGCTCCCGATGGAACACAGGCGAGGCCGATATCTTCGCCTGGGGAGACTCCGTGCGTTTTGATGAAACAGGCACCACCACCGCAGTGACCCTTACGGGAGATCTCCGCCCTTCGAGAATCACGGTGGATTCCACCACCAAAAACTACTCACTTACCGGTGCCGTCGGCGGAGTCGGCTCCCTCCTCAAGGACGGCTCATCGACCCTCACTCTGAATGGTGCCAGCACCTTCTCCGGTGGCTCCACGATCTCCGAAGGAACGGTCATCGTCAGCGGCTCCAACGGCGGTTTGGGAACCGGCACAGTGACTCTGGGCGATTCGAATACCGGCGCTGCCAATGTCTCTCTGTTGCTGACGAATGGCCGCAGCATCAGCAACTCCATCGTCGTATCTTCTCTGGCCGGTGGGACATCCACGCTTGGATTCTCCGGCACGGGCGGAAGTTATACCGCTTTCACCGGTGCCATCACCCTTCAAAAAGACCTGAACATTGTCGGCGGCACCACCGACCGCCTCGATTTCACCGGCAACATCACCGGCACCGGCAACGTCAACATTTCCGGCGGTCAGCGCATCACCATGGGGGGAACAAACACCTTCAGCGGAAACCTCAGTCTTCAAGGCACCGGCACCCTCTTCCAAACCTTCAACGGCAATCCCGTTCCCGATGCCGCGCAGGTCAACGTCGGCACCGGATCGATCCTCCAGATTTTCACTTCGGAAACCATTGGCTCACTCGTCGGCTCAGGCACCATGCGACCCATCGCAGGAAAGCCGACTCTCACCATCGCCGGCACTGTGGATGCCACCTACTCCGGCACCTGGGTGAACGAGGGTTCCGATCATTTGAATGTGGTCAAAAACGGCAGCTCGGTTCAGACCTTCGGCGGTAATGTGACCAGCCCCGGATCCCTGACAGTAAACGGCGGCACCGTCGCTTTCTCCGGAACAGCCAATTTTTCCCGAACCTTCGCCCCTGGCACCGCCGCCCCCACCCGCGGCATCCTCGGTTCAGGCATCGTCCGGACGGATAGCGGAGCCAACCTCACCCTCCGACGCTCCGGCGCGGAATTCACCGGAACCCTTCAAGTCGGCAGCGGATCGACCGTCACCCTCGGCCACAACAACGCCATCGGCACCGGCTCCGTCAACCTCCAGGGCGGCACGCTTTCCTTCGATAACTCAGGGGCCAATTTCACCGCCCTCAGTGGCCTTGTCATGACCGGTGGCACCCTGACCACGGATGTCACGACCAGCAGCTTCTCCACCCTTCACAACACCACGGGCGACGTGGTTCCCGGAAACACCACCCACGTTTATCACGGCCAAATCTATCTCACCGCCGGCACCTGGTCGTTCTCGAAACAGTTCGACGATGCTGGTTCGGTGACCATCGGTGGAACCACCATTGTCAACAACTCGACCTGGAACGCGGTTGCCACGGGTTCCTTCACCGCCTCATCGGATGGCTGGTACACCATGGACGTTCGGGCCCAACAGGGCGGCGGCGGAGTCGGGCCTAACAGCGGCTGGACCGCGGGCATCGGCATCAAACAAGGCGCTGCCACCACCACTCCGGCAGACTACACACCGCTTGCTGACGGCGCCCTCGGCACGCGCATCGTGACTAGCAACAACATCAGCTTCGGCCGTGGCATCGCCGTCAATGCCGCATCCACGATCAATACCTCCGCACTCGTCGGAACACCGGGAACCACAGGATCCGATGGCAACGGCACCGGCGGCGACCTCACCCTCACCGGAGCGATCACCGGTTCCGCTAACCTGACCAAGGCAGGCAACGGCAGCATGATCCTCAGCACGGCAAGCAATGCCTACACCGGCACCTTCATCGTCAATGGCGGCTCGCTCATCATCCAGAATGGCATCCAGTCCGCCGGTGGCATCACGGTCAACGCCGGCGGCCGATTGGTGACCAACAGCACGAACTTCTTCGTCGGCGGTCACGGCACTGCAGTCAATGCCAGCCGCGTGATCACCGTCGATGGCGGCACCTGGGTCATGGACACCGGGCACGATGCACGGATCGGAAACGTCACTCTTTCCAATGGAGCCACTTGGACCTCCAATCGCGGCATCGCCAATTATGACGCCCTTCTGGCCAACACCAACACGGGTGCCGCCACGGTCAATGTCACCGGCACCGGTGCCTCGACCATGAACGGCCCCGGAGGCCTCCACCTGCAAGGCGTCCAGAACTTCAACGTGGCAAACACCACAGGCAACAGCTCGCCCGACCTTGTCGTCGATATGATCCTCGCCGCCCAGGGAACCATCGGCGGCGACGCCGGCGGCGTCCGCAAACAGGGTGCAGGGACCATGATCCTCAACCGCACGAACACCTACACCGGCAGCACCATCATCGAGGGCGGCACACTCGCCCTCGGAGCCACCGGATCGATCGCCGCCTCCTCGGCCATCATCGTCGGTGCTTCGTCCACTCTCGATGTCAGCGCCGTCAGCGGATTCACCATCGGCTCCAGTCAATCGCTATCGGGCTCGGGTTCGATTTCCGGAGACACCAATGTTTCCGGCACTCTGGCTCCCGGCACCTCACCAGGCACCCTGAGCTTCATCGATGACCTTGGCCTCAATGCCTCGGCCATCACCAACATCGAACTCAATCCTCTTGATCTCACCTTGGGTGCCGGGGTGAATGACCTCATCGCCGTCGGCGGAAACCTGACGCTCAATGGATTGATGAATGTCACGGCCTCCACTGGCAGCTTCACCGGAGTCTCTGCGGGCACTTGGACGATCTTCAGTTACGGCGGCACCCTGACCGACAACGGCTTTGCGCTGGGCTCGATGCCGACTCTGGATTCCGGATATTCCTGGCAGTTGAACACCAGCTCTCCGGGATCGATCAACATCACCATCATTCCTGAACCCCAATTTGCCCTGCTCGGAGGTCTGGGGATGCTGATGATCCTGCGCCGCCGCCGCTGAGATCCGCGAAAACTTCATCGCAGGCCGGTCTCCGTCCTCTTGGCGGGATCGGCCTTGTTCTTTCCCCACAAGAACTGCCGGACGAACTCAAGGACCGCGCTCCATCAGTCGAAAAAACCTCCCCCACCTTCCATTTCACGCCTCTTCTTTTTGGTCGGTCTTCCCTGCTCGCCCGCCAGTCTCTGGGATCGATTTCTCGCCCACTCGGCTCTCACCGCAAGGACCTCTTCGGAGGTCATGTCCTCGCAGAAAGTCCGCGCCTGCGGAGCGCCCACGCGCTTGTCGATGAGCCCAAGCACCCGCACTTTCCTCAAACCGGGGCCTTCCGCCCAAGGCAGCTCGATTTCCTCCCCGCCCTTGAGCAGAGTCGATGCCTTGAAGACTCTTTCGCCACCTCGGACTTTGCCCGCCTCACATGCTTTGGCCGCTTCTCCCCTGCTGCGAAACAAGCGAACGGCCCAGAGCCATTTGTCGGTCCTGACGGATTCCGGAGACATCCTCGGAGGCTTGGGGACACCAGAGATGTTAGGGAACCCGGAAGATGCGGCCGGTCTTGGGATCCTTGGCCAATTGACCACTGCGGAAACCCGTCACATCAATCTTTCCATGCGGGGGATACGGGCTCCTCACCTGATTCGGCACTTCTGTCCAGGTTGCCGTAGGGTATTCACCAGTCGCACCGGCTCTTGGCGGAGGGGGAGCCGACGGCCCTTGAGGAGCTCCTCCCGGGCCATAGCCACCCTGCCCCTGGGGAATCCCATAGCGCTCGTAGTTTCTCCGACGGGCCTCGTTTTCCTGAATCGCCGCCGCACCCGCACCAAGGCCCGCACCCACCGCGGCTCCGGCAACCACGTCCTGATGGTCGTCTCCAAATGCCGCTCCCAGGAGCCCTCCTGCCACCCCACCGATCACCGCAGCACTCTGCTGCTGGGTGGTGCAGGAAATCTGCGAACAAACCAAGATGCCTCCAAGTATCCAGATCGCCTTCATGTCTCTCCATCTAACGTTCATCTTCCGGGACTATTCAACCGAAAATCCGACGCTGATCAGGTGGCGCGAAAAAATCGCCATCTTTCTCGCTTTGGACAGGGAATAGCGTCGGTCAAAAACCCGGAATCCATCACGCCTCATCTTTTCCAGCAGGGACGAGTAGATCGACCTCATGATTTCCGCCGCCACCATCGCTTCCTTGTCGCCCACAGGCAAACAGCCACGGGCCGTCTCAAAGTAATCCTCAGCCCGCCTGGCCATCGATTTCATCACCGTCAGAAACCGCTCATCCACCACCCCCTTGTCCAAATCATCCTCGCTGTAGCCCGCCGCCCGAAGTTCCTCCATCGGCAAGTAAATGCGGCCACCATTCCGCCAGTCCTCACCGACATCCCGCAAGATGTTCGTGATCTGCAAGGCATGCCCTAGCGCCTCGGCATAGCGACTGGACGCTTCTTCCTTCGCCCCGAAAATCCTCATCGCCACCAGGCCCACGGCGCAAGCCACCCTCCAAGTGTATCCAGAAAGCTCTTCCCACGATTCAAACCGCTGCGGCCGCAAATCCATCTGGCAGCCCTCCACGATCGCCACAAGCAACTCGCCGGGAATCGACCAACGGTCCCTCAAGGCAATCACCTCTCCTTCCAGCGGACCGGGATCGGTGAAACCCTTTTGCAAGCCCTCCTTCCACGCATCCAGGGCCCGCTCGCGATCCTCCAAAGGAATGCCCAGGTCATCCGCCAGATCATCCACGACCCGGCAGAAGGCATAGAACACCACCGCCGACTCCCGCCGCTCTTTCGGCAGAATGCGCAAGGCAAAAGCCAGATTCGACTTCGCCTGCCGGGTAATCGCCGTTGCGTCGGTCATGAAAGGTCGAACTTGGTCACGATTTCCTCCAGGTAAATGCGTGGTTTCCCGGTGCATCAATCGATCCTGCCCCAATGGCCCGAACCAAACGGCCAGAGCGAAAACCATCCGGGCCCCACAAGGTTGAATTCATGCACCGGCCCCCAATATCGCGAGTCCAGGGAGTTGTCGGTATTGTCACCCAACGCCGCATACTGATTCATCCCCTGACGCTTGTCGATCTTCAGCTCGAAGACCTCGCCCGGTTCTGTTAGGGTGGCCTCGCGATAGGCGTTCTTCGCCATCGAGCCCACCACATGGTATCCCCGACGCGGCCTGCCATCATAGTCCACGGCATAGATGCCCTCACGCGCGGCGACCCTCCGGATTCCGGGTTCCTGGACGATCTTTCCGTGATTGAGCAGGTTCGGTTCATCGATCGAGAGCGCGTCCCCCGGCACCCCGCACAGGCGCTTGATGTAGTGCGACCCTCCCGTTTGCCCACGCATCCGGGCACCGACATCTCCGTTCGTTGCGATGCCACGGGTGTCGAAAACAAAAACCTCACCCCGGCGAGGAGAGCGGAAATGATAGGAGATCCGGTCCACCAGAACCAGGTCACCCGAAGTGATCGATCCCTTCAAAATCACATCCCCCTTCTTGTAGCTGTTTCCGGTCACCAGAACTTGACCTTGGGGCGTCCTCGTCCGGCTGATGCCAAACAAGGCAATCGTCTCACCCTCGGCCGCAGCGATTTTGACCGATGAACCATCGTCAAACATCACCTCCGTCCGCGTGAACAAAAACTTCGTCCGATCCCGGATGCCCACGACCTTCTTGTCGTTTTCGGCAATGATCTCGCGGTAGGTCCGCCCATGGAAAAGGAAATCCCAGGCACGGCCACCCAACCAGGGTGCCTCCTGGCCGTCATTGCGGATGACGATGCCATTCAAGGTCGGCTGCATCGATCCCGTGGGAATCCGGAAGGGCTGCACCACATAGGTCCGCAGACCCAGGGCGATCACCATCGCCACAAACAACACCTCAAGGTTCTCTTCCCACCAGCTTTGCGGCACCGCTCTAGGCAGCGCCTTTTCGCAGGTTGCCTGGAGTTGCTTGGATGCCTCGGCCGCCGCTCCCTCATTGCCTGCCTTGATCGCATCCGCCAGATCCTGCCGCCGCGATTCAATTTCCGCCACCCGGTCCTCCTTCAGCAGATCCCGCTTGTAATGCACGAATTTCTTGGAGCCCTTCAGCAAATCCTGGGCTTGGCGCTTCCACTTCGGCTTCAGAAAATCGAACATGCGCGGAGCATCCACCGCCCGGCCCCGGCATGCAAGCCCCACCCTCAGGGACTACAAATCCAGCGAAAACGGCGCGTTGTATGCCGTCCATGAACTGATGGTGATCAGTCCGTTATACACGGCATGCAAAAAAATCGGACCCTTCAGTGATCCGGTCCGTCGATACAGCACGCAGCATCCCACCCCCAGGAGGAAAACCCCCACCGTGCCCGCCACCCCGTAATGATGGACGATGGTGAAGACCAGCGATGAGACCAAGGCCGCCCCCCAGAACCCCAGTTTTTTCCACAAACCGGCAAAGAGAACACCCCGATAGATGATCTCCTCGCAAACCGGCGCCAGAATCACCCCGGAAACGACCGAGTAAACCAAGCCCCACCAGCCATCTTCCTCAAAAGACAAGGACACCGGCTCAGGGAACCATTCGCTGGCCGGCGGATACCACAGCGATCCCACCAGCAGCAGCACCGCCAACCACGCCAAGGTCGCGCGCCAACCCGTCGGTCGATCCATCCCAAACCACCTCCAAGCCAAAGAAAGCCGAGGCAACACCAGCAAGAGCACCAGAAACACCCCGCCGATCCGCCACAGGGCATCCACCACGATGTCCACCCACAGGGGCCATTCCTCCAGCATGGCCAATCCCACATAAACCTGGCTCAGCGTCCGGTTCATCGCCACATCGCTGAGCAGGTAAACCAGCACGATCCAACCCGCCGCCCACACCGCCAGCCTCCGCGGCGGAGCCGGATTCTCCCGCAAGCTCCGCCACCACTCACCCACCCCCACCAGGCCCGCGAGCATGAATGCCAGCGTCGCCCCTGCCGCCACGGTCGTCCCCGCCACCATCCATTTTTCCATCTTCACCCGCTGCGCCAGCCCGGTTTCCACCCAGGCAGGCGACTCCTCACCCGCCACCTCGCGAAAAGCCTCCGCCTGCCACCCATACCACGCCGTGCCCTGATAATAACCCTCAAGGTCAGACCAGTCCTCCTCGTCGGGCTCGAGATCCTCCGCCACGAGATAGGCCAGCAGACTCTCCTCACTGCTCTCCCCCTCCCGGGCTCGCAGCAGATCGTCCATCTCGGTTTCCTCCCCGAGGTCGTAAGTCCGGATTTCCTCGTCGATCCACTCCCGTGTCTCGCCCGAATCCCCCGATCCGATCAGGAAATTCACCAAAGCTCCCTGCTCGGCCAAGAGACGATCCAAAGTCATCGCCACATCGGCCGATCTTTCCAAAGCCTCCGCCTGCGTCGCCTTGTCGTCTTCGTAGGTGTCCCCCAGAAACCAACCCTCAATCACCCAACCCGCAAAAATCAGCGGCAACAACCACCGCGGCACCGCACGACGCGCCAATGCCCGGAAACCACCGATCCCTATCCTCATTTCGCCTCCAAACCTCCCCGCAGGCCTCCACCCCGCCAAGCAAATTCCCTCACCCCCGGCCCAATTCGCTCCCCGACCTCCGGGCGTTTGCGATTGATCCCCGCCGCCGCCACGCTATCCCTTCCCCACCCGTGCCCAAAGTCCACATCCGCACCTACGGCTGCCAAATGAACGAACGCGACTCCGAACAGGTCGCCCAAATGTTCATCGAAGGCGGCTACACGCTCACCCCCGATGAGGCCGAGGCCGATGCCATCCTCATCAATACCTGCTCCGTCCGCGATCAGGCCGAACAGAAAGCCCTTGGCAAAATGGGCCTCATGGGCGCCCACCGCCGCCAGAAACCCCACGTCGTTTACGGCTTCATGGGCTGCATGGCCCAAAGCCGCGGCAGCGAACTCTTCGACCGCATCCCCCACCTCGACGTCGTCGTCGGCACCCAGAAATACCACAAGGTCTTCGAATACGTCGATGGCATCCTCGCCCGCCGCCTCGAACGCCGCATGGACGATCTCAGCCTCAGCCTCAGCGGCGAAAGCGTCTGCGATACCGAGGAGGAAAGCGGCTCGCAAAACACCATCCGCGACCACGTCCCGAAACCCCACGAAGCCACCGCCTTCGTCTCGATCATGCAGGGCTGCAACATGCGCTGCTCGTTCTGCATCGTCCCCGACACCCGCGGCAAGGAACGCGGCCGACCCATCCCGGAAATCGTCGAGGAAGTCCGCCGCCTCGTCGGCCAAGGCATCAAGGAGGTCACCCTCCTCGGCCAGATCGTCAACCTCTACGGCCGCACGGAGTTCGAGAAAATCGACGGCAAGTCACCCTTCGTCCAGCTCCTCGAAGCCGTCCACGAAATCGATGGCCTCCACCGCATCCGTTTCACCTCGCCCCACCCCATCGGCTATCGCGATGACCTCGTCGCCGCCTTCACTTACTTGCCGAAACTCTGCTCCCACATCCATTTCCCCATGCAGAGCGGCAGCGATCGCATCCTCAAGTTGATGCGCCGACCCTACAAAAACGAGAAATTCGTCGAAATCTGCGAGAAGATGCGCGCCGCCCGGCCCGATCTCGCGATCACCACCGATATCATCGTCGGCTTCCCCCACGAAACCGAGGAGGACTTCCAGGAAACCATCGATACCTGCCAGCGCCTCCGTTTCGACAATGCCTTCATCTTCCGCTACTCGAAACGCAAGGACACCCCGGCCGCGGAAATGGATGGCCAACTCCCCGAACGCGTGAAGGAGGAACGCAATCAACGCCTCCTCGATGTCGTCAACGAAATCGCCAAGGCCAAGAACGACGCCCTCGTCGGCACCACCCAACAGGTCCTCTGCGAAGGCCCCAGCAAAAACAACAAATCCCGCCTCAGCGGCCGTACCCCGCAGAACAAGATCGTCATCTTCGATGGCGACCCCCACAAACTCACCGGCGAGATCCTCGATCTCCACATTACCGAATCCACCGGCTTCACGCTGTATGGAAATGTGATCTAACAGCCTTCCCGCCATGAAACTTCTCCTCGCCGCTCTGCTCTGCGCCCTCTTCGTCGCTTGCGCCCCCTCCACCCCGGAAGCCCGCATCCAGGCCGATCCTAACAGCTTCCACGCCCTCTCCGCAAAACACCAGAACCTCGTCCGCCAGGGCCGCATCGAAAACGGCATGTCGCCCGCCGCCGTCCGCCTCGCCTGGGGAAATCCCAGCCGCGAATACGAAGGGGCCGATGGCCAGACGTCCACCCGCATCTGGGAATACGATGGCTCGAAACCGGTTTACTCGACCGGCTTCTATTCCGATATCGGCTACCACCGTTTCTACCGTTACGGCCGCCGCTACTACGGCG
>JALOTY010000115.1 GCA_025457665.1 Akkermansiaceae bacterium | reverse complement strand
CAGGCGGAGGAAGGCTCCACGGTCATCATCAGCTCGCATGTGATGGCGGAAATCGGCGATCTGTGCACCTCGATCGGACTGTTAGATAAGGGAATTCTGTTAGAAGCAGGTCCACTGCGAAAAGTTCTGGCGCGCTTCGGAGCTGCCGAGCTGAGGATCCTGGTGCGCGCCCCGGGGCGGCGGGACGAGGTGGCGAAGTGGCTGCGGGATCTGCCCGGAGTTAGCGTGGATGCGCGGCACCCCGATGAGGAAACGACAGCCCTGGTGCTGGATGAAGTGCTGCTGAGTCGTGCCGGTTTGTTCTCCGCCCTGGGCGCGGCGGGCCTGGGAGTGACGGCGATGCAGGCTGTGGAACCGAGCGTGGAGGACGTGATGATGCGCCTCTCGTTGCCCGAAACAAAGGCATGAACCCGGTGGAATATCCCTCGCTCTGGAATGTGCCTGCGAATCCGGTTTTCCGGCGTCATGCCGTCTCCGCCCTGCGACCTTTGCGCCTGGTGGTGTGGATTTTGATCACGCAGGTGATGGCGGGGTTTTTCTGGGTCGGCACGGTGTTGCTCTATCTCCAGACGCGATCCCCAGTCGGGCAAATGATCGATTTCGGGTCACCGGAATTCCGCAGGATGCTGGCGGATCATGGTGAAAATGCCTCCTTGCTTGGCTGGCTCTCCGTGCTGGTCATTCAGGGGCTTCTGGTGGTGGTGAAGGGCACCTTCAGCGTGGCCACCGGAGTCGCCCGCGAAGCGAACGAAGGGATGATCGAGGCCGAGCGACTCTCGCCACTCCCCACAGGACACAAGGTCGCGGGCCAACTGTTAGGCCTGCCCCTGCTTGAAGTCCTGCTCGGGGTGCTGCTGCTTCCCTGGGCTATTCTGAGTGCCTGGATGGGCGGCCTTTCGGCCGTGATGATGGGCAAGGTCTATCTGATTTTCGCGACATCCGCGGTGTTCCATCATGCGGTGGGATTGATGGCAGGCACGCTGATCCGGCAGAAGATTCTGGCAGGCACGCTTTCGCAGATCCTGATCCTGCTGCTGCATTTCGTTTTGCCGACCTTTGGAGGCATCGGCATCGGCCTGATCTCGCATCTGGGTGCGGAGGCGGCGATGTTGCATGAGGTGGTGAAGGAAATGCCGCATCTGGTGGAAACGGGAGGCTTGCTCACGCAAGAGCCAGCACGGGCCGGGGTGGATTTTTATCAATGGGAGGTGGCCTTGTCCGGATATCACTGGGTGATCACGCTCTCCGCCCTGGCAGCGCTGCTGCTGATGCTTTTCCGGCGCTGGGAGGACCCCGAATCCCAATGGCTGGGAAAAGCCGGGACCTCATTACTGGCTGTGTGGATCATGGTGCTGACCTGCGGCGAATTGCTGCCCCCGTTTTGGCGGGGAGAAGGGCTGGCCAGCGCGGCGGCGATTTTCGATATCCGTTGGGGAAATGGATATCTCTTCGCGGGCCATTCGAAGACGGGTGCCGCGATATGGATCGCGGGTTTCGGCTTGGCTTTGGGGGTATCGAACCTGTTGCTGACCGGCGCCCTGGTTCCTTCCCCGGTGGCACGCCACAGGATCACCCAGCAAGGCGGCGGCCGGTGGTGGAGTGATGGCCGCAGCGCCGTGCCGTGGGTGATCGGGATCTCGCTGCTCGCCGCGGCGGCCTGGGCATGGGTGGTGAGCGCCCTGCTTGGCAGGACGGAGGGGCTGCAAGGGATGGGACTGGAGATGTCCGATGGGGTTGGGTTTGCCGGAGCGATCATGGTCCCGGCGCTGGCACTGCATGCACTGGCGCTGAGGAAGGGGTGGAAACTGGCGCTCGCCGGGGTATTCGCATGCTGGATGGTGCCGCCGATGGTGGCCGGCATCGGCTTGCTGGCGGGTGCGGATGCGGCAGGCTGGCCGATGTGGGTGGCGGGCCTATCTGGGCCCATGCTGCCCGCCTACGCGGCTCTGGGAATGGTGGCGGAAGGAAGCTTCGGGGTGTGTGCTCCGGTGCTGCTCGCTTCTCTGCTCGCGCACGGCTGGGTGGGCATCGTTTTGCTCGCGCGAAACTCTACCAAACCCCATGGCTCCGCAGCAAATCCTGGGCGACGAATTCGGCTGTAACCTTTTTCCACGCCGCGACGAAGACTGGATATGACAATTCCTTTCGAGTGGCTGATGGCAAAAATGGGCGCTGTGGATCTTGTTGCGGAGGACGGCAGGTCCCCCGTCCTGATTCATCTTTCTTCCAAAACAAGTCCACTCCCTCGTCTCATGCGCGGGATTTGCGCAGGATTTCTGGGGCTGGCGATGATGAGTCCTGCCAGCGCCGAGGATAGCACGGCAAGAGAGACCCCGGAAAAGCCCGTGCCCACGCTGCCGGCGGGGTTCATTTCGTTTCCGATGAAGGAATCCGCTGCGACGGGTTTCCGCTACATCACGATCCAATTGAACGGCGAGGATGTGAACATGATGGTGGACTCAGGAATGGGCGGGGAAATGGTGGTTTCAAAAAAGACCGCTGATGCCTTGGGGGCGAAGCCCCAGCAGGATGCCGGGGGAACCGGCGTGAGCGGTGAGGTGATGGGGACAATCTCCGTTTTCAAATCGATCAAACTGATGGCAGGCGCCGAGGCACAGGATGTTCCGATGAATGTCCTGGACAAGCCCGACCACATTCAGGTCATGGGACCGGATGGGAAGACGCCGATGCACTTCGGCATCGTGGGTGCCACTTTCCTGGCCGGCGGCAGGGTGGCGTTCTGCCCTCAGGAATCGGAACTGCTCCTTGCGACGGCGGCTCCTCCGGGAAGCTTTCGAAAATTCCGTGAAGCCTCAGGCGACCAGGCCTTCGAGCTGTCACGGGGGCCGATGGGTGAGCCGCTTGTCGAGGTTGAGATCAAGGGGAAGAAATACCTGTTCCTGATCGATACCGGTGCACAGGGAAACACGATTTTGCCCGAGATCGGCAAGTCGCTCGGAGCCGAGGTCCGCGCGTCCAACCGAGTGGTATCCGGGGTTTCGCAGGAAGTGATCGCAGGACTGGAGGAAGTCGATGTGGAAGAGGTCATCCTGGGTGGCAAGATCCCAACGAAGGTGAATTTCCTTTTGCTGGAGATCCCCCTGCTCGATGCCTTCAAAACGGGTGGCAGAGAAGTCGTCGGGATTCTGGGCCTGGACTGGGTGAAGGGGCTGCATGGCCGGATCGACTTTGATACTTTCGCCTTGCTGCTCCCCGCTGACAGGCAATGAAATGGGGCGAGGGGTAGCTTTGGCTTCCCTGCGGTGGAATCTCGGTTAATGGTGGCTTGTCGCTCCTCATGGATGAAGCAATCAAACCATCGACGGTGCTTGCGACCTGTTTGGAAAGCAGGGAGTGGCGCTTGTCCGGCGAGCTGTTGCCTCTGGTCTATGACGAGCTGCGCCACCTGGCTTCGAAGCGGATGGCCGGGATGGGCGGCGGGATGACCCTGCAGCCGACCGCCCTGGTCCATGAGGCATGGATTCGGCTCTGCGGCGACGATTCACGCGGCTGGGCGGACCGGTCCCACTTCTTCAAGACGGCGGCACGGGCGATGCGAGGGATTTTGGTCGACCGGGCGCGCCGAAAGGCGTGTTTGAAGCGAGGCGGCGGGATGCAGGATTTGCGGGTCGACGAGATCGAGATTTCCCATGCGGAGCCGGAGGAAAGGATCCTGTTGATCGACGATGCTCTGGGCGAGCTGGAGTCCCGCGATGCGGATAGCGCACGGATCGTCACACTCAAATTCTTCGGCGGGTTGACCAACAAACAGATCGCGGAAATCGACGATGTGACCGAGCGGACAGTCGAGCGGAAGTGGGCCTACGCGAGGTCCTGTCTATACGAGATCATGCGGGAGCAATGCGAATGAGCGTGGAAGGTCAGAAACGGATCGAGAAATTCCTTTTCGAGAACCTGTGCGAGGTTGCGGATAAGGAGGAACGGGCGTTTTTGCTGGAGTGGGCTTGTCGTGACGATGCCGAGCTGAAGCGGCGGCTGGAGCGTTTGTTAGAGTCGGGAGACGATTCGGAGCGATTCTTTGATTTCATTCCTTTCGACACCTGTGATCCGGATGAGGAGCAGGCGGTCGCGGATGCAGGAGATGAGATCGGTTTGCGGATCGGGAAGTACCGGCTGATCCGCCGCCTTGGAGAGGGAGGCTGCGGGGTGGTTTATCTGGCGGAGCAGGAGACACCGCTGCGACGGCATGTCGCCCTGAAGTTGATCCGTGTGGGTCTGGATCATGAAGAGGTATGCCGGCGCTTCGAGGCGGAGCGGCAATCGCTGGCAATGATGGATCATCCGGGAATCGCACGGGTTTTGGATGCGGGGACAACGACGACCGGGCGTCCGTACTTCGTCATGCAGTGGGTGAGCGGCGAGCCGATCACGGAATTCTGTGATCGCCACCGATTGACCATCCGGCAGCGGCTTGAGCTGTTTGTGCGGGTATGTCATGCGATCCAGCATGCGCACCAGAAGGGGGTCATTCACCGCGACATCAAGCCTTCGAACATCTTGGTTTCGGAACACGACGGGATGGCGCTGCCGAAGGTCATCGATTTCGGCATCGCCAAGGCGACGGGCGGAACGGAAGCTGATGCGGACGGGGTGCAGCGCTACGTGCTGGGGACGCCCGACTACATGAGTCCGGAGCAGGCAATGAGGCACGGAGCAGGGGTGGATACGCGCTCGGACCTTTTCAGCCTCGGGGTGTTGTTGAGCGAGATCGCTGCGGGTGCGCCGCCATTCGGAGCCGGTGCGCCCGGGTCGCGCGAGGCCATTGCGCCTTCATTGAGGTATGCGGCCATTGAAGCGAGGGAGAGGATGCGGCTGGCGGGGTTGAGGAAAATCAGGCCACGTGAGATGGCGAAGGCGCTAGCGGGTGATTTGGACGCGATCGTTCTCAAATGTGTGCGAACCGAGCCGACGGATCGCTACAATACCGCGCATGGTCTCGCGGCGGAGGTCACCCGTTACCTTCAGGACGAACCGGTCGGCGCGCGTCCGCCGAGCCGAGCTTACCGGTTTTCCAAGCTGTTCCGCCGCAACAAGCTGGCTTTCATCGGGGGTGCGGCCCTGGTTATCGCGTTGGTGGTGGGATTCGGGACCTCCACATTGCTGTTTCTGCGCGAGAAAAATGCGCGCCGCGAACAAGCCCGGTTGCGTTCGGTGGCGGAAGAATCCCGCATGGCGGAGGCGCTTCTCCGTGAGCGGGCGGAAGCACGGGAACTCTGCGCCAAGGCATCGGTCCTCATCATGTATGAACGGATGGAGGAGGCCGACGAGATTGCCGCGAAGATCCCCGACTCCTTGATCCCATCGTCCCTGGAAGCTGCCGGCTTGTTCGGAAGCTTGGGAAACTGGCATATCTCCGAGCGGCGATGGCCGCAGGCATCACGTTGCTTTTCCTTGCTTGTTGAATCCTTCAGTGCGGTGGACCCCTCGGACACGGATATTGTCTCGCGGAATCTTCTGCCTGCGGCGGCGGCGGCATGTCAGGCTGCCGATTGGCACCGCTATGAGAGGTTGCGCGGGATCGCCATCCAGAGATTTGGCGGGACCCGTCACCCGGTGGTGGCCGAACAGATCATCAAGGTATGCCTGCTCCGTCCGGCGGACGCGGCGACCATGGCAGCAGTCGCCCCCTTGAGCAAGGTGGTTGCCGATTCGCTGGATGACCCGCCCTCGCCTGGCGCTACGGCCAATCTCCGGGCGTGGGCGGAGTTTTCCATGGCGCTGTGGGCTTACCGCAGTGGCGAATTTGTGGCGGCGCGGGAATGGTGCCGGCGATCCCTGGAAACAGAGAGTGAAAACGCGGCGAGGGTGGCGAGTGTGAAGCTGGTTCTGGCCATGTCCGGGTTTCATTGCGGGGAGGAGCAGGAAGCGCGGGATTCCGTGGCTGAATTCGGAATCAAAATCCGCGCGATGCTCCAGACTCCGGTCAGAGAATGGGCCGGCGGGCCTCAGGGAACGGTTTGGCCGGATTGGGCAAATGCGCATTCTTTGCTCGGTGAGGCGGAATCGACCGTGGGATTCCCGGCAGAAGACTGAACATTGGATAGGGGCGGCCGTCTCCGGTGGAAAATTTCTCGGAAATTTTTTGTCGGGTTTCGTGGGCTGAATTGCGGTGGGTCATTGAGGGAGGCCCTGTTTCGGCCCCCTTCGCAAATCCCTAGCAAACAAAAGCCCCCATTCCATTCGAAATGCCATGAAACATCCCATCCCCATACTGCTGGCGGCAGCCTTCCTGCCCGCCACCTCGTCTGCGGCCCTGTTAAGTCAGGAGTCCTTCGCTGCCTATGGTAACGGCCAGCTTCCGGCCCTGATCCCCAGCCCCAGCGTGCCCGGCTACACCGGAAACTGGATCGGCGTGGACTTCGGGGACCAGCGCCCGGCAGTTGTGGATGGCACTCTGGTCTATGCCGATCCGAATTACCAGGCCGCCACCGGCAAGAGAGTCATCGTGCCCTTCAATACCACCGGGGGTGAAATCACGGCAGCCAACAGCGGCCGTTGCTTCCGGCTCTTTGACTCCACCTTGACAGTCACCGATGCCACTGCGGACACGCGCTATCTGAGCTTCCTTTTCCAGACCGGCAAGGAAACCGGCGGCACGACCTATCAAACCCTCGCGCTCTACAATACCAACACGGCGGATGCGAATCGCTTGTTTGAATTCGGGATTTATGGGGGTGCCAATTATCAGTTTTCGGTCAACGGCATCGGATCGACGACGGCGACCCCCACGGACACAGGAACCCACCTGGTGGTGGTGAAATTCGTCACCAGTGCCGCGGCAGACAGTGACACTGTCACCGTCTGGGTGGACCCTGATCTCAGCGCGGGCGAACCGACCACCGGAGGCACCACCGTGACCGGCCGGAACCTCCGCTGGGACCGGCTTGTGTTCTCGGATTACGAAGGAAACTCCGCGGCGTGGGATGAGATCCGTTGGGGAACGACTTTCAACAGTGTGACCACGGATTCCTTTTTCCCTGCCATCCCAGAATTCGTCACCCAACCCACTCCGCTCATCAACAGCGAGGTGGATTTCTTCGCCACCCTCACTGCGGAAGCCGTGGCCAATCCGGCGGTGAGCAGCTACCAGTGGGAAAAATCGGCGAATGGAACCAGTGGATGGACTGCCATTCCTGGGGCGACGGACCCCGAATTGGTGATTGATCCCCTTGCGTTCAGCGACAACGGATTTTACCGCGTCATCGCGACCAACACCAATGGTTCCGCCACGAGCAACACCTCCCAACTGGTGGTTGTTTACCCTGACCCCTTCATCTCCCAACAACCTCAGGGAGCCGTGATCGAAGAGGGTGGAAGCGTGACTCTTTCGGTCTTTGCCACGGGCTTGGGAAATCTCAGCTATCAGTGGTTCAAGGACGGCAATCCCCTGCCAGGCGAGGATTCCGATATTCTTGAAATCACCAACGCCACTCTGGCCGACACGGGGACCTACTTTGTGGAAGTCACGGATGATGCCCCCTTGGCCGATGGCCAGCCCGTCGTATCGGTGGATTCCAATCCAGCCAGCGTTGAGGTCTTCCCTGCATGGGAAGGTCTGGTCAGCGAAGAGCCATTCGACACAGCATCCGGTTATGTGCTGGGCGAACTGCAAACGCAGAATCCCACCATCACCGGCTACAGTGGTCCGTGGACGGACATCGATTTCGGCGATGCCGAGCCTGCCGTGACAAGCGGCTCCCTGAGCATTCCCAATCCCTTCTACCTTGGCTCCTCCGGGGAAAAAATCACCGTTGCGAGCAACACCGTCGGCGGAGAAATCAACGCCGCCAATAGCGGCCGTGTCTTCCGGCTTTTTGAAAGCTCCCACAAGGTGACTGCCACCACCACCGGCACCCGCTACCTGAGCTTCCTTTTCCAGAGCGGTCAGGAAACCGGACCGACCACTTACCAAACGCTCGCCCTCTACAATGGCAACACCGCCGATTCGAACCGCGCCTTCGACTTCGGTTTCATCGGCAATGCCACGCAATACAACTTCGGGGTCTTCAACAATGTAAGCAGCACCGGGGTCAATGCCAACACGGCCACACGACTGATCGTGGTGAAGTTCGACCTCAGTGATTTGTTTGGATCGGACAGCGTCACTGTTTGGGTGGACCCCATCATCGGCAACGGCGAACCGACCAGCGGTGGAACCACGGTTTCCAACGTGGAATTGCTCTGGGACCGGATCGCATTTTCCGACTACGATGGCAACTCGGCCGCGTGGGATGAACTGCGCTGGGGCAGCACCTTCAATAGCGTGACCGTGCTCGCCTCGGGCCTGCCAAGCACCCCGGTCTTCGCCATCCAGCCTACCAATACCAATGGCAATGTGGGAGGGCTCGTGACACTCACTTCGAGCGCTGTCGCGGATCCGGCCATCACCGGCTATCAGTGGGAAAAATCCATCGATGGAGTCAACGGCTGGACTCCGATTTCCGGTGCGACTGCGGCCACTCTGACCTTCAACCCCGCGGTTTTTGCCAACAATGGATTTTATCGGGCCATCGCGACCAATCCGAACGCCTCGGCACCCAGCGAGGTGGCTCAGGTGACCATCACCTACCCGCCGCCTCTCATCGTCCAACAACCGCTGCCTGCGGGCGTCAGCGCCGGTTCGAATGCGACCTTCTCAGTCACCGCATTCGGCATCGGCTCGCTGAGCTACCAGTGGAAAAAGGATGGTGACGATATCCCCGGGGAAACAAGCTCATCGCTCACCATCACCAATGTCGATAGCGGCGATGAGGGGGATTATTCGGTGGTGATCACCGATTCCGCCGCCATCGCCGATGGCCAGGCACCGGTGTCTCTGGAGTCCGAGCCCGCCAATCTCACGGTGTGGACCGGCCTTGTGAGCTATGAGCCCTTTGATACCACTGCCGGTTATACCCTGGGTGAACTTCCTGCTCAGAATCCCGCAGTCACCGGTTACACCGGAGCATGGACGGATGTGGACTTCGGCGATGCGGAACCGGCCATCTCGGCAGGATCACTCCCTTATGCGGATCCTCTCTATCTGGGAACCGCCGGTGACAAGGTCACCGTCGCCACCAACACCGATGGTGGTGAAATCAACGGTGCGAACAGCGGTCGCGTTTTCCGGACCCTCGCACCTGCCTTGCAGGCCAATGCCAACTCCAGTGGACCGCGTTATCTGAGCTTCCTTTTCCAGAGCGGGCAGGAAACCGGGGCGACGGTCTATCAAACTCTGGCCCTCTACAATTCCGATACCGCGGACGCCAATCGCTTCTTTGATATCGGAATTACCAATAACTCCACGGAATACAATTTCAGTATCCTCAACAGTGTGACCAGTACCGGAGTCGCGGCCAACACCAGCACGAGGCTCATCGTGGTGAAATTCAACCTGACTCCCACCCCCGGAGGAGACAGCGTCACCGTTTGGGTGGATCCCACCCTTGGCGGTGGTGAACCGGTCAGCGGAAACAGCACAACGGTGACTGGAGTCGATCTCAACTGGGACCGGATCGCCTTCTCCGACTACGATGGCAACTCCGCCGCATGGGATGAGCTTCGCTGGGGCAGCACCTTTGACAGCGTGACGCTCAATCCGAATCCGCCTGCGGACTTCGCTGCATGGATTTCGGGCTTTCCCGGAGTGGGGACCTTGACGGGATTCAATGACGACCCGGACGGTGATGGCATTGCCAACGGCCTTGAGAACGTGTTTGGAACCAATCCCTCCGTCTCGAACGCGAGTATCAACTTCCTTGGCAAGGTCGGGGATTTCCTCACCTTCCAGCACCCTCAAACATCGACTCTCGCGAGCGACATCAGCTTTGAGTATGTCTGGACGACGGACTTGTTGACCTGGAATGCCGATGGCGCGGAAGTGGGCGGCACGACCGTGACCTTCGCCACGTTTACCGACAACAACATCACGGATGGCTTCGCGCAGGTGACCGGCACCATTCCGGACAAGGTCTTCATCTCGGTGAGGGCGACTCAGGAAACGCCCTGACCCCATCCCTTTCGTTCCCGCAGGGTCACCCCCACCATTCAGGGTTTTTGGTGGTGGTGTCTGCGGGAACGAACCCCTCCTCTCGCCCGGCTCTGGAAAACGGAGCCGGGCGTTTTTGTGCCCGGGACGGCCCAGTGATTCCGGAAAACGAAAAAGGGGTGGCAGGCCATTAAGCCCGCCACCCCATGCCTTCATTCGGCAGGCGCTGAACTTACTCCGTGGGAGCTTCCGCAGCAGGAGCAGGAGCTTCTTTGGCCTGGGCGGCAACCTTGGCGATGTCCGCCGCTGGAAGAACCACAGGTGTGATCTGCATTTGACCGGAGGCATCCGCGAGATTCTTGGTCCTCGGGATCACGGAAATTCCTAACAACTTGCCATTCGCGAGGAAGATCGGGCAACCGACAGAGTCGTCATCGATGCGGTAAATCACACGCGGCTTTTCCGCCTTGGCGATGATTTCACCGGCAAGAATGCAGGAAGTGCGGTTCAAGGACTCATCAAGGCGGCCAAGGGTGATGCAATCATCCAGAGGCTCACCGGAGGCGGAGTCCGCAAGGTCGATGGCATGGAAGGTCACGCCCTTGGCCTCATCGCTTTCGCTGCGGACTTTGATGAAGGCGATGCCGAGATCCTCATCCTTGAGCACGAGATCCGCGGGGATTTCCGAGCCATCCGAGGTGATGACCTTGATCTCCTTGATTTCGCTGGATGCCTTCAGCTTGATGGGGCCCATGCCGGACTGAATGGTCTGACCATCGAGCAGGCTGCCTTTGTCCATCCCCTTGAGGGCAGTGACAATGAGGCCGGAGGCATCGATCACGGTCCCGGTGATTTCGGATTTTGCTTCGGTGCTTTGCCCGGCAAGTGCCGCACGGACTTCCGCAGGGACATTGCCTTCGGCATCCATGGAGGTTTTCGCAAGCACGGAGAGCCAGACCACGCTCTCGTGGTGGGACGCGGAGAGTTTGCGTCCGGCATCACGGGTTTCCGGCGAGGCGGCATGCAGGAGGGGAGTTGCCAAGGCAAGCGAGGCAAGGAGGATACGGTATTTCATGGTTCTATCAGTTGGTGATTCAATCAGGGGATGGTTTGTATCGAGTTTACCAGCGGGGCTCGATTTCGAGGAAATGGGTCCGCGGTCCGCGGCGGATGCCGAACACAACCCGCTTGGCTTTCGCTTCGCTCACGGCCTTGAGTTTGCTTTTCAGCGAGTCGATGCTGGAGGTGGCTTCGCCATTGATGGTGAGGATGATGTCTTCCGGCACCAGTCCGCCCAGGGCGGCCCAACCATTGGGCTCCACCTTCAGGACCGCGACGCCGATCTCCGGATCATGACCCTTGTCCTTGGCTTTTTCGATCTGGGCACTGGAGAGTTCGCGAGCGGTGAATTCGAAGAGGTCGTCGCGGTGTTCGTGAAGTTCGTTGTCATCCACCGGGCGTGGGGCGAGAGAAACTTGCCAGGTCATGGGCTTGCCATCGCGGAGCCCTTCGATCTCCAGTTTCGCATCCGGGGGGTAAGCGAGGATCAGCTCGGCGAAGACTTCCGAGTCCTCCGGGCGGCGGGCATTGATCACCGAGCCATCGAGCTTGAGCAGCAGGTCACCTTCCTTGAGATCCGCCGCGGCTGCCGGGCTTTCCGGGGCGATGCGGGTGAGTCGCACGCCCTTTTTCCCGGGGATTCCGAGGATGCTGGCGATATCATCCGTGATGACTTGCGAGGCAGCGCCAAACCAGGCCTTTTCGGCGGATCGGGGTTTCACGGGCTGTTCCACCGGTCCGAGTTTGACCACGGTGACATATTTCTGCTGATCCCGTTCGAACTCCACGAGCACCGGCTTGGGCTCGGAAAGATCCGCGACAAATTGCTGGGTGAATGAGAGGAGGGCATCGCGGTTCTTCATCTCTGTGCCGCCCACACGGAGGATCACATCCCCTTCGCGCAGGGCCGGCTTGGCTTCGGCGCTGGGACCGCCGGCCCGAACGGTATGAACGATCACGCCATCAGTGCTTTCGCGCGAATTTTCGAGTGCGGAGATGCGTGTGAAATCCCTGGCAGTGATTCCCCAATCGCGAATTTCACTTTCCTTGGCCTGGGTGAGTTCACGGACGACCGTCACCATCTCCCAGGTTTTCTCTTCGCCATTCCGAACGCCTTTGAGCGTCACCTTGGTGCCGGGTGCGGTATTGAGGACCATGGCATTGAAGATGGGAAGGTCTTCCGGAGCATGACAGTCGGGGAGTGCCGTGCCTTCATAATGGGTGATGAAATCCCCGGGCTCGATCCCCGCTTCCGCCGCCGGGCTTCCTTGCCAGACAGAGGCCACCAGCACGCCCTTGCGATCGGCCATGCTGCGAAGCAGTGGCTGGACCTCAAGGCCGATCCATGAGCGTGTCACCGTGCCTTTTTCGATCAGTTCCGCAGCGACCTTTTTGGCAAGATTGGAAGGAATGGCACCGCCGAGGCTGGCGATCCCGACTTCATTGACTCCCACGATTTGCCCCTCGGGATTCACGAGTGGGCCTCCGGAGTTTCCTCCGAAGATCACCGCATCGTGGCCGATCCAGCGGACCAGTTCACCCACCGTCTCACCATCGAGAACAAGTCCCCCCATGCCGCGGGGAACAATCAGGGCCGTATTGGCAACGATGCCGCGAGTGACCGATTGCGAAAGCCCGCCAGGGCTGCCCATGGCGAAGACGACATCTCCTTTCTTGAGCTTGTCGGAATCCCCGAAAGTCGCCACAGCCAGCGGCTGATCCTTGAAGCGCCGGGTGCTGAGGTCGAGCTTGAGAATGGCGAGATCGGAGAGGGCATCGGTTCCGACGAGAGTTGCATCGATTTCCTCACGGTTCGACAAGGTGCAAACAAAGCGTGTGCCACGCCCGGCGACATGGTGATTGGTCAGCACGTGACCTTCGGCAGAGATGATGGTGCCACTGCCACTGCTCTGCATCTTCTTCATGCGTCCATCCGCGCCTTCTTCCATGACGACGTAGATGCGAACGAGCGCGGGAAAAACATGGGTGATGGCCTGCGTGATCTCCGCGTTCGGAGGAGCGGTAGGAGCCTCGGCCTTGAGAGGAGCGGCGAGAGCGAGGAGCAAAAAAGCGGCATGATGGAAGGATCGTTTCATAAGAATGAATTAGCGGCATGAATCGGGCGGAGACGAGAACCCGACGGACCAGTCAAGGAAGTCCGAATCAGGAAGAAAGCAGGCCGCCGGAAAACTCCGACGGCCTGGATGTGAGGGAGGACGGACTTAGTCCTTCTTGTTCATTTTTTCGAGGCGCTCATTGAAGGCCTTTTCAGCGGCGAGAACCTGTGCGCGCACGTTGGCAACACCGGCAGTAAGTTCCTCGTTTCCGCCGATTTTATCGATCTCATCAAGATCGGCAAGGGCCTGCTTGAACTGAAAAGCTTGCTGGCAAGCCAGGGCTCTGATGAGAAGCAGCCCCTGCTTCTCCTGGCCTTCGTAGTTGTCCACTTCCTTGTTGATGGTATCGATGACCTCATCGAGCTGGCTGTTCATCAATTGAGTGGTCAGCGTGGTCTGAAGTTCATTGAATTTTGCCTCTTTTTCAGCGCCGCTGAAATAGCCGATTTCGTCGTTGGGATCGAGCGCCTTCACCTCATTCATCACATCCTGATAGAAACTTGAGAACGATGCGGGTGGCAGGCCGGTTCCCTTCAGGGCATCGATGAGGGCTTGAGCCTTTTCCTTGCCTTCGAGCTTGGCGGCGGCGGCCAGTGACTCATCAAGCTTCGTTTTGTTGCCGCGGAGGTTCTCGATCAGTTCGAGGAACTTGACGGGGCCACCTTCGAGATAGCCGGAGTGGGCGGCGTAGGGTTTGCCATCGGCATCACAAAGGAACACGGTGGGATAACCGGCAGGCACATACATGCCTTGCAGCTTTTGGTTTTGGGCGATGGTTTCCGGGGCGAGCTTGGATTGGTCCTGAGGGAAATCGACTTCAACAAGGACGTATTTCTCCTTGGCCGCCTTGATGAATTCCTCCTGGGAGAACACTTCCTTTTCCAGCATGCCGCAGGGCGCGCACCAATCGGATCCGGTGAAATCGAGCAACAGGCCCTTGCCTTCGGCGGCGGCTTGTTTCTTGGCGGCTTCGAAATCGTGGGTCCATCCCTCGCCGGCGGCGGAGGCGGACGCGAGAGTCAGGGTAGTCGCGAATGCGGCTAGGAGCAGACGGGCGAGTTTCATGATCGGAATGCGATGTGTTTTCTTCGGTGAAGTCGCCGGATGCAGGATTGCCCCGGCTACAAAGGTTTCGCATCCGTCCGGGCCGGGGGTTACACTCGCGGATGATTTCCTGGAAAAATGTTCGAAGCGCGGTTGGAGAAAGACCCCAAAGCAGAGTTTGAGTGAAACCTGTTTGAAGGATGCAGCCGCTCCATGTCATTCATGCCTCATGAAACTTCCCTTCGATATTGAGGACATCATCGGGGTGGCGCTGGCGGACATTCTGAAGCGGGCCTTGGGTTTCTTCGGCAGCCTGCTGTTAGGGGCGGTGCTGGCGGCGATTTCCGTGGGGGTCATCGCTCTGGATCCGGGATCGATCCTGGCGGCTCCGGTGTTTCTGCTGCTGCCCGTATTTTCTTCATGGGGGATTCTCTACCTGCCGCTGGTGCTGGGGATCGGTGTTTATTGGATCAAGGCGGACAGCCCCGGGCTGCGGGGACTGACGGTGGCGGGCGGGCTGGTGATGATTTTGGTGATCCTGAGCTTTCCGGACCTCGACTGGGAGCGCTGGGCGGCGCTGGGGGTGGGGCTGGGGTCCGCCGGGGCCCTGGTTTGGCTGGGCTGGTGGTGGCAGCAGAAACAGCGGGCGGAGGCGGAGGAGCATCTACGGATCATCGCGATCGAAAACGAGCAACGTCGGCAGGAGACGCGCGAGCGCTTCGGGACGGACGTGGCCGATGGCGACTACGCGGTGCCGATGGAAAACCGGATGGATCCCCCCGGCCGGGAGTGAAATCGTTTCCCCTGAGGGTTCGGACAAGCTGCTGGAAAACCCGCCCTTGCCAAGAAGCGGAGCGGAGCTTTGTTCGGCTATGGCGAAAAATGTTCTCGGTGGTGATCTCCAGGTGTGTTCACGAGACCCTCTCACAGGGTTTTTCCGCGACGGCTGCTGCCATACCTCTGCGGATGACCCCGGGATGCACTGCGTGTGCGCGGTGATGTCCCAGGAGTTTCTCGATTACGGAAGGAGGAGGGGCAACGATCTGGTGACGGCCCGACCCGAGTGGGGTTTCCCCGGCCTCAAGCCCGGTGACCGCTGGTGCGTGTGTCTTTCCCGCTGGATCGAAGCCATGAAAGACGGTGTCGCACCGCCGGTGGTGCTGGAGGCCACGCATGCCTCGGTGATCGAGTTCGTGGATCTCGAAGAACTCCAATCCCACGCGTGGACGGAAGGCTGATCAAAAGATGCCGAGCATCCGCAGCACGTGAATGACGGCAGCGCTGAAGGCGATGATCAGGAGCACGATGAACAACTTGATGCTCAGTTCGATCTGCGGACGGGTCATGGCGGGGCGGTGATAGGTCGTGCGGGCGCGGACGGAAAGTGCAAAGTTGCTTAATCGACTGGCGGGATCAGTCATCGAAACCAAAGAGCGAAAGCGGATCGATGCCCTCCCCGGTGGTGGCGACCTCCCATTGGCGATCGACATTCAGGCGCACGGTGACGAGGTGTCGCATGGGCCATTCGTGGGGTGCGATCATCGAAAGCATCCTCCGGCCGCGGGATTCGTAGAGGTGGTAGGTTTCCCCGACGACCGGTTCGAACTGGATTTCGGATTCGTAAACGAGCTTGTTCCAATTGAAATGATCGATGGCGCGGCGGTAGGACTCCTGGAGTTCGATGAGCTTCTGCTGGAGGTCGCGCTGGACCTGGGAAATCCCGCGGGCCTTGAAAGTGCTCAGATCCGTGGGGACGATGGCGGGGCTGAGGGTGGATACCGGGTAGGGAAGGTAAGCGGAGGGGTTCGGTGCGTCGTCGTCCGGCATGATTCCCTCCGTTCGATCAGCAATGGTCCCGCGGCAAACAAAAAAACCGGGAGGCCGCAGAGGGCCGCCCGGTTGGGAAGGAGGGATTCGTGAGGAATCGGCTCAGTTGCCGCGCTTTTGCGGGGCTCTGAGGGTCGGGGTGAACTCGGTTCCCCAGACGGTTTCGTCACCGGTGTCTTCAAGGGTCTTGCCGTTGCCGACGCCGACCTTGTTGTCACGCTCGCGGATGATCAGGGCCTCGGCGCTGTTGTCCAGGCGGAGGACGATGGCCTTGCCGTCGAACGGATCGCGGTCGAAGCTCCAGTCGGTGCTGGCATTCAGGAGGGGAGCCACAAGCACCGGACGGCCGGCACGGCCGCTGACGCCTTGGGCGATTTCCTGATCCATGATGTAGCCGAAGCCGCACTCACCGGCCTTGAGGGCATCGGTATTGGTCACCACGCCATCCGGCTTCACGGTGTAAGGGGTCTTCACATAGAAGATCTTTTCCGAGAGGTCGGGGGTGTAGGCGATCAACTGGCGGAGGAAATCGTTGGAGGTATCCCCTTCGAGCGGGAGCGAGGTATCGGTGGCCTCGCGCACGGTTTCGGCGGTGGTTTGATCCGGGAAGGATCCGAACTCCTCATCGAACAAGAAAAGGAACTTGTAGATTTCCTTGGCGTTCGAGGTGGCGGTGGTGGCATCGGCGCGCTTCAGGGCACGGAAGGCGGCCGGGGTGGCAATACTCGCCAGAGCGGCGATGATGACGATGACGACAAGCAGCTCCACAAGCGTGAAGCCTTTGCGCCGTTTGATGTTGGCTTTCATGGTTTTATGTTTCTTTCGGGTTACGGTTTGGGAGTGTTTTGGGACTCCCGGTTTATGTTATGCCGCTGGCGAAACAACGCTGGCGGTGCCCATCAAGGTAAACCCGCATCCCGGGCCATCAAGAAGAAAGATGGACGGAAAAGCTTCGTATTTGCCGAGTTTCGGACATCGCCCTTGGCCACGATTGGCCCATGAAATCCGGCCTCAGCGGCGGATCCATTTCCACAGGGCGAGGACGACGATGGACCCGACGGTCGCCGACCCGATCGACCGCAGGTCTGGCAGCCATTCGCCGGCCACGGGGGCGGTGAGAAAGCCGAAATGCCGGGCCAGCCATCCGCCGACGACGGCCCCGATGATCCCCAGGATCATGGCTCCGAGCCAGCCACCCTTTTCCTCCCCCGGCAGGATGAGGCGGGCCAAGGCCCCGGCGATGAGCCCCAGGACGAGCCAACTGGCGATTTGCGACATCATGCCACAAGGGTCTCAAGGATCCGTCCCCCTGGCGAGCAGGAAAGCGGAGGCTGGCGGATTTCCCGCTCGGGCCATGAAGGATGGGATGCTAGACAGAGCGGCGGATGGACGATGCGTGGTTCAGTCAGGCTTCCCGCAGCAAGCGGTATCTGGTGGGGGTTTCCGGAGGAGCGGATTCCGTGGCCCTGCTGGAAATGCTGCTGGAGAAAGGATTTCGCAAGTTGGTGGTTTGCCATCTGGATCACGGCTGGAGGGGCAAAGAATCCCGTGCGGATGCCCGATGGGTGGCAGATCTGGCAGGGAAACACGGTCTCGATTTCACCACGGAGCAGGCGGAAATGCCCATGGGTTCCGCCATGGAAGCGCGGGCCCGACAGGCCAGGCACGAGTTTTTCGGCCGCTGCGCCAAGGCATGGAAATGCCCGCGATTGCTCCTGGCCCACCACGCCCAAGACCAGGCGGAGACGGTCCTCTGGAACCTGCTGCGCGGCAGTCATGGGGAAACCGGCATGGCGATGAGGCGGGAAATGGCCATGGGCGGCCGCAAAATCGAGGTCATCCGCCCCCTTCTGGCCTGGAAGCGTGCCGAACTCCGCGCCTGGCTGACGGAACGCAATCTCACCTGGCGGGAAGACGCCACCAACGCCCTGCCCATCGCCGTGCGCAACCGCCTGCGCCATGAAGCGCTGCCCCTGCTGGAGGAAATCAGCGGGCGCGATGCGGTGGACGCCCTGACCCGCGCCGCGGAAAAAGGTGCCGCCCTCCGGGAAATCGAAGCCTGGGCAGTCCGCGAAGCTGCAGCCGTGGATCCTCAGGGTCGGCTTCATCTCGGACGGCTGAAATCCCTGCCCCCGGCCCTGCGTCGGGCCTGCGTTTTTTCCCACCTGAGCACAGCCGGAATCGCCGATCTGGGCACCGCGGAACTGGAGCGGGTCATGAGCATGCTCGAACCCGGAGGCCCCCCGCGGGTTTCCCTTCCCGGCGGCAAGCTCGCCCACAGACGCGGAGGAAGGTTGTGGATTGCCTGAGATCCTGATCGACTTCCCCCCATGCTCTTCCGAATGCTCTCCCTGATGGCTGCCGTCTGCCTCTCCGCCCAAGCAGAATGGAAACCCCTCTGGCCCGCCGATGCTCCCGCTGCCCCCCGCCCCGCCGCAGGCACGGAGAAATCCGGCGATGGGCTGCGCCTGACGGATATCGAGCAGCCCCAGTATTTCCTCTACCCCGCCCCCGAAGCCAACCGCAACGGCAAGGCCGTGGTCGTCCTTCCGGGCGGCGGCTACACCATGCTGGCATCCGGTCACGAAGGCCATGAATACTGCCGCTGGCTCAATGAAAGAGGCATCACTGCCATGCTCGTGAAATACCGGGTCAGCGGCAATGACGCTCTTCAATACAGCCACCCGGTGCCTCACATCGATGCCCGCCGCGCCCTGCGCACCCTCCGCTCCATGGCCGGCGAATATGGCATCAAACAGGTGGGCATCATGGGCTCCTCCGCCGGAGGGCATCTGGCCGCCACTTGTGCCACCCGTTTCCGGGATCGATACGAACAAGAAACCCAGGATGCCATCGACCAGCTCGAATGCCGGCCGGATTTCGCGATCCTGATCTACCCGGTGATTTCGATGACCGAAATCTCCCATGGCGGATCC
>JALOTY010000114.1 GCA_025457665.1 Akkermansiaceae bacterium | reverse complement strand
GGCGGAACCTGGCTCTGGGTGCGGAGGGGGCGGATGAATTGGCGGAAAGCGGTGGTGCCGGTGAGTTCACGGCGGGCTTCGTCGCGCTGCAGTGAGCTGGGTGGGTAGATTTTCCAGCCATCTTCGTCGATGGGCTTCGGGGGATCGAGGGTGTCCAGATTGCCGCTGCCGCTGACGATCAGATTGAGGCTTACGGGATCGCCCTCGCGGACCTCGGTTTCCGCGGCCGTGACGCTGAGGGTGAAGTTGCCCACGGCATCGGTGAATCCTTCCGGTGCGCCGTCCGGGAGCGGGCGGGCTTCGAGCTTGAGTTCGGGGATTTCCAGATTGGCGGGTTCGTAGAAGGCATTGGTGCCGAAGCTGCCGAGGCTGGTCTGGATGGTGATGAGGCGGAGCTTCGCCGGGCCGAGGGTGACGCTGCCAGACCGGGTGGGGGAAAGGGTGCTGGGATAGCTGACGGCGTAGAAGGCCCCGCCGGGAAGGTTGGCACGACCGAGGGAGGGGCGGGGTTCGAAACGCCAGGCGGCGACGCCATTGCGGTCGAACTCAGGGATGCCCCAGTCCTCGATCCTTTGTTCGGAGGGGATGTAGAGTTTCAGCTCGGTGGGGACGACCTCGTTGACGTAGGGGGCATCGTCGGCGACGAAAAACGAGGCGGCGTAGCGGAACTGGGTGCCGGCGACATCGAGGGTGCGGAACTCGAGATCCGTTTCGTGGAGGATGCGGACGGACATGGGTTCGGTATTGATCGTGCCGGAGCCGGTTTCGAGGGCGACGGATGGAATGGTGTAGTTTCCGGGTTCGTAACCGCTGACGAGGAAAGTGAACACATACTCGCGATCCCGACCGAAACCGCGTCGGAGTTCGGCGCCGTAGCCGATGGGCCGGATGCTGAGATTTTCGACCTGCGGGGTTTCGACCGTGGCGCGGGGATCGATCCCATCCGGCAGGATGTATTCGAGGGCGGCCTGTTCCCCGCGGACGAGGAATTGGGAGGTCATTCGCGCGGCGATGGTCTCGGCACCGGCGGAGGTGACGAGGGCCGAGAAAAGGAGCAGGAGGCGGAAAAGGGTCGCTTGCATGGGGTGATTACCAGTCTTTTTCAGGTCGGCGGAAAATCGCACGTCCGGGGTTCAGGGCGCCTTTCTGGAGGTCGGCGTTTTCGTTGAGAATGCGTCGTGCGGCGTCTTCGGGGGATTCTCCGGGGCGGGGGCCTTTGGTTTCCTTGCCATCTTCGGCGGCTTGGGGTTCGCCCTCTCGTTCCCCTGAGCCATCGCGGGGTTCTTGGCCTTCGTCACCGCCTTCTTGTTGTTCGCGAGGTTCCTTGCCCTGGCCGCCGTTTCCACCGGGTTGGCCTTCGCCTTCCCCTTCGCCGGACTCACCCTCCTGCTGCTGTCCTTCGCCCTCGCCTGCCATGGGGATGGCTTGGATTTGCTGGGCGTTTTCCTCCACCTGTTTGAGAATCTCGAGGATCTTCCTGAGGTGGGTCATGGTGAGTTCGCGATTGTGCGTCGCCTCTGCGGTGCCGGCGTTGTCGTGGTGTTTCACGGCATCCACCCAATCGGTCAGCAATTCATCAAAGACCCGCGATCCCTCGCTGGCGGAGTCCGGTTCGCCTTCTTCGGCCATCCATTCCGCAAGGCGCTGTTTCACCAGGGCTTCGAAGTCGGCAAGGTCGCCTTTGGCATCGGGATCCGGGGGGCCGATGATGGCATCGGAAAGACGGTCAAAGGGGTCGGCCTCCTCGTCCGCGTCCGCGTCCGGATTTTCTTCCTCGGGCGGGGGGACGCTGGGGTAGCGCTGGCCATCGGTGAGCCTTGCCCAGCCGATTTCGAAAAGGGTGTTTCCGAGGCCGTGATGGGCGGCGGCGCGGACCTGGGGGTCCTTTGACCGCAGGGCCTCGCTGAAGGCGCGGCGGGCGGTGGCGAAGTCTCCGGCGCGGTAGGCGGCAGTGCCTTGGCCGAGGCGGAGGCGAAGGGAACTGGCGGAGTCCGGATTGCGCTCGGCCAGTGCGCCGTAGGCATCGCGGGCATCTTCGAAACGATCTTCCGCGAGGGCACGGTCAGCCTCGCCGAGCGACACCGCCTGGGCAGGCCGGGGCGCGAGGGCGAGGAGGAAGGCCAGAGCGGCGGTGGTCGGAAGGCCGCGCCAGCGGGTGGAAACGACGACGGAGATCATGAGGAGAAGGATGCCGGGAAGCAGGAACCATTGGTAGAAATCGCTGACCACGGTCATTTCCCGATCGCCGAGTTCGGCCTGATCGAGATCTGCCACTGCGGTTTCCACCATGGCGGGAATATCGGCACCGGATGAGGCGATGGCAAATCTTCCTCCGGTCACGGCGGCGATCTTTTCGAGGGGGGCGGTTTCGAGTCGGCTGATGACTTCGCGGCCCTGATTGTCGCGAAAGCGTCCATCGGGAGAGCCGGGGTCGGGGACGAAATCGCCGTTGGTGGTCCCGAAGCCGATGGTGATCACCTGGATTCCCGCAGCGCGTGCTTGATCGGCAAGATCGGCGATGCGGCCGATGTGTTCCTCGCCATCGGTCATGAGGATGAGGGCGTTGTGTCGGGTGCCGGTTTTTTTCAGCGTGGCGATGGCCTCTTCCATTCCCCCGGCGAGGTTCGAACCGCCGGTGGGGATCCAGTCGATATCGATTTCCGCAATCGTTTCCCGGATGGCGGAGTGATCGACCGTGAGCGGGGCGAAGAGGTAGGGGCTGCCGGAGAAACCGAGGAGGCCGATGCGATCGTTGGGCAGGGCATCGAGCAGCTCGTAGCAGGTGGCCTTGGCCTGGGTGAGGCGGTCCGGCTGGATATCGGCCACCTTCATGCTGCGGGAGAGATCGAGGGCGATGAGGATATTCCGACCGATGATCATTTCCGTGCGGGTGCCGCGGAGGTTTTGAGGGCGGGCGAGGGCGATGATCAGAAGGGCGAGGCCGAGAAGGAGGCAGGAAAACGCGATCCAGCGGGGCAGCGGGCTGGAACGGCGCAGCAAGCGCGGGCGGAGGCGGGTGGCGACGAATTCGCCCCAGCGTTTGCCGCGGAGCCTGGAGGCGATCACGGCACCGGTGACCAGCAGCGGCAGCAGCAGGAGCAGGAAGAGCGCGGCGGGTGAAGCGAAGGAAATCACGGCGCAGGCGGTGGGTTGAGGGCGATGACCAGGCTACCCATGACGGCTGACACAACCGCGAGGGCGACGAACCATTGGAACAACTCCGTGTCCTCGGTGACGGTGAGGGCCTGAACCTCGGATTTTTCCAGCTCGTCGATGGTCCGGAAGGTCGTGGCCAGCTCGGAAAGAGTCTGGGCCCAGTAGTGCTCCGCTCCGGTCAGGGAGGCGATTTTCTGGAGGGTGGGAAGGTCGAATTCCTGCCTTGGGAAACGTTGGATCCCGCGGGAGACACGGCCTTCCGTGGTGCCGATGGCGACGGTGTAAATTTTGATCCCGAGGGTTTTGGCCAATTCTGCGGCTTCGATCGGCGAGATTTTCCCGGAGTTCGAGGCACCGTCGGTGATCAGCACGATGATCCGCGACTTCGAGTCGCGTGCGTTGAGTTTATCGGCCGATGCAGCAATCGCGGAACCGATCGCGGTGCCTTGTTCCTTGAGGATTTCGAGGCGGACTTCACCGAGCTTGGTGAGCAGCCAGTCGTGATCGAGGGTGATGGGTCCGGCGATGTAGGGTTGGCCGGAATAGAGCACGAGGCCCATGCGGTCGCTGGGGCGGCCCTTGATGAATTCGTGGACGACGTTCTTGGCGGCATCGAGCCGCATCTGGGGCATGCCTTGGTAAACGAAGTCGTCGATGCTCATCGAAAGCGAGACATCGAGCGCGACGACGATATCGATGCCGCTGGCGGACTTCGATTGATAAACATTTCGCCACACCGGGCGGGCCATGGCGAGGATGGAGGGGACGAGGGCGGCGAGCAGGATGGGCACGCCAATCGAAAAAGCGGACTGTCGGACCCTGGCCCCGAGGCTGATGAGGATGCCGAGGTGGGAAAAGCGAATCCCAGCCTCCGAACCACGACCACGGCGCAGCAGCAAGAGCAGCAGGCAGGGAATGAGCAGCAGCAGCCATTGGGGCTGCGCGAAGCGGAAGTGGTCGATGAAATCCCGGATCATGCGGCGCGGTGGCGGTGGAGTTCTTCGATCAGGTGACGGGTGGCCGGGATGATTTCCGCGGCTCCGCCGCTGCGGGGGAGGTCGTATTTCAAACGGCTGAGGTCATCGAGCAGGGTCGTGACCCGCGAGCGGAGGATTTCCGGAACGCGATCGAGAGCGGCCGGGCGGGCGAGGAATTCCTCGCGGGTCTCGTAGAGGGTGGGATCGCCGGTGGAACCGGTCAGGTATCGGCGGAGGATGAGCGATGCCCCCAAGGCAGCTTCGTGAAGCTGGTCCGGCAGGGCATCGAGCGCCGCAAGGGCATGGCGGTAGGCGAGATTTTCCTGATCCTGAGGGCTGTGCAGGGTCGTGGGCTTCCGGCGGACGAGCCAAACGATCAAGGATGCCAGGGAAACAACGCCAACGGCGATGACCACCCACAGCCACCACGGGATGAGGAAGGCGGGAAGGAGGGGCTCGACCGGTGGCAGGTCGCGAAGCTGGAGGGCGTCGTCTTCCATGGTTCAGCGGGCCCGCTTGCGGGCGCGGCGTTTGAGCATGAGGTGGAGGTCGTGGAGGCGGTCGCGATCGGTGGTCAGCAGGGCGTGATCGATGCCGTGTTTGCGGCACATTTTCACCACCCCTTCGCGATGGCGCATCATGAGCTTGTGGTAGCCCATGCGGAGGTTGGGGTTGTTGGTGTTGACCCGGACTTCGGCGCCATTTTCGGGATCGATGAGGACCACGCGACCCGCGCGCGGGAGTCTTTCCTCCAGGGGATCGGAAATCTGCAGCGCCAGGGTCTCGTGCTTGCGGGCGAGCTTGCCGAGGGGGCGATCGAGCGCGTCATCGAAGAAATCCGACATCAGGAAAACCACCGCGCGCCGCCGCAGGGTGCGGATGAGGAAATCGCAAGCGCCGGAGATGGAGGTGCCAGGCTGGTCCGGGCGGGTGATGAGGATTTCCCGGACCATGCGCAGCAGGTGCCGCGTGCCCTTGGCGGGAGGGATGAAGAGGAGGGGTTCGTGGGCGAAGACAAGCAGGCCGACCTTGTCGCCATTTCCCAGCGCGCTGAAGCCGAGGATGGCGGCGGCCTCGGCGGCGGCTTCGCGCTTGCTGAAATGCACGCTGCCGTAGTCGGCCGAGCCGGAAACATCCACGGCCAGGATCACCGACAGCTCCCTTTCTTCCCGGAATTTCCGGATGAAGGGCTGGTCCATGCGGGCGGTGACTTTCCAGTCGATGAAGCGAATTTCATCGCCGTGCTGGTATTCCCGGAAGTCATCGAAATCCAGACCCTGACCGCGGAATGACGACTGGTATTCCCCCGCGAAAGACTCGCGCACGAGGCGTTTGGCCTTGAGTTCGAGCTTGCGGACGCGATCGAGGATTTCCTCGATTTCCTTTTCGGTGGGCGGGTGCATGGAAGCTGCCGTGGGGTTCCGGAGGTTCAGGGCACCGGAAGTTTGGCGAGAATTCGGGCGATGATCTGATCGGTGGTCGTTTCCTCCGCCTCGGCTTCGTAGGAGAGGAGGATCCGGTGGCGCAGCACATCGGGAGCCATGTCCTTCACGTCCTGCGGGGTGACGAAGGCACGGCCTTGGATGAAAGCGTGGGCGCGGGCGGTGAGGGCGAGGTTGATGGTGCCCCGCGGGGAGGCGCCGGCGCGGAGGAGGTGTTTCAAGCCCGGATCGATGCGGCCCGGCTGGCGGGTGGTGTGGATGAGGTCCACGATGTATTCCCGCACGGCGGGATCGATGTAGATCTGGTTGACCAGACGGCGGGACTCCGCGACCTGGGCCGGGCTGGCGACCGTCTGGGTCTGATAGGTGGGCGCGGAGGTGGCCATGCGGTCGAGCACGGTGAGTTCCTCTTCCCTGGTCGGGTAGCCGACGCTGACTTTCAGCAGGAAACGGTCGAGCTGCGCCTCGGGCAACTGGTAGGTGCCCTCCTGGTCGATCGGGTTCTGCGTCGCGAGGACGAGGAATGGCTCCGGCAGCTTGTGGGTCGTGTCGCCCAGGGTCACCTGACGCTCCTGCATCGCCTCAAGGAGGGCGGACTGGACCTTGGCGGGGGCGCGGTTGATTTCGTCGGCGAGGATGAGGTTGTTGAAAATAGGGCCCAGCTTCGGGGTGAAGGTGATGGACTGCGGGTTGTAAACCATGGTGCCCACGAGGTCGGCCGGAAGTAGGTCGGGCGTGAACTGGAAGCGGGCGAATGAGGCATCGAGCGATCCGCTCAAGGCCTTGACCGCAAGGGTTTTGGCCAGCCCCGGGACACCTTCGAGCAGGATGTGGCCGTTGCAGAGGAGGCCGACGATGAGTCGGTCCACGAGGAGTTCTTGACCGACGAGCACCTTGGCCATTTCGGCCTTCACGCTCTGGATCCAGCCGCTGCTGGCGGCGATTTGTTGTTGGAGTGCTTCTGTGCTCATGAAATCGGAGTGGTGGGAGCATGGCACCTCTGGCGGATGGCGCCAGTGGGAATGCCCGACTTTTCTTTTTGCCGGAGATAGCGTGGCGGGGAGGGTGGAGTGTCTGGAATGTTTTGTCAGGGGAAAGGGGAGCAGCGGGCGGATCATTTCAGCTCGTGGCTCCGGCAGCTTCGGCAAGGCGGGCAAGAACCTCACCGGCGGCACGGGCGGTGGCGGCGAAGTCCCGGGAGATCCGCTGATCGGCAATGACCGCTGACCAGAATTCCCGAGCCAGGGGCAGCATTTCCAGCCAGGCCTCGCGGGATGCCGGGGCGGGGAGTTCGGGGCTGAAACGACGCTCCGCCAGTTCGCCCTGTGGCCCGGGCGCCCAGTGCATGGGGAGAATGTCGTAAGCCGGAGCAAGCTGGAAACCCTCATCGTCCCAATGGAAAGACAGGTTCCCCGCGCCACGATCGCTGCTGCCGACCAGCTCCGCGAAAGCATGAAGTTTGCGGATCCGGACAAGCGTGGCGGCATCGATCAATCCCGCTTTTTCCAAATCCAGTGCTCGACTGACCCAATCGCCTTCCGTCCGTCCTGTGGCTGCGCGGTGGAGGCTGAACAGGCTGACCGAGGGCATTCGGCCGCCCTCAGGACTGCGGTCGAAGCGGGGGATTTCGAGGAATCGACGGCCACCCGCATCGATGATCCGAGTGCCATCCCGCCCCAGTCCGGCGCGGGCGAGAAGTTTGTGGGCATGGGACTCCATGGTCAGGAGGTCGGCCCATCGCCGGCCAGCCGGCTGGGCCACCGGAGGGCTGAATTTCACGATCATCGGCCGCACTTCGCCAGGGTCCTGAAGAATGACGGCGAACTTCGGCTGCTCCCCGGACAGGGGGGGTCCCGGCGGTGGGTGGGGGACAAGCGTTTCGACGAATCCGGGATACTTCTGAATCGCCATGTGGGGCGGGAAACGGAGTTCGTCGGAGGAGTCGAGCCGACGGGAAATCGCCCGCCGCAGGGCCGCTTCGCCGACGACGAGGTCGCCCGGAACATCGTCCCCGAAACCCTGAAGATAGAGCAATCGATGCGCATCTGCCCAGAGTGAGGGGTCCGATGGGACATCGCAGCCTTGGGCGAGCTTCGAGGCGATGCCCCGACCGAGGAAGCCCTGTGGGGTGACATCGGTGAGGAAAAAGGGCATCTCGCGCCACAGGCCGTCGGCATCATGAAAGCGGTCGGCCCAGCGGGGTGGGCTGCCCACCCACTGGAATCTCCATCCGCCATGGAAGCATTCCAGCTCCCCCCAAAGTGCGGCCTGACCATCGGGGGCGATCCGGAAAATCCCGAATTTCGACTCCTCCCGAAGGATCGGTTTGCGCAGCAGATAGCGGGTCCGACGGGTGGCTCCGATGCTCGCCACCCGCTCGCCCATCCGACCGATCGCACGGGTCACCGTGGTGGCATCCACCCCCATTTCCGCGGCCAATTCTGGGGCGGAAATCGGCCCTTGCTGGGACAGGAGCAGTTCCAATCGGACCATCGAGAGCTTGGAGGGGCGTGGCACGGGTCGTGAAATGTTTTGCAGGAGTTTTGCAGTGAAACGGGATTTGTAAAATGCTAATTTTCAGGAGTAAGTGGAAATTCTAAAATGATAGATGCCGATTGAATGTGGCTAAATAAGTGCGAGATTTCTCGCGGTTTTCGCCCCCGAAGCCCCTCCGGAGCGCGGTCAATCCGTCGGCGGATCGGCAAGGTCGGAGCTCTCCACCCGCATGCGAAATCCCGAGAACCCGTAGCGCCGATGGAGGGCTTCTGGCCCGATTTTTTCCGGCCCGCGCAAGGGGTCGGCGACGAGGTAATCCTCACCCTCCCGACCGAGGATGGCGATGAAGTGACCCGTCCCGCCGATGGTCGTGCCGAGCATCGCGGGGAACTCATCTCCGGGACTGCCCTTGGGGATGAAGTCGAAGGACACCCGTGCCCCGTGTCGGCGGGCAGCCCGGGCGAGATACTAGGCTTCCGTGCCCCTTCCCGAAGAATAGGCTTCCCGGGCCAACTGCTCCTCGCTGACCACGATCCCGACGTTTCCCATCAGGGTCGCGGTGGCAGCGGGTCCGCAAGTGGAGGCAGTGCTTTGGAGGAAGACTCCCTCTTCGCAACGGTGAGTGAATTCTTCATCGGGGATGGGGATGAAGATGGGCTTCAGAAAAGGCAGCAAACCGACCCCGAGGCATCCCAGGAGGGGGACGACGAGAAATACACGGTGCGCAAAGGTCGCCGTCAGCCCGGCGAAGACGCCGATCGGTACTAGACAAAGCTCGATTCCCGGCAGGCTGCGGAACTCGTAGTAAACTTCGGTTTCCGGCATAACCCGCAGGTAGTGGGCGGAAAAGCTGAGTCCCGGAAGAGCCAGGATGAGCGCTCCAAGCCACCACAGCCATCGGGTTTTCCAAGGAGTCCCCACCGACCGCCGATAGACCCATGCGAACGAGAGAATCGCCAACAGGTTCGAGACGAGGCCTACGGCGTTCATGTTCTGGGGAAGGTTCTTACGCCCCCGTGCCCTTGAGCCATTTGAGGACCTTCGAATCGTCTTCACCTGCCGCCCAAACGCGTCGGAGGAAATCGGCGGGGTGCAGGTCGCCATGGTCGCGGAGGAATTTCCGGTCACCGCCGCAGCCATACATCAGGTCCGGGTCCAACTCGCCGCGCAGCTTGGCACGCGCTTTGGCGAGAATGCGGGGCAGATAGGAGATGCCATCGAGGCTGTCTCCGAATGTCGGGATGTCCTCCCGCGTCACCGTGGGTTTGCGGGTTTCGCCCTTCATTTCCACGATGAAATAATCCCGCCGAACCGCGGCGATGAGCAGGGCGGTGGTGGGTGATGGCGAATCTTCCTCGCAGAAGTCCTCCACGAAATCGAAGAACTCCCGGGTCTGGCAGCCGATGGAGGCGAGGAAGGCAAGGTCGGCAGGGCTGTAGTAGCCCTCGAAATCCCGATCACCGGTCCGATAACGTTTCACACAGCGGGAAAAGAGTTCGAGGAAAGAGTCGTTCCAATGCATGCCCAGCAGCTTGGCGGAGCTTTCGGAACCCGCAAGCGCGGCTTTGGGCCCGGGGGCCTGGATCGGGCGATCTCTGTGGGCGGCAGAAGTTGCACGTCGGGGGAAACGCGGTTAGAGCAGCGATCATGTGGGAGGCAATTCAACAGTGGCCGGTCTGGGAGGGTCTCGGCGTGACGGGGGGCTGGGTGGTGACCATCGTGCTGGTGGTCATCGGTCTCGTCGGCTGCATCGTGCCGGTGATTCCGGGTCACCTGCTCATTCTCGCGGCAGCGATTTCGCACCGATGGATTTTCGGCACGAGTTCGGGTGTCGAGTGGTGGACCTTCGTGATCCTCTCCGTGCTGCTGATCGGCTCGCAGGTTTTCGAGTTTGTGAGTGGGGCCGCCGGGTCGAAATGGTTCGGAGGCACGAAGTGGGGAGCGCTCGGGGCTTTTGTTGGGGGGATCGTCGGGATGTTTTTCATGCCCTTCGGCCTCATCCTCGGCCCGCTGCTGGGTGCCTATGGCTTCGAGGCTCTCTTCGCGAAACAGGAAACCAAACCGGCCGTGATCTCCGGTGTCGGCTCCGCCGTCGGCACTCTTGCCTCGCTCGTTGTGAAGCTCGCGGTGGGCGTGGTGATGGTGCTCTGGCTCTTCATCGACATCTTCTGGGTCGGCTGAGGGTCATCGAACCTTGACCGGGGTGTCGATTTGCAGCCGGACCTCTCCGCCATCGAGGTCGCCCTTCTCGATTTCCACGTCGCCATGAGGCCCCGGGGTCATCTCGAAGCCTTCATCCACCCCGAAGGCCGAAATCCGATATCTCCCGGCATCGAGGTAATCGACCTCCCCGACCCAACGCCCCTCCTTTTTCTCCGCCCAC
>JALOTY010000041.1 GCA_025457665.1 Akkermansiaceae bacterium | reverse complement strand
ATTCCGATGGCATCGGTGGTGAGGTCGAGCAGATCGCTCGCTTCAAAACCGAAGCCGATCGCCCATTGCGAGGTTTCGATCAATCCGGCAAGGATCCCGACAAGCAGGGCGGCAGGCCGCCAGGGGATGAGGGTCAGCAAGACCAAGGTAGGAATGAAGAACAGCAGCCCGTGGAGGAGGGGTCGGAGCGGCTTGAGCTGGATTTTCCACCGCAGCAGGAGATTCGGTGCCTGAACCGCCATCGGGTAAGACGGAGCAGGTTCGAAATGAGCTGGATCGAGGATTTCCACGGTTCTCATCTGCCGGATCCCTTCAAAGCCACCGAAGAGCGGAAGTCGGAAAGACCAGGGTCCCGGCAGGACTGTCAACCAAGCGGCAAACACCCAAACAGCGCCGGCCAGAAGGCAGCGGCGGGAAAAAGAGCCGGCAAGCGCTGCCGCCCAGGCGACCCAAGCCACCATGATCCCGATCAAGGCCGCACGAGCCGAACGACGGGGAGCGACGGTCTGGGCGCTGAAGGCTTCCACCCGGCAGGTGCCGGCGAGTCCGAGATTTTCCCAATGGATCCTCGCGCCATTCGCCCCATCCGGCGGGGTCAGGATGATTTGGCTCATGGCGGAATAGTTGTCAGCCCAACAGGAGCCGAGGAAATCCCGGCGGATCAACTGCCCGTCCGAAGACAACCATTCCAAATGCAGCCTGCCGTCCTGCCAATTCTCCGGGCCACGGACGAGCTTGCTGGCGGAGAAGCGGAAACTGACAAGCAATGGGTCTGAGGCGAGATTCCCAGGCAGCACGGCCTGCATGGCTTGCATCCCTTTTTCACCCGATATGACCACCTCAGGGCTCGGGGTTTCCAAGCGGGTTTCGATGCCGACCACCGCTCCGCATAGCCGGTTCCAGGCAAAAGTGGTGGCAGAGACCAGTCCAAGAAAGGTGAGAATCAGCGCAAAAGGTCGAACCACGCCGGAAAACAACAACGTTTCGGCAGGGAGGTGAAAGCCAGAACCCTCTGAATTCCCGAATTTTGACCGATTTCTGGATGGCAGCTCTGCCGGAAACCCGCTAATCCCCTGTCGCCCGCCCCTCCAGCGGGTTGTCTCCCCCATGCCCATCGGCCGCAAAGAAGCCTTCTCCATCCAGCTCCTGCAGATCATCGATGCAGGATTGGTGTGGTTTGCCTTCTATCTGGCTGACCTCCTTCGAGGACCGATCCGGACGCTTTTCGGCCAGGAACATACCGAGGGCGGCGGGCTGTTCGAAATGTCGTGGGTGCTTTACCTGGCGGTGCCTTTCACGCCTCTGGTTCTCGAGTTTCTGCGTTTCTACCGTCGGGTGCGTTCGAAGCCGACCATCACGACGCTCAGCCAGCTTTTCAAGGGGCTGCTCATCATGGCCCTGATCTTCGGGATGGTGGCCACTTTCGGCAAGCTTCCCGATGGCAGCCGTCTGGTTCTGGGGACGGGTGCCGGATTGGTGCTGATCTTCCTCTTCATCCGCGACCGCGTTCTGGCCAACTACCTGAAGACCAGCCGTGTGCGGGAGGATGCCAAGGAACGGGTGGTGATCGCCGGTTGCCCCGTCGATGCTGATCGTTTCCTCGGCGAACTGGATCCCTACATTCGCTCGGAAATCCGCCTGGTCGGCCGCTTCGACATCGAAAACGAGCCGGTTTCCGAACTTTACGAACTGCTCAAAAAGGAATCGGTGGAGCGGGTCATTTTCGTCGCCGGGGATTCCGGTTTCGCCAAGGTGGCGTCCTGTGTGGAAGCCTGTGAAATGCAGGGGGTGGAGGCTTGGATCGCGGCTTCCTTCATGCGTTCGCAGATCGCCCGGCCGACTTTCGATCTTCTGGGCGACAAGGCGATGCTGGTTCTGAGATCCACGCCCGAACTCTCGTGGGAACTGGCGATGAAGGAGGTCTTCGACCGAGTGGGGGCGTTTTTCATCATCCTGGCGACCTCGCCGTTGTGGATCTTTGCCTGGGTGGGCATCCGCCTTTCGAGCCCGGGGGCCCCGGCTTTTTATTGCCAGAAGCGTGCCGGGAAATACGGCCGACCTTTCCCGATGTGGAAGTTTCGGACCATGGTGCCGGATGCCGACAAGCTGCTCGACCAAATCAAGGCAGAGCACGGCAACCAGATGGACGGCCCCGTTTTCAAGCTCGACCGGGATCCCAGGGTTTTCCGTTTCGGCGCGCTTCTGCGAAAGCTGAGCATCGATGAGCTTCCTCAACTGCTCAACGTGCTCTTCGGCGACATGAGCCTGGTGGGTCCGCGGCCATTGCCGCTTTACGAAGTGGAGGCTTTCGAGAAATCCGAGCATCGGCGCAGGTTGAGCGTGAAACCCGGGATCACTTGCGAGTGGCAGGCGGGCGGCAGGAACAAAATCACCAGCTTCGAGCAATGGGTGGCCATGGATCTTCATTACATTGATAACTGGTCCTTCTGGCTCGATGTGAAACTCCTGTTGAAAACCGTGCCGGCCGTGTTGTTCGGCCGCGGGGCCAAGTGAGACGGCTTTTCATGCCCATGGTCTGCAAGCTTTCCCTCCGTTTCCTGTATCAAGAACGGACAAGCCCCTTTTTCCCGGAAGACATCCCATGAGTGCCTTATCCGCCATCTTCCTTTTCGTGGCACTGGGCCTGGCCATGGTCCTCGGCCCGCAGACCCTTTCGTGGAGTTGGGGCCCGGCTTTGCTGGCGCTGGGCGTTTCGGCGGTGTTGGCGGGATTTGTCCGCTCGACCGCCGGATTCTCCAGGGCGATTGCCATCCCTCTCATCGTCGCAGCGGCTTGGATCGCATTTCGTTGCTTCGGGACCCCGGTGCTCGATGACCGAAGGGACGACCTCCTTCTTCTGGCAGGCATGCTGGGATTCGCCTGGGTGACCAGCCGACTTGATCCCGCAGGCGCATCGATCCGTTTCCTCTTCGCCGGTCTTTCGCTTCTCGCCCTCGCCAATGGAACCATGGCCCTGCTGCAATGGCAGAACCCCTCGGTCATCTGGCCCTATGAAACGAAACCCACCGTGGCACCCTCCGGCTTTTTCGGACACTACATCGATTTCTCCTGCTTCATGGGTGCGCTGAGTCTGCTCGCCTTGTCCCGGGTGCTGGTTTCGAAAGATGATTGGAGGCTGAAATCGATTCACCTGCTGGCCTTTGCCGTGGCACTGGTGACGATTCGCCTGAGCGAGGCACGTGCCGGATTGCTGGGTTTCGGGGTCGGCGGTGCGGCCTTCATGGTGGGCTGGCTCATCGTTTTGTGGCGCCGCCGCAGCAAGGGCTTCGCGCCGCTGGCGATTGCCCTGCCCTTCATGTTGATTGGCGCTGTGGCAGTCATCTGGCCAAGTCTGCGAACCGTCGATGCGACGCAGATCAATGCCGGTGCCTTGGCCCGATTCTCGGACAACGAAGCCCGTCTGAAGTTCTACAATCTCGCCCTGGAAGTCGTCGGTCGTCACCCCTGGGTTGGAGGGGGCAGCCGCTCTTACGGTTGGGAAAAAAATCTGGAGTGGAACCCGGAGCGACACGGCACGAGGCCGGAAAGTGAGCCATTCGTGCACCAGGAATTCCTGCAAACCGCCGCCGAATACGGCTGGATCGGGGCCGCGCTGGTTCTCGTCGCGGTGACTGCTCTTTTGCTCATGCAGGTCATCAGCCTTTTCCTGGGCTCGCGGACGAAGGGCGCGGATGAGGACCTCGATCCTCTCCGAGTCGGTGTCCTCTCCGCAGGAGTCGCGATGCTTTTCCAGGCAAACTTCAGCTTCGTCTTCCATTTGCTCCCATCCGCTCTTGTTCTCGGGATCCTTTTTGGCATCGGTGGTATCGCCGTCACCGGCATCAGGCTGGATGCCCGGGTGAAAACCTGGCGGATCTGGACCGCGGCCACGGCAGGCGTCTCGCTCTTTGCCATCTGCGTTTACCACGGTCAGGCCGGCAGCCGGACGCTCAAGGCGATATGGCCCGCCTTTTATGCCAAGGAATCCCTGATGCACTTGGATCCCTCAGCAGCCGCCGAGGTTTTCCGAGATGCCAATGCCATCTGGCCCGGATATCAGATCGCCATGATGCGGGCGAACAGCCTTCGCGCAGCGGGTGACGACCCGAAAAAATCCGATAAGGATCGCCGCGACTTTTACCTCCTGGCGGTCGATCAATATCGCGAAGTCCTTGCCATGCATCCCATGTCCGCAGGGGCGGCGATCAATCTCGCCAACACCCTTTCCATCATCGACCGCGACGACGAAGCGGAAGCGGCCTTCATCGATGCGATCCGGATCCAAGGCGGCTTGGAGGGTGCTTATCAGGCCAATTTCTGGTTTGCGACCCACCTGAACTATCTTTGGAGCAAGCGCTGGAAAGAACGGCGGGCGGGAGACGCGCTCAGCGGATTCCAGCGGGCCATCACCGTGCTCGACGAAGCCGATCGGCTCGGTCACTGGGACAACAAGGACCAGAGACAGAAGTTACGGGAGGAAATCCGGGGGAAGATCGAATTCCTCGAAGGCGCAGGCATCAAACCCACCCCGGCATCCGGACCCTGAAAATCTCTCAAGAACGGATCCGCTCCCAGTCGATGTTCTTTTCCGCCAGCTCCGCAAGGATCTGGCGGATTTTTTTGTCCGCGAGTTCCTCGGTCAGAAGCGGCGCGCCATACTCATGGGGTGCTTCGTCCTGGTAAGGCATGCTCACCATCACGAAAGCCCAACGCTGGGCCTCGCCCTTGGCCACGCGGTCCACGATGTCGATGAGGGTTCGGTGGGTGTGATCCTCCGTCACCTCTTCATGACCCACGAAGAAATAGTACGTGAGATAATTGAAGGTCAGATGATGCTTTTTCTCCTGATCGTCGACGTAGGTAATATCCCGCTTGCTCAGGATTTTTGTGAGCGGCAGCGTCCTGCCATTGTCGAGATCGATCTTCGATTTCGAGGCCAGGAGACCCCGATGCCCCTGAGCCGGCATGCAGCGTTCGGGACGGTGGATGGAATTCGAGAGATCGTAGCCGGAAAGCACGATGGAGAGATCGACCTGATCGGTAGGCGAAGTGCCGTAAATGTAGGACATTTCCTCGCTGCGTGGCAGGGTGCAGACCGCTTTGGCGAATGTCGTGTCGGCAGCGAGGGTCTTGATTTCCTTCTGCGATGCGGCGAAGGTTTCCACATTCCAACTGCCGATCCGCGGCGGGATTTCCAGGTTCATCGCGCTCTGGCTTTGCCGGAAGGGCGGGAGGAAGAAAATGGCCGAACAGGTCAGTCCGATGCAGGCGGCAAGAAAGATTCCTTTGTTCATACGCGCTTAGCTGGGTTGGACTTGGGTGCTGCGAACGATCTTCCGGCGTTCGACTTTCAATCTCCTCCACTTGGGCATGCCCCCTTCGAGGATGGAGTGGGTGACGAGAAGCAGGAAAAGAGAGATCGGATAGAAAATCACCAGACCGGCCCAATCGTGCCAGGTATCCTTGGCGAACTGGGCGTGACCCATCTCGGACAGGGCGAAGATCGAAGTGATGCGCAGCATGTTGCCAATGATGGCCAGCGGGAAGGCCGCGGCACAGAGCAGCACCTTTTTCCACAGAGCCATCTTGGAAACGTAGGCCCAAACCGAGGAAATAAGAATCAGAGCCATGAGCGAGCGGATGCCACCACAGCCTTCATCGATTTCCAATGGCTCCCATTTTTGCGAAAGCGAGAAAATCTGCGTGCCCCGAACCTCCGTATCGATCCCGAGCCAGCCACAACCGATCGAGGCGAGTTTCGTGGAAACGATCTGGAGTTTCGTGGTGGCCTGCTGGAACTGGGGGACAGGAATGGCCAACCACAGGACAAAGAAAGGGAACAAGGTCTGCCACGCCACCCGGTTGCCATAAAGGAACCAGCCGGAACCCCAGAGAATCATCGGAAGACCCCCGATGGCGAGCCGGGCCTGGCCGGTCCGATGGGCCAGCACGAAAAACAGGGCCCCAAGGACCGCCACGAAGGCTCCGCAAAGGTTTCCCGGTTCGATGGACGCACGCATTGTCTTCCACTGCCAGACCAGCAGGCCGACACAGATCAGTGGCACCATGAAACCGTGCTCGAAATCGTTCGATTCATTCCAAGTGGTCTCCAGCCAGACCAGCGGCGGCATCGTTCCGCCTCCCCAGTTCCCCGGAAGAATCAGATAAAAGAATGTCACCACCGCCCCGATGGCGACGGGCCCGGCCCACTGCTGGAAGCGGGGCGAAGCGGAGATGGGTGCTTGTTCTGGGTTCTTTTCCATCAATCAGGTGCATGCAGGGTTGCCGACCCCGGCCCGAATGTCAACAATCCGCCCGCCGCCCGAAACGCATGAAGCTCATCAGTGGAACCTCCCACCGCTCGCTCGCCGAGCGAATCGCCTCCGAACTTGGAACCCGCCTCGCCGATGTCCATGTGACGGCTTTCCCTGACGGGGAAACCTTCGTGCGAATCAACGAAAACATCCGGGGGGCCGATATCTTCATCATCCAGCCCAGTTGTCCGCCCACCAACCACAACATCATGGAGCTGTTGATCATGGTGGATGCCGCCAGACGCGCCTCCGCCGGCCGGATCACCGCCGTGATGCCCTTTTTCGGATACGCCCGCCAGGACCGCAAGGACCAGCCACGCGTGCCGATCACCGCGAAACTGGTGGCCAATCTTCTGACCTCCGCAGGGGTCGACCGTGTCCTGACCATGGACCTGCACGCCCCGCAGATTCAGGGTTTCTTCGATATCCCGGTGGACCACCTCTACGCCAAACCGGCCCTCATCGGCCACATCCGCGAGCGCGTGGGGGATCCCGCCGGGCTTACGGTCGTCTCCCCGGATGTCGGCGGTGTGAAAATGGCCCGGGCCTACGCCGATGCCATTGGTGCGGACCTCGCCATCGTCGCCAAACACCGGGTCAGCGCCACCAAGGTGGAGGCCATGAACGTCATCGGTGACGTCCGTGACCGCGATGTGATGCTCGTGGATGACATGACGGAAACCGCCGGCACCCTCTGCGCCGCGGCGGAAATCCTCCACAAACACGGCGCGAAACGGATCTTTGCCGGGGTTTCCCACGCGGTGCTCGGGGAAATGGGGCGCGAAAGAATCCGCCAATCCGCCATCGAGGCCGTCATCACCACCGACTCCGTGCCCCAAGCCTGCGGCGAAAAAGTCCACGTTTGCGGCATCGCCCCACTCCTCGGAGAAGCGATCCGGCGGATCGCCTGCGGGCAATCGGTGACTTCACTTTTCGAAATCTGAGATCCTCAGCCCGCCTCATCCGGAAAGCCCGGGCCGATCTGCAGGAAGGTCAACCCATGCCGCAAAGTCCGGCAGCTATGGAGATGCAGTGCCTGGAATTCCGGGAAATGCTCCAAAATCCAACGGACGAACTCTCTTTCCCCGGGTTGGTGGACGATTCGACCCTCCCGGGTCCGCTCGATGGGCATGGTGGCGATGAATTCCTCGTGGACCGGCTCCAGATGCTCCGGACTCCAGACTCCGGTGTCATGGATGGCGATCCACGCCCCGGGCGCGAGGTGCGGTCGGACCCGCTCGAATGTCCTCTGATTGAGGTCCAGAAAATGGGCCGCATCGAAAAACACCAGGTCCAGCGGTCGGCCATCGACGTCGTCCGGGTGGAAATCCTCCTGGGATTTGTGAAAAAACCGGAACCCCGGCCGCTGGGGAAACTCCCGCGCCGCGCGGTCGCGTGACCCGTCGTCCACATCGTAGCTGGCCAGCAGGGCGTCCGCTTCCAGAGCCATCAGGAAATTGAAGGCGCTGTGGCCGTGAAAAAAACCAAATTCCACCACGGTCCGCGGTCGCAAGGCCCGCACCAGGCCAAAAAGGGCCACAGCCTCGTCCTGCTGCAAGGGACCGATCGCCCCGTGGTCATCGTAGGACTGCAAGTGCTCCATCCGGAGCCGCCGGGTGCGGCCACTCGCCGTCGATACCAAGCCAATCAAGGTCCGCCAGCATGAAGAGCGATAGAAGAGGGATCGGACCTGGCTTTTCCAATTCACGGTAGAGACAAACTCCCAGCCCCCCTTCCCCGCCGCAACAAATTTTTGACATTCGCTCTCCCACCCGCTATCTGGCGCGCCCCGCCGGTCGGAAACCGGTGGACGAAAGCAACCTCAAACCTCTGTTTCTGTCATGGCCATCAAACACTCGCTCAAAGCCGAGCTTCGCGCCCGCACCGGTTCCGGACTCCTCAAACAAATGCGCCGCGAAGGCTGGCTGCCCTCCGTGATTTACGGAAAAGGCGCCACCAACACCAACCTCAAGGTCAACGCCCGCGCCTTCACGGAACTCCTCCGCGAAAGCGAATCGGAAAACCTCCTCATCAACCTGGAAATCGCCGGTGAAGGCTCCCGTCTCGCCTTCCTCCAGAGCATCCAGCACGAGCCCATGACCGGCGAGCCGCTTCATGCCGACTTCCTCGCCGTCGATGAGAAGACCCAAATCACCGCCCACGTCCCCGTCCACCTCGTGGGCGAAGCGATCGGCGTGAAAGCCGGTGGCCTCCTCGAGCAAATCATCCACACCCTGGATGTCCACTGCGCCGCCACCAACCTTCCCGAAGTCCTCGAGTTCGATGTGACCGCCCTCAATGAAGGCGAGTCCCTCCACATCGGCGATGTGAAATTCCCCGAAGGCGTCACTCCCGCCTACTCGGCAGACGTCGTCATCGCCCACGTCGGCAAGCTCGCCGGCAGCGATAGCACCGAAGCCTGATCCGCTTCCCAGACCCTCTCCAGCCCGGCCCGCCCCACGGTGGTCCGGGCTTTTTCGTGGGTGCTTCCGGAGCTTGCCTTCTCATCCTAACAGATCCGGCCGGTTCGCACGGGTCCGTTCGAGCGCCATCCGCTGCTTCCACTCGGCAATCCTGGCATGATGCCCGGTCATCAAAACCTCCGGCACCTTCAAGCCTCGGAAATCAGCCGGCTTGGTGTAAGCCGGTGCTTCTAACAGATTGGGGTCGGAAAACGATTCGTCCTCCGGTGACCGCGCATCGCCAAGCGCGCCGGGCAGCAGGCGGACGATGGCATCGGTCACCACCGCCGCGGCGATCGCTCCGTTGGTCAGCACGTAATCGCCAATGGAGAGTTCGAGGTCGATGAGTTCATCGATCACCCGCTGGTCCACGCCCTCGTAGTGGCCACAAACGATGAGCAGGTGGGCTTCACGGGAAAGCTCGCGAGCCATGGCCTGTTTGAAGACACGGCCTTGCGGGGTCATGAGGATGACCTTGGTCTCAGGACCCTTGAGGGCCTCGATGGCATCAAAGAGCGGACCCGGCATCAGCAGCATCCCCTGGCCGCCGCCGCAGAGGTAGTCATCGGTCCGCCGATGCTTGTCCTTCGCCCAGTCCCGGAGATTGTGTGCCCGGACGGTGGCAATCCCCGCCTCGCGTGCACGCTTGATGATGCTCTCGCCCAGCGGCGCAAGGGCGATTTCAGGGAAAAGGGTGAGGATGTCGATTTGCATGCGCGGTTCAGGAGTATCGACCTTCTTTTCGATCGGCAATTCAGAGCATCACCCGCGCATGACCAGAAAGAGGAAGGCGAGGACGATGAGTGAAATGAGCACCACCAGAGCCACCTTCCACGGTGAGATCGGGAACTTCGCATAGGTCTGCCCGGTCACGGCATTGAGCGCCCCTTGGTAGGTTTTCCCGCGGTATTGATAGGCGATGATCCAGATGGGACAGAGGATGTGCTTGAAGGTCTTCGCTGAATACTGCGGAGCGATCCGCAGATTGCGATAGGTGTCTCCCGGCACTTCGCGGCCGCACATCTCACGCAGCAGACCTTCCATGATGCCGAAGCCGGTGCGCGCGGCATCTAACAATGGCACCTGATACTGCTCCACATCCCAACCGGAAACATAGCGGGTTTCGTAAGGTACGAGATCCTTCGTAGGAAAGGGCTCGAGGCGGGCGAGGATGGCGGGATCCAAACCTCGCGAGCCCTGGACGATGACGTCATCAAACCACGTCGAAACATGACCGGAAGCCGGAGTCCAGCGCACCCGGCGCTCCTGCCGCGTGACGGTGCGGCCTTGGGAATCCCGATCGGTCACCGTGACATAGTAGTATGTCCCGCTCTCCGCCGTCCACGGGCACTCCGCGGCGCTATCGAAGGTCCAGTAGGGCAGATAAACCCCATGAATCCGGTCCACGAGGTTGCGGCGCTTGAGGTCATTCGGAGCGAACCATTTCGACGCCAGGAAAGCCTTGAGGGCATGGTAGGCTTTTTCCTTTGAAACGATGGCCGGCAGCAAGGACTCCGGGCGGATGGGAGCTTCGATCTCATCGTAATCGAGCATTTCCGGGGAACCGCAGAAATCGCAGCTTTGGCCAACATTCGAGGCCGCCCGGGTAAGGACGGCGTGGCAGTGGGTGCACTGGACCTTGCGCTCGGTGGTGCTGACGGTCGTGGCGGACGCGCCGAGGCGGGTGAGCATGGCATCGAGGTCATGCTCGCTGATGTCCGGGATGGGCGGCGGAGCCACGCGATTGAACTCCGTGCCGCAGTAGGGGCAGACCAACTTCCTTTTGCCGGGGTCCCACTCACCCTTGCCACCGCATTCGGGGCAGACGTGGCGCTCCAGAGAACGCACGTCGGCCGCCGCCCCACGGAGGTCCGGGATGGGCGGCGGGATGCGGCGCTTGCCCACATCCAACGGCGCGGGATTCTCTTCCGCGCTGTCGGTTTCAGGTATCGGTGGGGGCTCCATGGGCGGCTTTATGGCGAGAGGCTCTTGATGATTTTTCTGGCAAGGACCTCCTGGATCTCACGATGCCGAGGCACTGGCTCGGACCGCCCGGTGGCCGGCTGGTGGTAAATGTCATGTTTCCCACCATGCCGGAGCAAGCGACAGCCCGCAGCTTCCAAGGCAGCAATCAAATCACGCCGTTTCACGCGACCTCCAATTCCTCCACCTTGCGGATTCCCGGGATGGGCTCGGTGGAAAAAAGCACGTAGAGATCCCGCAAATGCTCGCGCAGGTCATCGAGGTTCTCCCCTTGAGTCCAATGGTCCGGCCAATCGTTGAGGAAACCGAGGTAACAACCGTCCTCCTCCATCCAATAGGTGTAGCGGGTGGTCATGGCTCAAGATAGAATTTCTGATGCCTGCTGGCAATGGGAGTCACGTCGTCTCCCCCATCACTTCGCCAGAAACTCATCCAGCGCCGCACGGGTGATGCGGTGGGCGGAGCCGATTTTCTTGGCAGGCAGGTTGCCGGATTCGATTTCCGCCATCACATCCGCCTCGGACACGCCGAGCATGCGGGCGACGGTGGCGGGATCGAGAATGTCCGGGCTAGCAGCCACGGGCGCGGGCGTCACCACGGCCGCCGCTTGGCCGGGCAAGGGCGGAGGGGCGGACGTCACTCCCGCGTTCTTCATCATTTCCTGGGCCATCGCGAATCCGATCGCCATCTCGCTGGCCATGCCGGCAGCTCCGCCGCCTTGACCCGTGGCCATGCCCTGACCCATCTGATACTTCACGTAGTCGTTCAGATTGCCGATCGCGGACATCGCCGAACGCTTGTCGATGGCTTCCTCGACTTCCGGCGGGACACTGACATTTTCGACGATGAAGGAAGCGACCTCGATGCCGTATTTCGCCGAGATCGCGGGATTGATGATGGGCAGCAGGGCGTCGCCGAGTTCGGAATACCGGGTGGCGACATCCAGCACCGGCACATGAGCCTGGGCCAGCGCTTCGGAGAAGATGCTGACGATGCGCGAGCGCATGGTGTCGGCGAATTCATCGACTCGGAAATCGTGATCCGACCCGGCCACCTCTTTGAGGAAGGTCTGGACGTTGACGACCTTGAAATCGTAGGTGCCGAAAGCCCGGGCGCGGACGATGCCGAAGTCCGGATCACGCATCATGATCGGGTTCGAGGTGCCCCATTTGTTGCCGGTGAAAAGGCGGGTATTGACGAAATAAACGTCGGCCTTGAAGGGCGATTGGAAGCCGTATTTCCAGCCTTTGAGGCGGGTCAGGACGGGGATGTTGTCGGTGGCGAGGGTGTGCTTGCCGGGGCCGAAGGTATCGCCGAACTGGCCGAGGTAGACGAACTGGACCGTCTGGCTCTCGCGGCAGATCAACTGCGCGCCATTCTTGATCGCCTTGTCATCATCGGGGAAACGCCAGGCGATGGTGTCGCGCGAATCGTCCTGCCATTCGATGATTTCGAGCAGCTCGCCTTTGATGAAATCCATGAGTCCCATAATGTTTCCTTGGTTGAGTTTCGCCGCGCAGTCTGGCGCGAGGACGGCGGGGTGCAATGAGAAATGCAGGGCGGAAATGGAACGGGCCAAGAGGGGAATCTACCCGCCGTGAAATCGCCCGGGGCCGAAAATCATTCAAGGCGTCACTGTTTTCGTGACCTCCGGAGTGCTGATCACCAGACGGGTGGTGACTCCCGCGGCCGCGACGTATTGGGGCCCACCTTCTAGCGTGAACTCCAGACTGGCGTTCGGACCTACGACGATTTCGAGATCGAACAAGATGGGCCCGGGATCCGGCTCGAGCACCAGGTCGTAGCCGTAGGCGTCACCACCTTGCTCAAGGGTCAAATTGCGTTGGTCGGCACTCACGATCTTCGTCGTGCCATAGCTGTAGCGATTGTGCCCCAGATCCATGGAAATCTGCCGCATTTGGCCGGCATGAAAGACGATTGTCGCTGTGTCCTGGGCGGTGAGTCGGATGATTGCATTCATACAATCTCGTTATGAGTCCTAACGAAGAGGGCATGTCAAGCGCCACCCTCCGGCACCCTCACAGGTCCAGCATGTGGGAAATGTGGGTCGCGGTCAGCTCGCCCATGGTCTGGCAGTCGCGGAAGGTATCGGTATGGTGGTATTTCGCCAGGTCCGCGGCGAGGCGGGCGACGTGTTCGCGGGGGGCAAGTTCCTCGCGGCGCATCACGCCCAGCAGGGCCTTGAGCCGACCGCTTTCCACCTTGGCCCGGCGGGTCATCTGGGCGTGTTCCTCAGCCACGTATTGCTCGATGGCGCGGCGGTTGAGGACGGCAAAGGCGAGCTTGGTGACCGATTTGTTAGAATCAAAGTGATAGGCCAGATAGGTTTTCCCGCGGGGCTGGTAGCTCTGCTGATCGAAGTCGATGGGCCGCACGCGATACTGGACTTCCTCGAAGTCCGGTGTGATGTCCACGACGTAGTTCACGCTGCGCATGTCCCCGAGAAGACGGATGAAACAGCGTTCATTGAATTTCGTGAACTCCTTGGCGATGCGGACCTTGTTCAGCTCCGGGCGCGGCAGGTGATCACGCAGGAAAACGTCGCCCGGCACGCCGGCGATGTGTTCCTCGATCAGCGTGTTGCCGTGGACGAGGTAGTTGATGCGGTTTGGCGAAAGGATGTGCTCCAGTTCCAGACCGAAGATCCGCGAGGCATCGGCGTGTTTGACGTAAAAGTAATCGGAGTTGTCGTTATCGAGGTTCGTGATCCGGATGCGGAAGGGCCGGGAGTTGCCGAATTCACCGAAATCGATCCGATCCACCATCAGGTGATCGTGCCTCTCACTGGTGCCGCCGATTTTCAGCTCGGTGTAGATTTTCGTGAGCTTCGGCCGCAACTCACGCATGTGCTCGGGGTCGTAGAAAACCGTGAGCCACAGGGTTTCCTTGCCGCGGGGATCCTCGTAGGGGATGGACCCGGCGAAACGCAGCAGATCGTCGTAAACCAGCGGAATGTCGGGCGTGCGGTCGAAATGGTAGAGGTATTGCCACAGCAGCGGGCTGATCGGGTAGAACTGCTTGCGGCGGGAAATCATGGCCATGACAGGCGGAATCCTGCGCCCCGCGACCCGCGCTGGCGAGCCTCGATCCACCTCCGGCGGAAATCCGGCACAAGCCGTGCTTGCCAGCCGGGTGCGGGCCGTCGTTCCCTCCCGCCGAACTCATGAGTGAAGGAATTGCGATTTTCACCTCCGGTGGCGACTCCGCGGGCATGAGCCCGGCGGTGAAGTGTGCTGTCGAATACGCCGCGCGGATGGGCTACAAGCCTTGGGTGGTCTATGACGGCCTGCGGGGACTCATCGACGACAAGTTCGCCGAGCCGGACCGCGAAATGATGTCCGGCATCCTCCATCGCGGAGGAACTTTCCTGCGCTCGTCGCGCTCGAAGCGGTTCTTCCAAATCGAATTTCGCGAACAGGCTTACGAGAACCTGAAAAAACGCGGGATTGGCAAGCTGATCGTCATCGGCGGTGACGGTTCCTTCCGCGCGCTCAACCAGTTTTATGCCGACTTCGGCGTCCCCTTTGCCGGCATCCCGGCAACGATCGACAATGACATTCCGGGGACCGATTATTGCCTCGGCGTGGACACCGCGCTGAACATCATCCGCCAATCGGTGGACTCGATCCGCGACACCGCGCACTCGTTTTCCCGGGCCTTCGTGATCGAGGTCATGGGGCGTCACTGCGGCTACCTTGCCATGGTCAGCGCGCTGACATCCGGTGCCGAAGTCTGCCTGGTGCCCGAACTGCCCTACAATCTCGACTCCATCGGCAAGCGCCTCCAAGAGGAGATTCGCGGCGGGCGGAACTACATCCTGGCGATCGTCGCCGAAGGCACGAAGATGGGCGACTATCTGACCCGCTGGATGAACGATTCCATCGGCATGGAAGCCCGGCTCACCGTACTCGGCCACGTCCAGCGCGGTGGTTCACCCACGGTGCGCGACCGGCTCATGGCTTACAAATTCGCCGTGGGCGCGGTGGATGCCCTGCACCGTGGCGAGACAAACTCGGTCATCGTTTACCGCGATGGTTCCTACGGCACCAAGCCCATCCACGAGGTTTGCGATGCCCGCTATGAACTGGATCCCACGGTGCTCAAGCTGGCGGAAACGCTGTGCCAGTGAGGGCTTCTTGCGGGTAGTGGACTTTTTCGAGAAAGAGACCGGCGGCCGGAGCACAGTGAGAACTTCGCCCGTGAGGCAGGCCGGCAGGCTGGTCCAGCCACGCGATGACCTGCGCCGGATCCAGCCGACCCTGAGCTACGAGAACTGCCGTACCTGTGAGGATGCGGACCATTTTGTAGAGAAAGCCATCCCCACGCCAGGTCACACTCAGCCCGCCCTCGGTTTCCTCCACCCTTGCCTCATGAATCGTGCGGTGATGGTCGGTTTCCTCCGTCTCATTTCCCCGTCTCGCGCAGAAGGCCTCGAAGTCATGGTGACCGTGGAAATGCCCTAACACCTCAACGAGCGCCGCGATGTCCAGTCCACGGGGCAGGTGCCAGGAAAGCCCGTGGCGGAAAGGGGACAGAACCGGGGAGGTTTCGATGTCGTAGCGGTAGGTTTTGGCAATGGCCGAAAAGCGGGCATGGAAATCCGTCAGGACCTCTTGCGCCGAGAGAATCCTGATCTCCGGGGGAAGCTGGGCATTGAGCGCCGCCAGCCAGTTTTGCGGGGTCATCCGCAGGTGCCCCGGAGCATCAAAGTGCGCCGTCTGGGCCAGCGCGTGCACCCCGGCATCCGTGCGTCCGGAACCATGAAGCCGGATCGCGGATTTCGCCGTGGCGGACAGTGCGTTTTCCACCCGATCCTGCACGGTGTTGCCGGAGGGTTGGGACTGCCAGCCATCGAGCGAACGACCGTCGTATGCCAAGGTAAGCAGAACACGCACGGCGGAAGTGAGCCCTGCGACCCGGGGCTTTCCAAGAAGGAAGTTGCGGCCCCTGGCAACGATGCATGCGAAGGCAGCCCTTGCCCCGGTGGGTGGGAAATGGAGAATGGCAGCCATGAAACCCTGGATTCTGCTCCTCGCCCTTGCCGCAAGTTCCGCCGCCGCCGAGGTGATCCCCCTGCCGGACGATCCCTACTTCAAGCCCTATCAGCTCACCGCCGTCCCGCAGCCCGGGCCGCTTTTGTTAGAGAAAGGGGATCGACTGGCGATCTGCGGAGATTCGATCACCGAGCAGAAACGCTATTCGCTCATCATCGAGACCTACCTTGCCGCCTGCATGCCGGAGCTGGGCATCGAATGCCGTCAATTCGGATGGAGTGGCGAACAGGCAGGTGGTTTCGCCTCACGCATGGCGAGGGATGTCCTGCGCTTCAAGCCGGACGTCGCCACCACCTGCTACGGCATGAATGATTTCCGCTATGTCCCCTACGATGCGGCGATCGCCGAGCAGTATCGCAAGAATCTTGGCACCGTCATCGACACCTTTCAGCAAGCCGATTGCAAAGTCGTCCTCGGCTCCCCCGGCATCATCGATTCCGTTCCCCATTGGGTGAAAACCGCTTCCGGCACGCAGCAGGAACTCAATCTGGCCCTGAGCCGTTTTCGCAACCTCGGCGCCGAACTCGCCATGAGCCGCAGGATTCGATTTGCCGATGTCTACCAACCGATGCTCATCGCCGATTGGGGGGCCAAGAAACAACATGGCCCGGACTTCAAAGTGGCGGGGAAGGATGGTGTCCATCCCGGCTGGGCAGGCCATGGAGTCATGGCCCATGCCTTCCTGCGGGCACTGGGGCTCGATGGGAATCTCGGCGAAATCGTCATCGAGGGCGATCAAGCCACGGCCAGCGGCGGGCACGAGGTCCTGGCCTTTCGGGAGGGCGTGCTGAACCTGCGCAGCAAGCGATTGCCCTTCGCTGCAGGACCCGGGGATGCCGCCAACGATGACCACCTGCGCGCAGGCTTCGCGCTCGTGCCATTCGATGAGCAACTCAACCGCTTTGTCCTTCGCATCGCCCACCCCTCCGCGGCCCGCTACGAGGTGATTTGGGGCAAGGAGACCCGTCAATACGACGCGGCCGCGTTGGAAAAAGGGGTGAGCCTCGCGGCCGACTTCATCGAGCATCCCCTGTTAGAACCTTTCCGCAAAGTCTGGCAGGCGGCGGCGGAGAAGCAGGCCTATGAAACCCGCCAGATGAAGGAACTGATGCACGGACCGGAAGGCCGTGCGGATTTCGATGCCACGGTCGCTTTAACAGAAAAAGTGCATGCCGAATTGCGCCGCAAACTGGCGGCTTCCTTGCAACCGGTGGATCACGCGATCACCGTGCGGCCGCTGCCCTGAACCGCATGCGGGCTATTTCTTGACGATGGCGAAGCGCTCGACGCGGACTTGGTCAAGCGCATCGGTTTCCGGCGGAGTGAACTCATCCGCCACCCGCGCAACATCGAGCGAGTATCGCGCCTCCGGGGCCTGGGCATGAAGCAGCAGGGCGATGAGATCGGTCGCCGCTGGCACTTGGGTGGCGGCCAGATCCTGGCTGCTGATTCTCTCGCCCTTTCCTCCGGGCAAGCTGAGGATGAAGCGATTCGCCCGCGCGACCGAAAGAGACTCGCGCAGCGTGCGCTGCATGTCGTGCAGGCCACTGTCGCGATCGTTTTCAGAAACCGAATCATCGAAGGCCTCCTGCTCCAGCGGGGGACGGCGGTGCGGAGGAGAATAAAGCGAGTCAAGCCCCGCGGGGAGCTTCACGGCGGGCAGAAGGAAATCAGGAAAGTCCGGCAAGCTGGAGTTCTCCCGCTGGAGGCGACGCCCGGCAAGAAGGCGGTTCGCCATTTCAAACAAGGACCGGACCTCGCTGCGCCTCTCGCTGGTCACATCCTGCAAATAACGAAAACGCGCAAGCGAGCGGCGCGTGAAATCGGCCGTGCGGCGATCGATCTCATCCGCCATCGGCAATACCTTCTCTAACAGATCGACAAGTTCCTCCAGGGCTGCCGCCACCCGGGCACGGGCGGAATCCGCCGCCATGTCAGGATGCCGGCGCATGACCTCGGTCTGCATGTCCTTGATGGCCGACGGATCATCGGCAAGACGTTCATGGATCCGCCTCACCGCATCCGGCAGGCGCATCGGCAGGCGGGCGCGGACCAAGGCGGCGTAACACGAATGCGAGATTTTTTCCGAGTAGTCGTCGAAGACCACCGCAAGGTTGCCTTGCAAGGTTTCCTCTTCGAGCTGTTTGCGGGTGAAGCGCTGCACGGATTTCTGCATGGAGCGCAGTTCATTGATGCCATCGCGCACATTCGACAGGCAGATTTCAAGGGTTTGCCAGGGCTGCTCGGCAAGCGTGGCCTCATCGGCAAGCATGGCGCAGGCCCCGGTGAGCTTGTCGGTGAAAACCGCGGCATCCGGCCAGGCAATGCGCCGCAGGGCAGCCATGAGCGTGGACCCATGGGCATCGAAATGAATCATCCGCCGCCAGTCGCGCCGCGGGGGTTCTTCGAGCCAGTGGTTCTTGAGGAGGTGGTCGAGGAGAAGTCGTGACCTCTCCCGCAAGTCCGCCGCAGGAAGGGCGCTTTCGCCCGAGTCTTCATCGAAATCGAAACCCGGATGATCCTCCAGTGTCTCCGCAATGATCCCCAGGGCGGCTTCGCGCGGGAGACCATCGGCATGATCCGCCGAAGCCTGTTCGAGGGCATCGAGCACGTCGGCATAGAAAGCCGCATTTCGTCCGGAGAGGACACGAAAGAACGCAGCTCCGCGGGTTTCCCGGAACAGGGCGGTGGAAAGCCGTTCATCCTTCATGCGCGCGACCAAGCAAGCATGCGGGCCCCTTTGACGCCAGCGGATTACGAGAAGGAAGCTTGCCGCCTCGGGTCGATTCATGGCAACTTCGCCCAATGATTCGTTTGATCACCCTTCTTGTCATGTCTGCCAGCCTCGCTTTCAGCGCTGAACTGGAGGATGCCAAGGCCGCCTTCGCCAAACAAGACAAGGCACTCAATGCCGCTTACGCAGGACTCAAAAAAGATTTGGCTCCAGAAATTTTCGCCAAAGTCCAGGAGGATCAGCGCGGTTGGGTGGAGTACCGGGAGGCCATCAGCGATTTCCAGACGGAAGGCGAGGAAAAGGAGAACTCGGCCGCATGGTTCGAGACCGCCGCAGGGATGACGGAATCACGGATCGAGTGGCTCGAAGCCTGGCGGAAAGCCACGCTGCGCGAGGGCTGGGAGGGAAGATACAGCGATGGATTCGGCGGCCTGTTAGAAATCGTCGAGGAAGGCGGAAAGGTTCATTTCCGCCTCAGCGTGGTGCGCGGGCCTACCTATCACAGCGGAGAAATCGGCGGCGTGCTGCGGATCAACGGCGGCACCGCCTGGTTCGAGACCCAAGGAGAGGATTCCGAAGATCCGACCTGGCTGACTTTCCTGGAAGAGCACGACGGCAGCGGCCGCATCACGGTTCATGGTGAGAACACCTCTTATTTCCATGGCATGAGAGCCTATTTCGAGGGATCCTACCTCTGGCTCGGCAAGCTTTCGGCAGAGGACCGCAAGGCCGTGCTCGAGCCAGAGGAACAGTAATCTCAGGGCTTCGGACGGCCGTAACCTTCCAGAGGGCGGCCGTTTTCATCCATCTTGGATGTCGCCCAAAGCACCCCTTTGGCCACGAGATCAAGATAGCGGGCATCCGCCACGGTGTCATTGTTGTGGCCCAGCGTGGTGCAGAACACGCGGGTCTTCTTCGGACCATAGAGATTCGTCCAAACGACGACCGCCTCCTGACCATCCTGTTTCCCTTTGGCAAGGGGCTGGGCCTGATCAAAGAGCGCGAGGTTGTTGTAGAGTTCCTCGTTGATCGTCGTCCACTCCGGCAAACCCTTCACCGCCGGATGATTCGGTTGGGTGTAGGTGATTTCGATCGGCTTCTGAGGGCCGTGACCGCTGGATTGAAGACCGAGAAACTCAAACCACAGGGAACCATCGTCACCCGGCTTCTCCACCTTCTTGCCGTAATCCCCGGTGCGGTAGCTGTGCATCGCACAATGCAAAGCCACGGCCGGCAGGCCTTCAAGATGCGGCTTGAGGACACCTTTGACCACTTCGACGTCTTTGATGTCGGCCGCGCATTGGTCGTGGATCACCACATCATATCCTGCGGCATAGTCCGGATTTCCATGGATCGGCAGGGGCGGGCGGGTGCTGCCATCATCGACATGGACCTGGGTCACCACCGCATGGATCCGCTCCTCGATGCCCTTCTTGAGGAGTTCCGTCTGCGTCTTGTAATCATGACAGCAGCCCCCGGTGATCAGCATCACTTTCAGAGGTTCCTCGGCAGCGTGCGAAATCGCGGAGGCGGCGAATAGGGCAAGAATGGTGGCGGACTTCATGGTTTTTTCAGGAACGGATGCTGAGGTTACGCGGATGCAGGACCATTTCATACGGCCTGCGGTCAGGGGAAAACAAAAAATCCGCCCCTCGGGTGGGACACACCCAAGAGGCGGATCGGAAGTCAGAGGAAACCTCAGCGACGACGGCGGCGCGCCATCAGCAGCAGCGATCCCGCCAGCGAAAGCAGCACCGATCCCGGCTCCGGGACGACCACCACATTCAGGCTGCCTTCCTCAAACCAGGCGAAACGACCGCCACCGAGGCTGAGCTTGTTCGCCTCTCCGAAGTGGGCAATGCCCGCCGAGTTGAGGTTGAAATCACCGCTCAACAGCGTGTAGGTCCCGTCCGCGGCAGTGTTCACATCGAAGCCGACGATATCATCGAAATCGAATCCCCCGAAGGAAACCGTCGAGCTGTTAGAAACAGCGAGCATGCCGAGGGAGACATCGATGCGGCCCCCATCGGAAACCGTAAGATTACCCACCAGCGTTCCATTTCCGCCGATGGCGGCACCGCTGGCCACGGTGGTTCCGGCGGTGGTGCCCAACTGGCCGGTCACCAGGAGGGTCCCGGCGGACACCAACACGTTGTTCACGCTGTTGCCGGTGCCGGAGAGAGTGAGCGTTCCCGCCCCTTCTTTCTTCAATTGTCCACCGGTGGAGCTTCCGCTTTCGATGATATTCGCGGACGTGGTGACGTTGAAACCATTCGTGTCGATGTTCGCACCCCCATCCTCAACGCGCACCGTGGTGTTGTTGGTGATGAAATTCGTCTCGGCGCGATAGGCGCGCAGGGTGCCACCATCAAAATTCAGGTTGCCTGCGCCGGCACCGGTTTCAACCCGGCCTGTATGCAGAACCCCGCCATCGAGGTTGAAATTGCCCGTGCCACCCGCGTTTTCACCGAGGAAGGTGCGGTTGATATCGGTCCACGTGCCACCCGTCATATTGACAGTGCCGGTGCCGCCGCCGGCTCCGATCGTGGTGAAAGCAGTGGAAGCGGAGGCATTGGCCGAAGAAACGGAGCCCGTCCCGCTGAGGTTGAAGGTTCCATTGCCACCCGCGCCGATTCCGACCACCATCCACTGGCCCGTGGCGATGCTGCCGGCACTCTGGCTGAAGGTGTGGCTGCCGCCGTTTCCGATGCGAATCTCGCCACCTGTGGTGATCGAGCCACCGCTCATATCACTCGTGGTGCCATTGCGGAAATTGGCGTTCCTCGCCGCAGAGATGGTGCCGGTGAAGGAACTCACGGCGACATTTTGAAGGTCGGGATTGCCGTTCGAGGTGCTAACGCCAAGAGTGGTCAGGCTTCCTGTGCCCGCCACATTGATCTGACCCGAAGCACCGCCAGTCCCAACAACTCGCCCGGCGGTGAGCGAACCGCCGGAATTGACGTTGATCGTGCCCACATTGAAGCGCACGTCATTGTCGGTTGTGAAAGAGCCTCCGCTATTCACGTTGAGCGTTCCTGAACCGCCGCCATTTCCAATGAAGACCCAGGTGCCATTCGTGTTGAGCGAGCCGCCGCTATTGATATCAAGGCGTCCACTCGTGCCCGAACCGTTGCCGAGCCAAAGGTCGTTTCCTCCCGCCGTGGCGGACTTGTTTACGGCCGTGGTGATGATCGGCGTGTTGCCGGTGCTGACATTGATGGTGGCCTGGGTATTGACGCCGGGCACACCGGCGCTCCAGTTCGTTGCATTCGTCCAGTCCTGGCTGGCGCTACCATTCCATGCGGTCTGCGCGCCGGCCATGCCGACAGAGCCGACCAGCAGCGCGGTATTTAACAGGGTTTTTCTCATAGTGTTGTTGATTGGGGGTATGGGCATCGGAAATCACCACCGCCCGGCTTGGGAGCCGGACGGTGGTGAGAAGAGCGGTTCAAGGTGCAGCGGTGACATCCACCCGCATGAATCCACGTGAGGGGAATCCATTGGATCCACCCAAACTGAAGGAGCGGTATTCATAACCGGCCGGAGCAGCCGGCAGGTCGGTGGTCACCGGATTGACCGGGTTCACCGTCTGGGTGAAAGCGGAAAGATCCGTGGAGCCTTCCACCATAATCACATATCCGTCCTGCGTCGCACTGGGCGCGGGAGTTCCCACGAAGGCTGGGGTACCGGTGGGCACGGCAATCGTGAGGATGAGTTCCGGAATGGTGTCGGTATCGCTATCGGCCGCAAGCTGATAGACCCGTGCATTGTCGCTACCTGAGGCAGGGCTCCCGCCAAGCATGAATTCAAGGCTGTTTGCCTGTCCATCACCGTCCGGATCTGCATCAGGACCGACGATGAGAGGATTGGTTTCACCGGGGAAGAATCCGGCAATCCAGGCAGTGTAGCCTCCCGCAGGCGGATCACCGACACGCAAGGTTCCCGTTCCGGTGATGAAACCAGGGTGGGATATCGCGGTGTAGTCTCCATCTGGCAACGCGGTGCCATTGATCGTCAGTCCGTTGATGTAATCGACCTGGCCATGGGGAAGATTGATTCCCGCACCGGTGGCGATGACGACCGAGGAGTCATCATCCAAAACCGGGTTGGTGAGGCTCAGGACACCTTGGTTCAAGGTCGTGTTCCCCTCATAGATCGAAGCGCCATCCAGAACCAGGGTTCCGACGCCCGATTTCGTGAGTCCGCCGACACCGCTCAGGGCAGAGGGAATCGTCACGTCGAAGCCATTCGTATCAACCGTAGCGCCCGATGCCTGGATGGCCACGCTAGGCACATTGACGAAATTGGCATTGTTCTCCAGCGCACGCAGTGTGCCGCCATTGATGACCAGCGATCCCGCACCGGCTCCGGTGGTGATATCCCGCACGATGAGAAGGCCTCCCGTGGTCACGGAAACACTGCCGCTGCCAGTCGCATTTTGTCCGAGGAGAATTCCGGTGCCGTTGGCGTTGAAGGTTGCTCCAATGTTCAGCGTGCCTTGGCCGTCGAAGCCGACGACAACCGGATCCGCCGCATCGGTCTGGTTGAAGGAACCGCCAACAAGATTGACGGTGCCCTGCGACGAGGTGCTCCAGCCCACACGCACCGGGGCGACCGTCGTGAATGTACCGCTATCGTTGATCGTCAGCGTGCCAATCGACCCGATGCCTTTCCCGATGTAGCAGGCATTTGCACCAGTGACACCAACATGCTCGAAAAGCGCATTGTCATTGATCACCAGAGCACCGGTCACCGTGCCGACGTCCGCGATGTTGAAGTCGCCCTCCGTATCGGTGAAGGTCGAGTTATCATTCATCGTCAGCGTGGCGCTGCCATTGCCACCACCGTATCCGGCACCGATGGCGAACCATTGGCCACCCCCGAGGTTCACATCGGCACTGCCATTCATGTCCATGTTGACCACGGCGTTTTCACCCAGTCCCAGCAGCAGGCGATTGGCGTTGAGCACCGAACCCGTGTTGAGCGTCAGGTTCGTGGTCGAATTCTGGCTTTCCGAGAGCTGAACCAGAGTTCCTGTGTTCGTCCACGTCGAGTTCGACAACGTGATGTTCGTGTTGACCTGGTTCGGCAGGCCATTGTTGAAACCCGAACTCATCTGGCCGGTGGTGAGGATCGAGTCGGTGACGTCGATGTTGACGACCGATCCGGTATCACCATTGCCACGTGAAACAGCCAGCCAACTGTTGATGGTGACGTTGGTGTTGATCAGCGAGAGGTTGGCAGGCACGTTCGGGGTGGCGCCCACCCAAACCTCACCTGGAAGGGTGACCGCCTGGGTTCCACCCGTGCCATCAAAGACCCATGTCCCTTGATTCACCGCGAGGCTCGGGAAACCGTTTCCGAAGCTGCTGGTGCCGAGGTGGCTGTAAGTGAGGGTTCCTGCGCCGGTCTTGGTGAAGGAGCCGCCCAGGTTGCCATTCGCCACTTGGCCACTCAGGGTGAGATTGCCCGTGTTCGAAATCGCGTTGGCATTGGCAAGGATCGTGAAGCCACGATCGGAAGTCGAAGCGGATGCACCCGTGACTTCGAGCGTTCCACCATTGAATTGAATGTTCCCTGGAACGGCGGTCGCGGCACCCAGCGGGCTGGCCACGCCACCATTGCTCAGTCCTTCCGTGGAAATCGTGCCACCGTTGATGGCGATCACCCCCGTGAAGGTGTTGGCAAGGGCCGGAGACAAGGTCAGTTTGCCAGCCCCACTTTTGGTGATGCCCGTGGCTCCAGTGATGACACCACCGGAAGTACCAAGGGTGTAGTTGTTCGCTGCATTTTCGAACTCGATCGCCGTGGGCGCGACATTGGTGGCGACATTGACCGCGAAATTGGTGGCGGTATCATCGAATGTCACCGGATCTCCCGGCGAAAAGGCAGTGGGAGTCAGTGTCCCGGAATCGATCCAGTTGATCGTCGTTGTATCCCAACTGGAATCCACCGAGCCACTCCACACAGGAGCCGGGACCGTCAAATTGAGAACAATCGCCGTTCCGGTATCACTGATAGTTCCCGTCGCACCCGGTGGCAGGCTGCCCACGGACCACGTGGCCGACCCGGTCTTGCTGCCCGTGGAATAGTTGATGAGCGTGTAATTGCCGGAGGCGAGGTCATCGCCGGTGAGGTTGACCGTGATGGTGCCACTCAGATTGAGCGAACCCCCATTGACCACCAGCGGAGCATCCGGAATGAGGAAATCCTGATCGCCGAGATTGACATTCAAAGTCGTGGATGCCCCCCCGAAGGTGAGATCCGTGGGAGCAAGATTGTCATCCGGAACCGTTGTCGTGATGCCAAAGGCGGCTCCGTCGGAGATGGTCACAGAGGCCACTTCGGGAGTAGTGAAGCGCGCCCCGAGATTGAGGGTGCCGGCGCTCACTGTCACGGCTCCGCTGAAGGTGTGATCGTCGCTGTTCAGATTGACCGTGCCAGCGCCGGATTTCGTCAGACTTCCCACGCCGCTGAAGGCTGCATTTGAAGTCACGGTGAAGCCATTGCTGTCAATGGTCGCGCCACCGTCTTCGATGTCCACGGGAAGGGTGGCACTGATGAAATCGGGCTCATTGCGGTAGGCTCTCAAGGTGCCGCCATCAAAGTTGAGGAAAGCCGTCCCAGCACCGCGCACGACTCGCGCCGTGTGGAGGGTGCCGCCATCCAGATTGAAGGTGCCCGTCCCTCCGGCGTTTTCCCCGAGGAAGGTCAGATTCTTGTCCGTCCAGGTGCCGCCGGTCATATTGATGGTTCCCGTCGCCCCCGCGGCCCCGATGGTCGAGAACGCATTTGAGGCATTGGCATTGGCCGAGGAAACCGCTCCCCCTGACATATTGAAAGTGGTCGTCACCCCGGTATTGATGCCCACCACGAACCAGGTTCCCGATGCCATTGAACCACCACTCATGTCCATGGTCACTGAGCCGGTTCCTTGGCCGACGAAGATCTGACCAGCGGTCGAAGTGATCGCGCTCCCCGTTCCGGAAATGCTGGAATTGCCATTTCGCATCCCGATATCACCCGCGGACGTGATGGTGCCGCCGTTGGAAACGTTGATCCTGCTGTCAGCCTCGGCGACGATGGCGCCGACCGCGATCGTTCCTCCGTCGACGTTGATGGTGCCGGTCCCGCCACCGGTACGACCGACCCGGATGTGGTTGTCCGAGGTGAGCGATCCGCCCGAGTTGACATTGAGGGTGCCGACGCCTCCACCATTACCACCCAGGAAAATCCAGGTGCCGTTGGTGTTCAACGAGCCGCCGCTATTGATGTCAAGTCGGCCTGTGGTGCCGGCTCCCCAGCCGATCCAAAGATCGTTGCCACCTGCCGTGGCGGATTTGTTGACCGCGGTGGTGATGATGGGAGTGTTGCCCGTGCCGAGGTTGATCGTCGCACGTGAGTTGATTCCGGGAACGCCATTGTTCCAGTTGGTAGCTGTGGCCCAGTCCTGATTGGTGGCTCCGGTCCAAGCTGTGGTTTGGGCACCAACGGCGCCGATCGATCCGACCAGAAGGGCGGTCTGCAATAGGGTTTTTCTCATAATTAGGGTTTGTTTGACTTGTCATCGTCTCCGCGGGCCCCTTTTGCATCCATGGGTTGTATTACAAATCTGGGATGGGCTCCACCGGTTCCGACTCAACTGAAAATCAACGGGTCATCGTAAGACTGAAATGGAAGGAAAAAGCAATGGAATGTCGCATTTTTACATAAGATTGTCGCTTCCGTAGGTTACGCAGCATCGCCATGCCAGCGCCAACCCGGGTGATGCACATAGGAAAGGGACTCCTTCACATCGATGCCAGCGCGGGCAATCTCGGCATGCTGTTTGAGCCTCTGCTTCCAGACGCGCCATTCCGCATCGGTGGGTCGATGTTTCTTCAGATAGGGAGCCTGATTGCCCACGAGCATGACCAGAAAACCTTCCATGCCGAAATCATTGACGGTTTCCCGAAGAAGGTGCCGACCGAATCCAGATGGACCATTTTCACGGTAAAACTCCAGCAGATCGCCGATTCCCGAAAGATCCGTCTCATGGCGGCAGCGGTCCCAGAAGGGCGTTTGGTCCGCTCGGTTGAGCTGATAGTGCAGGGCAAGGAAATCGCGGATGACCTCCCACTCTTCAAATTTGGTCTTATTGTAGAGCGCGCGGATGGAAGGCGTGGGATCCAGCATCGATTGCTGGAGCAACTCGGTAAGCGCCTGGCACTGGGAACAAATGATCATCAGCGCCGTGGCTTCAAGAGGTTCGACAAATCCGGCCGAATTGCCGATGGCGATGACGTTGTCCACCCAAGTGCGACGATAACATCCGGAGCGGAACTTCACGATGCGTGGCGTATCGGGAACCTTCGGGTTCTTGCGGCGGAATTCCTCGAAGGCGTCTTCATCCGAAATCATGTCGGACGCGTAAACATAGCCACGATTGACATGATGTTCATGCTCGATCTTCCAACACCATCCGGTGCTCATGGTCTCCGCAGTGGTGTAGGCCATGATCGGCTCATCCGCACCCCGCTGCCATCCACCCACCACGGCCCTATCGCAAAAGAGGCTGTTCTTGAAGCTGACAAAAGGCTCTTCGAGGACCTTTCCAAGCAGCTCGCTGACAAAACCGCTCGAATCGATGAAAAGATCGGCATGAAGTTCCCGCCCATCGGCCAGATGCAGCGCGGATATTCCCTGAGGTCCGCGGGACGCCCCCGTGACCTTGGCATCGGTGAGAATCACCTTTGAAATCCTCGCTTCATCTTCGAGAGCGGTGACGAGGTTGTGATTCTCGATATGAAAAGCATGCCACGGCTGGATGTCGGGCGCACGATTTGGCTGACGGGCAAAGGCCTTTCCCTCATGCATCAGAGAAGATGCGAGATCAAGATGAGTGAATTCGTCATCGCAGTAAAATCCGTTGGGCATTTTCAAGCCGGCAAACTGCTTGTCGAGTTGGAAGGCGAACGTGTAGTCGAAATGACCGCGGGTGCCCCAAAGAAACCGGATGCCAAGCTTCCAGGTCGGCCGGGCTTTCTCATAGAAGGTTCGACGCTTGATGCCGAGATAATCGAACAGATGCTTGGGGAAATTCGGCGTGGTCCCCTCTCCCACACCGATGATGCCAAGGTCGGGATCACGCACCACCTCGACTTCAAGCTGGGGAATCTTGCGTTTCACTGTCAATGCCGCAAGCAGCCCGGCACTTCCCGAGCCAAGAACGATGACTTTACGAATCATGGATTGGTTGAGGTTGGGGTTTCAATCACGGTTCCGATACCTTGAGACGGAAGAATCCATTTTCATCGGAAATCGGGCCCAAGGGGATCTCTTCAAGGATGAGCCCGTTCCCGTAATTCCGATGATTCTGGGGCACATTCCAGCTTTCCCAGTCGATCAGATTGTTACTGCTCTCGATATCATAAATCCGGAAGGGACGTCTTTCAAAACGGAAAACCCCCTCATCGAGGGTCCCGCCAGATGCAGAATCCTTGGCAAGCGGGTTCGTTCCCAATAGATACTCGTCGTAATTGCTCCGTCCATCGCCATCATCATCCGCCTCACGATTGCCGATACCCGCGTATCCGAGCGCCCAGTCATCGTAGACTCCGCGCGATGGAAGCTCCGTCAAAATCCACTCGGTCAGGAGCGCGATGCCCTCGGGATCCGTCACCGACGATGCCAGCGGCGGCATACGCGTGTAGCCATTGGTTTCCGCCAAGCGGCTGAGAATAACGGAATGATGAACCTCGCCGGGCACGATCATCCGGTCTGAAGGATCCTTCGGTGCGGAAACGATTCCACGAATCAGACCGGTCTGCTCAAGAGTCAGTTCCGCCCGCCCATCCCAACCACCGCCGCTACCACCCGGTTGATGGCAGTATCCGCAATTCACATCGAGATAACTTCTGACTCTCTTTTCGAGAGGTTGCGAAGTATCGGTCGGTCGCACGTGGGCCTCGAGCGTGTCCGTCGGGTCCGGATTGTTATCGAGGTATCCCGCCGCATGCAGAAGATCGATCTGATTGCCCGAAAAATCATGGATGTTCCATGAACGATTGAGCTGGCGCGTGTTGAAGGAGAGAGCATATCCAGCATCATCGGTGTGACACACCATGCACTGCGCGCGGCCCGGAATCGTCCACATTTGCATGGTGGCCTGGCCATCGACCTCGATCTCCAAGGGGAACGTCTCCCCTCCATCCTCCACCAATGATGCCTCAGTGCCGGCTTCATTCCAGCGATAGCTGACGCCATAGGCACCATCATCCGTGCGCACCAGAAGCCGGGTTTCAATCCGTTTGCGGCTGGCAGGCTGCCCGCGCACCATTTCCATATCGAAATGTTTCACCCACAGCGTGCCCGCTGGATAATGCCAGGCACCCTCGCGCTGCCATGTCATTTTCGCCGACGGGTCGGGAATGGCAAACCACCGACGTTTCTCCGCGTGATCACTCCAGAATCTCAGATTGGGTTCATAGGGCAACAATCCGGGAGAGGGAGACAGATCGGTCAGATCCGCAAAGAGACCCGTTTCCGAAAGCTGCTGCGGGAAGCTCGAATCCGGCGTGGTCGCAACGAGACGCATGATCGGGTAGCGATCAGCCGCCGAAACTCCCGCGCGGGTGTAAGTCATGAGCACATCTCCGTTCGAGGGATCGGTTCCGAACGAGGAGACCGATGGCAGACCGGCGATCCGGTTCACCACAGGCTGCCCCCCGGAGTCCCTGACCAAGGACCACAAGTGCCCGGAAACCTGATCGCCGAAGAGATAGTGGCCTTGCAGGGACGGGATGCGCGAACCCCGATACACCAGACCACCCGTCACCGAATTGCCCTTGAATGCGGCATCACCGGCCATGTTGTTGTGCACGTATTCGTAGAGGGGATCGATGCTGCTGAAACCCGTTGGCTTCGGTGCCCAGCCGGCATTGGTGACATTGATGTCATGGGCGCCTTCGCGGAACACCCATCCGTAGTTGCCACCCGCAGTGATGACATTGACCTCCTCGTAGCGATCCTGGCCGACATCTCCGAGCCAGATTTCACCGGTCACAGAGTCGATGGAAAATCTCCAGGGACTCCGCAGCCCGATGGCAAACCACTCGGTCCGCACCGCTTCAGGATCCACCGGTTGACCGTGGAAACTGGTCGATCCGACCCAAGGATTGTCAGCAGGCACTGAATAACGGGCGACCATGGTTCCCGGAGAACCGGGAAGCTCGTCTTTCGGCACCGCAGGATGATGGTTGGGCTCGAGATTTCCCGGGAGTTTATCCACATCGATCCTGAGCATCCCCGAGAAGAAATCGCGATCGATCCTTTGGCTGTTCAGACGGAAGTCATTCGGGTTCTCCTCATCACCCACCGCGATGTAAAGATAGCCATCCGGACCGAAATGCATGTCCCCGCCCTGATGGTTCGGACCCTGATCGGCCTGATCGATGAGAATCCATTCCGAAAGGGGATCCGCGACCGGATTCGGGCTGTTGATCTGGTCCGCTGGAATGGTGAAGCGCGAAACCCGCTGGGTGAAGCCACTCACGCCGCTCTTCACCACCGAGTAGAAAACGAAGAAATACCCGTTCGTCTGAAACTGCGGATGAAAGGCCACTCCTAGCAGACCGCACTCCTGGTTTACCCCGCCTTGAACCGTCTCAGCCGGAGTCCGCCCATTGATGATCAACGGCAAATCCAGTACTACAGATGCCGTAGGTGTTGGCGAACTGACATCCGGAATCACCTTGAGCTGACCCGCAATTTCCATCACGAAGAGCCGGTTCAGGTCCCCCGGCGGGGAAACCAGACCCACCGGGCGCTGGAAGGTGAGACCAGGAAAGGCATCAACCACGCTCAGTTCGGTCGCCGGTGCCGAGTCAGGAATCTGGAAACCTTGACTGTCGATCCTCAACTCGTCTTCCACGCTGATCTCCACCGTCGCCGCAGCGGACCAGCCCCCCAATCCATTGACCCGATAGCTGAAACTGTCGCTCATTGCGATGCTTCCATTGTGAGCATAGAGGATATTCCGGTCAGAGGTGACAACTGCAGTGCCGTTGGCCGGAGGACTGACGATCTCCAAGGTTTCCGGAATGAACCCGCCGATGTCGTTTCGGAGAACGTCGACCTTCACCTTTTGACCGCGATGAAGGCTGGCTGCATCCATCACCCCCTGAGGCGCGGGGTAGGCGGCATCAGGTCCGGCATCGCGGGATGCAGCGATCTCACGGACGTTGAGAGCGTGATCATGCAAGCGGAGTTCATTGAGGGCGATGTGGGAATTGCTATCGGCACTCCAGTTGGATCGGCCTATCCAGTTATTGACGTCTTCAAGATCCGTCATTCGCCAAGGAAGATCGATGCTCCCGATCAATTGACCGTCCCGGTACCATTTCACCAGTGATCCGGAGGAACCTGAGGAACCGGCCCCATCAGCCACCGACATGGCGAAATGATATTCCGTCCCAGCAACCGTCAATGCCGCCAGATCCGCGTCGTTACGAATCTCATCTCCCAGATTCCATCTCCCTCCCAAGCGATGAGACCCAAGCACACCCCCCAGGTTCAGGGAAAGAAACAGATTGTCGGCTGCTTGGGATACTCCAGGCGCGGCAGGACCATCGATGATCTCCCCGTTGCTTGCGCCGGCACCACTGGTGATGCTGCAGTTTCCGAAATCCCAGAGTCGCTGCCAGTTCTTCGAGGACAAGGGAGTCACCCAGGCTTCGAGCGTCATGCTCGGGCGGGTGGATACAAAACCGTTAGAAAAGTCGAGATAGGCAGAAATCGTCGCAGCCGATTGGTTTCCGGTCGTCGTTCCCGGCAACACCAATCGGGCACCATCGAGGCTGCCGCCCTGACCCCGCAATGTGGCGGTTTCTCTCCCGGTGGCATCGAGGAACGCCAAGCCGTCGGCCGCCGGGGATGCCGCATTGTTGAATGACCATCGCAAGGCCGGCACAGGAAGAGGCGCGGGCGGTTCCGGTGGTCCGCTGCCAGGATCCGGCCCGGCTGCGAAGCTGGCCTGAATCTCCGCAGGAGTGATGGCACGGCGATAGATCCTCAACTCGTCCAGCGAGAGATGGGAGTTCGAATCACCGGTGTACATCGACCTGCCGATCCAATTGTTGACGTCCTCAAAATCCGTAAGGCGGAAGGCGAAGTCGTCGCTGTTTTGCAAGACTCCGTTCCGATACCAACTTACCCTGCAACCCGAGGCCCCGAACTCTCCCACGCCGTCCTCCACACGGAAGACGTAATGGTAACGGGTTCCCGGTACGGTGTTTGCCGTACTGGTCGTGAATATCGGCCCACCATTGTTGATCTCGCCCTCCAGTTGCTGCGTATTGATGTCAGCACCATTGTTCAGGGTCAGACTGAGGTTGTCCCAAGCATCGGTGTTCCCGGGAGGAGTGGAGGAATCCACGATTTCCCCGCTGGCAGCGGACGGCCCGGAGGTCTGGGTGCAACGCCCGAAATCAAAGAGTCGTTGCCAGTTTCTCGAGGACAGGGGAGTGACCCACGCCTCGAAGGTCACACTTGGTGTCGCGGTGACGGACCCGTTGGGGAGATCGAGATAAGCAGAGAGATTTCCCAATGCCTGATTGCCGGTGCTGGCTCCCGGCAACACCAAGGAAGTTCCCGTGAGCGATGCCCCTTGACCCCTTGCTGTGGCTATCATGCCCCCCACGCTGTCGGCAAATGTCGAGCCCGATTCCAGTTCGGAATCCGCCTGCTCATTGAAGATCCAAAGATGATCGGGAGTCGGCGGATCGACCGGGTCGACAGGCAGTTGATCCGGTCCGGCTGCCAGGCTGGCGGTGATTTCCGCCGGGCTCATCGCATGATCATGCAATCTGAATTCATAGTAGGTTGCATCCGCATTCCGGTCCCCCGTCCATTGGGATCGGCCCAGCCAATTGTTCACATCTTCCAGTTGGGAAAGGGTAAAGTTGACGTCAGCCGCATGGATGACATTGGAGTTGCGGTAGAACGTAACGCGCCCGCCATTCGCCCCAAAGGCACCCAGACCTGACTGATAGGTCATGGCATAATGGTAGATCGTGCCCTGCGTGGTGGGGAGGTCGGTATTGAGCGCTACCGAATTGGCATTGCCCACGAACGCATCCATGCGCTGTTGGCTGATGTTGGCATCGCGGCAGAATGAGAGAAATAGCGAGTCCTCTCCGGCACGATTCCCGGGGGTCTGGCCGTTGCCCTGCAAGTCCACAATTTCGCCGCTCACCGTGCTGCCGAAACCGTTTCCGGCGACTCGGCCGAAATCAAAAACCCGGCTGAAATTGCCAAAGCCATCCGGAGATGCCCAGATTTCAACCGTCAGGTCGGTTTTCGAGGAAATGATCCCGTTCGGGAGATTCACGTAACCGGAAATGAACCCAGCGGAGCGGTTTCCCGTCGTCGAGCCACTGAGGCTCAGGCCACTTCCATTGAAAGATGAGAAGTTTCCCTCCACCGTCGCCACGGCTCCGGAAACCGAATCGATCATCACCAGGCCATCGGACGCCGCCCCAGCGGGATTGTTGAACGACCAGCGGTTCACCAATTCGGCCATCGAATCTCCGGGCAACAACGAAGCGCCAAACCCGGTGAGCAAGATCCACGCTCGGTAGCGTTTCCAGCTCAAGGGTCTTAAGCCCGGGGGGCCGGGCATCGCAGGAGGGCAAAAAATTGGGCCCGAAGATGACCCCTCGCAAACGTTGGATGCGTGAGGATCCCCGGATTGGACTCGCGGAGGGAACATGAGGTTGGGTGCCTCACCAAGCTTCGAAAGCCTCGAAACTCAGGGGCTGGGTTTGTTGCGAATATGCTACACTCCAAGGTTCGCCGCTAGGACGTGCGCGCCAGTTTTGGGTAAAATTGCGCCAGACGGAGATGCTGGGCCGTGGGATTTTCGATCGCTTCCCTTGCACAAATTCGCCATTCGGGGACGCTGGACTCATCGATGAAACGTCGTCATTTCCTCACACTTGCCTCCGGAAATCTTGTTTTCGCCTCATGCTTCGGGGGAAGCCCCCGAACCGGAGCTTTGACCTACGGGGATTTTGATGGTGTGCTGATTGAGCCGATAGCCACTCGTTTTGGCTCTCCCGATGCTTCCGCCGCCGTGATTGAGCAACTCGCCCTGCAATTCAGAAATGGACTCCGGACCGCTTTCGGTCGCCAATTGAAGCTCATTGGCACCCCTGGCCCACGTACCTTGAGAGTCCGAGCGCTCGTCAGCGACGGAAACCCCAGCGGCGTTCTCATTCACCACGCCAATCCTGAGGGTCGCATGCAGGGCGCTGTCGGTCCGGCCCTTGGAACAATCGCGATTTCAAGCCTCTCAGGCGAAGCTTTCGACGCCAAGGGCCGGCGGATTGCTGCGATCGGCGCCAAAGCTCTTTCGTCTATCCCCAATCTCGATCCCTCCACGGATTGGCTGGTCATCCGCACCTTCTGCGAGACCACCGCTGAATCCCTCGCATCCAAAATCCCAGCGACCCCTCCCGTCCCGTCTCCCTGATCTGACGATCTCGAATCACCCCCCGAAAGCGGCCAATCCACGATAGGGGGACAACGATTAAGGGACACTCCTCAACGATTAAGGGACACTCCTTAAGTTGTCCTGGCTTGCAAAGTTAGATCCAATAAAAGGACACTCCTTTAGTCATCCTTGCGATGCCCTGACTGAAATCCCAGATAAAAGGACATTCCTTTAGTCATCTTCCCCCTCAGATAAAAGGACATTCCTTTAGTCATCTTCCCCCTTGCCAAGCCCCTCCCACCCCTCCAAGCTCCACCCATGGCTCGTCGTCGTTGGCTCGCTCCCTGGAA
>JALOTY010000156.1 GCA_025457665.1 Akkermansiaceae bacterium | reverse complement strand
AATATCACTGGTCGGCCGCAGATAGGAATCCAGATCGACCTGGTCCTCCAGCCGCAGCATCGGCTCCAGCGCCGCTGCCGGCTTCTCGTCCTCCTCAAAGACCCGATTTCCCAAATGGGGAAACGAACTACGACCCGTGACGTAGTATCCGCCCCAGCGCTCCTTCACCGGAGTCGATCCCCGCACATCGAAGGACCCATGCCTGCCGATCGAATGCCCCTCCGCATCGGGAAAGACACTCCGCACCAGCACGCCCGGCACGCCATCCGTCCGCGCAGTGCCATGACAGGAAAGACAGTCACTCCGATCCCTCACCACATCCACCCGCGCACCCTCTCTCTCGACCAGATAAAACACCGGACCCAGCACCGGATCCTGCGTGATCACCTCCACCGCGCCACCCGGCACATAGCCGACGTAGCTGTCCAAGGAGAAATAAATCGCCCGCGGTTGGTCCGGCCGGATGCGCCCGATCTGCTTGCTCGTCTTGGAAAAAACCAGAATCTGCGACTCCTCCGGCACCTCCAGCCAGCGCAGAACCCGCCCCAGCGTCTCCAGTCCACCCTCCTCCGGAACACCTTCATCAGCCCATAAAACGTCGCATCCACCCCATTTCCTACGCGTATCCTGCCCCTTTCCACCCATCTTGCACTCCAAACCCCCAGTCGATGGTGGACCTCGCGCCCCATCCGTGCATCCTCCCGCCGCCGTGCTCTCCATCCAAAACCTCCGCGTCGAATTCGGCGCCCGCGTGCTCTTTTCCGATCTCACCTTCGCCGTCCAACCGAAGGAACGCATCGCTTTCGCCGGACACAATGGTGCCGGGAAATCGACGCTCATGAAATGCATCGCCGGGGTCATCTCGCCCTCGGATGGCAAGATCACCCGCCCGCGCGAATCCCGCATCGGCTACCTCCCGCAGGAAGGCATCCACGTCTCCGGCCGCAGCCTCTGGGATGAAACCCTCTCCGCCTTCGGCGAAACCCTCGCCCTCCAGGAAAAAATCGACCGCCTCGCCGCCGAACTTCCCAAGCTCGATCCCCGCTCCTCACCCTACGCGGAGCTGTTAGAAGAAATCGGCGCCCTCGAACTCCGCCTCGAAGCCGCCGACCCCTCCCGCCTCAAACCCAAGGCCGAATCCGTGCTTCAAGGCCTCGGCTTCTCCCGCGCCGACTTCCAGCGCGACTGCGGTGAATTCTCCGGCGGCTGGCAAATGCGCATCGCCATGGCGAAGCTCCTCCTCACCGAGCCCGAGGTCCTGCTGCTCGACGAACCGACCAACCACCTCGACATCGAATCCCAACGCTGGGTCGAAAACCAACTCCACGGCTACCCCGGCGCGATCCTCATCATTTCCCACGACCTTGCCCTGCTCGACGCACTCTGCACCCGCACCATCGCCTTCGCCCACGGCCGGGCCGAGGAATATGCGGGAAATTTCTCCTACTTCCTCCGCGAATCCGTCCACCGCAAGGAAGTCCACCGCAAACGCTACGAAGCCCAACAACGGGAAATCGCCGAAACCAAACGCTTCATCGACCGCTTCCGCGCCTCCGCCAACAAGGCCACCCTCGTCCAGTCGCGCATCAAGCTGTTAGAAAAAGTCGAACTCATCCCCGCCCCGGAACAGGACGACGCGGTGATGAACTTCCGCTTCCCCCAGCCCAAACCCTCCGCCCACCTGGTCGCCCGACTCGCCTCCGCCACGCGGCGCTATGGCAGCCTGACGGTTTTCGAAAACTTCGATTTCGAAATCACCCGCGGCGAGAAGTTCGCCATCGTCGGTCCCAATGGCGCGGGCAAATCCACCTTCTGCCGCCTCATCACCGCCCAGGAAACGCCGGATGAAGGCAGCCACGAGTTTGGCGGCAAGGTCGCCCTTTCCTTTTTCTCCCAAACCCACGCCGACACGCTCGATCCCACCAAGACGGTGCTCGAAACGATCGAGGAAGCCACCTCCCGGGAAATGGAAGGCCAGGCGCGCAATCTGTTAGGCTGCTTCCTCTTCCGTGGTGATGACGTCTTCAAGAAGGTCGGCGTCCTCTCCGGTGGCGAACGCTCCCGCGTCGCCCTCGTCCGCATGCTCGTCCAACCGGCCAATTTCCTCATCCTCGACGAACCGACAAACCACCTCGACGTCCAGAGCCAGGAGGTCCTGCAAAACGCCCTGCGCGATTACGAAGGCACGGTCCTCATCGTCTCGCACAACCGCTCCTTCCTCGATCCCCTCGTTTCCAAGACCCTCGAATTCCGCCCGGGCAAGCCACCGCGCCTCTTCGCCGGAAACATCAGTTATTATCTGGAGAAAACCGGCGAGGAAAACAAGGCCGCCGCCCACTCCCCCGCCGCACTCTCGACCTCGCCCACCGCGAAAGGCAACGCCTCTTCCCAGCCTGCGGGAAATCGCAAGGACCAGCGCCGCATCGAAGCCGAACAACGCCAGAAACGCTCCAAGGTCCTCAAACCCCTTGAGAACGAACTCGAAGCCCTCGAAGCCCGCATCGCGGAAATCGAAGCCGCCCAACACACCCTCACCCAGGCCATGTCCTCCCCGGAAATCAGTGCCGATCCCGACAAACTCCGCCAAACCGGCGCAGCCCTTTCCCAACTCTCCGAAAAACTCGAATCGTCATACTCCCGCTGGGCCACCCTCAACGACGAAATCGAAAAAGTCCGCGCCGAACTCGGCGAGTGATCTCCGTCTTCCCCCCTTGGATCATTTCAGAAACCGAGAAATCACTGAAAGAAACAAAATGGCAGATGGCAGATGGTAGATGGTAGATGGTAGATGGTAGATGGTAGATGGTAGATGGTAGATGGTAGATGGCAGATGGCGGATGGCGGATGCCATAAAACGTAGCTGGAGCGTCCCGCTCCAGTCCGTTGGGGGTGCATCTTGCACCCACAGTCCCAAAGCAAAAGACCCAAGCAAAAAACCCGAGCGAAGCCCCGGCTGTTCCTCGCCCTTGGCACCTCCGCGCAACAGCGCGGATCGGGTGTTTCTTAAACTTTGTCTTTAGCCCTTTGCCCCTTGCCCTTCCGCTCAGCGACCCCTGATCTTATCTCTTGAAACTTGAAATCTTCTGTCTTTTTCAGGCTGTGGAACTGGGAACTTCCGCGCAACGGCCTCCGGTCTTGCGTCTTGAAATCTTGCGTCTTTCTCGCTTCTCCGTGAATCGACGATCGGTGCTTTCAGCCCCTCGAGGGGCGCAGGCATGTAGCCACGGGTGCAACTCGTGGACCTATCCAGCCAATGAACCCGCGCTTGATCCCCCGCCCTTCCCAAGCACGGCCGTTTTGCCTTTCTTTGGCACTTGGCCCTTGGCAATTGGCACTTCCCCGCGTGCAGCGGGGCTTGGCCCTTCCCCGCGTCCAGGCTTGCCATCCCGACTGATTCCACCCATCTTCCCGACCATAGCGGCCGAAAAGCTGACCCGAACCCGACGCCTATCAAACCGCATCATCCAACCCCTACCAGCCGCCGATTTTCGATGTCCTCCCATTCTTCCAACCCTCACCCCGAGTTCCCTCCCCGCCCCCGCTGGTAGACGTGGATGTGCTCTCCGTTGGGCCACAAATTATGATCACGATACAGGGCATCATTCCTGTCTTCATCGCAATGTGTCTGATCTCAGGATGCCAGAATACGATGGTCATTTCCCAAGTCACAACAGCTTCGGGACCCTATGGCAATACAGAGTGGATAGGAGGTGCTGACGACAAGGGATTCACCAAGTTGCATGAGGTAATTGCACAAGCAGCCTTCGAGTTCTATTTGGACGATGATGATCAGCTAGAGCCAGTGAGGGGCATAAACAAGACGGCTATTAGACTTCCTCGATCAATAGGGGATGCGGCCACCGTGCAAACAAGATTTCCAGGCTTCGTTGTCGTTCAACTACACAAGCTTGCTCAGATTGAGGGCGTTGACGAACGCGTGGCACGGGTCAATGATTACTTCTTCGCCGCAGGTGCTCATCGTGTTCTTGTGACTGGATTTCGCGGCAACGGCCGAGCGATCTACTCCGACAGAATCAGGAAGCCGTGAGTGGCAACCAGCGACAACGTCTCTAGTTGATTCGGAGCTTGATCTCGCCGGTGCCACCACAAATCGATAGGCCAAGAATTCGCAGACCTCGCAGCAGCGTCATCAGGTGCAGATCCAGGAGACTGCGACAGGTGAAGCTTGGCCTGGTTCTCAGAGGTTGGAGCAGGCAGTGGTCTCGCCGGAGGGTGTTGTGCCTGGCGTGGATGCGCTGAGGCCCGGCGCGAAGCCCCTGCCTTTCCTTTGAACTTGGCCCTTTGAACTTTGACCTTCCCCGCGTCCAGGCTTGCCATCCCGACCGA
>JALOTY010000040.1 GCA_025457665.1 Akkermansiaceae bacterium | reverse complement strand
TGCTGGTTTCGGAATCGAAGCTCAGCATCGGCATCGCGGCCTTCAGCGAGGCGCAGCAGGGCGAGATCGAGTCCGCGCTCGATGCCCTCGCCGCGGAAGACCCGGATTTCGCCACCCGGCTCGAAGCCGAGTATGTCCGCGAGGAGGACGACCAGTTCTGCGGGCTCTTCGTCAAAAACCTCGAGAACGTCCAGGGCGACGAGCGGGACATCATCCTCATGTCGGTCTGCTACGCCCCGGATGCGGCAGGCAGGATGCGGATGAACTTCGGCCCGATCAACCAGCGCGGCGGCGAGAAGCGGCTCAACGTGATCTTCAGCCGCGCCCGCCACCACATGGTGCTGGTCAGCAGCATCCGCCATCACCAGATCACCAACGACTACAACGACGGCGCGCGGGCCTTGAAGAACTTCCTGCACTACGCCGAAAGCCTGTCCCGCGGCGAAACGGCGATGGCGCGGCAGGTGCTCGATGGCCTGAACCCGCTGAAGCGGAAGTCGCTCGCCAAGGAGTCCGCCAACCTCCTCGCCGGTCAGCTCGCCACCGCCCTCGTCCGTCGCGGCTGGCAGGTGGAGACCGGTGCCGGGCAAAGCCGGTTCCGCTGCGATGTCGCGGTGCGGCAGCCCGGCGCAGACCGACACCAACTCGCGGTGCTGATCGAAGGTGGCGGCTCTTCCGACGTGCTGGAACGCTTCCACACCCGGCCGGGCATCCTGCGGGCTTTCGGCTGGCAGGTCGCGGTGGTCACGGCGAAGGACTGGTGGCACGAACCCGAAGCGGTGCTGGAGCGGATCGAGCGACTGCTCCGCCGTGAGATCGCCGATTTGGAGGAAGAGGAGATCGAAGCAACCGCTGAGGACGTAGAGCCCGATTTTCCGCCGCCAGCGCCAAGCCCTGCGGCGGTCGCACCGGCCCCGCCGGCCAGCTCTGGAAGGCGCTTCGAATTCACGGTGGGGAACTCACGGAAGTTCTGGGCGGTGGCTCAACTGGAAACATCGCTCCACATCCGCTTTGGCCGAATCGGCACTACCGGGCAGACCCAGGTCAAGACCTTCGCCGACGAGGCGCGGGCCGCCCGTGAAATGGCCAAGCTGATCGCCGAGAAGACTGGCAAAGGTTATACTGAGGTGGTGTGAAACGTTTCTGCCAAGGCTGCTACTGGGATTTTCCTTGGGGTGGGAAAATGGAGTAGCCGGGGAAGGACCCAGGATTCCGCAGGGTGGAAACGCGAGAGCCAAGACGTCGACTTGCCAGGGTCCTGCGGATAGCCTGGCTTTCGCTGACTTCGTTGTTTCCAACATCATTCGCCCCTTCGCGCGCTCGCTGCCCGCCTTGGATTGATGGCGAAGGTACGAGTTAGATTGGACCAGAAAAAGACGCGAGCTACGAAAGTCTATGGGCATTCCTCGACCTCATCTTCATCGTTCCCCCTTTAGCTCCTCATTGTCCACGTAGTGGTTTTTCTGCTGGTATAACTCGAAAGCTCTATTCTCCCAAAACCGCTTCTTCTCCTCGTCACAATCGATTCCGGTGTAATACATCGCGAGCTTCGCTGCGGCATCCTCATTTCGTTCGGCTTGAAACTTGAGGCAGGCTAACTCTTCGGCTGAGAAGTCGTATTGTGCCCATGGCGAAACAATCACGGGGACCTCATTCTCCCGACATCCGGAGCAAGCAAGAAGAATGCACGCGATCCCTGTTGATATCCTGGCAATCGTCTTCATCGGTTGGTATTTGGAAATTTCCCAAACTGGCGGGTTTTCGCTTCGTGTTAGGCTCGTCGGGAAGATGACACTTGTTCCTTCTTGTACATTCCAATGTTTTTTCGGCACGAAGTTTGATCTATCGATTCCGGTTCATATCTCTGAGGATTTCTCTGGCGGAGTTTGCGAGGTCGCGCACAAAAACCCGACTTTGATCGAACACTCTCGTCCTTGGCTTCAATTTGATGATGCATTGGCAGGTATCGCAATCCACATTGAGGTGATAATCCTGTCCGAATTTTTTGAGCGTTGCTTGTTCGACCACGACGATTAGCTCGCACAACTGCCTGACTCGAACTTCATCACGCGTTAGCTTTTTCACATTACCCAGCCTGAGGCCTGCAAGGTAATCCGGGGGGAAAAGGTATGGATCCGTGTGATAGGCCTCAGGCATCGGTAGAATATCGGGCAGAGCTTCTTCTCGATGAAACCAGTTCCCGGCAGCGATCACGCCAATCACCGTCAATACGACAAGCCCAAGTCTCCCGGGATGTTTCATCGTCTTCGCGGCTACTTTTTCCTCATGTTCACCACAACCAGTTCGCCGCCTTCGCCGAAGATGGCAATCTCAAATCTGAAAGAGCTTTTGCCCGACGCATATCCGGAAAAAATATATCCTGTATTCCCCTGCAAATCGCGACTGGTCTTGCCCCTTGGATCCCAGTTTACAGTTGTATGCGCAAAAGATGGAATAACCTCATCCTTGTAAACTTTTCTGACTTTTTCTGTTTTCGAATTCTTCAGCGTTTTCGGGCTTGTGTGCAGGAGCATTTTTTCCACGTCGCCAGCCTTGGCCCAGCCAACGAATTCTTCGGCCCGGGCTTTGAAGAGGTCGTGATTCTGGATGACACTGACCCGTTGCATCCATTGTGGACTTCCGAAGCCTCCCGTGCAGGAAGACACGAGTAATAAGAAGGACAGCGGAACCAGGGCGATCGATTTCGTTTTCGTTCGTGGGTTCATCATTCCTACCAAGCTTACCCATGACCGTGCGTCCTTCAACGGTGGACTTCGCTTCTGTTTGGCGCGATGTTCGACGCATCGACCGTGATCCGAGCTCTTTCGCCCCCCTCATCCCCACAGGTGTTTCGCGACGACGGGGATGATGAGGATGGCGAGGATGTTGACGACTTTGATCATCGGGTTCACGGCGGGGCCGGCGGTGTCTTTGTAGGGGTCGCCGACGGTGTCACCGGTGACGGCGGCACGGTGGGCGAGGGATCCTTTGCCGCCGTGATGGCCGTCTTCGACGTATTTCTTGGCATTGTCCCAAGCGCCGCCGGAGGAAGTCATGGCGATGCCGATGAATAGCCCGGTGACGATGGTGCCAACCAACACGCCGCCGAGGGCTTCGGGGCCCATGAAGGCCATGCCGACGACGAAGATCACGGGCAGCAGGGCCGGCAGGATCATCTGGCGCAGGGCGGCCTTGGTGACGATGTCCACGCATTGCCCGTAATCGGGCTTGTCCGTGCCATCGAGAATCCCCGGGTGCAGGCCGATCTGACGGCGGACTTCCTGGACCACAGCCCCGGCGGCATTGCCGACGGCATCCATGGCATACGCAGTGAAGGAAAAGGGTAGCAGGCCGCCGACAAAGAGGCCGATCATGACTTTGGGATTCATCAGATCGAAAACGAACTCACGGCCGAGGTGGACTTCGAGTTCGACGACGTAGGAGCCGAAGAGCACCATGGCCGCGAGACCTGCGGAGGCGATGGCATATCCCTTGGTCACGGCTTTCATGGTATTGCCGACGGCATCGAGTTCATCGGTGATTTTCCTGACCTGGGGATCGAGTCCGCTCATCACGGCGATACCACCGGCGTTGTCGGTGATGGGGCCGAAGGCATCGAGGGAAATGACGATGCCGGAGAGCGAGAGCATGGAAACGACCGCGATGGCGATGCCATAGAGGTCGGCCTGGGAGTAGCAGAACCAGATCGAGCCGACGATGCAGAGCACCGGGGCGAGGGTGGCGTGGTGTCCGACGCTGATGCCGGCGATGATGTTTGTGGCGTGTCCGGTTTCGCAGGCTTTGGCGATGCGGCGGACGGGTTTGTGGGCGGTGGAGGTGAAATAGTTCGTGATCCAGACGGAGGCGAAAGTCATGGCGATGCCGACGAGCAGGCAGAGGAAGAGCTGGTTGGCTCCGACCTCACGGCCCTCGATGACCATGGCTTCCGGAAACATCGCCCGGGTGGCGGGGTAGAGGAGGATGGCGGAAACGAGTCCGCTGACGACCACGCCGCCGACGAGCGAGCGGGTGGGGTTGAGGCGGGTGAAATTGACAAAGGCGATCCCGAGCAGGGCACCGATGATCGATAGCCCGCAAACGACGAAAGGATAAGTCATGGCCTGGGCATAATCGCCGGCGGTGAGGAAGCCGACGAGGACGCCGCCGATGAGGCTCACCGCGTAGGTTTCGAAAACGTCTGCGGCCATGCCTGCGCAGTCGCCGACGTTGTCGCCGACGTTATCGGCGATCGTGGCCGGGTTGCGCGGGTCGTCTTCGTGGAGGTTTTGTTCGTTTTTCCCGACAAGGTCGGCACCGACATCGGCCGCCTTGGTATAGATGCCACCGCCGAGCCGGGCGAAGACGGAAATCAGCGATGAGCCGAGCGCAAGGCCGACGAGGGAATCGATGGCGACTTTCGGTTCGCCGACGACTTTGAGGACGATGAGGTAGAAGGCACCCACGGAAAGCAGGCCAAGGCCGACGACGAGAAGGCCGGTGACAGCACCGCCATTGAAGGCGACCTGAAGGGCGCGGTGGGCTGAGCTGGAAGCGGCCTGGGTGGTGCGGACGTTGGCGCGTACGGCGACGGTCATGCCGATGTAGCCGGCGGCCATGGAGCACACCGCGCCGACGACGAAGCCGATGGCGGTGGGCCAATCGCGCAGGAAAACGATGCCGACGAAAACCACGGCGGCGATGGCCCCCACGGCGAAGAGCTGGCGGTGGAGATAGGCGGCGGCCCCGGCTTGGACGGCGGCGGCGATTTCGAGCATTTTATCGTGCCCGCTATCCGAGCGCAGGATCCAGCGGATGAGGAAGAGGGCGGCGACGAGTCCGACAGCGCCGAGGGCGATGGCCAGCACGACACCGTGATCGGTGAGCAGGGTTTGCATGGGTGGATGGGTTGAAATGGTGGGTTTTGGTTAGACTGAGGGATGCTGCCGCCGGATGGGAAGCGCAAACGAGGGCGGCGGCGAAGATCGCGAAGGTGGAGCCCGGAAAACAGCGGACCCGGTCAGGCGCTGGTGGCCGACCGGGTCCGCGGGGGGAGAAGGGTGAGGTGGATGGGTGTCTCAGCGGGCCGAGGGATCCTCGGCTTTCTTGAGGACCTCGACTTTGACCGGGACGATGCCACGGGAGTAGAAGCCGAGGCGTTTGGCGACGCCTTCAGTGACGTCGATGATCCGGCCTGGGGTGAAGGGGCCGCGGTCGGTGATGCGGACGATCTCGGACTTGCCGTTTGCCAGATTCGTGACGCGGACCCGGGTGCCCATGGGCAGGGTCTTGTGCGCCGCGGTGGAGGCATGGTTCTGCAAGCGTTCGCCGCTGGCGGTGCGGGTGCCACCGTTGCAACGGGTGCCGTACCAGGATGCTTTGCCGTGTTCGATGGACCGGACGGTCCACTCGGTCTGGCGAGGGGCGGCGGGGCCGCTGGGGTTGGCGCATGAGCTCAGGATCAGGGATCCAACGAGAGCGACCATCGTGATAAGCGATTTCGTGTTCATCGTGTTTTCTGTTTGCCTGGCCGTCCACGGGACGACGACCGCCACGTAGGGTGTTCAGAATCAATGATCAAGCCCAAACTGACATTCCCTGAAAGCCCCAAAATCCACAGTGGCTCAAGGGGAAAAGGCGGGTATCTTTTGGGTTTCCTTACTAATTTTTCATGGCTTGGCGGCCCTGAAATTGCTATTCCCCCTCCCATGCTGGGGTCGTGGTTTCCATCGTGCAGGGACCGCTTTACGGCGGCCGATTTCGATTTCCTCATTCGTCTGCTGGCACCGGACGGCGACGCAGTGGCCTTGTCGAAACTGTGGGAGGATCCGGAGGCATTGAGGGAAATCCTGGATCTTCCCGGGATTTTCCGGGCTTTGCTGGAGGACGGCGGGCCTTTGGCGGTATCGCCGCCGTTTTACTTCTACGTGCTGGTGCGGCATGCCTTTGTGGAAGCGGGAATCACGGACGCGGGCCTGGCGGATTATGTCGCGGGTGTCTTGTGCGAGCGGGTGGGGGTGGCGCCGGCGGATGCCTTGCGGGGGATTCCCGGGGGCTTGGTGCATGCGGTGGATTTTGTGGCGATTCTGGAGAGCGCCCGCGGGCGGGTGAGGTTCCATGTGCAACTGGCGGCGGGGCATCAGTTCCTGGTGCTCACGGGACTTTTTCCGGCCTATCTGGAAAAACGTCGGGACCGATGCGGGGCACCGGGGGTCGATTTCTACGAAGGCTTCGCGCGGCGGGTCTTCCTGGAGGCATCGCAGAACCGGGATGCGCCGCGCGACACGCCGCGGAGGCTGCTGGAGGATCTTTCGGAGTGCCTGCCGGCGGCGCGTCGATCCCTGAATCGCCTTGCGGGGGATTGGGTTTTCCTTGGCGACTGAGCGTTCACCCGCTGGCATCTTCCGGCATGGAAATTCGCGCATTGGCCGATCAGGCTCCTTTCACGACCAAGGATGGCTCGGTGATTCGCAGCATTTTGGATCTTTCCAATGCGCCGGTGCGAAATCAAAGCCTGGCTGAAGCCAGCGTGAAGGCCGGGGTGACGACCGAGCGTCACTACCATCGGGTGAGTGAAGAGTTCTATTTTGTCCTCGAAGGCGCGGGAGTGATGGAGGTGGATGGCGAGGAAAGGGAGATCCGCGCCGGAGACGCGGTGCTGATTCCGCCCGGGGCATGGCATCAGATCCAGGCCACCGATGATCTCCGATTTCTCTGCTGCTGCGCACCGCCTTACAGCCATGAGGATACGTTCATGGAGTAGGGAGGGTCGGAGTGGTTCGATGAAGTGGATGATCGCTACCCCGGGGTTGGGTCAACCCCGGGCTGGGGTGCAGAATCCCTTTGGGATTCGGCGTGAGGTGGGCAGAGGCGAGATTTGGAAAATCTGTTAGAAAACGGACCGTCGCCTCATTCTTGCGTTAACCTAGAAGGGAAAAAGGAACCACGGATTTCACGGATATACACGGATGATCAAGGAGTTGTATGACTTGATCGACTCACCTGATGGATGATCATCGTATGCCTGATAAGCATCTCTGAATCCGTGCCTTCTGTGTAATCCGTGGTTTGCATTTCTGAATTCTGCGTCAAGTGCCGTTCAATACTCGGCATCCAGTTCTTCGCTGGCGGTGGGTTTGGGTTCCTCGGTGGCGGTGGATTCGCCGGGGAGGATGCGGTTGGCGAGGCGATCGATCCCTTCCTGGGCCATTTCGCTGTTCGGATAGATGGAGCGTGCCTGGAGGAACCAGGAGAGGGCGGAGCCGATTTGCGGGTCGCGGCGGTCTTCGAAGTTGCGGGCTTTGTCGAGGGCCTTGGTGAAGTCCGCGACTTGGGGTGCGAGGGCTTCGAGTTCGCGGCCGAGTTTCGGATCGTCGGGGAATTCCTCGCGCAGTTTGGCAAGCTGTTCCCAGGCGGCATAACTCTGGTCCATTTTGCGGAACTCCGCGGCTTTTTCGATGGCACCATCGATACGATAGAGATTCGTGATGATTTGTTTGAAGGCATCTTCGCGTCCGGCATCGCCTTTGATGGCGGGGGCGAGTTCGTATTGGCGGGCGAAGATTTCGCGGAAGTTTTTCTCGCTGAGCAGGCGGTCGAAGTCGTTGAGGGCCTGGGCGAGGGTGCCGCCCTGGGCGACGAGTTCATCGAACTCCGTCAGGCGCGGGTTCTTGGGCCAGACTTCGAGGGCTTTCTGGATCTCGGCGGCGGCCTTGTCGTTTTCGCCTTTGGAGGCGGCGAGTTTGGCGGCATCGATGTGCATGTTCGAGACCCGCGTGTAGGTGGCGATGGCTGCCTCGGCCTTGGTGGGATCGAAATCGGCGGCGAGTTCCTTGAGTTTTTCGACAAGGTCCTGGGCGGTGGCGTAGTCCTTCACATCGAGCGCGGCGATGAGGCGGTAGCTGTGGCGGACGTAGTCGAGGACGACGCGTTTTTTCTCGCGGGACAGGGTTTGGACGGCGGGCATGAACTCGCCGACCATGTAGGATTCGCTCAGGCGTTTGGCGGCACTTTCGAGTTCGCCGCGTTCGGAGAGGAAGAGGAAGGCTTCGACGCCTTTGTTGACATCGCGGATGGCTTCGCTGGCGAGGGAGTCGAGGGCGGCGACGGTGGGGCTGGTGCCGAAGGTGTCGCTGATGAACTTGGAGACATCGGAGTTCTTCTGGAGGTGGAGGCGGTTGTCGCCATCGCGGAAGATCTGGTGATAGAAGCGGGCGGCCATCATCACGTGTTCGAAGCGGCGCTGGACGAAGAACTGCACCATGAGGGCCTGGTATTGGACCTTGGCCTGGACGAGTTGGACTTCGTTTTTGGCGGTATTGGTTTTCTTGAGCGCTTCGATTTCCGCGATGCGGCGGACGGATTCGGCGTATTCGAGGGACTGGGTGCCGCGGCCGGGGTTTTGGGCGGGTTGGCGGGCGTTGCCGGGTTGGTTTCCGGCGCCTCCACCGCCTCCGCCACCACCGCCTCCGCCAACTTGGCGGGTTTGGTTGAGGGAGGGGTCTTGATCCTGGGCGGTTTTCCAGTCGGCATCATCGATGAGCCGTTGTTTTTCCGCTTCCATCGCCTCGTTGAGGGCGCGGGTTTTGGAAACATCCTTCTGGGCGAGAACGGCGGCGTAGATGGCTTGGGAAAGGGAATCGCAGAGCTTGGCATCGCCCGGGAAGGTTGAGGCACGGGGCAGGAGCTTCACGCCGCCGGCGAAGTCGGGACCGCCCGGGTGGTGGGGGGAAATGAGATCGAGGATTTTTTCGATGGTGTCACGGTAATCGGTGGCGGCTTCGGAGTCGTCTTCCGGTTCGTTGAGGTAGCGTTCGAAGCGGGCGGCGACGAGGCGGTTGTCGGTGGCGGCCCAGTTGCGGCCGTTCCAGGAAACCATTTCGCTGGAGGGGTCGAGGAAGGGCAGCTCGTTGCCGAGCACGGGTTGATTGTTCTGTTGTTGGGGCTGGCGCTGGATGACGGTGTCGTTGCCTGCGCCATTGTTTTGCGGCTGCTGCTGGGGTGGCGGCGTGTAAACTTGGGCGTGGACGAGCAGGGTGCTGCCGAGCAGGAGGAGAGAGGCGCGTTTCATGACGGGAGAGGGATGGGAATTCAGAGGCGGGCGATTTTTTCCGCGACGGCGATGCCGCCATCGCGAATGCGGATGAGAAACTGGTAGGGCTGCTCCCGCTCGATATTCACGGCGGCGAGGTCCTGAGGGATTTCGATACCGAGGAAATAGGGTCCGCCGGGGGAATCGACCTTCAGGGAGATCACTTGGCCGCGATCGGTGGTCCACTGGAGTTTGCCATCGATGGTGCCTTCCACGGTGTAGCTGTTGCCGCGGAGGGAATTGGCATTTTCCGTGAACATCTCCATGTCGAGTGGGGTGCCGGAAATCTTGCCCTCCTTGGATTTTCCGCCGAGGACGAATTTCCCGCCGAAGAACAGAGCCGCGAGGGCGGCGACGATGGCGATGATGGTGGTGGCCTTGGGACCTGAGCTGGCGCGGCGTGGCATGGTTTCTAAGAGGATAGCGTCGTGGACGCAGGGATCAATGCAAGGGTTTGGAGATCGTCAATGTTCCCACTGGTGGCGGCGGCTGCCGATCCAGGCGGCGAGGAGACCGACGCCGACGTGGAAGCCGAGAGTGTAGAGGCAGGCCTCGCGGGCGGAGAGGGTGGTGTCGATGACGGATTTCACGGCGGAAAGCACCCGGCCATCGAGCGCGCTGACACTGCCGGACCAGGACCAGTAAGCGGAAATGAAGGGTCGGGTGAAGCGCTCGATATGCTCGGGCAAGGCGAGGACCGCGCCGGAGAGGGGGAGCTGGAAGCCGACGAGGTAAATGGAGAGCAGGGAGGCCTGCTCGGCGGTTTTCATGAGGGCGGAAATCCCGAGGCAGACGGCGGTCATCGCGCCATTCACGAGAAACAGGAAGAGCAGGTGGTCCGGGAAGTTTCCACGGAACTCTCCGAACTGGTTCACAAAAACTCCCATCCACAGCGATTGCAGGCCGACGAGACAGGCGAGGAAGATGATCTTGCTGGAGAGGTAGGCGGAGGGGCGGAGGCCGCCGAATTTCTCTTTCTCGAAGATGGGTCGTTCGCCAGCGATTTCCCGGGCGGAGTTGTTCGATCCCATGAGGCAGAGGAGGACGACCTGGAACATGATGATGCCGCTGACGGCCGAGCCGACTTTGACCTGTTCCTGGCGGACCATCTGGCGCTCCTGGATTTCCTCGATGATGTTTTCCTGGCGCGAATCCGAGAGGCTGGCGATGGGGCCTTTTGCCTTATCGGAAAAGAGCGTCACGAGCAGGGGGAAGCAGATCAGGATGGCGAGTTGCAGAAACACCTGGGCCTTGTCCCGGAAAAAGATCCGCCAGCGGCGGGAAAGCAGGGTGGCGAGTTGGGCGAAAAAGCCCGGGCAGGGGAGGTGGGCGGGTTTCTCCTCATCGGCCGGGCCCTCTTCGGGCAAATGCAGCGTACCGGCGGCGATCGCACGGTCGCGGGCGGCCTTGAGTTTGCCCTCGTAGGCTTCCCGGTGTTTCGACCACGACTGCTGCCAACGATCCGAAGGCTGGGTGGCGAGCTTCGGATAGACCTCCTCCGTATCGTGAACGGAGAAATAGTGGGTCATCAGTTCCGGCGGTCCGTGGTAGGTGACTTTGCCCTCGTGAAGCACGAGGATGGAATCGTAGAGTTCGAGGTGGGCCAGTGAGTGCGTCACCGAAAGCACCACCCGACCTTCCCGTCGGGAAAGGTCGTGCAGCAAGCGCACGATTTCCCGCTCCGAGCGGGGGTCCAGACCGCTGGTGACCTCGTCGCACAGGAGGAGTTTGGGATCGGAAACCAGCTCCATGGCCAGGCCCAGCCGACGTTTCTGTCCCCCGGAGAGGACCTTCACCGGTCGGTCGGCGATGGCCGTCAGCCCCGTTTCCTCCAAGACCCGATCGATCCGCCGATCCAGCTCCTCGGCATCGCGGGTTTTCACGCGGAGGCGGGTTGCGGCCTCGATGGACTCGTCCACCGTCAGGGGGTCATAGGCGATGGAAAATTGCGGGACATAGCCGATCTCCGAGGGGTCGAAGTCCGCTTCCTCGGAGAGATTCCGTCCATCCCAGAAGATCGCCCCGTCCGACTCGGGATTCAGCCCGGCGATGGTTCTCAACAAAGTGGTTTTGCCGCAACCGGAGGGTCCGACGATGGCCATGAAGTGGCCCTTGGGGATGCGGAGGCTGGCGTGGTCCACCAAGGGCACGGATTCCCCGTCCTTGGTGATGGTGAAACAGAGGTCCTTGAGTTCGAGCACGGTGTTCTGGGGAAAACAGTGTTTCGTTGGAAAAGGTGCGGTTCTTTCCAATCGGCGAAAAGAAATGAAGGAGTCATGGTGCCCTGGCAAGAGCGTGGAGGGGTCGGCTGGCGGGACATTCCTTCCCGAGTTCCTGCCGATTTCGCCCGACTTGCGACAAAGTGTCACAGCGTCCTCACCCACTTCAGACGTATCGTAAAAGTCATGATCACTGATTCTCAACGATTTCCACTGGATAGGCGAGACGATGACACGATAGGCACGGGCTCTGCTCGAAAAACTGGATGCAAATCGCTGAAATTGTGGTAGTTACTCTGTGATTACAGATTTCGGACGGAAAAATTGGAATAATTCTCGCCCCACCGGCGTTTAACCCTTGGAAGACGAAATCTTCCTCAACCTCGAACCGCCCCTCAGGGCACTACTCAAATGGCCATGGAACACGACTCGAACCTCAAGATCTACCTCCGTGAAATCTCGCGCACGCCTCTTTTGACCCCGGAAGACGAGGTCAAACTGGCCCGCAAGATCAAACGTGGCGACAAAGCCGCCCGCGCCCAGATGATCAACGCGAACCTCCGTCTGGTGGTGAAGATCGCGCAGGATTACTCGGGTTACGGTCTGCCGCTCAATGACCTGATCTCCGAGGGCAACATCGGCCTGATGAAAGCCGTCGAGCGCTTCGACCCGAAAAAGGGTGGCAAGCTTTCCACCTACGCCGCCTGGTGGATCAAGCAATCGATCAAGCGCGCTCTGGCCAACCAGAGCAAGACGATCCGCCTGCCCGTCCACATGGTCGACAAAATCGCCAAGATGCGCCGGATTTCAACGATGCTTGCCGAGGTCCTCGGCCGCGAGCCCACCGATGAGGAATTGGCCGATGAAATCGGTCTTCCCCGCCGCAAGCTGGCCATGCTCAAGCAGGCTTCGCAGCGTCCGACCTCCCTCGATGCTCCGGTCAATGAGGGCGAGGCCACGGAATACGGCGAAATCATCGGCGATGAGCGTGCGGAGAATCCTCTGGATGCCCTGGCCGACAAGAATCTCCACGGTGAACTCGATGGCCTGCTGGCCGTGCTCGACAAGCGCGAGCGTCGGATCATCGATGAACGCTTCGGCCTCACCGGCAAGACGCCGATGACGCTGGAGGAAGTCGGCCGCGAGTTCGGTGTGACCCGCGAGCGGATCCGTCAGCTTCAGAATGTGGCCCTGGCGAAGATGCGCAAGGCTCTGCGCCGCAAGGACAAGCCGCTGCCGAAGCCGGTCAACGGACTGGCCGCCTCCTGATTTCTTTGGGTGCTTTGTGATTGGCAAACGGGCCGTGGTTTCGACCACGGCCCGTTTTTCGTAAGGTCCAGCAGCCTCCTCCAGGGAGGAGGCCGGGGAAATGATGGGAACGCCGATTACTTGGCTTCGAAATCTCCGCACCAATCGGTTTTGTCGGTGATGGGGAAACGGGATTCCACGTGAACTTCATCGTCCACCTCGAAGGTGATGAGCTGAGGCGCATGACGGCGGCATTCACCGTCTTCCTCCGCATCGGCATTCCAGTGGACACAGTTTTCGCAGGCTTTGGTGGCAGTCGTGTTGCTCATGGTCGTTTCGGGTGTTGAAATCTCAATTCAGCCGAAAATGAACCCAGCTCCTTGATGAAATCAAGGGATTTTGTTATGAGAGTAAGTCTCAATAAGGGCCCCAACTCATGGCACGATTTCCACGCGGTCGCCGACATCCGTGATGTTGAACAGCTTGTTGGCGGTCCCGGCAGGGACGCGGATGCAGCCGTGGGAAGCGGGGTAGCCGGGGACGTATCCTTGGTGGAAACCGAAGTCCGAGCAGCTCAGCCGCTGGAAGTAGGGCATGGACGAATGATAGATCGTCGAGGTCCACGCCCGATACCGGTTGGTGATGGCAAAGGTGCCGGTGCGCGTGCGGTATCCGCTGCGGCCGGTGGATACGCGGGTGGAAAGAATCTCATCGCCCTTCGGCCCGTAAACCCAGAGTCGTTGCTCGGAGAGATCGACGAGGACGCGCCTTTCCTCGACGTAGGGATCCTTGCCGAGGAGCAATCGCATCATGGGCACATCGCCGTGTCCGGCGGCGATATTGATCGGCCAGATGGAGGAGCGGCGGGTCCAGACATTTTTGCGGGCACCGGCTTCGATGAGAGCGCGGGTGGTGTCCACCGATCCGCTGTCCACCGCGAGCATGAGGGGCGTGACCCCGCTATCCTTGCGCAGCAGCCAGCGCATGGTGGCGCCGCGTGCCATTTTGGCGAGGGACTCGGAGGCGGGGGAACGCAGGGCGGTGTTCACCGGGGCACCGTGTTCGATGAGCCGCCTCACCGTGGCGGCCTGACCGCGGACCAGCGCAATGAGCAGCGGTGGCTCCCCATGGCGGCCGCGCAGGTTCGGGTGGGCACCACGGTCTAACAGATAGGCGGCCAGGGCATCGTCGCCATGGTCCATGGCGGTGGAGAAGGGGGTATCGAGAAAAGGAGTATGGCTGGGATTGATGGAAGCCCCATGGGCGAGGAGAAGGGTGGCGATGTGAGCACCACCGCCGCGGCAGTATTGGGCAAGTAACCCTTCCGGCACGCGGGTGTAGCCGAGGAAAAGGTGGAGAAAGCCGGCCTCATCATCCGCCGCCGCCCTGCGGACGAGCATTTCCGAAGGCTTGGCTCCGCAGGAAAGCAACAGGCGGGTCCAACCGAAATCGCGGGCATCGTAAGCGGTGAGAAGCTCCTCATCGAGATTTCCCTGCGAGGGCCGGGCGTCGAGCAGGGTGAGAAGTTTCACAAGGTCATCGCGATCTTCGCGGTAGGCCTTCTCCATGGGGGTGAGGCCGTCTTTATCGGGCCGATGCGGATCGGCGCCGGCCCGGACGATTTCCGGAAGCAGATCGGTCCAGCCGCGGCGGATGGCATGGACGACGGCGGACTCGCCATCGGCATCGACCGCGCCGCAGTCGGCACCGAGCTTGATCAACTCCCTCACCAGGGCGCGGTTTCCCGATTCGAGGGCAACGTGAAGGAGCGGGTCGCCATCGGCCGATTTCTGGTGAGGATCGGCTCCCTTTTCAAACATCTGGCGGAGGAAAGCCGTACGGCCGTGGCGGATGGCCCAGGCGAGCAGCCTCTCGCCATCGGGCGTGCGGCCATCCGGTTTGGCTCCTTTTTCCAGAAGTCGATACACCAGCGCGGATTCACCGCGGGAAAGGGCGATGGCAATGGGCGTGACCTTGCCGGGAGCTTCGGCATCGAGGTTGGCTCCGGCATCGATGAGCAGCCAGGCATCGTCGAGATTTCCAAGCTCGATGGCGATGTGCAGGGGGCTGCGGCCTTGGGCATCGCGCTGGCCGGTGAAGGTGCCGGCGGTGAGGAGGAGTTTGAGAACATCGGTGTCCCCCCGGGCCGTGGCGGCGGTGAGGGCGGGGCCATTGGCATCGATCCCGCGGGCGGACAGCTCGCGGAAGGCACGCCGCTGCGGGCTGTCACAGGCCGCGAGGGCGAGGACGAGCGCGAGGATCAGCGTGCGATGGATGGAGGGGGGAAGCACGGAGCTGGGGGCTAGCAGGAAAGATGTCGTAGCGCAAGACGGGAGCGACTTAATCGACGGGCCTCAGCAGATAGCCTGCCACCCATCCTTCCTTGCCGTCCCTCGCCTTGCACCAATGCCAGCCGTGGATCTGGCGCAGGGATTCGAGTTCATCGCCGCGTTTCAGAGTGAGGACGGTGGGATCGAAGTCTTCCATCAGGGCGAAGCGGCCTTCTCCCAGAGGTTCGAGAAGGATTTCGGGGATGTATCCCTTGCGGCCATCCTTGTTGACCGCCCAAACCCAGCCTGGCCAGGCGCGGTCGGCAGGACCGACGCTGACCTCATCCCCGGCCCGGAGATAGAGAGGGGTCTCATCCTTGTCTTCATAGTCGGCATTGGCAGTGAAACGGGACATGCGACGAGCCTGAGGGAGGGGCGACGGCGCGTCAATCCCGTGCCAAGTCGGTTCACCTCCGGGGCGAAATCGATGGGATTGGCCGAAATCGTGGGAAAGGCCAAAAATTTTCGCATTTCGATTTTTTCCAAATCGAGTTGGCACCGCCCCTGCTTAATCCCGTTCGTGGATGGTTCCGTGGCAGGTCAGAATGATTTCTGGGTTTGAGTTCTGACCTGTCGCGGCGTTCCAAAGTTGACCGAGGACTTTTATGGGTTTGTCCGGAGTTGATGGAGGTCCAGCCACAATACATCACCAAGGCCCCACGACCGGGGAGGGATTTCATGGGTTTTCTCTCTCCTCGGTCGTGGTGAGCCCGCTCTCTGATGCGAGCGAGTGATGGACTAAGTCGGACCGCGATCTTGAACGCCGGGACTGCATTGACCGTTTCGGGCCTTCGTGTTGTTTCTGCCGATCCCACGACCTTGTCGGTCTTCATTCTCCCAAGCGGTCGAGGGGAGGGAAGGGGAACCATTCGGAGGGGCGGCGATGCGATTTCATCCAAGCCAGCATTTTTGCCACTTGCTCGGGATGGTCGGCGGCGAGGTTGCGGGACTCACCGGGATCAGCCTCAAGGTCGAACAGCTTGGGCTTTCTGGCTTTGGCATCGGGGGCGGACTGCAATTCATACTGGACCAGTTTCCAGCGCCCGTCGCGCATGGCTCGGCGGCCACGGTTTTCGTGGGATTCCCAGTAAAGCGGCCGACTGCGTTGCGGCATTTTTTCGCCGTCCAGCAGAGGCGCGTAGGAGAGGCCATCGAGGTCGGGCGGCACGGGAATCCCGGCAAGCTCGCACACGGTGGGCAGGAAATCGACAAAGCCGCAGGGGAAATCGCTGGGACCGGGTTTCTTGATTCCAGCGGGCCAGTGGGCGATGAGGGGCACCCGGATGCCACCCTCGTAGAGATCGCGTTTCAGACCGCGCAGACCCCCGCTGGAGTTCAACATGTCGGGGTGATATCCCCCCTCCGAGTGGGAGCCGTTGTCACTGGTGAAGAGGATGAGCGTGTCCTCGGCCAAGCCTTTTTCTCCGAGGGTTTTCTCGATTTGCCCCACGGCGGCATCCAGCGCCCGGACCAGGGCAATGTAGTGGGCCTTGGGATCGGCCACGGGGGTGTAGTGGGAATTTCCCGGAGCTTTGCCGGCACCACCCTTGATGTCTCCAGGGGGAGCAAGGACGGAAGCGTGAGGGACTGGATAAGACAGCAGAAGGAAGAAAGGCTGATCGGCGGATTGGGCGGAAAGAAAATCCAGCGCCTTCCGGGTGTAGAGCGGGACATCATGATGACGGCCGCGATGAAGCGCGTTTCCCGAGAGTTCGATGCGTTTCTCCTGATCGTAAACAAAGCGCGGGTAGCGCCAGTGGCCATCGACATGACTGGTCGTGCCGTAAAAGACATCGAAGCCTTTGCCGAGAACCTCGGCGGGATTCTGTGTGTTTCCGGTGACGCAGGATTTGCCGATCATCGCGGTCCGGTATCCGGCGTTTTTCAGCAGACGGGCCACGGTGATATCGGCGGGGTCCGGACGCAGGGTGAATTCTCCGTTTCCACGAATCGTCGCGCGGCCGTTGTCGAGACCGGTCATCAAGGTGCAGCGCGAGGGCGCACAGACGGTGGCGCCGGAATAGTGATCGGTGAAGCGGATCCCCCTCGATGCAAGCCGGTCGAGCACGGGCGTCTGAAAGTTTTTCTGACCGTAGCAGGAAAGGTCGCCGTATCCGAGGTCGTCGGCGATGATGAAGATGATGTTCGGGCCTGCCATCGCTTGAGCGGTGAGGGCGATGACGAGCGCGAGCGTTTGGAGGATGGATCGCATGGGCGTGAACCTTGCTTCGCCTGCCACAGCTCGGCAAGGACACAGAATTCCCCGGGCAAAATCATCCCAAGATGCCACAGGTACCATCCGGGATGGAAAAATGCTGATGACGGAGGGCGGCGGCTTCGATAGAAGCAGGGAAACCCATGAATCATCCCTTCCTCTCCACAGCTTGTCTCCTCATCGGCATGACGGCGGGCTTGGAAGCCGCGCTGGATCGGAACGCGAATGGCATGTGCGATGTCTGGGAAGCACGCTTCGCGGCGCAAGGGATCGCGCCGGAGGGGGATGCCGATGGCAATGGTGTTTCCAATCTTGAGGAATCCATCGCCGGGACCAATCCCTTCGTGGCGAACAGCCGTTTCCAGGTTCTGGAGGTCAGTTCCGCAGCGGGAATGGTGATCAAGGTTTCCAGCGTTCCGGGGAAAAGTTATCGGCTCTTCACAGCTCCCAACCCGGCGGGTCCGTGGACGGCGCTGGGTAGTGAGCTGCTGGCCAGCACGGGTGAAATGACTTTCCCCAGCCAAGCTCCCGGGGGTGGCGCGAAGTTCTATCGGGCGGAGGTGAAGGATGTCGATTCCGATGGCGATGGCCTGAGCAACTGGGCGGAACGTCAGATCATCGGTCTCAACCCTCAAGAGGCCGACAGTTTCGCCGTGGGCAATGCGAATGCCGACTTCGCCTTTGCGGAAACCTGGCTCGACCAGCTTTCGAGTGGCGGTCTGGAAGTGGAATCGTTGGTCGGCGATGCCTTCGAAAAAAACGCTCCGGGCGAAGCCAGCGAAGCCGTCCTGCGTCTGACCCGACCGACGCCCTACGACCGCCCCTTCACGGTGTATCTCCGATCCGCACCGGCCTTGTCTGCCACGGGTGGAGCGGCGGATGCCATGGATTTCCGGCTCAAGGATTCATCGGGGAATGAAATCACCGATCAGTTCGTGATCCCCGCTGGCCAGGCTTCTGCACAGGTTCATCTTCAGGCCGTGGCGGATTCACAAGCGGAGGTTCCGGAGGAATGGCGGTTTCACATCGGCGGTTCGCCAAACTTCCTGAGCGGCCGGGTGTGCGACGCACGGCCCACCGAGGCGAACGTTCGGCTTCTCGTGGCCTATCTCTCACCACGACCCGGGGTGTCCTCCCTGGGCTCGGGGCTTTCGGCCATCCGGCTCGCGGGCGATCACTCATCGGCGATCGTGACGGTGAGTTTCACGAATCTCAGTTCGGTGGCATCGTCCGCGCATATCGAGACCAGTGGTGGTGCCACGATGCTGTCCATCCCCCCGTTCCGATACAATGGCCAGCCCTGGCCGATCCGCGCCAGCGCGAGCTTTACCAAGGACCAGCAAGTGCTCGATGCGCTTCTCTCTGGTGCCCTGCAATTCAATGTTTACAGCGAGACGGCCACCTCCGGTGAAATCGCCGGACTCTTCCAAGGGGTCACCGGGTCCACCGTCTTTCAAGCCCCTCCCGCACCGGAGCCCGTCACCACGGTCACGGGAGATGCGCTGGATCGGGAAATCGTCCGCTTTCTCACCCAGGCGAGTTTTGGCGCGCGGATGGAAGATATCATCAGCCTCCGCAGCCGTGTCATTTCGCACGGGGGAGATCACATGGCGGCGTTTGAAGAATGGATCGATGAACAAATCGCTCTCACTCCCCCATCGCACGTCGCGATGACGGCGGCCGCCAATGCTCTGGAGAAATCCGTTTCCCCCACCGCGACCCTCGATCAAACGGGACGCCAGGTGGCATGGTGGACCATCGCAATGAATGCTCCCGATCAGCTCCGCCAGAGGATGACCTATGCGTTGAGCCAGATCTTCGTGATCTCCGATGAGGAACCCACGCTTGAACGCATGGGTGTGGCGGTGGCGAGTTATTACGACATGCTGCAAGGCCATGCCTTTGGAAACTATCGGGAGCTTCTCGAAGGCGTGACGCTGGACCCAAACATGGGCCAATATCTTTCCCATCTGAGAAATCAAAAGGCACAAGTCTCGGGCGGGGTGACCCTTTCCTCGCCGGATGAAAACTACGCCCGGGAAATCATGCAGTTGTTCTCCATCGGCCTCGTCGGGCTCCATCCGGATGGCACCCTGATCCTTGGCGCGGATGGTTTGCCTGTCCCCACCTATGACCAGGAGGATATCACGGAAATCGCCCGGGTCTTCACCGGTTGGTCCTTCAGCAAGCGGTCAAACGGGACATCCAGCACGGAAACGATCGATAATACGAATTTCTTCCTCGGCTCCAGCTTCGAGGAGCATGCGATCCGTTGGAGTCATCCGATGAAACTGTTTCCTGCCTATCACGATGAAGGCGCGAAGAATTTCCTCGGTTTCTCGCTACCTGCCCGTGCCGGTGGTGGCGTGCAAGATCTTGAAGAAACACTGGATTTCCTCGCCAGCCATCCGAACACCGCTCCTTTCATCAGCAAGCAGTTGATCCAGCGCTTCACCAGCGCGAATCCATCGGCCGGATATGTGCATCGGGTCGCGTCGGCTTTCGAGCAAGCCGATGGCGACTTTGCGGCCGTGCTCAAGGCCATCCTTCTCGACCCCGAGGCGCGCAATCCGGTCCTTGCAAATTCCGGTGTCGGCAGTGGCAAGGTCAAGGAACCCCTCATCCGCCATGCCTCCCTGCTTCGTGCCATCGGTGCCCGTTCCGCCATCCCCATCGCGCTCTTTGAAAACTTCGGCTATCCGCCCACGGAAACCGCGAAGTTTCCCGCAGGGGCGCGCATGGTCCGCTTTCAGAACACCACCTCGGGGCTCGTGCAAAAACCTGTCGGCCCGCCCACGGTCTTCAATTGGTATCGTCCGGATTATGCACCCGCCGGAGCCCTTGCGGAAAATGGTTTCGCCTCCCCGGAATTCCAAATCGTCAATGAAACCACCATCGTCCGCGCGATCAATTATCATTACTCGCCGATCTATGATAGCAACGGCCAGACCACCGACAGTCTTCCTGCCGGCCTGAACATTGCCGGTGTTCCGGGATTCACGGCCTATGATGGCAACTCCGACAACATGGTTCCCGACTTCGCCCCCTTCCGTGCGCTCTATCTTTCGCTGCTGGATACCAATGCCGATGGGGCTTTTTCCAATGCCGACACCACTTGGGCAAATCGGGCGACACTGGTGCCACAGGCCATCGAGCGGGTTCTCGACCATGCCGACCTCCTGCTCTGTGCCGGTTCCCTGAAAGAAAGATATGGCAGCCGCCCGGGCACGCCACGACATATCATTTTCGAGGCCGCCAAGGCGATTGAATCCCAAGACAACAACAACACCAGCGCCACGGAACAGACCAACAGCATGAACGAGCGAATCCGGGATATCCTCTATCTCATCACCAAGAGCCCCGATTTCATCATTCAGAAATGATGGCGCCCGCCACCGATCCCGAGATCCCATGAAAAACCACGACAAGGAATTCCTCCGCAACCGGCGTGACTTCATCCGCCAGGCAGCTTGTGCGTCCTTGGGGGTGACCGGGTTGGTCAATGCCCTCGCCCACATGCGTCTCATCACCGCCGCCATGGCCCAAAGCCCGCCCGGCGGATCTTATCGCGCGCTGGTGTTTCTGTTTCTCAATGGGGGCAATGATGCCAACAACATGCTCGTCCCCGCCGGAGATCCCTCAACTTCGATGGCAAGGCAGGATTATGATAGCGGGCGCGGCGTGATTGGCATCCCCCGCGATCAGCTCATTCCCATCAACCTCCCGGAATCCACGCGAGCCTTCCACCAGCACTACGCAGGTTCAGCCCAACCGCTCGGTTTCCATCCCAACATGGCAGGCGTGGCGGAACTCTTCAATGCCGGCAAGCTCGCCGCCGTCGCCAATGTCGGCACCCTCGCTTATCCTGTCGGTTCCCGTGCCGCCTACAATTCCGGAACCATCCCGCTTCCCAGCCAGTTGTTCTCGCACTCCGACCAGCAGACCCAGTGGCAAAGTTCGCTGCCGGACCGACTCTTTTCCAGTGGCTGGGGCGGAAGGGCGGCCGAACTCCTCCATGCATCCTACAACTCACCGGAAGCATCCAAGGTCTCCATGTCCATCTCCCTTGCCGGAGTGAACTCCTTCCAAATCGGCACCCATGGCAGTGTCGTGCAATACGTGGTGCAGCCTTCCGGCACGGTGAACATCAGTGGATACGGAACGAATTATTCAAGCGCGCTGAATGCCGATGGTTCCTACCAAACCGGAGATACGGGGAAACGTTTCCGAGCCTTCGAGGACGTGATGCGGCTCACCCATGACAATCTCCACGAAGAGGAGCACAACCGCATCATCCGCCGCGCCCGTGCGACGGAAGGCATCATCGGTGCGGCATTGACGGCTGCCGCCGCGGCGGAGACTTCCATGGGATTCAACTTCAATTCCATCTTCACCGCCGCCGGCGCGAACCACCGCCTCGGCGACCAGTTGAAGATGATCGCCAGACTCATCGCCGGCAGGAACCTGCTCGGCAACCAGCGCCAGATCTATTTCTGCCAGGTCGGCGGGTACGATACCCATAGTACCATTCTCTCCTCCCACGGCAACCTGATGACCGAACTCTCCACCGGTCTCAAGGCCTTCCACGATGTCCTCGAGGCCAGCGGCACCTGGAATGACGTGCTCACCTGCACGGCCTCCGATTTCAACCGCACCTTCACCCCCAACGGCACCAGTGCCGCCACCGCCGGCAGCGACCATGCCTGGGGCAGCCACGCGCTGATGATGGGGGGAGGCGTCAAGGGAGGCGATGTTTACGGCCACTTCCCCCTTCTGAAAGTCGGCAACGTCTCCGGCTCCCTCGATGCCGGAAATACCACCAATCGCGGCCGCTGGGTTCCGACCACCTCCGTCGATCAGTATTGCTCGATGATGGCACGCTGGATGGGCGCGGATTCCAGTTCGCTGGGCACCATTTTCCCGAACCTCCCGCGCTTTGATGATCCCATCGGCGTGGAATCCGCGAACATCCAGTTCATCAAGCCCGAGTTTCTCTAACAGACATGGGCCAGGCCGCTCCAAGGTCCGGCACGGGTCCGGGACTCCGGCGGGGAATCATCTTCCTCGTCCTGCTTCTCGTGATCCTCTTCGGGTGGTTCTCTCGCGAGCGGGAAGGGGAGAAGCCAGGGTTGGTCGCGATTCCTCCTCCCATCCCCTCACGCGAACTGCCGCCGCCTCCCGCCGAGCGTCCGCCTGCGGTGGATCACCCCATTCTGGAAATGAGCACGCGCTTCCAGGCCGATGAAGGAAATGGCGAAGAGGATCTCGAAATCCTGACTTCCGTTTTCGATGCTTACCGCCGTGCTATGGGAGAAAACCCGGTGGGTGAAAACGAGGAGATCTTTGCTGCCCTGCGCGGCAACAACTCGAAGAGCATCCGTCTTTTGCCCGATGCCTTTCCCGGCTTGCTTGAAAGTGGCGTGGTGACCGACCGCTGGGGCACGCCGTGGCGATTCCATGCCCTTTCCGGAAAGGAAATGCATATCCTGTCGGCAGGTCCCGACCGTGAGTTTGGCACGACCGATGATCTTGGTGATCCCGCAAGCTGGTGATGGGGGTAGGCCCTGTTAGAGAGAGGTCCTTTTTTGTCTCAGGACTATCACGGGACATAGCAAGGGTGGATGACTTTGGAACCAATGAAAGGGTCGACGCAAAGCGCAGGGGGAGGGGAGATGTTAGAGGGAGTTCTTTGGCCGTCCGCGTGGATGCCGCCTTTTGTTGCCCGCCGTGCCGAATCATCGCTCCTTTAAAAGAAACGCGCCTGAGCTTTGTGCTTTCGTGCTTGCTATTGTCGCCAGCCAGCCTCAGTGAAGCCTTGTCTGCGGGCGATCCGTGGACCGCGAGGGCCGCTCTTGGCTTTTGCCCGTGTCCGGTCTTCATCGATGAGAGGAAAGGTTCCCGGTTTCACCGAAAACATCCTCATCGATCCCTGCCCGCGCCGCGTTTCCCGCCGCCGGGCCAATCCAACATGACACCTGATACCTTCGAGGCGCTGCCCCTGGCTGCGCCCATCCAACGCGCGCTCTCCGAACGCGGCTACACCCATCCTTCGCCCATCCAGGCGCAGTCCATCCCGCTCATCCTCCAAGGCCGCGACCTGTTGGGTTGCGCCCAGACAGGCACCGGGAAAACGGCGGCATTCTCCCTGCCCATCCTCGATGCCCTCCACCGCCGGCCTTCCACGCCGAGACCCCGAAGCGCCCGCGTGCTCGTCCTCACGCCCACGCGCGAGCTGGCCACCCAGGTCGGCAAAAGCCTGGAAACCTACGGCACCCACCTCGGCATCCGCCATGCGCTCGTTTACGGCGGTGTCGGTCAAAACCCGCAGGTCAACGCCCTGCGCAAAGGCGTGGACGTCCTCGTCGCCTGCCCGGGCCGCCTGCTCGACCTGATCGACCAGCGCCACATCGATCTTTCCGGGGTGGAATTCTTCGTCCTCGATGAGGTGGACCGGATGCTCGACATGGGATTCCTGCGCGATGTGAAACGCATCGTTTCCCTGCTGCCAGCCCGCCGTCAGTCGCTGTTCTTTTCCGCGACGCTTGCGCCGCCGATCGTGAAGCTTGCCCATGAAATCCTGCGGGATCCCGCCTCGGTCAGCATCGAGCCGGAGGTCACCACGGCCGGCAAGGTCGAGCAGCGGGTTTGTTTCATCTCCAAAGAGAACAAGCGTGCCCTGCTGATGGATCACCTCCGCGCCCAGGGACCGGGGGAATTGGCGATGGTTTTCTCCCGCACCAAGCACGGTGCCAACAAACTCGCCCGGCAGATTGCGGATTCCGGCATCCAGGCCGAAGCGATCCACGGCAATCGCTCGCAGGCCCAGCGCGACCGGACGCTCGACAAATTCCGCGCCGGCCGGCTCCCCGTGCTGGTGGCCACGGATGTTGCCGCCCGTGGCGTGGACGTGAAAGCGGTCACGCTGGTGGTGAATTTCGATCTCCCGAACGAACCTGAAGCTTACGTCCACCGCATCGGTCGCACCGGTCGTGCGGGCGCTGCCGGAAATGCCGTTTCCTACTGCTCGCCGGATGAACGCGAATACCTGCGGGACATCGAGAAACTCATCCGTCGGGAAATCAGCATCGATGCCGCCCACGACTGGCATCTGGCCGATTTTCAAAAGATGGCCGTGCCCCAGCCGCGCGGAAAAGGCCAATCCGCCCCGGCTCCCGGTGGCGACAGCCCCAGGCGCAGCTCGCGCCGACGTCGTGGCCGCGGACGTCCGGCATCGGCCCGCTCATGATTCCGCCAGGGCGCGGTCCAACGCGCCCACGGCATGTTCCAGCTCCTCCTCCGTGACGCACAAAGGTGGCATCAAAACCACCGTGTCGCGGATGGCGCGGGTGAGCAGGCCGTGACGCCGCGCCGCCAGGCACAGCGCCGTGCCATCGCGGGGATCACTGGCGGAAACCGGGTACAGGGCGATGCCCGAAATCATCCCGCAGCGCCGGATTTCCGCCACCCGCGGGTGCCTTGAGGCAAGCCCGGCCAACAGTTCATCGATCCGCGCGATCCGCCCCGGCAAAAGCTCCAGCACGCGATCGCTCTCAAACAAATCGAGGCTCGCCAGAGCCGCCGCACAGCCCAGCGGATTGGCGGTGAAACTATGCCCATAGTAGAAAGCCCTTTCCGCCCCGCCGCGGAAGGCATCGTGCACCTTCGCGGTGGTCAGCGTGGCGGCCAGGGGCAGGTATCCGCCGCTCAGGCCCTTGGCCAGGCAGAGGAAATCCGGAATCACGTCCTCCTGCTGGCAGGCAAACATCGTGCCGGTCCGGCCGAAGCCGGTCATGACTTCGTCGAGGATCAGCAGCACGCCGCTCGCATCGCACCATTTCCTCAGCTCCGCGAGCATGCCGGGCGGCCAGACGCGCATTTCGTTCACGCCCTGGATGAGCGGTTCGATGACCACGGCATTGATCGTCCGCGGGTCGAGATCCGCCAGCCCGGCCATGCCGGAAACATGCCTGACCTCCGGCCCCAGCCCGCGAAAGCGGTCGAAGAACCTCGCCACCCCGCCCAGCGATGCCGCGCCCAACGTGTCGCCATGATAGCCGTTTTCAAACGCCACAAATCCCTGCCGCTGCGGCTCGCCGGTCTGCATGCGGAACTGCATCGCCATCTTCAGCGCCACCTCCACCGCCGTGGAGCCATCGTCGGAAAAAAACACCCGCTCCAGCGTCCCCCGCGGGAAAAAGCCCGCAAGCCTCGCCGCCAGTTCGGAGCCCCAGGGGTGACCGGCACCGAGATACGAGCTGTGGGCGATCCTGCCGAGTTGATCGATGATCGCCCGGTTGATTTCCGCGCGGGCATGGCCGTGGATGTTCGTCCAGATCGAGCTGTTGCCATCGAGGTATCGCCGCCCCTCGGAGTCCCACAGCCAGACCCCTTCGCCACGCACGATCATCAAGGGCTCATGCTCCGGCGCCACCCACGCATCGTAGGGCGTGAAAGGGTGCCAGCCGTGCCGCTGGTCGGCTTCGATCCATCGTTTCGTCTCCTCCCGCATCGCTCCGGGCCCAGCCAAGCACCGCTTTCCCTGCCTGACCAGCCCCCCGTGATGTCGGTATTCCAAAGCCGGTGAAAATCGGGCATTCTTTGATCTTCACACACGGGAAAGAATTTTCCCCCCGGACAAGCGGCCGGCGTGATCTGCGGGAAATCCCTCCCCGGATCCGTCGGCCGCAAGTCTTTCGACCCCTCACCTCCGCGCATGCCACCGGAATGCCGTTGCCAGTGCCGGGGAATGCGTCCTAAACTTCGGCGACAAGCCATGGAGCCCGCCGTCGAAATTCAAAACCTCACCAAGGTCTTCCGCCCGCAAATGGGCGGCCGGCCGGTGAAGGCCGTGGATCAGGTCTCCATCACCATCGCCCCAGGCGAGGTCTATGGCCTCATCGGCCCGAACGGCTCGGGGAAATCCACGACGATGAAGGCGCTCCTCGGTCTCGTCGCCCCCAGCTCGGGCACCTGCCGGATTTTCGGCGCGGATTCGCTCGCGGTCGATTCCCGCCAGGACGTCGGTTTCCTCCCGGAAAACCCCTATTTCTACAAACACCTCACCGGCGCCGAAACCCTCGCCTTCTACGGCAAACTCTGCGGCCTCCGCGGCCAAAGCCTCAAGGACCGCACCACGGAGCTGCTCGAACTCGTCGGCCTCACCGAAGCCCGCGACCGCCACCTCGGCGGATATTCCAAAGGCATGCTCCAACGCATCGGCCTCGCCCAAGCCCTCATCCAGGAACCGCGGCTGGCGATCCTCGATGAACCCACCGCCGGCGTCGATCCCATCGGCTCCCGCCAGATCCGCGACCTGATTCTCTCCCTGAAAGAGCGCGGCATCACGGTTTTCCTCTGCTCCCACCTGCTCGAACAGGTCCAGGAAGTCTGCGACCGCGTGGGCATCATTTTCCGCGGCCGCATGATCCGTGAGGGCCGGCTCGATGACCTGCTGGCGATCGAGGACCAGACGGAAATCATCCTCCGCGATGCCCCGCCGGACCTGCTTGAGGAAATCGCCGCCCTCGTCGCCGCCCGCCAGGGCGCGGAGCTGATCCGCAGCGGACGCCCCCGCACCACCCTCGAACGCCTTTTCTTGCGCGAAACCGTCGAACGCGAAAACCCGTGAGCGCCGCCCCTACCGCCTACCGCCCGCTGAATCCCCGCCGCATCCTCGTGCTGGCGAGGCACACCTTCACGCAGCTCGTCCGCATGAAGGTCTTCTATTTCCTCGCGGTCTTCGCCGTCGTGGTCATCGGCGCGAACTTCCTTGAACTCCCCACCGATCACCTCCCGGAAAACGCCGGCACGGAAATCCTCTACACGGTGAAAAACACCTCGCTGGGCTGCATGAGCATTTTCTCGCTCGTCCTGGCCATCGTCGCCACCGGCCTGCTGCTGCCCAAGGACGTCGAGGACCGCACGCTCTACACCATCCTCGCCAAGCCGGTGCCGCGGCTCGACTACCTCATCGGCAAATGGCTCGGCGTCGTTGCCCTGATCTTCGTTTCCCTCATGGCCATGACGTTGCTGATGAACCTCGTGCTCATCCCGCACACCTCGAAGGTCATGCAGTTGCAGATCTCCGCCGCCGAGTTCGCCGGGGCCAGCGCGGAAACGAAAGCCAAGATCGCCGAGGACGTCCGCGCACTCGGCCCCACCTGGAATCTCCAGGCCGCCGTGCTCGTCACCTTCATGCGCGCCATGGTCCTCGCCGCCGTCGCGCTTTTGCTGTCCACTTTTTCCACCAGCACGCTTTTCACCGCCATCGTCGGTTTCCTCATCCTCTTCATCGGCTTCTTCCAGGCCGATGCCCGCGAAATCTATTTCGGCAAGGACAGCGGCCTCGCCGGCAAGGCTGCCTCGGGGATCATGACGGTCATCCTCCCGGACTTGCAGGTTTACAACCTCATCGATGCCATCGTGGAAGGGAAGTTCCTCAAAGCCTTCGACCTGCTGAAAGTCATCGGCATCACCGCCTTCTACTGCGTCACCTATCTCTTCGCCTCCTGGCTCGTCTTCGCCCGCAAGGAATTCTGATCCCCGCGCCATGAAATCCCAGAGCCGCCGCATCCTCCTTGCCTGTCTGGTCCTTATTGTGGCCGGCATCGTGCGCATGCCGGTGGAGCACGCCATCACCCGCGATTTCCGCGAACAAGGCCTGCTCAAGGAAGCCCTCCCACTCGATACCCGCCGCAAGCTCGGCCAAGGGCTCGTCGCCGTTTCCCTCGGCGGACTCCGCAGCCTCGTCGCCAGCATGCTCCACCTGCGCGCCTACGGGTTCTTCGAGAACCGCCGCTGGGATGGCGTGGCGGAAACCTACGACACCATCGTCCAGCTCGCCCCCAACACCGGCTTCTACTGGGACAATGGCCACTGGATGATGGCCTACAACGCGGCCGCCCATCACGACAACAACTACGACAATTTCGCCCCCGCCCGCGCCGCTGCCGAAAAACGCCGCTGGATCCTCAAGGGCACCCGTTTCCTCGAAGAAGGCGTCCGCCTCAACCCCGACAACGCCCGCCTCTGGGCCGAACTCGGGTCTCTTTACTCCAATCGGTTCAAAATCGTCGATTACGACAAATCCGCCGCTGCCTTCGCCCGCGCCTCCGCCCTCCCTGGTGCCATGCCGTACATGGCCCGCTTCCAGGCATACGCCATGGCCCGCAGCCCGCGGCTCATCGATCAGGCCCTCCCCCTCGTCCGCGAACTCCGCCAACGCACCGGCGGCTCCGTGCCCACCCTCATCTGCCTCCATTTCGCCCTCGAAGTCCGCGCCAACCCCGCCATCGACCCCGTCCGCACCGCCGTCGCGATCTTTGGCGATGAAGCCAAGGCCTTCCGCATCCTCAGCGACTACTACCTCGATGCCGAGTCCGGCCTGCCCGTCGATGGGGTCGAAACCGCCCTTGAGGCCCTCATCGTCCCCCTGCGTGACCGCGCCTTCCAGCTCGCCCGAGACCCCTCGAAAACCACCGAGGTCCTCGACCTCGTGCGCGACCTCCACCAAGGCTTCGGCGGCAGTTCCGCGCCCCTTCCCGCCCTGCGCCTCGCCCTGGAAATCGCCGCGGATCCCACCATGGCCGCGCCCGATGAAATGTTCCTGAGTTGGTTCGACCGTCCGGAGCAGGCCATCGAAGCTCTCCGCCTCTATCAGGATGACAAGACCAGCGGATTTCCCATGAATGGCATCGATGAGGTGCTGCGTAAGCTTGAGCAATCGTCATCTTTGCCCCAAGAAAGTCCCGCAGCGGCACCGGACACCGGGGAACCGCCCTCCGACCGTTGATTTCCACCCCGACCATGCAAGCTTCCAGCGGCCCACCCCCTGCGCCCGTAACCGTCGCCTCCGCCGGTTCGGCACCTGTGGTCCATGACGAAGCCCCGCCTCGCATCGCCCTCTTTGGCGACATCCACGCGAATCTGGAGGCCTTGGAAACCGTTCTGGCCGACGCCCGCGAGCAGGGCTGCAACCAGTTCATCTGCATGGGCGACGTCGTCGGCTACAATGCCGATCCCGCCGCCTGCCTCGAAATCGTCCGCGCCATGGATTGCCCCGTGGTGAAGGGAAACCACGATGAAGATGCCTCCGGCAGCCATTCGCTGGAATCGATGAACCCGGTGGCTGCCACCGCGCTCGAGTGGACCCGCCGCCAGCTCTCCGAGGAACAACGCACCTGGCTCCGCCGCCTCCGCATGGTCCGCCAGGTCAGCGATTTCACCGTCGTTCACAGCACCCTGGATCAACCGGCCAACTGGAACTACGTGACCAATCGCTTCGATGCGATGTCGAACTTCTCCTACCAGTTCACCTCGGTCTGTTTCCACGGCCACACCCACGTCCCCCGCGTTTACCTGAAAAACGACAAGGTCGAGGAAATCCCCGCCGAGTCGGTGGTCATCGAAGCCGGATCGAAGTATTTCATCAACGTCGGCTCGGTCGGCCAGCCGCGGGACGGGGACTGGCGGGCCTGCTATGCGATTTACGACCTCGCCCACCGCCTTGTCGTCTTCCGTCGGCTCGAATACGACCTCGCCACCACCCAGCAGAAAATCCTCGCCGCCGGACTTCCGGAAATGCTCGCCCACCGCCTTGCCGAAGGGCGCTGAGCTCCTGTTTTTTTCCCAGGCCATGATCGATGTCGTCGCCGGTCTGATTCTCGATGCCCACGGCCGACTCCTCGCCTGCCGTCGCCCGGAAGAAAAACACCTCGGCGGTCTCTGGGAGTTTCCCGGCGGGAAAATCGAAGCAGGTGAAAGCCCCGCCACCGCCCTCGTCCGCGAACTTCACGAGGAACTGGGAATCGATGTCGCCGTGCTCGATTTCCCCCTCAGCCCCGTCGTTCACGACTACGGCCGTGGTCCCATCCGCCTCATCCCGCTGGCCTGCACCATCGTTTCAGGCACTCCCGCACCCCATGAACACAGCGAAATCCGCTGGTGCCCGCCTCACGAAATCCAGGCTCTCGATCTCGCCGCGGCTGATCTCCCCATCCTCCACGAGTGGCTCACTTCCCGTCCAGCGGCCGCAGAGGGTGGTCGCCCGAACGCCCTAACGGAGGGAATTTGAGTTTGCCACCCCCCACCTTCGCGTGTAGATCCGGGCATCGTTGCCCCTAAAGGGCGGGTGAAATTCCATAAAACTTAAAGAAACGATGCGACTTTTTTTAGCCTTTGCCTCCGCCCTTTTGCTCGCCAGTTGCGGTTCTGACATTGATGTCGTCTCCAAAGACCGCGCCGCTCAGGGAGCATCCGCCTCAAGTCCTAGGGGATCTTTCTTCGGTTTCCGCTCTGCCGGGTCCATGAACTACCCCACCGCTCCGCCCTCGCCCGCCGTGGTGGCTGCCGGAGCAAACAAGCCGAAGGACAAGCATGGCATGCCTTTCTACACCAACGAGCGCCTGCGCCACGTCCGCACCACCGCCTACACCTGCTCGGAGTGCGATCACCTGCAATACGGCTCCATGAATGCCGCAGGCACGCCGCTCCGCTACACCTCCCAAGTCCGCAGCGCGGCTGCCGACTGGTCGGTTTACCCCGTCGGCACCACTTTCCGCATCAAGGGTCTGCCCTACCTCTACGTCGTCGATGACTACGGCTCGGCCCTCACCGGCACCGGCACGGTCGATATCTACACGCCCACCAAGGACCACATGAACGCCTGGGGCCGCCGGAATGTGGAAATCGCCATCGTTCGCTGGGGTTCCTATGCCCGTAGCGCCGAGATCCTCGCCAAACGCACCGGATACGCCCATTGCCGCCAGATGTATGTGGCCATCCAGCGCCGCATGGGGGGTGACATCGGCACCGCCGCCCGCTGAGGACTTTCTCAGGGACTCGCGCCCTCTTCCTCGTCCCCATTTCGGGCCCCTCCTATTCTGTGGCGGGGCCCTTTTTCTTTTCTGCCATGACCCGCGCCGAACGTGCCCGCCACATCGATTCCCGCCTCGCCGAACTCTATCCGGAAACCCCGGTCCCGCTCGACCACAAGGACCCTTTCACCCTCCTCATCGCCGTCCTCCTCTCCGCGCAATGCACCGATGTCCGGGTCAACCAGGTGACGCCCGCCCTCTTCGCCCTGGCCGATGACCCCCTCACCATGGCCGCCCTGCCCGTGGATACCATCCGCGAAATCATCCGCCCCTGCGGTCTCTCACCACGCAAGTCCCAGGCGATTTCCGATCTCTCGCGCATCCTGCTCGACCAGCATTCCGGCCAGGTGCCCGCCGATTTCGCGGCGCTCGAAGCCCTTCCCGGCGTCGGCCACAAGACCGCCTCTGTCGTCATGGCCCAAGCTTTCGGCGTGCCCGCTTTTCCCGTGGATACCCACATCCACCGCCTCGCCCAGCGCTGGAAACTCACCGATGGCCGATCCGTGGAGCAAACCGAGCGCGACCTGAAGAAACTTTTCCCCCGCGAACACTGGAACGCCCTGCACCTGCGGATCATTTTTTATGGCCGGGAATACTGCAGCGCGAGGGGCTGCGATGGCACCGTCTGCCCCCTCTGTCGGGAACTCTTCCCCCGCCGCAAATCGCCCGTTGTCATCACAAAGACCTGACACGGACGATTCCTCCCCAAGATTTGTCGCCCGCCACCTGTTTCTTTTTGAAATCTTTCCTTGTCGCCCAAGGGGGGTTTCTGAGAATTCGAATCTGTCAACACGAGCAACCTTCCGCAACATGATCAAAAACCTTGCCTCCCGTTCGGGCCGTACCATCGGCCTCATGACCACCGCGCTGTTCCTTTCCGCGCCCGCGCTGCTGGCCCAGGACTCGGCTCCCGCGGAGTCCAAGAACCTCCTCGAAAAGTACGTCCTCGACGGCGGCTGGACCATGATCTTCATCGGCCTCGCCATCCTCGCGCTCGTCGCCCTCGCCGTTTTCAACTTCATGAACCTCACCAAGGCCAAGTTCTGCCCGGGGGATTTGAAAATGGCCCTCCTCGACCACATGGCCAACTGCCGCGTCCGCTCCGCGATCGAACTCGCCGCCTCCCATCCCTCCTATCTCGGCCGCATGATGGCTTACGCCCTGCCGAATATTGATGCCACCCGCCCCGAAGACCTCGGCCGCGATCAGATCGAAGACGCCATCGCTGATTTCTCCATCAACGAAAACCGCAAGTCGATGACCTGGGTCAACTACATCTCCCTCGTCGCCCAGGCCGCTCCCATGCTCGGCCTTCTCGGAACGGTTATCGGTATGGTGTCCGCCTTCGGTATCCTTGCCGAATCCGGTAGCGCCGACCCCGCCCAGCTTGCCGACTCGATCTCCGTCGCCCTTCTCACCACCATGTGGGGTCTTATGACTGCGATCCCGGCCTTGCTCTGCTACTTCTTCTTCAAGAACAAGCTCAACAACCTCGTCGCGGAATGCCACCACGCAGCTGAGGACCTCATCAACGCGTCCATCCAGACCGTCAATCAGGACGCTTATCTTGCCAAGATTCCGGAAGGCATCGCCGTTTGATCCCCAGCGGCACCTTTCGCGGCGGCCTCCACGGTGGAGCCGCCGCCCCCCGCAGACTCAAGTAGCCCTACCGATCCCATGGCATCCAACAAACTCCAAGCCGCCAAGGCTGGCGAAGAAGACGATCTCGCCATCGACATGTCGCCGATGATCGACATGGTCTTCCTCCTGCTCATCTTCTTCCTCGTCAATGCCACGATGATCATCGTGAAACAGGACGCCAATGTCACCCCGCCAGTCGCCAAAAACTCCATCAAGGCGACCGACGGCAATGGGCGGATCGTCGTCAACATCTACAAAGATGGACGATTCTTCGATGAAATGGGCTCGGATCGTGGTCGCCAACTCGTGACCGACGAGGACATCTTCGATTACATCAAAAAGGCCAAGGAAGAGGAAGACAACCTCGGTTACACTCCCAAACTCCACCTCCGCGGCGACAAGGAAGCGGTGTTCAAATACTGCCGCAAGATCATCCGCATCTCCGCCAAGGCAGGGGTCGATCAGGTCCTTTTTGCCACCTACAACTTCGAGCGCTGATCCCGCCCACCCCATCCACAAAACACCATGGCCCGACACAGACGCGCTGAAGCCATCGAAGAGGACGCACCGAAACTCGACATCTCGTCACTCATCGATGCCACCTTCCTCCTTCTGATTTACTTCCTGGTCACCACGACCATCCAGCCCCGCGAGCAGGACCTCAACATGACCCTGCCCGCCGCCGCACCTTCCGACACCCCGCCGGAAATCGAACCCAAGCTCATCAAGATCGATGCCAATGGCGCGATCTACGTGGGCACCGGTGGTGCCCAGATCCCCATGGATTCGGATGCCGACAACCGCAACGTCCCGCTCCTCAGCTCGGACCTCAAGGCCTACTCGGACCTCGCCAAATCCGCCGCCAGCGAACCCCTCGTCCAAATCTACGTGGACGGCGGTGCCCAGCAACAGCGGGTCATCGATGTCCTCAATGCCCTCGCCGGTGTCGGAATATCCAAGGTCACCTTCACCGATCTCGTCGACCCCTGAGTCGACCCCCTTTTCCCTGCCAACTCCCCAAGAACTGCGGCGCCGATCCGTTTCCCCCTTGCGGGGCCGGCGAATCGGCGTTTCCCGTATCCAGAAAACCTTCCATCCCGCCATGCAGCTCCTCAAAAACTCCCTCGCCCCCTTCATCGGTGCGGCCATCGCGATCGGCTTCACCGCCGCTCCGCTCCATGCCCAGCTCGATGCCACCCCGCAGTCGCTCAACGCCGCCGCCACGGATGCGATGAACGCCGGCAAGTGGGAGGAAGCCCTCAAGTTCCTTTCCACCTGCACGGACCGCTTCGACAAGAACGCGATGATGCTCTTCGGCCCCCAGTTCGGTGTCACCTGGTACCGCCGGGGCATCTGCGAGATGAAGCTCAAGCGCTGGGAGGATGCCATGAAGTCCTTCGAAAACTGCTATCGCAAATACCCCAACGATGCCGCCCAGGCACAAAGCGGTGGCAACATCTTCAACAAGCGCGCCCTGCTCCGTTGGGGTGAAGCCGCCCAGGGCGCGGAGCAATGGGACACCGCCATCCGGATGTACAAGAAGTTCCTCGAAGAGCGCGATCGCTCCCGGGATTCCTTCAACCCCGGTGCCCTCTACATCAATCTCGCCATCTGCAATTTCAAACTCGGCAAGATCGCTGATGGCGTCGAAAACTTCGAAACCGCCCTCAAAAACAAGGTCGCCTACAAGACCCCGGATGCCGGCATCGTCGCCGCCTTCCAAGGCCTTGTGGATGCCGTGATCGAGAAGCGCGATGAAAAATCCCTCATCGCTTTCATCGACAAGAACCGCTCCGACATCGTCATCGAACCCCACGACATGGTCCCCCGTGTTCCTCCAATTGGCCGGCAAAGCCTACAATGCCGACATGGAGAAAATCGCCTTCGCCCTCTATCAACTCATCCCTGCCACCCAGGTCATGATCGAGGACGTCAACGCCCGCCTCACCCGCCTTGGCGGCCGCGCCGGCATTGTCGATGGCACCCGCACCTTCCGCCGCACCGCGCTCGAAGAGGCTTCCACCAAGCTGAAAAAGAGCCTCGATAGCGGGGATCCCAATGAGGTGATCCAGCTCAGCGCCACCGCCTTCCTCCATGAAAACCACGGCAATGTCCGCGGTGCCTTTGCTTCCTACGAGCAGATCGAACTCTTCTACCCCAAGAGCAAAAAGCGCGAGAAGCACCTCTACAACCTCGTCCGCACCGCCTCGATCATCGGTGAAGTGATGAAGACGGAGCAGTATGGCATGGAGTTCCTCAAGGTCTTCCCGGAGTCCGAACACGTCCCCGCCGTCCGCCGCCTCATGCTCACCTCGCTTTTCTACGGAGGCGAATACGAGCAGTGCATCCAGATCGCCACGGAAATGCTGCCGAATCTCAAGGAAGGCACCAAGGAGCATGACATCTGTCTCCACGTGCTCGGCGGC
>JALOTY010000039.1 GCA_025457665.1 Akkermansiaceae bacterium | reverse complement strand
AAGCCGATGAGAATTCCTTTTCGCTCATCGGCATCGGCAACAAGAGCCTTTGGCTCGGTTTCCGCACCGCACACACCGGAGTCGTCACTCTCAATGTCAGCAATGGCCAGTTCGACTTCGAAGTCGTCGTCTTCGAAGGCAGCGAAAAGGGCCAGCTCAAGGTGGTCAGCCACAGCATGCGGAACGGAGGATTCGACCGCACACTCAGTTTCCTTTCCAAACCAAATACCGAATATCGTGTCGTCCTCGACACCTTCCTGACCAACCCGATCCGCTGGGAAGTCGATTACACGCTCGGCCCACCGAACGATCTCTTTGCCGACTCCATCCCCTTGTCCGGCGATTTGTTCACCGTCACCGGATACAACCGTGGGGCAAGCTCCGAGCTTTTCGAAAGATTCCGCCCCCACGCCACCCGCGGTCGCGGCAAGTCCGTGTGGTGGAAATGGACGGCTCCGTTCAGCGGAAACTTCACCATCAACACCTCCGGCAGCGCCTTCGATACCGTGCTCGCCGTTTACACCGGAGATTCAGCCCAGTCTCTAACAGAGGTTGCGGCGAATGACGACCGCCTCCCGCTCGACTACAGCAGCCAGGTGAGCTTCTCCGCCGTGGAGGGAACCCTCTACCACATCGCCGTGGATAGCTGCCACGAGAACGTCTTCGGTGAAATCGCCCTTAACGGCTTCCGCAGCAACACCCTTCAAATCATCCGCCAGCCAAGAAACCTCAGCGCCGCCATCGGCAGGCGCGCCGTCTTCGATGTTTCCGCGCTAAGCGCCACCTGGGTGCGCTACCAATGGTTCTTCAACGGCCAAGCCATCCCGGGCCAGACTGCGGCGAATCTCATCATCGATCCCGTCCGCGAATCCGATTTAGGCAACTATCACGTCGAAATCCGCAACAACGAGAATTTCGCGGTCAGCGACACGGCCACGCTCACGGAAGCGGAGGTCGCCCCCAGCCTCACTTGGAGCTCCGGCAACTCTGCCGTCGCCGCTGGCACCGCCGTCACCCTGTCTGCCACTTTCTCCGGTTCGGCACCCCTCACTTATTCCTGGACCAAAAACGGCAGCCCCTATCCAGGATCCACAGCTTCGATCTCCTTTCCCTCCGCTCAAGCCAGCAATGCCGGTGCCTACCGTCTCACCGCCACCAACGCTTCCGGCTCGGCTACAGCTGAGTTTATTCTAACAGTCGTCAACTCACCCTGGGAACGCTGGGAATGGCGCCGGCCCGGCATCCCCAACGCCGCCATCACCGACATCAAGGTCTATGATGGCGAAGCCTTCGCCGTTTCCGCCACCCAACTGCTTCGCTCGACCGATGGCATCAACTGGACCAAATCCGTCTTCCCGCAGGGCTTCACAGGAAACTCCATCGCCAAAGCAGGCACTCGCTTCATCTGCACCGGCCTCGACGCCTCCGGCCAATTCCGCGTGGCGACTTCCACCAACCAAGCCGCCACATGGTCGATCTCCATCCCCAGCGGATTCGCCGCGCCGTTCATGCCTGAGAAATTCAGCCTGATCGCTCACAAGGGGGCCTTCATCGCCTACGACTCCACGACCGGCCTCTCGCTTGGGACATTCCTGCATTCGACCGATGGCATCTCATGGACCCGACTCATGGCAAGCGACCTGAGCGGAGCGACTGTGGAACTCACGGGCAGCGGAAGCATCGCATCCGATGGCGAGACACTCATTCTTGCTTCAAACACCTCCAACATCCAGGGCCCGGCGCGCCACTTCCGCAGCACCGACGGAACCACATGGCAGGAGTTTGAAACCATCCCCGCAGCCACAGCTCTCGGCGGTCATGCCACCACTGCGTTTCACGATGGCGAGCGCTTTTATCTCTTCCATCCCTCGGCAATCTATTCGTCTGCCGATGGCTTGACCTGGACCCACCACCCCTCGCCGGGCAATGGGTTCATCGAGAACTCCATGCTCGCGGCGACCGCAGATCATGTGATCGCCTTTTCCCCACAGTTCCCGACTTTCCGGTTTTTTTCCGACCCCGTCGCCATCGATTCGCGGAACATCTACCCCACGGAATCCCACTCCTTCACGGCAGCGGCAAGTTTTGGAAACAAGGTCCTCTACGGCACCGACAAAGGTTTCCTGGGCCTGGCCTCCGGTCCCTACGAGGTGCGCATTCCACGGGAGAAGTCATCGATTGTGGCATCGATCGAATTCACCGAGAATCTCTTCATCGCGAGAAACGACAATACATTCAATTTCGCAAACTCCGAAGCGGATTATCTTTCTGGCGACGGAGTCACCTGGAAAAGGAGCCAATCTCTCAATACGCCTGTCGTTCAAATCACGGGATCGGCCGCTGGTCGGTATTTCGGCGTCCCCGATTTCGGATCCGGAATCTATTCGGGTCACAACCCCTTCGATGTCCGACTCAACCCCGCAGACCCGATCGGGCTATCACCCAATATCACCTTCATCGGCCAGCTTCCCAATGGAAATTCAATTGCCGTGGTCTCGACCGAGATGGGAACCTCCGCGCTTTTTTCCCGCGTGAATGGGGCCACCACTTGGTTTCAGGCTTCCTTCCCTCTCTCCCTCGATTCCACCTCCAGATTCGCCTCACTCGGCAATCGCTGGTTCTCCAATGTCGGGTCACCGAATTCCGCCTTGATCCGCACCTCCACCAACGGAACAACCTGGAATTCGACAGGCCTGACAGGCAGCAATCCCCACTTCGTCACTTTCGGAGGGCGATCCTGGTGCATCTTCACCAACTCTTCGTCCGCCATTCGCGCTGCCAACAGCACCAACGGCACAACATGGTCGAACCTCGCCACCAGCGGACTTCCCGGCAGTGGATTCGAAGTCAAACGGGTCGTCACCTTCGGCACCTTCCTCGTCTTGCTTGGCAATGACGAGAACCTCTACTTCTCCGAAAACGGGACTCAATGGCTTCGCGGGTTCACTCCCGGCAAGGTTGTCGATCTCGCTTCAGGAAACGGCCAACTCGTCGCTGTGATGAAAAACGGCGGCATCATCCAAACAGGCACTCCACACCTCGGCGGCAATGCCCCTCTGGTCAGCATTCTCTCACCCCAAACCGCCAGCACTCATCTCATCGGCTCACGAATCACCATCGAAGGCACCCTCTCCGATCCCGAAGATGGAGCCGCCAGCTACGAATGCTTCGTGGACTCGCAACTCGTGGCGTCGGGCAGTGGAACCTCCTTCCGCTTTCCTGTTCACATCACCGACCCGGCAGGACATACGGTCACGGTTCGTGTCCGCGACTCCAGCGGACTTCGACAAATGGATGCGATTCGGCTGAGGTCAGCTCCGGCAGAGCCTGAAAACTTGCTCGAAAACACCCCGAGCGGAACCATTCCGGCCGAGCATTCCGTCAACTTCGACGACGTCTTCTACGTCGCCGGACGGCGCTCGGTCCACCGCTCGCTCGATGGCAGGACTTGGGAAAAGATGCCCATTCCCAGTTTTGCCAATTCCATTCACGGGATGGCATCCGGCAACGGCACCCTCGTGATCCAGTTCGATGACGGGGGCATCATGTCCACGCGCGATGGCATCAACTGGACCGAGTTCCAGCCCAACATCACCCAATACTGGGTGCGCGAACCCATCCGCTTCTCATCGGGTGTCTTCATCGCCAGCTACCAAACCCAAGGATCGAATACAGGCAGCGTGATGACGTCCGCAGACGGTCTCGTGTGGGAGACAGGAACGGTCAGCGCCGAAGGCCATCTCGGATGGATCGCCATTTCCCCTCGCGGAACGATCCTGGGTGGCATGGTCTCGGGTCAGGGAATCTTCCGATCGGTCGACGGGGGTTACAACTGGGCACCCGTCCTTGGGAGCACGTCGAGGAACAGTCATGGAATCTTCGCAGAGGGTCGCTTTCTGGTCGCCCGGGCGGAAGCAGGCGCGAGGGGCTTCTTCATTTCCTCGACGGAAGAGGCGATGGAATGGACGGAACACCCTCTTCCTTCCGGGATTCTCGACGCCCCCATTCTCGCTTATCTTGGCGGTAACTATTTCCTGGGAACACGAGGGATCTACACCCATGCCTCGTCAGATGCGCTGGCTTGGCAGCCACTCTCCACCGGGATTTCCAAGGAGCTGCTCTCTCATGCTCGCGGCCTCTTCCTCGCCAAGGCCCCTGACGGCCGTGTCGTCACGAGCCGTGATGGTCTGAACTGGCAGGCCTCCCAAGGGATTCCAGTCTCTGTTGCCAGGATCCTCACCAACGACGAGTTTTACCTGGTGATCGGTAGCGATGGCAGCATGTGGAGATCACGGGATGGCGAAGAATGGGAAATGACGCTCGCGGGGAGCTCCTCCCCACCCAACGCCAACAAGACCGGCCTTAGCATGGCGGAACTCCATGGAACCCTGATTGTCGCAGGCAGCAGGATTCTTGTGTGCAGTCAGGACGAGGGTCGGACCTGGTCCCATGTCAACATCAACGGCAGTCCCGCTGAATCTAACAGTCTCTTTGCCAAAGTGGTATCGAGCGGATCCGAAGTCATGGTTTTCGAGGGATCCACTTCATCAAACACCCTGCTTCACCGCTCGATCAACGGCTCCGAATTCCAAACCGTCACCGGCCTTCCCGCCAAGACCTGGGCCGATCTCGCATGGAATGGATCCGAATGGATGCTGCTGGCAAGCGATGGGAGCCTCTATCGTTCCATCAATGGGGGCTCCACTTGGACACAACTCAACACCACCGGCATGCTGCGAGGCGCCGCCCTTGTGTGGTTCAACCATCGCTGGGTGATCATCGGTGCCGCCATCGCTGGCGTGAACACCCCCTATGTGGGCTTTACCCTCGGTGAGGGCGATCTCCTTCAAAATCATGGAACCATCGGATTCGGAAACTCCATCGGGCCGGTGCGGACAGTCGTCGCCCATGGCACACTCTTGATTTGGACACGGGGCGAGAGAATGTTTGTTTCCAATAACGGCACTTCGTGGGCCGCAGGAACGCCGTTTCCACTTGCGGCAAATGCCGACTACGACATCTACCACACCTCCGAGGGTTTTGTGGCTTTCAAGGGTTCGACTTGGTCAGCCGAGCCGGTCGAGGCATGGAGTGCGGGAACCAGCGGCCTCACTTGGAACCCGATCCCCCCGCCTTTCAACAGCATCCAGTATGCCGAAAACCTTGGCGATCGGGTCTTCCTCTTCGCGAGTGGCGTGATCTCCGAACTCCACGACAAGGACCTCGCCATCACCCTGCCGGCGCTGGCCCATGTGACACTCGGTGTGGGCGATCCGATCAACACCCAGATCACGATCACCAACCTGGGCCGGGCGATTCCTCCCGGAGGCCCTTGGAAAGTCCGGGCCTGGCTCGCCAAGAACCGTTTCTACGGTGATACGAAAAACATCCCCCTCGGCACCTTCGATATCACGGCACCCATGCCCGCTCCGGGGGCTTCACAGTCCTATCCGGTAACCTTCACCCTGCCTAACAACATTCTCACCGGCACGAATCATCTCATCCTCCAACTCAGCGGTCCGGAGAGTGTCCGTGAAACGAACACGGCGAATAACACGATCATCAGCGACACCGCCTTCGTCACCATTCCCGAGTGGGAGTTCAGCGTTGCCACCAATGGCAATGGCCAGGTCAATCGTGACTTCTCCGCCATGCGCTACCCGCACAAGGCCCAGGTCTCGCTGACCGCCACCGCCGGCAAGGGCGCGGTCTTCACCGGTTGGGCGGGCGATGCCTTCAGCCCTAACAACCAGATCACCATCCTCATGGACGGCAACAAGTCAGTGGCCGCGAATTTCTCAAATCGCGCCCACCTGCAGGTCTTCGTCCTCGGCAAAGGCGAAGTCACGGGGCTTGCCGACCTTGGCAGTTACCCCATCGGTCAGACGGCCCAAGTCACCGCCGTTCCGGACTCCTCTTGGGTGTTTTCCCATTGGACGGGAGCGACCCACTCATCCAACGCCAGCGCGGCCATTCTCATGGATGCACCGAAATCCATCACCGCCCACTTCGTCCTGCCCCTGGCCACGTGGAAGCAATCCCATTTCACCGCCGCCCAGCTCGCCAACACCGCCATCTCCGGAAACGAGGCCGATTTCGATCACGACGGTTTGACGAACTGGCAAGAATACCTCCACGGCTCCGACCCCACTGATACCAATTCCACCGGCGCGGGTCCCGTAACCCTATCGGATGGTTTCTTGCGGCGAACCTACACCCGAAATCTCGGAGCAGAGTCGGGGGCTTCCTTCGCCTGCCGCGGAGGACGAAACCTGCTGTCTTGGGACGCGGCCGATCTCCAGGAACGCATCCTGTCAAACGAAGACGGTGTGGAAACCATCGAAGCCATGCTCCCCATGACCGGACATCAAAGCGGATTCCTCCGTTTCGAATATCAGGATCCCCCGCCCTGATGGGTTTCGCGGACCGGGTTTCCTCGATGAGACCGCGAGATCCGCCCGCAGGATGCCGGGAAGTTCCAGCCCAGGCGATGAGCCGTTTCTGTTGAGAACGGGTTCTTGTCATTCTTATCGACAACCCCCGGATTGCCCCGTCTGCGGCAGGAAGCAACATGCATGGTTTCGAAGCTTGCGTTCCGGCTTGCTTCAGGTTTCCTGCGCACCGCGCATGGCGGGGGGATTTTCATTTGATTCGCTGAACCGGGCCCAGAGGGAGGCCGTGGGCACTCTGGATGGCCCGGTGCTGATCCTTGCCGGTGCAGGAACGGGGAAAACACGGACCGTGACCTGCCGGATCGCCAACATGCTGGAGGTCGGCATTCCCCCGGAAAACCTGCTCGCCGTGACCTTCACGAACAAGGCCGCCGCCGAAATGCGCGAACGGATCGGCGGCATGGTGGGGAAAAAGCGGGCCGAACAAATGACCGTCTGCACCTTCCACTCGCTGTGCGTGAGATTGCTGCGAGGGGGGATCGACCGACTCGGATACAAGGCGAATTTTTCGATCTGCACCCAGGGCGACCAGGTGGGGATCATGAAACAACTCATCGTCCGCAAGGGCGGCAAGGACGAGAAGGTCAAGGCCGAGGAAGTGCTCGCCGCCGTCTCGAAAGTGAAGAATGCCGGCCTGCCGCTCGATGCGATCCGCGATGACTTTTTCGCCTCACTGGCCGTGGCCTATCAGAACGAACTCCGGGCCCGCAATGCGGTGGATTTCGATGACCTGCTGCTCCTTGCCGAAAAACTGCTGCGCGAGCATGCCGATGTGCGGGAGCATTTCCGCAAGGTCTATCTGCGGGTGACGGTGGATGAATTCCAGGACACCAACGGACTGCAAATGCAGCTCCTCCAACAGCTCGTGGGGAAACCCTATCATGTCTGCGTGGTGGGAGATGACGATCAATCGATCTACGGCTGGCGCGGGGCGGAATCGAAGAACATCCTCGAATTCGAGCGCTTCTTTCCGGACCCGGAGGTGATCCGACTGGAGGAGAATTATCGATCCACTGAAGCCATCCTGCACACCGCCAACAGCCTGATCCGTCACAATGCCGGGCGGCGGGAAAAGATGCTGCGGCCGACGATGGCGGGCGGTGAGCCGGTGAGATTGATCGGCATGCCCGGGGATGAGGAGGAGGCGGAATTCATTGCCGAGGAAATCCTCTCGCTCAAGGCCACCGAGAAACGCCCGTGGGAGGATTTCGCCGTACTGTTCCGGACCAATGGCCAAAGCCGCAAACTGGAGGAGGCCTTGCGGAAATCGCAGGTGCCCTACCGCATGGTGGGCGCGCAGAGTTTCTATGACCGCCGGGAGATCAAGGACGTATTGGCCTATCTGGAAATCCTCGATGACCCGCGTGCCGATGTGCCCCTCCTCCGTATCCTCAACTCGCCGCCCCGGGGCATCGGCCAAAACACCGCGGTCATGGCCACGGACTTCAGCCGCGAAAGACAGGTCAGCGTCTGGGAAGCCTTCTGCGATCCGGAATTCACGGGCATCCTGAGCAACAAGGTTCGCGGCGCGATCGAGGATTTCGTGGCGCAGGTGCTGATGGCCAAGGCATCCATCGATGCCCGCACGATTCCCGCCAATCAGGTCCTGCATGCCTTCCTGGATGAAATCGGCTATCGCGACTGGCTGGAACGCGGCTGCAAGACGCCGGAGGAGTCCGACCAGCGCATGGAGGCCATCCATGATCTGTTAGAGGAACTTTCCACGGCCGTTCAGCGGGGCAAGACAGTGCGCAAATTCCTCGACGACAGTGCTCTGGCCTCCGATCGTGAGGACGACGACTTGGACAAAAAGCAGGGGGCCACCCTGATCACCATGCATGCTTCGAAAGGCCTGGAATTCCCCGTCGTTTATCTTGTGGGCCTGGAGGAAGGCGTGCTGCCGCACCGAAGGAGCATCGAGGAAGGCACCAAGGACGAGGAGCGTCGACTGCTCTACGTGGGAATCACCCGCGCGCAGAAGAAGCTGACCATGACCTACTGTCAGTATCGTACCAAATGGGGCCAGCGGATGGGCTGCACGCCGAGCAGTTTCATCCGCGAAATCGATGACAAGCACCTGCTGCACACCTGCTGGGATGACATCATGGGTGCCGAAGTGAGCGATGACGAACTCGACGACTTCTTCGGCGAGATGGAGGACTTCTTGAAAAGCTGAAAAGCTGAAAAGCTGAAAGGCTGAAAAGCTGAAAGGCTGAAAGGCTGAATGCGGCGGGAGCTGTGGCGACCTCAGCCTCCCGCGAAGCCAAACCGGCATGGCGTGAGCGCAGCGAGGGCAAATGCTGAAAGGCTGAATGCGGCGGGAGCGGTGGCGACCTCACCCTCCCGCGAAGCCAAACCGGCATGGCCTGAGCGCAGCGAGGGCAAATGCTGAAATGCTGAATGCGGCGGGAGCCGTGGCGACCTCACCCTCCCGCGAAGCCAAACCGGCATGGCGTGAGCGCAGCGAGGGCAAGGGCTGAAAACGAGCGCGGGGCGGGTTACTGGGGGATTTCGTTGACGGTGTAGTAGGCTTTGCGGTGGAGGAGATCCTCACCGGTGCGGGAAGTCACGCCGCTGAGATCGAAGTCATGGATATGATCGCGGGTGATGCGGTCGAGGCGGATGCGGACGCTCATTCCATCGGCGGCGGGTTCGGCGGCGGTGACGGTGGGATGGGTGTGATCGACCTCCGGGCTGCCATAGCCGGCATGATAGATGTGGGTGTAGGTGGAAACCTTGTAATTCGCCGTGTCGGCTGCGGTGGCGGGATCGATGGGCAGGGTGAAATCGATGACAAAGCCATCCGGCTGGATGCGGATTTCGCGGATTTCGAAGGGGGTGATGCCGGACCAATCGATGCGTTGCAGGGCGAAGGGGCGCTCACCGCGGACGGGCCATTGGCGGTTGGTGGTGAAGCCACCGGCGATCAACTGTCCTTGCGGCGAGAACTCGACATTCATGATGCCGGTGGCGAGGCCTTCGCGGAAGGGATAACAGGCGCCCTGCCAGACACCATTGACCTTCTCCGTGGTGGCGCGGACGATGATGCTCTGGGTGTAATCGCCGATGAAGATCTGGCCATCGAAGGGCCCGAATTTGCCACCAGTCTCGGCGAGACGGAAACCGGAGAGACTGCGACCCATCTTGATGTAGGGAAAGAGGACGGCGGGCGGCACGAGTTCCTTGATACGGGCTCTTTCCGTGGCCATGCGTGAAGGCGTGGCGGGTTCCACGGCGGGGGCCTTCATGTCGCGGGTGAAGGGATACCAATTGTAGCTTGCCGGGTGGCCGAGGAAAGCGCCGGGAATCACGGGCTTGAGGGAATTGCAGCCGTTCCATGGCCCCTGGCTTTCTACGGTGAACATCGTACCATTGGCATCCGGCCCCACACCCGCCGGGCTGCGCAGACCGCTGCACACCGGAATCATTTCCCCCTGCGGAGTGACCCGAACCACCCAGCCGCGGAAGAGATTGTTCGACACATAGGAACTGCTCAGCCCGAGCGCGATCCAGATGTCTCCACGCGGATCGGGCTTCGAGGCGAAGGCAAACTCGTGGTATTCGCCATAGCCCCAGCCGGCGGAAAGGGCTTCGTAGCTATCGGCCACCTCATCGCCATCGAGATCGCGGATGCGGGTGAGTTCGCCCCACGAGGTGGCCAGCATGGCACCCTCGCGCCAGGCGAGCGAAAAGATCTCGTCCTGCCCGGAGGCGAAGAGATGGAACTCCGGAGCGGGAGGCGAGGCGGTGATGCCCTTGATGAAATAGATATCTCCGCGGCGAGTGCCCACAGCGAGCCTGCCATCCGGCAGAAACTCAAGCCCGCCGGGCCGCAGGGGAACGGTGGTGGGGATGGGGATATCGACGATGGGATAATACTTCTCCTCCGCCTTCGCCGTGCCCCACATTTCACCGAGGCTTTCGTTGCCATGCAAGGGAGCGGCAGCACTGATGAAGAGCAGCGCGGCGAGGATGGGCTGGAGGAAATGGCGGAACATGGCGCAAGGAGCAAAGGGTGGCGGGAATCACCAGTGGTATTCGACCGTGACGGTGGTTTTCCCCGCAGGGAGCGTGAGGGGGATCAGAACTTCGGAAGGCGTGCCGTCCCGCAGGGTGGCCGTTAGATCGGGACCGAGGACGAGTCGGAGGCGTCCGATGACATAACTCCGCTCGCTTTCCTTTTTCACCGAATCCCCCGCTGCCGCGCGGAAGGAAAAGCTTTCCTGAGCTGAGGGTGCATCGAAAACCAGCGTGCGGCGGAAATAGGCGCTCTTGTTGCCATCGGTCACATCCTCGAAGAAGTCGGTGATGGTGATCTGCCCGTATCGATAGCGGAAGAGAGGGCGACGCTTTTCATCGAGGGTGTATCCGAGCCACTGGTATCCGAGGTCGGCCGGGAAGGCGTGATTGGATTTCCCCTTGTAGGGCCAGTTCTCCTCGGGCGATGACAAGCGATGGAAAGGGATGCCGGGCGGGAGCGTGATGGGTTCGGCGCCATTCGGTTTGAAGGCCCCGAAGTCCACCGTGGCAAAGTTGCCATGCCACAGTTGCCGGAGGGTCATTTCCCCGGCATCGAAGGCGAGATTGATGCGCTCCGGATAGCCGACACCGATCCCGCGGAATCCCGTGGACGGGCTGCGACCGCGGCAGATTTCGGCGACATCACCGACACGGAGGACATTGGTCTCGCGGGAAAGACCTTCGGGCTTGCGGGCGCGTTCGCCATCGCTGAGGTAGTTCCAGATCGCTTCGATCTGTTGGGCGCTGTCACCTTCGAGGATGTTAGGCCTCACGGATTTCCCATCCGGCCAGAATCCGGGCATGATGGTGGTGGAGTGGAAACGCGAAGGCTGGCGCATGTAGAGGTCGAACCAGTTTCTCTTCAACCTCTGGGGGACGTGGGCGATATCGAGAGCGGCAAGGTCACCGCCGCTCTGACCGTTGAACTGGTGGCAGGCGATGCAGGCGAGTCCTCGGGCACCGACGAGTTCGTATCCTGCGGCTTTGGATTCCAGGATGGGGCCGACTTCCGGGAGTTTCGCTTCCTCAAGCTGATCGACGCGATCAAAGAGGCTGATGAGGTGTTCCACCTGGGCCTCGCCGTATTGCGGCATCGAGGCTTCGACATAGTCGCGCTGCCGTCCGCCGTGGAGGAGGACCTGGGTCATCCATTCCTTGGTGAGCTTCGCCCCCACGCCGGTGAGGGTCGGAGGGATGCGACCTTGATCGCCAAGCGCGGGCTGGGTGGAGGTGAAAAGGTCGAGCCGGCCTTGGGAAGGTCCGCCAAGGCCATCGCGCTGGTGGCAGGCAATGCAATTGAGCGAGGTGAGCGTCTTGTGAATCTGCGTGGCATCGTCGAAGCCCGGCTCCGCGGCCTTGGGAAGGGCAGTGCGGATGGCGGCACGCTGTTCTTCGGAAAAGCCGAAGCGAGGTGACGGGCTGTTAGAATCTCCATCGAGGCAGCCCTGATCGGCTTTCAACGAAGCGAAGGGAGGAAACTCCTTGGGAGCGAGATCGAGATCATCATGGCAGTTCGCGCAGCCGATGCTGGTGAAATGTTCCCGTCCTTTGGCGGCAAGGTCGGGATCGATGACCGGCGGGACGTAAGCGGATGCCCTTTCTTTTTCCACCGACAACATCGCGGCGGGAATGGGTCCGCGCGGTTTGCCGGGGGCCTGCATTTCGAAGGCGAAGCGGGGTTCGCGGCCGGTTTGATAGTATTCGAGCCGGATCGGATGGATGCCGCCGGGAAGATCGATGCTGGCATGAAACTCGCCGGGTTCCTTGCGTTCGCTGGGGGCTTCGGTGATGAGGTCTTTCCCTGCGACCGTGAGCTTGCCGCCGTTCATGGCGAGATGGAACTCATGGGGGCCGGGTTCATCGATGTGAAGCCAGCCTTCGAAGACCACGGCGGAGTTATGGGGCACGCGTTCGAGCAGGGTCAGATCAAAGCCATCCACCTGTCCGCCTTTTTCCGCGGTGACGTTTTCGCTATCGATCCCTTCCCAAACGAGTCCGCGATAAAGGGTGTATCTCAGCGCGCCGGGGATGCGGACCTGTTGGAGAAGGTAGTGGGAAATGAGATCGGCCTCATTGTCCTTCAAGCGGAGATCGGGCATGCGTCCCGAGGGGCGGACCTTGTGGGGATGGCGGAGGAAGGCAGTGAGCGAGGAAATCGAATAGCGGTGCTCGAGCGCTCCAAGCGGGACGGAGCCCTCCATGCCGGTTTCGCGGGCGGCATCATCGCGCGGCGAGTGGCAGGCGGCACAGCCACGGGAATGGAAGAGGCGGTTGCCAGCGGCAGCGGCGACGGGGTCATGCACGGCTGGGGCGAAAGGGGTGGGGTGGAGCGAAAGAAGGTAATGGGTGATCGCCTTGGCGACTTCATCGCGCTCCGCAGCGGGCAGCGGCGCGAGGAGATCGGGCATGGTGGTGCCGGGCTTGACCGTGTGGGGTGAGCGGATGAAGGACTCGATGTAATCCGGGTGGAGTCGAGAAGCGACTTCGGCGAGGCGCGGTGCGGCCTTTGATCTCGCGGCAAGGGTGCTGGGTGCGCTGTGGCAGGCGACGCAGTTCATTTCCTCGATGAGGATGGTGCCGCGCAGCGCCGCGTCCGGCCGGGTATTGGCAAGCCCGCCGATGACAGGCTCCGCAACGCAGGGGAGGCAGGTCATGGCAGCGAGGGTCAGCACCGCGAAACGGGCGATCGCAAAAAGCTGGGGCGGTGAGAGGAGTATCCCGGTCATGGGGTTGTGTGAGGGAGAATGAAATGGCTACTAGGGTTGGCGTAATTCCGCCATGGCCTCAGCAAGGCCCTTGCCGACTCCGCCGAGAATTTTGGCGCTGCCGAGGTAGTGGAATTCGAGATTGGAGATGCCGACATCGATCCCCGTGCGTTCGCGTTCAGTGAGTCTTTCCAAGCGGAGCTGTCGAAAGAGATCTTCCTCGGCCTTGCGGTCGAGTTTCTCGGCGGCGGCCTGTTTTTTCACCTCTTCACGCAGGGCGCGTTCCTTGGCCTTGGCGGCGCTGAGTTCGGCGTCCCAGTAGTCTTCCATCAGGACGGCGGCGACATTTCCCTGGAACTCCGGCATGCGGGCGGGCGCGGCCATGGCATCGCGGAAATTCTGGTGGATTGCCTTGTAGCGCATTTCCTGCGGACCGTAATCCGCCGTGGGTCCGCCCACGCCGAGCACGCCGATGACAAAGGGCAGCGCCGGCGCACCCAGATCCCTCCGGACATCGCGGATGAAATGGGCGAGCGTGCTACGATAATCATCGTAGCCACCCGGTTCATGCCGACGAGGGTAGGTATCGCCATCGACCATGTCATTCCAGCCTTGCACCCAGACGAACCCGGCAAGTTCGTATCCGGTGGCGGCATCGTATCCGGGCACGACACGGCCGATATCGCCGAGCACGTGGCGGATGTGGCGGAGCATGAGGCGGTAGTAGGCACCGGTGGCGCGGGCTTTTTCGGCTTTCACGGCATCGACATCGCGGCCTTGTTGGCGGTGGCGATCGAGTTGATCCGGGCGGAAGGGATAGGGACCGGCGGAGGGCGGGCGGAAATCGGTGTTCAGGCTTTTGCCACCCCAGGCGGTCTTGATGAGGAGGATGGGCTTGCCGCTGAGCTTCGCGGTGGAGAGGCCGAAGGTGAACTCCGGGCCGATCTTGTCGTCCGCCGCGCCGAATCCGGAGCTGAGTTGGCCGGATTTCTCTTTCTCCTCATCCGGTCCGCAGCCGAGGGCGGAGATCCAGACATCGTCGCTGATGACCGGCTTGCCATCCGACGTGGTCATGAGATCGAGCATGGGCGCGGTGGCGGGATCCATGCCGATGTGGGGAAAGGTGCTGATGCGGGCATGGCCCTGCATGTTGGATTGGCCGGCGAGGACATAGACTTGGAGTTTCTCTGCGGCGAATCCGGGCAGGGCGAGGAGGAGAAGGAGGGATAGCAACTTCATGGAGAGGGTGATCAGCCGGTTTCATCGAGCAGATAACTGGGCACGACGTAATGGTCCTGGGGATCCTTGGTGGTGAGGGGCTTGGGATCGGCAACCTTGGCGTGAGGGCGGGTTTCGCTGCCCTTGATGCCACGGCGGGTGTCACCGAGTTTGGCGCGCATGGCATCGAGTTCCCGACTCAGGCGGGCGACGATGTCAGGGTGACTTCCGGCGACGTCGTTGGCTTCCGCGGGATCATCGATGAGATGATAGAGTGACACCGTCTCTTTTGCTTCACCCGGTTTGCCGACAAACACTTCGCGAAGTTTCCACGGGCCGGAGCGGACGGCCTCGATTTCCCCACGTCTGGAATAGAAGAAGTGCTCGTAGGGACTGCGCGCCTCCGGCTTGCCGAGCCAGAGTGGCAGGACATTGTGGCCATCGCAGGCGGGCAGGGTTTCGCTCTCATGACCGGCGAGGGGGGCAAGAGTGGGAAGGAAATCGAGGGCGGAAACGACTTCCTTGCAAACCGCTCCGGCGGGGATGCGCGCGGGCCAGCGGACGATGCAGGGGACGCGCATGCCACCTTCCCATGTTTCGGCCTTCCGGCCGCGGAGAGGGGCATTGCTGCCGCCGTGGGAATCGACCCGGCTGCCATTGTCCGAGGTGAAGATGATGATGGTGTTGTCCGCGATGCCGAGCCGATCCAGCTCCGCCATGAGGGCACCGGTGCTCCAATCGACCGCCGTAAGCGCTCCGCCGTAGGTGCTCGACGAAGAGGCGAAGGGGGCCATCACGTAGTGCGGCAAGTGGACATGAAGGTGCGCGAAGTAGAGGAAAAAGGGCTGCTCACGGTGGCGGCGGATGAACTCGATGGCCTCGACGGTGTAGCGTTCTAACAGCGGTCCTTGGGCGGGCTGCTCCTGGATGACCTCTTCATCCCGCATGAGGGGCAGCGGCGGGCTGTCCGGGCGCTTGGGCATGAGGGCCATGTCATTGCTGTAGGGGATGCCGAAATAGGTATCGAATCCATGGCGGGTGGGCAGGTGCTCGGGCTGGTCTCCGAGGTGCCATTTGCCGATGATGGCCGTGGCGTAGTTCTTTTCCTTGAGCAGCTCGGGGAGAAGCTTTTCATCGGCATGAATTCCTTCCGCCATGCCGGGAAAAAGGACGGCGGCATAACCCTTGGGGCCGAAGTTTTCACAACCGATGCGCGAGGGATAACATCCGGAAAGCAGCGCGGCACGGGAGGGCGTGCAGACCGAACTCGCCGAGTAGTAGTCGGTGAAACGCATGCCCCCCTGGGCAAGGCGGTCGATGTGCGGAGTCTTGTTTTTCTCCGAACCATAACAAGCGAGGTCGCCGTAGCCGAGGTCATCGACATAGATGAGAATGACGTTCGGTGCCTTTTCCGCTGCAGGGACAAGGGCGGTGAGGAGGGCGAGGGAGAGGACTTGAATGATGGATTTCATTTCGCGATGGGTCGGGTGCGTCCGGAACTGAGGATGCTTTCGAGTTTTTCGCGCATTTCGCGGACACGGTCCGGATGTTGCGAGGTCACTTCCTTGCGTTCGCCGGGGTCGGCGGAAAGATCGTAGAGCGCCCATACGTCCGTTGGCACCGGGGCGGGATCAATGCTGACAGTGGCCGTGGGTTTCCAGGTCTTTTGGAGACGCATGAGTTTCCAATCGCCTTCGCGCAGGGCGAGGACCTTGTCGTCATTGCCCTGTTGGAGGAGATGGTCGCGGCCCTTGGCATCCTTTTCGCCGAGGAGGGCGGAGAGGACATTGAAGCTATCGAGACAGGCATCATCGGGCAAAGGCTGACCTGTTAGGGCGGCGAAGCTGGCAGCGAAATCGATGGTGCAGACGATTTCATCCGAGGTGCCGGGCGTGATGCGACCGGGCCAGCGGGTGATGAAGGGAGTGCGGGTGCCGCCCTCGAAGACGCCATACTTCCCGCCACTGAAGGGACCGGCCGGGCGGTGACTGCCGAGTTTTTCGACGGCGTCGTCCTTGTAACCATCATCAAGCACGGGGCCGTTGTCCGAGCAGAGGACGATGATGGTGTCTTCGCGAAGGCCGAGGGAATCGATGGTCTTGACGATCTCGCCGACGGTCCAATCGAACTGGACGATGGCATCGCCGCGCGGGCCGAGGGAGGTTTTGCCTTGGAATCGTTCGTGGACGACGCGGGGGACGTGAATGTCGGGCGAGGCAAAGAAGAGGAAGAAGGGTTGGTCCTTGTTCGATTCGATCCAGCGGCGGGTTTCGGCGATGAACGTATCGGCGAGGTCTTCATCGCGGAAGCGGGCGGCGGTGCCCCCGGTGTAGAAGCCGATGCGGCTGATGCCGTTGTGGATGGTTTGATTGTGACCGTGGGACCAATCCATCTTGAGATCCTTGCGGTGAGTGATGCCGGTCGGGTGATCGGGCGAGGGCTTCTTGTTTCCGACCCAGAGAGGGTCCGCGGGATCGAGGTTCTTGACGCGGTGGTTTTCGACAAAGACCTGAGGCACGCGGTCGTTGGTGGTGGGAAGGAGGAAACAATGGTCGAAGCCGATTTCGAGCGGCCCGGGTTTGAGTTCCCCATTCCAGTCCGGTGCGGGATCGCCGAGGCCGAGGTGCCATTTGCCGATGACGGCGGTGCGGTATCCGGCGCCTTTCAGAAGGGACGGCAGGGTGACGGTGCCGGGCTTGATGAGGGCGGGCCCATTGGGTGGGGCGATGCCGGTGTCTTTTCCACGGATGGCATAAGTGCCGGTGAAGAGCGACCAACGCGTGGGGGTGCAGGTGGAGGCGGAAGAGTAGCCGCTGGTGAAGCGGATGCCTTCGCTGGCGAGCCGATCGATGGCCGGAGTTTGCACGGCTTTGGCACCATAGCAGGAGAGATCGCCGTAACCGAGATCGTCGGCCATGATGACGACGATGTTCGGCTGGCGCGGCGGCTTTTCTTCCGCACCCGTGAGACAGGCGGTGGTGGCGAGGAGGGTGAGGAGGAGGCGGTTCATGGTTTCTTCCAGTTGCTTTGAAGCAGGAGGCTCATTTCGCGAACGAGGTCGGGTTTTTCGGCTGCGAGGTTTCGGGTTTCACCGGGATCCGCTTGAAGATCAAACAACTCGGGTCCGGAAGGTTTGGTGGAAAAGGGCCGGTCCGGCATCGCATCGCCGGGGAGGAGAAGCTTGTGGGAACCCCGGATGACGACATGGGCGAGAAGGCTTTTTTCAGGAGCTGTTAGATCGGCGATGTCATGGGTGTAGGACTCGACAAAGACGGCTTCTCGTTTCCGCATGGCGGGGAGGTCGGCGAGATCGATGCCCGGCATGTCGGCGGGGACGGGGATGCCGGCGTGTTTGAGAATCGTGGGGACGATGTCGATGATGGATGCGAGTGTGCGGTCGTCCCGCTGGGCATCGACCTTGCCGGGCCAGCGGATGAAGATGGGTGTGCGAATGCCCGTTTCGTAGGGAGTCAACTTGGCGCGCTTGCCTTTGTATCCACGGGCGCCGTCCCAGCCGTTGTCGGCGAGATAAAGAACGATGGTCTCATCGGTGAGGCCGCGTTGGGCGAGGTGGGCATCGAGCTCGCCGCAGGTTTCGTCGAACCACTCGACCATCGCGTGGTATTTCTCGGCATCGGGTGTGGGTCCCTTGCCGCGGTATTTCTTGAGAAGCCTTTCGGGGGGATTGTGAGGATCATGGGGAAGGAGCGGGGCATACCAAACGAAGAAGGGTTTCTTGGCGGCGGTGGCTTCATCGATGAAGTCGAGCATGGGCTTGAGGCCCTTGCGACCGATGCTGAGACCGGCATCGCCATGGCGTCCGGCGGTATCGGTCATGCCATGGGTGAAGCCGACCTGGCGATAGGTGGTGTTCCAGAGTTTGCCACTTTGGAAAGTGAGGTAACCGGAGTCGCTGAGGGCCTTGGGGAGGATGAAGGGATTGGCCAGCAGCTTGTCGGCGAGGGCTCCACGTTCGGCACGGGCGGCACCGCTGAGATCGTTTCCGGTGATGCCGTGCTGATGGGGAAGTCGCCCGGTGAGAAGGCTGGCAAGAGAGGGCGAGCAGACCGGCATGACATAGCCGCGAGGATAGAGCAGGCTCTGTGCGGCCATGCGGTCGAGATGGGGCGTGCGCACCGCGGCATTTCCCATGAATCCATAGTCGGTGTGGGCATGATCATCGGAAATGATGAGCACGATGTTCGGCCGCTCTGCCGCCTTGGCGGGCGTGAGCATGGCGGCGAGACCCAGGAGGAGGGCAACGAGGGTTTTCATGGGCGCGAGGAGTGCGGATCAGGACCAACCAACCATGGAGTAATCGTAAGGCTTGCGCATTTCACGGGCCATGAAGGGCAGGGCAATGGCGGCGTTTTCTCCGGTGAAGCTTTGTTTCTCCGGATCCCACTCGAGCGCTTTCCCGGTGCGCAGGGCGATGGCTCCAAGGTGACAGACGGTGGCGGAGAGGTGGCCGGTCACGACATCGGCGATGGGGTCCTTGCGGGAGACCATGCAGTCGAAGAAATTTTTCATGTGGTCGTTGCTGACGTAAAGGCGTTCGGCGTCATCGGGCAGGGGCTTGCGGAGCAGGTCGAGGTCGCTGGCATCCAGGCTGCCGCGGTTGACCCAGATCCATCCATCGCTGCCCTCGAAGCGGATGCCATTGCGCTGACCGTCGGGATTGATGGTCTCGCCGAAGGGGCTGTCGTCCGGAGTGGTGCGGACATTGAAGATGACGCCGTTGGGATAGGTGAAACGGACTTCGTAATCGCTGATGGCGGTGAATCCCCCTGGCACGGGTTGGGTGAGGGCTTTTCCCTCGATGTGAGTGGGGGCAGGCAGGCCGATGGCCCAGTAGCCGATGTCCATGTGGTGGGCACCCCAATCGGTCATGGTTCCGCCGGAATAGTCATACCAGTTGCGGAAGTTCATGTGGCAGCGCTCCGGGACGTAATCGACCTTGGGGGCCTGGCCGAGCCAGAAGTCCCAATCGAGGCCTTCGGGAACTGGCGCGGATGGGAAAGGTCCGCCCCTTCTGCCAGCGGGCAGCCAGACAGTGACTTCCTTGAGCTTGCCGATGCGGCCGTTGCGAACCATTTCGCAAGCGAGGCGGAAACGCTGGGTGCTGCGCTGTTGGGTGCCGGTCTGGAGGATCACCTTGTGTTGCTGCACGGCACGGACCACCTGCTTGCCCTCATCGATGGTGAGCGTGAGCGGTTTTTCCGAATAGATGTCTTTCCCGGCGATGGCGGCGCCGATGTTGATCAGCGAGTGCCAATGGTCGGGGGTGCCGTTGATGATGGCATCGATGTCATCCCTCTCGAGCACCTTGCGGAAATCGGAAAAGGCATCGGTCTTGCGGCCGGGGTCGCTGAGGGCCTGGACGGCGCGGTCGCGATGGTTGCCGTCCACATCGCAGACGGCGACGATGTTGCAGAGTCGCTTGGCGTTTTGGGCATCGCCGGTGCCCATACCGCCGCAGCCGATGAGGGCGACGTTGGGCCGGTCGTTGGCGGAGGGGGTGGGAGCAGGATCCGCAGCGAGAGCGACCTCACGCTCGACAAACCAGAGGGGCAAACCCGTGGCGGTGGCAATGAGGGAGGACCGGCGGAGGAAGGAGCGGCGGGATATCTGGATGCGTTTGTCGAAGTTCATGCGATGATGGCGGAACAGTGCGATTTTGCAGGAACGAGGTCGAGCCCGAAGCGCCCATGCCGGAAGAACCCGCGTGTCATGACCGGACGGAAACCTTACCCCTTACCCGGCTGCGTGGCGGAACTTTCAATCGCCGCGAGGGAAAATTTCAAATCCACCTGTCCAGAAAAGGGTCATCCGCTCGGATCCTGCGGGATTGTCAAACCCGGCGGCATGCGGAATCCTGCGGAGCACCGATGAGAACAATCCTCCTTTTGCCAGTGCTCCTTTTGGCCTTTGGCCCTCCGGGTGAAGCGGAGGAGAGCGGGAGGCATGCCGTGCCGGAAAAGGCCGCGGAAAAACCTGTTAGACAGAACCCGCCGCCCCGGGAGCAACGCGAAATTCTCGGCTGGCGTGTGCATGTCCACAGGGATCTGTTAGAAAAAGAGGCGGACGCGACGGCACGCGCGCTTGCGGGACTCGAATCCATGCTCGGGGAAATCGTCCGGGATGTGCCGGCCCCGGCCGTGGCGAAGCTGAAGAAGGTGGCGCTCTATCTTTCGCCTTCCTACGGGGGAGATGGCAGCCATGCCGAATATCATCCCGGCGAGCAATGGCTGATCGACAATGGCCGCGATCCGGCCATGGCCCGATGTGTGGAGTTTTCCGGGGTCGCGGACTTCGAAGCGGAAATGCGCAGGATGCCGAATTTCGCCCTGCATGAGCTGGCCCACGCCTATCACGACCGTTTCCTTCCCGATGGCTATGCCCACGCCGGACTGCTGGCGGCCTACGAGAAGGCGAAGGCTTCCGGGAAATACGACAAGGTCGAACAAAGTTCCGGCGACGGACGGCCCAACCGCATCGTCCGCGCCTACGCCATGACGAATGCGATGGAGTATTTCGCCGAATCCACCGAGGCCTATTTCAGCCGCAACGATTTTTTCCCCTTCACCCGACCACAACTCGCCTCCCACGATCCCGAAATGCTCACCCTCATCGAGCAGCTTTGGGGAGTGCGGGCGGAAGAATGATTTCATCATGTCCCACGTCTCGATCTTCAACGATGTCATCGGCCCCGTGATGCGCGGGCCATCCTCCTCCCACTGTGCCGCCGCACTCCGCATCGGCCGCCTGGCGCGCGACCTCATGGAGGGCGACATCCGCAGTGTCCTGGTGGAGTTCGATCGCGCGGGTTCCCTGCCGACCACCCATGAAAGCCAGGGCAGTGACATGGGGCTTTTCGGAGGTCTGTTAGGTTGGGATGCGGATGATGAGAGACTGCCCGAATCCCCCCGCGCGCTTCGGGAGGCGGGGATCGATCTGCGCATCGTGACCGTCGATGTGGGCGACCCGCATCCCAACACCTATCGACTCACGCTGCGGAATGACAGGGAGGAGCATTCGATCGTGGCGATTTCCACCGGCGGAGGCATGATGGAGGTGATCCGGCTGGATGACATCCCGCTGAGCATGGATGGGGGTTACCATGAGACACTTCTGTGGATGGATGCTGCTGGGGCCGATGGTCTTGCGGGGATCGATGCCGACGAGGTCCATTGCCACCGAGCCGGGGATCTCTGCCTCGTGCAGGTGCAGGGTCAGGCCTTTGTGAGCGATGAAATCTTGCGGGCCTGCCGTCCCCATCGCGTGAAACGCCTGGCCCCGGTATTGCCGGTGCCATCAGGCAAGGACCGGCGGGTTCCTTTCAGCTCCTGTTCGGAAATGCTCGAAAGGGATGGAGCCGCCCAAACTCCGCTGTGGCGTCTGGCGGTGGCGTATGAAGGCGCGCGTGGCGGATTTTCCGAAGAACAGGTGCTGGAGAAAATGCTCGCCATCGTCCGCATCCTGCGCCGGAGCATCGCCGCCGGGATCGCCGGGACCTCCTATGAAGATCGTGTGCTGCACCACCAAAGCGGACGATTTCAGGAAATGATGGCGGCCGGAAGTCTGCTGGATGGCGGGGCGCTCAATCGCATCATCCTGCATGTCACCGCGCTCATGGAAATGAAGAGTTCGATGGGCGTGATCGTCGCCGCCCCCACAGCCGGGGCCTGCGCGGCTCTGCCAGGGGCAGTGATCGCGATGGCGGAATCCATGGATCTCGGGGAAGAGGAAATGGCCAAGGCCATGCTCGCAGCCGGTTTGATCGGGGTTTTCATCGCCACCCGATGGACCTTTGCGGCGGAAGTCGGCGGTTGTCAGGCCGAAGGCGGATCCGCCGCCTGCATGGCAGCGGCTGCCTTGGTGGAATTGGCCGGTGGCTCGCGCGATCATGCGGTGGCGGCGGCATCGATGGCATTTCAATCGATGCTCGGCCTCATCTGCGACCCCATCGCCAACCGGGTGGAAGCTCCCTGCCTGGGGAAAAACGTCATCGCTGCTGCCAATGCCCTGAGCTGCGCCAACATGGCCTTGGCGGGGTTCGACCCGCTGATTCCGCTCGATGAGGTCATCGATGCCGCCAAAGCGGTCGCCGAAAAAATGCCCCGCGAACACCGCTGCACCTCCTTGGGCGGATTGGCCGTGACTCCCACCTCGCTGGCGATTGAGCGGCGTCTGGCAGGCTTGAAATCCTGCGGCTCAGGCTGCGGGTGCGGGTAAATCGGAGGAAGGGAAAAGCGTGGGAAAAAGGTTTTTTCGCCGGGCCGTGTTAACACATTCCGGGAAATCCCTGTATGTCCTCACGAAACCCACGTCCGGTGAACCCCCGACATTCTGCCAAGAGCGGCATGTGGAAAATCGGAAGAGGGTTTCGATTCCCAGCAAACCCATAATTCCGAAATGCTCCTCAAATCGAAGACCCTGATAGGGATGGCCTTGGCCGTCTCCACAGCCGCGAAGGCGGCGGATCTGGCGGTGGTTGCCACCGAAGGCGAACGCATCGGCACCGGCTATCTCTTTGATGGCAACGCCTCCATCGGCGGCGGTGACTACGACAGCTTCAATGGTCCCCCGGAATCCGCCGCGCTGGATCGCACCTGGGCCCTGGCGTTGCCGGGTGCCGGCGGAGTGGATGTGAGCGTCAGCGGTCTCGCCTTTGGCATTCCGCCGGCGGGCAATACGAATGGCAATGTCATCACCGCCACCGTGATTTACCTCGGGGCCGATGGCGTGTCGGGCGGAACCGACGATGTCGTGCTGGGCAACAGCAAGGCAACCCTCGTGCTGGGCACGGCGGCGAGTCGCTATGAATGGCTCTTCGATTCCCCCATCACCGGAAACATCGATGGAATCGGCTCGAACTTCCGTGTGCGCCTTGAATCCCTGGAAGCCGACAACGGCGGCGTCACCCGCAACATGCGCTTCAAGACAAGCAGTGGCGCCGTCGTCACCGCAGTGAAAGTGGATGTCGCTGGAACCTCGACCTCCAATGGCCTCAGCGATGCCGACAACGATGGTCTGCACGATGCCTTCGAAACCAACACCGGCATTTATGCCGGACCTACGAACACGGGCACGAACCCCGCCGTGGCCGATACCGATGGCGATGGCCTGCTGGATGGTGTGGAAAACAACTCGCGGGTCTGGCTCTCCGCCAGCAAGACCGGCACCAGCCCCTTTGATACCGATACAGACAACGATGGCCTGACTGACAACGTCGAAACGAACACGGGCGTCTTCGTGAGCAGCGCCAACACCGGCACCAATCCGAACAACCGTGACCGTGACAACGACCGCATCAGCGATGGTCAGGAAATCAGCCTCGGGCTGAATCCCATCTTGAGCGAGGATTTCGACGGCGATGGTTTCAATGACGGATTGGAGCTAGTCATCTATGGCACCAACCCCAAGCTGAACACCAGCTTCCCGGGCGATGGCACCCACCCGGCTCCACTGAGTTTCACACCGATTGAAGACGCGGGCGTCGTCAACAACATCGACCTCGATATCCCCTCGACACTCGGCTCCACTATCATCAATGAGGCGGGGACCGGAGGAAGTGTGGATGCGGACTTCGCTTCCGGAGTCACGAGCTTCATCATGCATTTCCCGAATGCTTTCCCGGCTGCCGGGAGCGCTGTGAGCATCACGGGCTTCGCCTGGCCGGTGATCTCGGCGATCAATGCGAGCGGTGACATCCTCCTCCAGTTCTATGATCCCGGTGCGGATGGCGTGGTGGATGGTGTCGATACCGATACCCTCGTCGGCACCGCACGCGGGACCCTGACGGTCACCGGGGTCACGACGATCATGTATTGGAACTTCACCCCCATCGCTTTCACCAGCAGTGGCACCGGACTCGTGGTGAAAATCCAGTCGTCCGCAGCCTTGCGGATCAAGGCGCAGGACAATCTCGGCAGCGGACGCTGGTTGTCGAATGCCGGTCTCGCCAGCTTCGGTGCCCGCAGTTCCAGGGTATCCATCGGGGGCACCGTCACCCCACCGATCGGGGGCTTCGCCAGTTGGGCATCCGCCAACAGCACCGCAGGAGGGATCGATGACGATCATGACGGCGATGGCGTGGCCAATGGCATCGAATACTTCCTCGGCGGAAACTCGGTCACCACCGGCTTCACCTCGCTGCCGGGTGTCGTGACCGACATCGGCGGCACAAGCATCACCTGGACGAAGGCGGCGGATTACTCCGGGGTTTATAGTACTGACTTTATCGTAGAAACCTCCACTTCGCTCACCGGCACCTGGACGGCGGCCACCTTGGGCACCGGAGCAGGCAATGTGGAAATCACCGGCAATGCGGTGAAGTTCACCTTCCCCGCCGGCACCCGCCAGTTCGCCCGACTGCGGGTCACCGGACCCTGATATCCCGAGTGCAGTAAGCGCTATGCCTTCATGAGGCAGGCCCCATCGTTCCGCCATCCACAAAGGTGGCGGTTGTAAGGGTCTGCCGCACATCTTCCACCCCCAGTCCGACATTCGCCGCCCAACGCAGGATGCGGCGCACAACCGGTCGGTGGTCCCAGCGGATGTGAGCGACACTGGGTTGGCTCCAGACGAATCCCGGGTCCGCATCCGTGCAGACAAGGGAGACATCCGCAGGCACCCGCAGTCCGCGGTGGGCACAGTATTGGAGAGCGGTGATGTAGAAGACGGCCTCCTCAATGATCAGGGCCGTGGGTGGTGTCAGTTGGAACAAGGCATCAAGACAACCACAAAACCCACCTTGATCCGCTCCCCAATCCGGCAAGTGATAGGAACCCGCTTGGATTCCCGCAGCCGCAATTTCCCGGAGAAAACTCCGCTCCGTAGCACCGGGCTCGGGCTTGCGTCTTGCCGTCCGGGCCATCAGGACGATCCGGCGGTGGCCCAGCTCCAGCAATCGTCGCGTGGCGGCAGCCACCGCCGGGGGTTTGTCCGGACCCACCCCGGCGATCCGCAGACCGCGACGTCTGCCGAAGAGAGCGAGAACGGGCTCGCCTCTCGCAGCAAACCACTCGAGAATTTCTCTCGATCCGGCGGTTACGACCCATGCATCAGCCGGGGTCATCTCCACCAGGCGCTTCACCCTGCGAAGATCCATCTTCAGCTCCGTGAGAGATCGTGCCGCGAAAAAGGCATCGTGCCCCGCCTGCCCCAGTAGATACGGCAACTGGGAAATATAACCCTGGGTCAGCTCCGGTGGGTCGTAATCGAGTATCGCGATCCTCCGCTTCGTCGCCTCGGATGGGGGCCGACCCAGGATATGCCTTTTCCTCCCCTTCCCTTCCGCACGCAGCCAGCCTTCGCTTTCGAGGATCCTCAACGCAGACTCGATGGTGTTCCGGTTCACGCCGAGTTGCTCTTCCAGCTTGAGCACCCCGGGCATATCTCCGCGCAGCCGACCCAGAGACAGATCGTCTCGCAAGCGGTCAGCCACCTGTTCCACCGAAGAGCGCAGACGCAGCGGTTCCATGACGGCCACCTACCCTGAAAACGGATAGTTTGCCAGTCAGGAAATCTTCGACACCCCCGACCGTCGAAACATTCTGATCAATGCCCGATACGGTGAAAGGAATCTCCCGTTCCGACCCATGAACGGAGATGACTTTCCGAATCGGGAAACCCATCGAAACCCCATGAAATCCAAATCCGCAAACCGGCTCTTCTTCGCCGTCATCACCCTCAATGGTATCACCCTCGCCCTTCCCACCGCGATGGCAGCACCGCTTTACTGGGACATCGATGGTGCCACACCCGGATCCGGAGGGGCCTCGCCATCGGGTTCGTGGACTTCGGGAGGGACGACATGGAGCACGGATGCCACCGGATCTTCCGCCACTTCGGCCTACACCACGCTTGATGCCGATGATCTTGTTTTCTCCGCAGCAGCGGATGCGGTGGGTGCTTACACGGTTTCGCTCACCGACAGTCAGGCGGCAGCCAGCCTGACGATCGAGGAAGGTGCCATCACTTTCGAAGGTGCAGGCGGAGTCCTTGCCCTCGGCGGTACGGGAGGAAAGATCGTGGTGGCCGGTTCGCAGAGTGCGACGATCGGCAACAACACCACAACGGCGGTGGGAGGCAGCGTCGGGCTCACCAAACTCGGCAGCGGTTCTCTCACGCTCAACGGCTCGGCCGCGCACCCATTCAGCGGGGGCCTGAGGATCGAAGGCGGCACGCTGGTGCTCGATTTCAATCACCTTGCCACGCCCACGAATCTTATCGGACCCGCAAACACTCTTGCCCTGTCGAAAGGCTCCGTGCTGACGCTGACCGGTCAAGACCTCGCGGCTGCGACAACACTGCAGAGCTTTGCCGCGACCACCATCGGCGCAGGGACGAATCAAGTGTCCCTCTCAAAAGGGGCAAGCGCCACTTCCGCCACTCTCCACCTTGGGGATTTGACGGTGAATCCGGGTGCCACAACGCTCTTCACCCCGAATACGATCTGGGCCACGGGAGTACCTTCCACCACGGAAATCGTCACCGTGACCAGCATCAACGGCGTCGCCCCTCCCGCAAGTGGCAAGAGAAATCCCAGCGCCGGGTTGTTCTATCGGCAATCCGCCTCGGCCGGCTCCGCACGATGGGTGAGCATCGACAGCGCTGGTCAACTGCAAGCCCTCGCGGCCACGATTCCGGTCCTGACCGCCACCACCGCAGACCCGCTGGCCGCCTATCAGATCTCCTCCGCCAACCTTGTTTTGACCTCCACCACCGCTGCCAGCCACGGCTTGGTTCTCAATCCAAACTCCAACGGCAGAACCCTCACGCTGGCCGCGGATGGCACCTACACGATCAACGGCATCCTCGGTGTGCAGTCGAGCAACACCACCTCCATCCTGCCGGGTGCCGGGACCAGCTCCATTGTGATCGGCCCGGAAAGAAACCTCGTCATCAACTTGGACAATGGCGGCGGAACCAACGGTGGCCACCTCGTCGTGAGCGCTCCGATCACCGACAATGGCGCCGGGGCCTCATCCGTGACGATCGCCAGCACCGCACCCATAGGCACCACTCCCGCGACGACGATTTTCAGCGGTGCGAATACCTACACCGGAACGACTCACATCACCCGGGGTGCCCTGGAAATCCGCAATGCCTCCGCCCTGGGCACGAGCGCTGCCGGGACCACCGTGGCCGCAGGCGGGCGACTTTTCGCAGGTGCCAGCTTTGCCAGTTCGACGACGAATGAGCCCCTCACACTCGCTGGAAACGGCACGGCGAACAATGGGGCGATCCACGTCGGCGGAAGCGCGACCGGCATCGTGTTTGCCGGACCTGTCACCCTTGCCGACTCGACTCTCGTCCGTGGGGATGGCAACACCGGCGCGACCTACAGCGGGGGCATCGACCTCGGCGCGAGCACCCTGACCATCAGCGCGGATGGCGGTGCCAGCGTCACGATCAACAGCAGCGGCATCAGTGGTTCCGGTTCGGTCGTCAAATCCTCGGCGGGAACCCTCAATTTCAACACGTCAAACAGCTACACCGGACCGACCACCATCAACGGCGGCGTTCTATCCTACAACAACAGCGCAGCCTTTCAGGGGACCAGCGGCGTGATCCTCAACAGCGGCACGCTTTCCACCCAAACCCACGATCTCACCCTTTCCACTCCCATCACTCTGGGCACGGCGGGGACGACGGCCATCGCCTTCGGACGCAATACCTCAGCCGCGGGAACCTTGAACCTGAACAGCGCGATTGGCGGATCGGGAAATCTCACCTTCTCCTCTCCCGGAAGCGCGAACAGCGGCGGCAATCTCCAGGCCATCAACCTCGGAACACCTGCCACCTATTCGGGAAACACCACCATCACCACCGGAAACACCGGCGTCACCCTCACCGTGAGGGCCGGAGTGGCCGATGCCCTGCCCACCACCACCGTCCTCAATCTCACAGGCGGCAACGGTTCGGGTTCCGGTCGCGCGGTGACCTATGATCTTTTCGGCAATCCCCAGACGCTTGCCGGATTGACCAACAGCATCGCCACCCTCACCGCGCGGAACCAGCGGGTCACCAACAGCGGCGCACTGGCCACGCTGACCCTCAACAACAGCGCCGACTTCACCTTCGGCGGACTCGGAGTTTCATCGTCGTTCAATGGCAACCCCGTCAACCCCAGCGCCCAAATCACCGGCAACCTTGCTCTAACAAAAGAGGGCATCGGCAAGTTCACCCTCGCGGCCGGTGCTTCAAACACCTTCAACGGCGCAACGACCATTCTGGAGGGAATCCTTTGTGCCGGCCACCCCACCTCGCTGCAGAACAGCCCGCTGGATACCTTGGCCAGCGTGACGGGAGATGAATTCCATGGCCTGCAAACCACCGTCACGACCCTGACTCTCGGCGGGCTCACCGGTGACAAGAACCTCGCCGCAATCTTCACCACCACCGCCGGAGGTTATGATGCGGTCACCACCCTCACCCTCAATCCCGTGAGCGGAGCCGATCTCAGCTACTCGGGCATCATCGCCGATGGCGCGTCCGGGATGAATCTGGTCAAGAGTGGGGCCGGCATCCAAACGCTGACGGCGGCGCAAAGCTTCACGGGCACCACCACGATCAACAACGGCACCTTGCGCATCCAGGGCTCGCTCCCCGCCACGAGCGAAGTGACCATCAATGGTGGCCAACTCGGCGGCACCGGCACAGTGGGAGGAAATGTGATCGTCGCCGCCGCAGGGGGCATCGCCCCGGGGGCTTCGGCAGGACAACTCTCCATCGGCGGCGATCTTGACCTCGTTGCCATGGCGGGCGGCACAGGGAAACTCAGTTTCGAGCTGGACTCGCTCGCAGGCAGCAGCGACCGGATCGCCGTCACCGGCACGCTCGGCCTCGGCATCGAGGTCCTGGGATTCGATGATTTCAACTTCACCAATCTCGGAGGCTTGGAAGTCGGCACCTACACGCTGATCACCAGCAACGGAATCTTCCCGGGCGACTCCCTGGATCCCGCCAATCTCAGCGGCGCGATCGGCGCCTTCAATGGCACCCTCGCTCTCAGCGGATCAAACCTCGTCCTCAACGTCAGCCCCGGCGGCTACAGTTCCTGGCAGGCGACCAACAGCACCGCTGGGGGGATCGATGACGATCATGATGGCGATGGCGTGGCCAATGGCATCGAATACTTCCTCGGCGGAAACTCGGTCACCACCGGCTTCACCGCCCTGCCGGGGGTCGTGACCGATCTCGGCGGCACAAGCATCACCTGGACGAAGGCGGCGGATTACTCCGGGGTTTATAGTACTGACTTTATCGTAGAAAGCTCCACCTCGCTCACCGGCACCTGGACGGCGGCCACCCTGGGCACCGGAGCAGGCAATGTGGAAATCACTGGCAACGCGGTGAAGTTCACCTTCCCCACCGGCACCCGCCAGTTCGCCCGACTGCGGGTCACGGGACCCTGAGCCCACAGGCTTTCACGGGGCCATCGGCGGCATCGACCTCCGCCGGTGGCCTTTTCATGATCAGGGTCGATCCAAAGCCTTGGCCGCGGCGTTCTGGAATTCCTTGCGGACCGGAGAGTCATCCGAGTTCGGGAAATTCGCCCGTTGAACCATCAGGAGGAAGATCCGCTTCTTCACCGGATCGATCCATGCCTGAGTGCCATACGCTCCACCATGGCCGAAGCTGCCGGGCGAAAGCGCGGCACTGACCCCCTGAGGTTCGCGAACGACGCAGCAGCCCACACCCCAGCCATTTCCCGGCGTGAATCCGGTTTCAAGATCCCCGGTATGAATGCTTCGAAAGGTGAGCACGGAAGCCTCACTCAGGAGGCGCTGATCCTTCGATTTCCCTCCATCCAACAACATCTGACAGAAGGCCAGGTAGTCGCTGGCCGTGGAAAAAAGCCCGCCGTTCGCGCGCGGATAGCGGTCGCGTGAGGTCACAGGCTTGCCCTCAAGAAAACGCAGTGGCGCAGGCACCAGCTTGCCATCCGCCGTGCGCTCATAGGAAGTGACCAGCCGCGCGGCCTGATCTTCATCGGGATAAAAGGTCGTGTCCTTCATCCCCAGGGGCTGGAAGATGCGTTTCTCGATGAACTCGGGGAAGGACATTCCGGAAACAACCTCCACCACGCGTGCCGCCGTATTGATGCCGCTCTGGCAGTACTGCCAGCGGGATCCCGGAGGGAATTGCAGGGGCTGGGCAAGAATCGATGGCATGATCCCCTGAAGCTCGCGGGCATCACGGCTGGCTTCGGCGCTAGGCTCGGGCAGGCCGCTGGTATGGGTCAGACATTGCCGCAAGGTGATGCTTGCCGGCTTGCCATCGGGACCCTTCAAGGCCCCAAACTCCGGCAGATGCTTGGAAACCGGATCGTCCAGGTCGAGCTTCCCTTCCTCCTGCAAAATCATCACCGCCACGCCCGTCACCGGCTTGGTCATCGAGGCGATCCAAAACATCGAGTCCAGCCCGAGCTTCTCGGGTTGGTCCAGGTCCCGCACGCCATCGATTCCACAGTGCTTGGTCACGCCGTTTTCCGCCACCAGCGTGATGGCGGCGGCGATTTCCTGGGAATCGATGGCTTTCCGCATCGCCTCGTTCACCTCGGGGATTTGCGGGAGATCGAGAGCGGCGAGCGGCAGGGGCAGGAGGCAAAGCAGGGTTTTGATCATGGGGAAAATGGGGGTTCGCGCTTGGCAGCGGACGGCAAGGTCCGTTCACTGCCCCGCATGTCAGCCATACGCCCCGATGCCCGCGCCTTCGATCAACTCCGCCCGATTTCTTTCACCCCCGATGTGGCTCCCCATGCCAAGGGCTCGGTGCTGGTTTCCTTTGGCAACACCCGGGTGATCTGCGCCGCCACGGTCGAGGAAGACGTGCCACGCTGGATGAAGGCACAACGGACGCCCGGAGGATGGGTGACAGCGGAATACTCGATGCTCCCCTACTCCACCCTGGACCGAAAGCAGCGGGACATTTCGCGCGGCAAGCTCGATGGCCGCTCGTCGGAAATCCAGCGCCTCATCGGTCGCGCGCTGCGGGCGGTGGTCGATCTCGACAAACTCGGAACCCGGACCCTCTGGGTGGATTGCGACGTCCTCCAGGCCGACGGCGGCACCCGCACCGCCTCGATCACCGGTGGCTGCGTGGCCCTGGCCATCGCGCTGAACCGCCTGATGGCAGAAGGCAAGCTTCGCGACTTCCCCCTCAAACAACTTGTGGCAGCGGTCTCGACCGGGATTTTCCAAGGTCAGGCCGTGCTGGACCTCAACTATCCCGAAGACAAGGAAGCCGCTGTCGATTTCAACGTCGTCATGACCGAGAAACTGGAATTCGTCGAAGTTCAGGGCAGCGGTGAGGAATCGGTCTTCAGTGGCGACCAGCTCAGCTCCATGCTCGACCTCGCAAAAAAGGGCATCGGAGAAATCTTCAGTTTGCAAAAAGCCGCCATCCTCGAAGCCGACCGCAAGGACGGCCCACTCCTCGCCGACCTCTCGTCCCTACTCCGCTGACCCCAGGACACCCCAAGCCCCGCTCGGGAAAACGAGGAATGGCGGATGAGGTTTTCTAACAACGAAAGGATCGAAAGGGACGAAAAGTCGGCTATTCCACGCTCCTTGCTACCCGCTTCCCGCTACGGAAAAAGGAACCACGGAATACCCGGAAAACACGGAAAGGTTGATGAAGTGGGGAACAACGAAATCATCGAAAGGAACGAAACGGAACAGCATGGAGTTTGGACCAGGATGGGTGGGATAGGAGCTTGCCTCGCCTGTCTCCAGCCCACGAGAGCGAACTTCGGACCGCTCAGACCGCTGGCAACGTAGGCCGCGATCAGAGCGGCTTTTTGTTCCGGTCCATAGCGGAGACGTCCGCGCCGGTCGAACTTCATAAGGGAGTCGTGCGTAGCATTCATAGGACGCGACGCTATCAACGCTACGCTATGCCCGAAGAAGGACCGGAAGGCGTCAGAGACCACGCTTACGCTAGCAGCTAAGAAGAAGGGCAAGGCGCGGGCGCGACTTCAGCGGACCTCGATGAGGCGGTCGCCTTGCTGGATATGCTGGACGATCTGCGGCAGCAGTGGCTCGAACCACTGGAGCAGGGCTTTGCGGCTGGTGTTGCCGATGCGCAGCCAGACGATGACGGGGGCGGTCACGGTTTGGCTGAGGCGGTGCGGGAAGTCTTCGTCTTAGGTAATGATAATGGCTTGTTGCTGAAGGGCGTAGAGCCAGATGGGGGAGTCGTCGGCGTCGCGCAGGCCAATGTCGGCAACGTGCTCGGCTTGATGGCCGTGGGCAGTGAGCAGCCGGGCCAAGGCGGGCGGCAACTGGGCATCGACGACGAAGCGCATGGGCTACCGGGCGACGAGGACGGGATGATCGGCTTCGGCAGCGGCGTATTCCAAACAGGCAGCGATGTCGTCGGGTTCCAGATACGGATAGTCTTCGAGGATTTCAGCTTCGGGCACTCTGGCGGCCAGCAGATCAAGCACGTCCTTCACGCGGATGCGCATCCCGCGGATGCAGGGACGGCCTCCACACTGGTTCGGGTTGAAGGTGATGCGTTCATTCATGCTGGAAGGATAGACGGCTTTTGGCGGCGGGTAAAGAGTGGCGTTGTTTATGGTGGTTCGTCGGTCGGTGGTTTCTGGCGCTCGACGGGCCGCTCGTTGCCGGTGCTGTAGAGGGTTTCTAAAATGGCGCGATCACGGATGCCGAGGCCGCTGGGGTCTGCCACGTCGCAACGGGCGAGGATGGTTTCCACGTCGCTGATGGTGAGGACGTGTTTGGGCAGGCGGTGTTCGAGCTTGGGGAGGTCGATTTCGGACGCGGGGTTGCAGAGCAGGTGGAATTGAAGCCTGTCCCGGATTTTCCTCGCCCCTATCGCAAAACATCGCTTCTGGCACGGTGCCAGCGAAGACGGACACCCCCTGAGGCATCTCACACCGACCACCCATCACTGACAGCCTCTACGCGAAGCATCGGCTATCCCACGCTCCTTGCTACCCGCTTCCCGCTGCGGAAGAAGGAACCACGGAATACTCGGAAAACACGGAAAGGTTGATGAAGTGGGGAACAACGAAAGGATCGAAAGGGACGAAAAGGAACAGCCGGGAAGTCGGACCAGGATGGATGGGATGGATGGGATAGGAGGATGCCTCGCCTGTCTCCAGCCCCGGAGGGGCGAACTTCGGACCGCTCAGACCGCTGGCAGCATCGGCCTCGATCAGAGCGGCTTTCTGTTCCGGTTCATAGCGGAGACGTCCGCGCCGGTCGAACTTCATAAGGGAGTCGTGCGTAGTAATCACACGACGCGACACTATCAACGCTACGCTATACAGTGGAGAAAGACCGGGAGGCGGCAGAGACCACGCTTACCTAGGTGTTCGTGCGGCCACACGACTCGCGACAAGCACCCAAGACGCCGCCCGCTGCCAAACCTACTGAGCTCAGCCACGGGGTTCTTGCGGCGGAGAATCGGACGATGCGCTGCCGAACCACGGAGAAAGCATAGCATCGAACTCTGCGTCGCTCATCCCATTGTTACATACACGATGCCAGCGACTTGCTCGCTTGATCTGCTGGAGTGGCACTTCCGGGAATGCTTCTGCAAAGACGGTGATGAGGTAAAATTGACCTACGTCACCATCTGCATGCAAAATCACCATGTGAGCCAGTTGCGAGGGCAACATGTTGGCTCTCGCTATGCGCATAAGTTCGGCCATCTCGGAATAGTGCTTCATCTTGTAAACTCAAGTAAAACCTCGTTCTCATTGTCCGTGAATATGTTGATCTTTCCGAATCCAGCGCGGGTTGCATTCTTGCCTGTTGGCGTCAGTGCAGCAGCCTCCTCGGGTGAAAGGTTTCGACCGATAGCTGCTTTGTAAACGTCAAAATTGGTCGAAAGCTCACCTCCTCCAGCCCAGCTACCTCGGACCCCAATCACGTTTGAACCGAAGTGTTCAAGCATCTCATTGAACATTTGCGCGCCACGTGGGGTCCCGGGACCGGTCATGTAGGTGAAGTCAACCATCCCAAATTCATCAATGGTTCCTTGTATGCCGACGTTACCTTCGCCTAGGTAAGCCTTGAAGGGCTGAGTGCTTCCAGCTGTTGTCTTTGAGGCTAGAAGCTATCCCAAAACCTCTCTCATGAGGAGCAGAGCGCACGTCAGATTCACAAAGCCTTGAAACATCGCAGTCGATTTCTCCCATCGGATGCAA